>NZ_JAQWXX010000127.1 GCF_029254265.1 Algoriphagus sp. | reverse complement strand
GAATTAATCGCTCCCAGAACAAAGACACCATCTTCAATAATCTAATCATCAGAATGGTAAAAGCAGATAAAATGTATATCTCAAATATGATATGATGTTAAGCGGACACCTCTATAAAGATTAATTATTTCTCTACCATTATTTCCTTTATTCTAAAGGGATAAATCTCATCAATTTGAAGCTTCTGTTCTTCGCTTAGTTCTTCATAATTTTTATTAAAAAGCGTTTTGGCCTTTTCTTGGCTAAGTTTTATCAATACATCAGCAATTTCCTTTCTAAGGGTAGTGTAAAGATTATAGCTGGATTTACGGTCAAATTCCAATCGAATAAGATAATTAGAATGTTCCTCAATCTGTTTAGTTAATTGAAGTTCAAAATCCTCTTGAGCAATCATTTTTTTAAACAAAAACAGTTCATCGTCACCTGAGATAAAAATGGGAATCGTGAAATAAGATGATTCGTCAAAATCCGGATCTAATATATTTCTAACTGGTTTGTCGGTTGACAAATTCAAAATAGTCAGTAACGTCAATGCCCGATAATACGGATTATCAAAATCTGCTGGCTCTAGTACTCCACTTACTGCAGCGGCTACTTTTTCTGGAGTCACCATCTCTCGATTGATCGAAGAAAGTGCACGACTCATCTCAAAATACTTTGAGCCCTTAAGGTCAGAGGAATTCATCTTTCGTAATTCTTCCAGGCATACATCCGAATAAAATTCTTGTGGAAAAAGACTTCTAAGTTCAGGAAACTCAGAATACGGAATGAAAATTAAAACATCATTATCAGATTGGATTTCCAAAAAAATATCAAAAAAAGCTTTACCGGTTGCCTCCTGTAAATCGCCTTTCGTGATCAAATAGTTTTCGAACCGATCCAACTCAGCACTTAGATTAACATCTTTTTTTGCAAAGGATTCCTCCATGCAATCAAAAAGAAACTGCTCTACCTTGTAGTCATTTTCTTGCGAAAAAACAGGCTGGATTACTATTAAAGTTATAAATAGAAATAAAATCCTAAACACTTGAATATCAATTTTATAAAATACTTTCACTTACTATATAATGTGCTATAAAAAAACAAATACGGATAAAAGAACTTTCGATTTATTGAGCTTAAGGCAACTCGTACCCTCTAATAATTCGCTGAATATACTTTCCTAGAATATCAAACTCCAAGTTGACCAGATCCCCTACTTTCAATTGATGAAAATTAGTGTGCTCATAGGTATAAGGAATTATGGCCACAGAAAATCTGCCAGGGCCAGAATTGAAACAGGTAAGGCTTGTCCCGTTGATTGTAATTGAACCCTTTTCTACAGTCACATTCCCAAATTGATTATCAAACTCAAAATCAAACAGCCAGGACCCACCTTGATCGGTCACTGCCTTTACTACACCTGTTTGATCCACATGGCCTTGCACAATATGACCATCAAATCTACCATTGGCAGGCATGCAGCGTTCCAGATTGACAGATTTCCCGACTTTCCATTCTGCAAGATTGGTTTTGGAGATCGTCTCCTGAATAGCAGTTACGCGGTAAGATTCTGGAGAAGTCTTTACGACCGTCAGGCAAACCCCGTCATGTGCAAGAGATTGATCGATTTTCAACTCATTGGCAAGGCTTGAGTTAAGGTCAAAATGAACATTTGTTCCTTCAGTAGTGATTTGGGAAATAATCCCGGATGCCTCAATTATTCCTGTAAACATGGTAAATATTTTAACTTTCAAAGTTTCAATGATTAAGCAAAAATGCCACATTGGAGTTCAAATAAAGCCAAATATTCTTTTATCTTCGACCGCATATTTGAATTAACCCATGCCTCTGCTGAAATTAGAAGACACCTATCTCCACAAGGGAAAACGAAAAGCTTTAATTGCACTTCTTCGGGAAAAAGGAATCAAAAGCGAAAGAGTTCTACAAGCAATCAACACTTTACCTCGACATTTCTTTTTCGATTCGGCATTAATTTCTCATGCTTACGAAGACAAAGCTTTTCCAATCGGTGAAGGACAAACTATCTCCCAACCCTATACCGTAGCTTTCCAAACGGAGCTTTTAGACGTGAAGGAAGGAGATAAAATTTTAGAAATAGGAACTGGTTCCGGATACCAAGGAAGCATTCTTCACCTTCTCGGATCTGACGTATATAGCATTGAATATCAACACAAACTATATGAAGGGACAAAGCGATTTCTAAAGCGATTAGGTATTGAATTTCATTTGTTTTATGGGGATGGCACAGGGGGAGTTCCTGAGTATGCACCTTATGATAAGATCATCGTAACTGCTGGTGCACCTGTGATTCCTGAGGCTTTGATTCAGCAACTGAAAGTCGGTGGGATCTTGGTAATTCCTGTCGGTGATAAAAAACGTCAAGCGATGGTCAGGATCATTAAAAAATCTGCAAAGGAAGTTGTTCGTGAAGAATTTGATGGATTTGCTTTTGTGCCCCTCTTGGGAAAAGACGGTTGGAATTAAAAAAGGTATTTGGTTTAAACAATTTTATTTTTTCCAAAGCTTCACAAAGAAAGAATTTGAATTTAAATCCAAATTTTATTCTGAATATTTTCAAGTTACTCGCTTAATCAATATAATATTTCTAATTTTGTCCAAAATCTGAATTATGGCTAAGAAGAAATTTGCCCGGGAATCGGCAACAATCATGACCGAAATGGTCCTTCCCAATGATACGAATACGTTAAATAACCTCATGGGAGGTAAATTGATGCATTGGTTGGATGTAGTTGCAGCTATAGCCGCGCAAAAACATTCAAACAGAATCGTTGTAACTGCCTCAGCAGATAGCATTTCCTTTAAACAACCAATTGCCTTGGGAAATGTCGTAACGCTAAAATCACAAGTAACTCGCTCTTTTAACTCTTCAATGGAAGTTTTCATTGAAGTCACAGCAGAAGATATTCCGGCAAATAAAAAAGTGATGACTCACAGGGCCTATTTCACTTTTGTAGCTGTGGATCAGAATGGGAAACCAATAGAAGTTCCTGAGGTAGTACCTGAAACTGCAGATGAAATCGAACAATTTGAAGGTGCATTAAGGAGACGTCAACTTAGGCTTGTACTTGCAAAGCGAATGAAACCTGAGGATGCTGTAGAACTGAAGAGTATTTTTAATCTGGATTAATCAAGATTTTCTAATTATAAAAGAAACAAATAGCCGAGAATAACGCTCGGCTTTTTTGTGTTCAGGCGATTTTTGAGCAATTTCCCATCATGGAAGAAATTAACATCCAGCAATTGCAGCATATCCTGACAGAGGATCTTTTTTTGATCCGAGAAGAATTTGATTCAGCTACCAGAAATGCCATTAATTCTCAAAATGGAGATAAAAATCAAAAATCTAAATCATCTAAAAGTGATGAAGATTTTATTACCACCAAAGAGCCGATCCATTATGAAGGAAAATTTGAGAATGGGGTACTAATCCTTCATGAGGAAGAAAAGTTGGCACCTGAAGTGATGGACATGCTAGTCAAAATGATCAACGCAGTCAACCATTCCATGAATGAAGTAGGCATGATTTCTTCGAAAAGCCTTGAAGGAAGGAGCTTAGAGGAGTTTATGGACTTAAATGCACATAGGGTTCTGAAGTTTGGAAGAATCAAACATCCGATCAATGCTTTACCGGCCTTAGACTATACTGTACACACAGAGGATGAAACGGAATTCCTTTTTGCTGATTCACTCACGGTTATTTCTGAAGATCGAGCGTTGAAAGTAAAACTCTGGGAATCACTCAAAATATTATTTAACATATCAAAAAAATAATGAGCCTTACTCCACAACAAACCAAATGGGCAAAGCGATTTCGATGGATTAGTTTGATCGAAGGAGTTTCATTTCTGGTATTATTATTTATCGCAATGCCCTTGAAATATATGTTTGAAGTACCATTAGCTGTGACCTATGTAGGTTGGGCCCATGGCGTACTTTTTATGATTTATATTTATACTGTTTTCCCTACTGCTCACCAATTAAATTGGAATTTTAGCAGAACCTTTTTTGCGCTGGTGGCCAGTATACTTCCTTTTGGACCATTTATTTTTGATAGAAACCTCAAGAAAAGTCAACATGTAGATTTCTAGAAATGGCATTGATCAGCAAGAAAAAAATCATCTATTCGATTAGTCCGGGATTACGACGATACCTGATCAAATATTCTCGCGAGGTAGATATCCCCATTCATTACCATGAGCTCTTACGCTACACGAATTCCATCGCGCTCTATGACTCTAAAGATCAGGACACCCTTTGGGAAACCGTATTTTACGATCAATCTGACCGAGAAGAGATTCATTTATATGTCAAAAAAATCTATGCTCTCCTCAAGGCTGGTGGTGATATGTCCGTCATGGAGCATCTATATGTTGACCGTATCGATCTCTGCGTATATGGAAATACCCAACCATTTCGGGTGAGAATAGTAAACCGAATCAATGATAATTTTGATTATTTCTATATCAAAAATGCGGATGCATCAAGAGTATATGGGTTGGAATTGGAGCACTTGCTTTCACCTAATCGAATCAGCTACCTTGTTCACAAAGACACTTTAATTGAAGAACATATCGCTGGGATACCCGGAGATAAGTTTATGAGAGTGCATATGCAGGATCCTCATCTAAATCCGATTCGATTGGCAAAAGAATTTGTGAAGTTCAACGAACGCTGCTTTGTCAGACTTTTAGGTGATATGCATTCCTCAAATTTTGTAATCGATGTGACTCCGGATTTTGAAGAGACACATTATCGAATACGGGCGATAGATTTTGACCAACAATCCTACGAAGGGAAAAAATCAATTTATCTGCCTCAGTATTTCAAAGAAAACAATGTTCTGATTCAATTAGGGATGAAATATATTACCCCTGAATCAATGAAACAGTATCAAAAAGAAGAACGTGCCCTGATTGCTCATCGGCTTCGTTCCTCCCAAAAAGGGATTGAGGATATCTTAAGATCAATGGAACATGATAAAATTTCCCTTCCTGCAAATATTCAATCGCTTAAGATCGAACTTGCAAAACACTATGGGAATGATAAATTTTTGGAAGCTGCCAATATGGGTCAGATTCTTCGAATCAGTTTAGAGCAACTGATCAAAAAATAAAAAAACATTTTTACGCTATTTTGCGGCCATATTATCTAAAGATCTCACCTTAATACGCCATTTGCCTTATTTCAGGCAGGATTCCTAGCAGGTACTTTTGGTTATAATTTTAAACCAAATTGCTATGAAATCAACAACACTAAACTTTTGGATTGCAGCACTTTTCGCTTCAGTATTTATTTTTGGATGCGATGGAGGCTCAAATGATCCAGATTCCATTTCCCAATCTTCTAACCCATTACCAGCTACTCCTGGAGATGCAAATGCAGTTCTGGCAGCTATCAAAGTGAAGGCAAATACTCCAGTTGCTGTCCCAGTCCCTGGAATCGATATTCTAATCGATGTAGCCTCAGCAAACTTTTATTCCGGTTCTGGTGGAACAGGCAGTTTAGTAAGTGTAGGGAATGTTTCTCTCAATGATTACAACCTTACCACTGTAGGGGGTAATTCTTATATCAATAATCCTACAGACGTCATGTTAAGTTTGAACTCTGGTCAAACAAACAAATGGAATGTCGCTGGCGCAAATGGATTTACTGCGATTAATCACACCACTGCCAAAAGAATGCCCGGTGTTGTTTCCTTTACAAATGTAGGAGAGGAAATTTCAAGATCCGGGAATGTCACCTTGACTATTCAAGCAATTCCAGCAAATATTGATAATCTACTCTGGGTTATTTCTGATGGAAGCAAAGTAGTCACAAAAGAAGCCAGAGCAACGTCAGTAACTTTCTCTTCTGCTGAGCTTAATGAGTTGAAATCCACTTCAACAGGTATTGTTCAAGTTGCAGCTTACAATACAGAGGGAAAAGATTTTGGAGGCAAAAAGATCTACTTTATCAATGAAACAGTAGATTCTAAGTTTGTAAAAATCAATTAAAAACGATATTAATTTTATATGTATATCCGCAAAGATGCCAGTAGCCAAATAAGTTAGAAGTGACAGCCAGTGACAATCGCTTTCTTGCGATCTTAACGGGTACTAAATTAGGTCAAAATAAACGGTTTTGAC
>NZ_JAQWXX010000126.1 GCF_029254265.1 Algoriphagus sp. | reverse complement strand
GTCAAAACCGTTTATTTTGACCTAATTTAGTACCCGTTAAGATCGCAAGAAAGCGATTGTCACTGGCTGTCACTTCTAACTTATTTGGCTACTGGCATCTTTGCGGATATACATATTTTGGAAAAATAATTTTTGCCTTGAACTCGAAAATAATTCAATTATTTTTTGAGTTTTCAATTTCTCATAACAAAAGAATCTATTGGTATCTTAGTAAGTTAACTATTCATATTTGAGGTTAATCTGATCTTTTGACAAGAACGTATTGCATTTTTTAGAGAAATTATTTTAAATGAAAAACAAATCGATAAATTTTCTAACTGAATTTCCTGTTTGGGGAAATAGTGATTTTGACCTTGATTTTAGTGTATTTGAAATCGAATTTTTAACCAAATAATATTTTTTTAATTAAAAATTTTCAATAAAAAAATACCCAGTATTGGGTATTGACATTGTATTAACGATATCCTTCATTTGATACATATTAGTTTATGATCTACGCTTATGAAGACTTCTACTTTCTTGAAAGGGTATCTTTTCTTTTTTATTTTTCAATTTCAGGTGTCAAATTGCTTTGCCCAATTACCACCTGAGGTAAGTGCTCAAGTAGCCAAACTTACTCCTAATCCAGCATTTAAATCTCCAAACGTAACCGCAATGGAAAAGTATGGAGATTACCAAGTGAACCTTTACACAGGAATCCCTGACATTTCAATTCCCTTGTTTGAAATCGAGTCTGGACCTATCAAAGTTCCTATTGTTCTTTCCTATCATGCCTCAGGATTTAAGTACACCGATCAGGCAAGTTGGGTAGGATTAGGATGGTCCTTGCAAGCAGGAGGTCAAGTATCAAGGAGCTTCCAGGGAAAGCCGGATGAATCAAGTTTTTTAACAATCTCAAATGATTATAATGTTCCAGGTGGGGGTGATTGTAATAATTTGTTCTACAAAGAAAATACGATCAACGGGGGCAATGACCGTGAGCCCGATTTATTTAATTATACGTTTCCTGGATCCAGTGGAAAGTTTTATCTCAGGCAGAATGGAGCTGATCCTTATCTGGTTCCATATCGTCCGATCAAAATAACACGGAATGGGATTAATTATTTTGATATAGTAGATACAAGGGGCATGGCCCACCGTTTTGGAGCAAATTGGGCTGGAGGTAATAATGCAGTTGAAGCCATGAGCGCTCAAGGAGGCTCAAACAGTACATCGGGTGTGGTTGCTTGGCATCTTCAGGAAATAAAGTCCCCGGATTCAGATGACTTTGTATCGTTCACCTATCAAACAGTAGGAACCATAGCATCGGTTGATCATGAATACAACTTGTCTGTAATAGACATGTGTAACACAAATAATGCAACTGATCTACCTTGTGTTAATAATATAGGGATAGTTCAACAAGTAGTGACGTCCTCTAGTACGACACAAATTGGGATCAATGAAATATTTTTTAAGACTGGAAAAGTAAAGTTTGTCTT
Organism: Algoriphagus sp.; assembly: GCF_029254265.1. Classification (GTDB taxonomy): domain Bacteria; phylum Bacteroidota; class Bacteroidia; order Cytophagales; family Cyclobacteriaceae; genus Algoriphagus. The sequence continues at coordinate 6,227 of NZ_JAQWXX010000126.1, read as the reverse complement.
AGGACCAAACAGGACTGATTTACCTAATTCTACTAATGTAAAAAGTCTTGCTCGAATCGAGGTTTACAGAAAAGATGGATCAACTTACCATCTAGTTAAAAGTTACATTTTTAATAATAACGACTATTTCAAAAGACAAAATACCGCAGAAAATTTAAGGTTAAAATTAAATGGGATAGACGTCAGGGATGGAGCAGGCACACTGATCAACAAATATGGATTTCAATACTATACTAACAACTTTTCATGGGATTTAGCCAGTCTTTCAAAAGCGCGCGACTATTTTGGCTTTTACAATGGTAAAACATCCAACAGTAACCTTATTCCTACAACCACTATTTCCTATCAACCAAACATCGCCACTGCTCCTTCAAATATCAACATAGGATCTGCGAATAGAAGTACGGATACGACTTTCCTAAAAGAGGCAGTGTTGAAGCGGATTACTTTTCCAACCGGAGGATATACCGAGTTCGATTACGAGGCACATAAGTACAGTGAGTCTGGAGTGACCACCATTGTAGCCGGCCTTAGGGTAAAGAAAATATCCTCCGTCTCGGGGTCTTCTTCCTATTTCAAGACCTATAAGTATGGGACAGGAGAAAATGGTCTTGGTCAAAAAAACTTTGACCTCAGAGGATTTTATTTTAATTCTGAGCAAAAAATTAGATCGAGTTGCGCCCGGATTCCTTGTGATCGGGAATATAGAAGTAGAATGTACTTCTCAAATTCCGTAATAGGGCCGGGATATGAGGATGCACCGGTAGTCTATACAACTGTGGCAGAATATGAAAATGGCACCAATGCCAATGGGAAGACGGTTTATGAATTTGACAATAATTCATTGATCGGAGATCCTCTGTTTACTGTGCCTTATTCAAACAAGACTTTTAGAAATTCCATGAGTTGGGCGAGAGGTAAACTGACCAAAAAAACTTACTACAAATCAGATGGCAACAAGACTTCAGAAACTCAGATTACCTACAGTAACTATGGAAATCAGACTTTAAACATTGGCCAAGCTGGATATCAATGGATTAACGGTACTTGGGGAGGTGCTTTAATTGTGGATTGCGGTGGGGGGAAGGATGGTAAGGAGTTTTCTATGATAAATCTGGGGAAAACTTCTGGGAATTACTTGGAAACCTCCAAAGTAGAAACCCTATTTGGTTCGGCTGGACCTTTGACGACCACCACAAATAAAGTGTTCAATGCAACTTTTCTTCAACCTCAATATGAGGAGGTGATTAGTTCCGGTAATCCTTATTCGGTTAGAACTAATTACCGCTATCCATTTGATATCATCAATACTGCTACGAATTATTCCGGAGCTCCAAATGCATTGAAACAAATGCAACTTAAAAACATGATTTCCACTCCGGTGGAGCAATATGTCTGGGTGAAACAAACCAGTTCGGCCATACCTGCTTATGTGTCTGGACAAATCACTGAGTACGATTTAGTTCCCAGCACTAGTTTCTACAAACCCAAAAGTATTTATGTCTATGAGACAGCTGCCTCATCAACTTCTTATGCATTGGTTGGGTTAGAAGGGACAACAGCCCTGACGAGAGATAGCAAATATAAATTGAAAGCCACGATGGAGAGCTTCGATATGAGGGGTAATGTCCTCCAATATGGATTGACGGATGGGGTAAAAAAATCTTTCATCTACGGATATGACGGAGCTTATTTGATCGCGGAAGCCACAAATTCACCTGGTTCTTCATTTGCCTATACTTCATTCGAGACCAATGAAAAAGGTGGCTGGACTTATAATGGTACAGAATCCTTGGTGATGCCAGGAGAGGCAAAAACCGGAAATAAGGTTTATTTGCTCAATAATGGCCAAGTCTCTAAGGTTTACAAAGGAGGATATAAACTTAGCTTTTGGATACGAAAAAATTCCAGCTCAGCAGCAAGCCTATCAATCAACGGGGTTTCCTATTCAGGAACAATTGATAACACGTGGAGATTGGTAGAAACTACCGGTTCCGGTGGTACGATTACCATCGGTGGTTCTGGGACTATTATTGATGAGCTGCGGGTTCATGCCACCATGGGGTTGGCTACAACGTATGCGATGATTCCGATGATCGGAATCAGCTCGGCTATGGATTCAAAAAACCAGGGGATTTATTACTACTATGATTTTTTTGGAAGATTGGTCACCATCAAAAACGAGGATGGTCACATCGTATCACATACTGAGTATAACTACATCAACCATTAGATTATGAAATCGAGCATGACTAAAAAGTCACATACTGGGATGATTATCGGGAATGCGAGATTCCATGTGGCCTTAAAGAAAAATTATAAAGACATGAAAAAGATTAGTTTTTTAATTGGCTTAATGACCTTTTTTACCCTGTGGAGCCAACTTTGCTTTGCACAGGTTGCTGAAGAGGCAGGAAAAGATAAACTACAAATCGTGGGGATTTGGCGAATCAACTTGGATGACCAAAAGGAGAAATTGGAGACCGAATTTAAAAATAAACTAAAAGGTCTCGATGATAAAAAGCAGGAAGAATTTTGGTTGAGTACCGAGTCCAGAGTTTATGTATTCAATGAAAATGGCTATTTCAAGAATTATTGGGTTGATAATGGAGCCTATTTTGAGAAGTTCGGGAAATGGGTAATCGATGAAGAATCTAAAATCCTAAGACTGGAATTGGAAGACGAAATTTGGGAATACCGACTGAAATTTAACGGGAAAGGAATGACTTGGGATCCTATTTCAAAGAAAGAGGAGTTTATCGGGGTGTTGTATTTAATCAGTCTATCCCTATGAAGAGGCTCCTTTTTTTACTTTTCTTTCTTGGATTGTCTTTGGGTGTTCAAGCTCAAATCGTTTCCAGTTCTTCTTGTCTGAATGTGTTTCCGTCAGCTCCTTCACAAGTGATTCTGACCAATAGTGCGGTCACATTGACAGCAAATGCCGCTCCGGCTGGATTTACCTATCGCTGGTACGACAGTAATGGGACTACCTTGCTTTCTTCCAGTCAAAGTTATACCACTGGTATTTTATCAAGCTCCAAAACGTACTTTATTGCATACTACCATACAGGGACTACTTGTCTCACTACAAAAGTGGCGGTGCAGATAAGCCGTAATGTAGAAAATTATAACTGGACCAAATCCTATCAGGTAAGAGATTCTATTTCTTCGGAGGTTATCGTAAAATCAGCTAATCAAGCACAAGCTCATAAATCCACTTCCTATTATGATGGATTAGGAAGGGCTTCCCAAATGGTAGCGATCCAAGCATCTACAAGTGGAGCAGATATTGTCGCACCGATGGCCTATGATAGCTATAATCGCCCCTACCGTGAATACCTGCCATTTGCGGATAATACCACAAGTCAAGGACTATTTAGGACCAATGCCACCACCCTTCATAGCAATTATTATACTGCTGCCTACTCGGATTCTCGAGGCTATGCAGATAAAACTTATGAGTCTTCTCCGGTAGGTAAGGTGCTCAAACAAGGGGTGCCAGGAACCCCTTGGGTTGGGAGGGAAATAGAACTTGACCAAAATACCAATAGTGCGGCAGATGCAGTGCGTATTTGGACCGTGGATACTTCCGGCTTACCGGTGACCGCGGCTAATTATCCGGCAGGCGAACTTTCCAAGGTTCAAACCAAAGATGAAAACCAACAATTAGTCATCGAATACAAAGATAAACTAGGTAGGCTGATTCTTAAAAAAGTGCAGCTGGCAGGAACTCCCGGAGTGGATCATACCGGATGGATGTCCACCTATTATGTCTATGATCAACTAGGTAGACTTCGGGTGGTGATGCCTCCTAAAGCAACGGAATTGATTTTAGGTGGTCAAAGTTCTACACTTGCTTCAATCAGGGATGGGCTTTACTATTTGTATTCCTACGATGAGCGAGGAAGGATGATCACAAAGAAGCTTCCCGATAAAGGAACAGAGGAAATGGTCTATGACTTGCAGGATAGGCTGGTGGCCTGGAGGGATGCTAATTTACAAGGACAAGGTAAATGGTTATACACCAAATATGATGCATTGGGTAGAGTAATTATGACTGGTTTGGTAACTAATTCTTTACCACGAACAACGATTCAGTCAACGGTAAATACCTTGGGAAGTAATAATGCGGTAATTAACGCCACTTCAGGAAAAACAGTCCTTCCCACAAATGCCGGGGGATTTCCAAGAGATGCCGACGGAAAAGAAGGGGACGTATTGACTGTAAATTATTATGATAATTACAATTTTAGGAAATCGACACTTTCCTATACAAAACCCAATACCACCTACCACGACCAAAGCATCAAAGTTCATGGACTGCTAACCGGGAAATTAGTCCGAAATCTCGGAAATAACATCCTATATGAAACGGCAATCTATTATGATAATCAAGGCAGATTGATCCAGACATTTGAGGATCATCATCTCAGTGGTACGATGCGGGCTTCCACAAAGTTTGATTTTGAAAATAGACCGGTGGAGACGGTCACAGCATTTTCAATTCCGGGAACCCAAACGGTCACAAAAAATTATCACTACAACAGTGCAGGGGTTATCTCCTCTATTACTCACAAAATCAACTCGGGAGCGACCGTAACACTGGCGCAGTTTGGCTATGATCAGTTAGGAAGTCTGACCAATAAAACCTTTCCTGTAGCTGGAAATGCTACAACTTCTTTTACTTATAACATAAGGGGTTGGATAAAAAAAATCAATGACCCACAAGCCAGTAATGCTGCCTCCAAAGTATTTGCCCAGGAATTATTTTACGAAGCGGGTGGAGCAAGTCCGCAATACAATGGAAACATAGCCAAAGCTGAATGGCGAGGGCAGGATGATATCAAGCGGGTTTATGAATACACATACGATCCAGCCAATAGGCTTAAAACTGCCAATTACACCGTGCCAACTGCGACTGCGCAAAACGGAAGATATAACTTGGGTTACATCAATTATGACCCAAACGGTAACATCACCACCCTACAGCGTGTCAACCAACAAACTGCCAGTACCTGGGCCTTGGTCGATAATCTTGCCTATTCCTATGCCTCGAATAGTAATAAGCTTGTAAACGTTCATGACAATCAAACCATCAATACTTACATTTCAAAGGATTTCAAGAACCAAGGAACTGCTAACTATACCTACAATACTAATGGGAATCTGACTGCCAACTCTGACAAGCAGATCACTTCCATCACCTATAATCACTTAAATCTTCCTGCGGCCATCACGTTCTCTGGTACCAACAAAAAGATTGATTACTGGTACACTGCCGAAGGAGTAAAGGTGCGACAGGTGAATACCGATGGAGCTAATAGTACCACTTTGGATTACATTGGTGAGTTCGTTTACGAAAAAATTAATACTGGTGCTTCCAACTTGGCCTATATCCTGCACGAAGAAGGCCGGGCTACCTATGAAAACTCCGCCTTCCAGTACGAGTTCTTTATCAAAGATCACCTCGGCAATGTACGTCAGGTAGTCCGAGCGCCACAGACGGCGATGCGAATCGCTACTATGGAGCCAGACAATGCTGCTGAAGAAGAAGAACTCTTTAAAAATATCAAGGAATCAAGACAGGGTGCATCTGAGCACAACAAAACCCCGGGAGGCTATGCCACCGCTTGGCTGAATGCAGAACGAGGTCGAATATTAGGTCCATCCAGATCACAGGAGATTCAGCAGGGGGATAGTATCGAAATCGGAGTTTTCGGGAAGTACGTGGATCCCAAGAAGATCAAGCTGAACCCGGCAACCTTCGTCCGAACTGGCATGGATCGTAAGATCATCCGCACACTAGGTGAATACGGTCAAAAACTGGCTTCCTCTCCCAACGAATTCGCCATCGCCAATGTGATCGCGCTGGTGATCTCAGAACTCGAAACAAAGCCAGCGCCTGAAGCCTATATGGGCTATGCTTTATATGACTCTGATTCGGTACTTTATGAACAGGGAAAAGTCGTTCTCAGTAAGAAAGCTAGAAACAAGCACGAAGAACTCGTCGAGAAGATAGCAGTCAAGAAGGATGGCTACATAGAGACTTTCCTAATCAATGAAACAAGTGAAAACGTATGGTTTGATCAGTTTCGAGTGATGAGTACCGGGCCGCTGATCGTGCAGGAGACCCACTTCGATCCGTGGGGAGTAGAACTAAGCGGTCTTGGTTATCAGTATGGAGGAATTAAAGTGAATCCTTATCTTTATAATGGCAAGGAGGCGAA
>NZ_JAQWXX010000121.1 GCF_029254265.1 Algoriphagus sp. | reverse complement strand
GAATTACCTGGACGAGTTTTGTTACAAACTCAACAGAAGATATTTCGGTCAAAAACTCTTTGACAGACTCATTATTGCTTCGATTTAATCATACTGGCAAGATTGCGGATATACATAATATTTTAAATGAAATTTTTACATCTAAACTTTAATAATAACTATGAAAGCAGTAATTTTAGCAGGAGGCTTTGGTACTCGGATTAGCGAAGAAAGTGGGGTTCGTCCCAAGCCAATGGTGGAAATTGGAGGAAAGCCAGTTCTATGGCATATTATGAAAATTTATTCTTCCCATGGCATAAATGATTTTGTTATTTGTTGTGGGTATAAGGGCTATGTGATAAAGGAATATTTTTCAAATTATTTTTTGCATATGGCAGACATCACATTTGATTTAGAAAAAAATGAAATGGAAATTCATCGTAAGAACAGCGAACCTTGGAAGGTTACTTTAGTGGATACCGGAGAAGGGACTATGACAGGCGGTAGAATCAAAAGAGTTGCTGATTATGTGAAGGATGAAACATTTTGTCTTACCTATGGTGATGGAGTTAGTGATGTCAATATTTCCGCTTCTATTGCATTTCATCAGAAGCAAAAGACTCTAGTTACTTTGACTGCGGTGCAGCAACCTGGTCGATTTGGGATTTTTACATTAGGAGATGAAAGTACAAGAATTGAAAGTTTTAAAGAAAAGCCTAGGGGCGGTGGCTTCGAAAATGCATGGATAAATGGAGGTTTTTTTGTGGTGGAGCCTGAAGCTTTGAATTTTATTTCCGATGATCAAACTGTTTGGGAAAAAGAACCACTTGAGAAGCTAGCTGAAATAGGCCAGCTTTCTGCTTTTAAGCATTTTGGTTTTTGGCACCCAATGGATACTTTAAGGGATAAACAAGTTCTTGAGAGTTTATGTAATGCCAATAAAGCACCATGGAAAATATGGTAATTGGATCTTTTACTGAAGACAAATTTATCAGCAACTAGATATTAGAATTATTTTTATAAACCTCATGAAAATAGATCATATGAAAATTCTTATTACTGGAAATATGGGATACGTAGGCCCAGGACTAATTAGTAAACTACGTCAATCTTATCCTCATGCTGAACTCATTGGTTATGACATGGGGTATTTTTCAAAATGCTTAACCAATGTTGATTTTCTTCCTGATAATCAATTGAATAAGCAAATTTTTGGAGATGTAAGGCATTTTCATGAAAGCTTGTTTGAAGGTATTGATTCTGTGGTCTATCTAGCTGCGATCTCAAATGATCCGATGGGGAATAAATTTGAAAAAGTAACCATGGATGTTAATTGCAAGTCTGCCGTTAGAATGGCGGAATCAGCTAAGAAGAATGGGGTTAAGTCGTTTGTATTTGCCTCAAGTTGTAGTATTTATGGAGAGGCAGATGACTATCCAAAAGTAGAAACTGACAGACTTAACCCACTAACTGCTTATGCAAAATCCAAAGTGGAGGCTGAAAATGGATTAAATGCGCTTGCAAGCGAAAACTTTATTGTAACCTGCTTTCGCTTTGCAACTGCCTGTGGTCATTCTGACCGGCTTAGATTGGATTTGGTATTGAATGACTTTGTAGCTGGGGCCGTCACTTCAAAAGAAATATCCATTTTGAGTGATGGTACTCCTTGGCGACCTCTGATCAATGTTTTAGATATGGCCAGAGCGATTGATTTTGGAATTAGTCGAAATGCGAGTAAAGGGGGAGGCTTTTTAGTAGTAAACACAGGTACAAATACCTGGAATTATCAGGTTGTCGAACTGGCAGAGGCCGTAGCAGAAGTTATACCCGGTATTAAAGTATCTGTAAATCCAAATGCTCAACCTGACAAAAGATCATACAAAGTCAATTTTGATTTATTTGCGGAGTTAGCACCGGATTATCTCCCTGTTTTTGACCTTAATAGAACTATTAAAGATTTATACTCCAATCTTACTGAAATGAATTTTAATGATCATCAGTATCGGAAATCTCAATACATAAGGCTTGAAGTTTTAAACAATCTACAAAATAAAAATTTTCTGAGTGATGATCTTTCTTGGAATTGGTGAAAATAAAAAAATATGATATTTACTGAGACAGAACTTAAAGGTGCTTTTATTCTTGAAATCAAGAAATTAGAAGATGAAAGAGGATTTTTTGGAAGGTCATGGTGCGCTAAAGAATTGGCCGCACATGGTTTGAAACATGACATCAAACAAGCAAACACTTCTTTAAGTCTTAAGAAAGGAACGATAAGAGGGATGCATTATCAAAATGATCCTTTCCAAGAGACAAAATTAATTCGATGTACGAGAGGAGCAATTTATGATGTAATTATAGATCTCAGAAAGAACTCCCCAACCTATAAACAATGGGTGGGTGTTGAATTGACTCAAGATAATTATAAAATGCTTTATGTTCCTGAGGATTTTGCTCATGGCTTTATTACACTTGAGGACAATTGTGAAGTTTCTTATTTAGTTACTCAGTTTTATACTCCAGGTGCTGAAGCTGGGATTAGGTGGGATGATCCTGAATTTAAAATTGAATGGCCAATGAACCCTGAAGTCATATCTGAAAAAGATAGAAATCACCCTAATTATTAAAATAATTTATATGTATATCCGCAAAGATGCCAGTAGCCAAATAAGTTAGAAGTGACAGCCAGTGACAATCGCTTTCTTGCGATCTTAACGGGTACTAAATTAGGTCAAAATAAACGGTTTTGAC
>NZ_JAQWXX010000119.1 GCF_029254265.1 Algoriphagus sp. | reverse complement strand
GAATTACCTGGACGAGTTTTGTTACAAACTCAACAGAAGATATTTCGGTCAAAAACTCTTTGACAGACTCATTATTGCTTCGATTTAATCATACTGGCAAGATTGCGGATATACATAATTTTTAATTTGCTTGATGGCTGATTTAAATCAATTTGATATTTCAAGTTTCTTTGATGAATTGCAGGATCCTGTGTTTCTCATTGATTCTGATGAAATCATCTATAAGAACAAATATTTTCACTCGAATTTTCAAGACATTTCAGATTCTTGGCGTGAATGGTTTACCAATTTAAAGCTTCAAGGTGTATTAAATGATTTTTTTGAGAAAGGAGATCGTCCTAAAATTTTTACCATTAAATCTCTCATTGACAATCGTGGGGATTTCATTCAATACGAGTGGAATTTCACAATTCTTCCTTCAAGTTTTCAAAGTAGATTTTTAATCGTAAAAGGGAGGAAAGTTAAATTTTTTACGGAAGGTCAAAACGAAGATTGCTTTGAGGATTCCGGGTTTAATCTCGGTGAAGAGCTTCGGTACATTCAAAGCATTCTTAACAATAGTCATGACCTAATCTCGATTCTCGATAAAGATGGTAACTATAATTTTATCAGTTCTGCTGTTGCAGAAAAATTAGGATTTCCTGCCGAGGCTATTATTGGAAAGAACTACAAGGATTTTATAGAAAGAGGAATTATCGAAATCGTCAAAGGAGATTTCAAGGAAATACTTGTTCAAAATAGAGAAGTGAATATTGATTTTTGGATTAATAAGCAGGATGGATCACGTATTTATTTGGAATGCTATGCCAAAAATCTTTTGAACCACCCACAGATTCAGGGGGTAATATTCAGTGCGAGGGATATCACTGAATATGTACTCACGGATCTTTCGTTACAAAAAAGGTTTGAAATCGAGAATTTGATCAATCAAATTTCAAGTCTTTTAATAAATGCGCCGATTTTAAATATTGAGATTCTTTTTAAAGATTCAATCGCTCGGTTCGGAGAATTTTTGCATGCCAATAAATGCGAGGTATATATTTATAATAAGGATTTCAAAAGTTTTGATTTACTCTCGAATTGGAATTCCCTTGCTAAAAATGCAAATGCATCGACTGATTTTTTTCTTCTGGGAAAAGTAAAATTAATCCTTGATATACTTAAGGAAGGGAAAGTCAAGCTCATTGAAAATGAGAATTCCTCTTCTCTTTGCGTTCCTATGATTTCAGGCTCGAAGCTATTGGGATTTATTGCTTTGGATTTAAAATCTGTGTCTTCAAACGAGGATGAATTTCAAATTTTCAGGCAACTGGGAGATCTTTTAGGTGGTGCTTATAGAGGTAGCCAAATGACTAAAAAGATTGAGAGAAATGAGAGCTTATTGGCTAATACTGAGCTGCTTTCAAAGTCTGGATCTTGGACCTATAGTACTTCAAAAAAGGTGTTTTTCATGTCAGGTGGATTATCCAGTATTTTTGGATATGGTGAGAAGCCTTCGGTACGTGAATTCACTTCTTTAATAAAAAAATTAGAAAAACCCGGAAGAACAGCTTTTGTCCAAAATTTGAAGAAAGCGATTGAAGAGGAAGGGAAAACTTCTGGAGAGTTTATTGTTTTAAATGACGAGGGAAAGCAAGTATTCATCAGCTATGAGATCGAAGCTCGAAGAGACTTTCTTACTCAAGGTCTTGAAGTTTATGGTTTTTGTACAGACATTTCACACAAGAGAGCTTCAGAAGATTATCTGAAACTTCAATCTCAGATTTTAGCTCAAGTTGCTGATCCAATAATAGTTACAGACACAAGTCTAAATGTTATTTATTTGAATGAAGCCGCTGTTCAACTTTGTTGTCCAGAAACAGCAGAAGGATACAGAGGTCAAATCAGTGAATTGGTGACGCTGAAATTAAACTCCGAGCTTGATTTAAACTCTATTGTACAAGACTTAAAAATCGGTACAGTATGGAAACAAGAAGGGAAAATTAGAACAAGACATACTGCTCAGACGCCATTTGAAATTACAATCCAAGCCTTTACCTCAGCATCTAACGAAAAAATTGGTTTTTCTTTCATTTATAGGAATTTAACCGAAAAATATGAAAGTGAAAAGCTTTCTAAACGAGTGCAGCTTATTGTTGAAAACAGTCCTGCTGTAATATTTAGAGTTAATCCTGAAAGAGCATACGAAATTTTATATATCTCTGAAAATATAAATCAGTTTGGTTTCAATGCTATTGATCTAATTAAATCAAAAGTTTCGTTTTTAGATTTACTACATCCCGAAGATTCAGCCAGAATTAATCAATTCATATCAGAGAACCCAAATGAAAATGGTATTTCTTCTTTTTCAGGTGAATATAGAGTAAAAAAACCTGACGGGACTTATGCTTGGGTAGAGGATAAAACTAGAGATGTATTTGATGAAAATGGAAAAATAATTTACCACGAGGGGTTATTTCAAGATATTACAGATCGAAAAAATCTTGAAATTTTCAAAGAAGAGCGTGATAAACAATATCGTGTTTTAGCTTCTAATATCCCAGGGACAAATATTTTTCTTTTGGATAAAACCAGGAAATACATCCTAGCGGAAGGAACCAATTTTGATCATTGGGGAATGAAGAGGGAGGATTTTGAAGGCAAATACCTGTCTGAGATTTCGCTTACAAATTTGGTTGAATTGAATCAGCTGTTGGATCGTGTGTATCACGATAGGGAAATCGTTGATACTGAATTTTTCTTTAAAGGAAGATATTTTCATCGAACTATTAGGCCAATCATTGAAAATGGGGAGGTAGAATTTGCGCTTTCAATCATTAGGGATATTAATGAGGAGTTTCAAGCTAAAGAAAACCTCTTGCGCTCTGAAGAAAAATATAGAACATTAGTAGAGGAATCGACGGAAATAATTTTTTCGCTTTCAGATACTTTTGAAATAGAATATGTATCTCCGAATATTTCTCAATTTTTAGGCTATGTTTCTGAAGAAGTATTGGGTCAAAGTATTTTTGAGTATTTGAATTCCGAGGATTTAGATGTCTTTCAGAACATGCTCGGTCATAACAAGAATATTCTAGATGAATACCAATTTTTGGAATTTAGACTTAGACACAAGAATGGAGAGTATAAGGTGTTTAGCTCTAATGGAAGAATGATTGAATCCAAAAATGGCTCTAAACGCTCATACACCGGTATTGCAAGAGATATTTCTAAACTGAAAGAAGCTCAAAAAGAACTGCTGATGGCGAAAGAAAGGGCTGAGCAGGCTTCTTTAGTAAAGTCACAGTTTTTATCAGTAATGAGTCATGAAATCCGAACACCAATGAATGCTGTCATTGGATTATCACATTTTTTAATGGAGGAGGATCCAAGGCCAGATCAATTAGAAAATCTTCGAACACTCCAGTTTTCTGCTGAGAACTTGATGGGTTTGATCAATGATATATTGGACTTTAATAAAATTGATTCAGGAAAATTGGAATTAGAGCGTGTTTCTTTTGATCTTAGAAACGTCATTAATAGGATTTTACATTCGCACAGTTTTCAAGCAAATGAAAAATCCTTAAAAATCACTTCCGAGATCGATGGCCAGATTCCTCAGGAACTAATTGGGGATCCGGTACGAGTGGGGCAAATAGTCAACAATCTGATCTCTAACGCAATAAAATTTACCGATAAAGGTTTTGTGAGTATTCAGCTTCAACTGGAAAAGAGACAAAGTGGAAAAGCATCTATTTTGTTTAGATTTATAGATTCAGGGATAGGGATTCCGGAAGATAAGTCTGAAAGTATTTTTGAAGCTTTCACACAGGCTTCGTCCTCGACTACCAGAAAATATGGGGGTACTGGACTCGGACTAGCCATTGTGAAACGATTAGTTGAAATTCATGGAGGAGAAATTAAATTGAAGTCAAAACCAAACGAGGGGAGTACATTTGAGTTTACTCTTGAATTCGAAACTACTGAGGACAAAGCAAAATTGCTTAAAAATGAAAAATCAATGTCTCCAAAATCTTTGCAAGAAGCATCTATCTTAGTTGCTGAAGATAATGCTGTAAATCAAATTCTACTTAAAAAGTTTCTCACAAAATGGAATACGGGAAATCTGGTTTTGACTTCTGATGGAGGAGAGGCACTTGAAGAGTTTGAAAAGGGAGATTTTAATTTGGTGCTATTGGATTTGCAGATGCCTGTTTTAGATGGTTTCTCAGTTGCAAGAGCTATTAGAAGTCATAAAGACCCGAATAAGAGTAATATTCCCATTTTGGTTTTAACAGCTACCACACTTCAGGAAATCAAAGGTGAAATGGAAGAAATTGGGATTAATGATTTTGTGCCTAAACCTTTTACTCCAGAGGATTTATATGAAAAATTAAGTCAATATCTGCCGACAAAAAATTCTTGAAAATTCGATTTAGCACTAATTTTGCCTAGTTGGATCTGTAAAATGACCCACATTGAAAATCGAATTTCTTAATGCAGCTTATTTTTAGACTATTCCTACTCGTTTTTACCTTTTTAAGTTTCAATCCTGTCTCAGGCCAAAGACTTATTTCCAAAAGATCCTCAATCTATATTCTTGCAGGTACATCCGGGGCCAAGCTGAATCAGTTTGATAAGCTCTTGGAAGAAAGAGGATTGTCAGGTTTATTAAACCGTTACCAAACTATTGGACTAGGAACCCAGACTCGAATTAATGATTTTGTTTTAGGCCTTGAACTCTATCATAACCAAGGGAAAAGAAGTCAATTTGATGACTTTACTTTAGGTTATCGTACATCAAGAGCTCTTCTGAATGTGGGATACTCTTTTACCGAGGAATCTAGATTTCAATTAATCCACTACATGTCTCTTGGGGTAGGATTTTTGAATTTTCAGATGATGCCTACCGAAAGACCTAGTAACCTTGCTGTTTTTCTAAGTGATCCTGAGAAGGGCTTTATTCTTAGAGAAAAAGATATCCAGAAAGGAACTCAGAATTACGGGAATTTTCTAACCGAAATCGGTTTTCAATTAAGCTATGACTTTGATTTACCTGGTAGACCAGAGGCACTTCAGATCTTAACTAAAGTTGGCTATTCTTTTAGTCCTTTTGAAGGTAAATGGGAATTGAATGGGATCTCCTTTGATAATACCCAAAGTGGTGCTTTTCTAAGAGTTGGAGCGGGAATATCACTTCCAGACCGTAATTTTTTCTACAAAGATGCGGGGATTGGAATCTACCTCATCAGGGGAGTTCATTTTACCAATGCAAGTCGATTGAACCAAGAACTTGAAAAGGCAGGTTTTTCAGCGTTGGATGGTATGCCTTCAAATTGGGGACTTCGGATTCTCGGGAATACAGAGAAATTGCTCTATGGAGCAGAGGTGTTTAATCTTGCATTGTCAGGAAATGCCTCCCCCCTAAAAAGTCAAAGTCTAAATAGTTTAAGAATTTATGCAAATGGGGGTTATAAATTCTTCCAGTTTAAAAATCTAGGGATCGGTGGACTTACGGGTTTGGGGTTTGGAAATATCCGCTATTCACTTTTGACCGACCAAAAACCAGATTTTCCCGAACTTTTTGAAGATCGAACATTTGATGGATATTTAAGGAATACAGGTTTGATGCTGAAGCCAGAGGTCTTTGCCGAGTATGGAATCCCAATGACAAAACGAAAATATTTTGATTTAATGCTTTCTGCATCTTTTGGGTACGAAGTTCCTATTGGAAATTATCGTTTGGGAGAGTTGGATATGGTCGATTTTATGGCAGGTTCTTATTTGACTTTTGGAATCGGAATCAGGCCATAAATACATAATTTGTTATTTTTTGATCCTTTTTCTAATCCATTCCCACTAAATAGACGGATTTATTAGTAAAATGCTATTAACTTTACATTGCTTATCGAGAAAGACCGAGGGAAGGGCCCTATGACGTCTTAGCAACCTAAATTAAAGGTGCTAACTCCCATTCCGGATTAAACCGGAAACAGATGAGCGGACAAGTACTTGTACTTTTATCCGTGTTTTGCTCGATAAGCTTTTTGAAAAAAGAACTATGCAAAACAGAACGGAACTTCTCCTTCAACAACTTTCTAAGAAAATCCTAATCCTTGATGGTGCCATGGGTACCATGATTCAACGATATAAGTTGGAGGAAAATGATTTTAGAACTCCAGATTTAAAAGATCATCCGAAACCTCTTAAAGGAAACAATGACCTTCTCTCCTTAAGCAGGCCGGATATTATTAAAGACATCCACAGAGAATACTTAAAAGCAGGTGCAGATATAATCGAAACGAATACCTTTTCGGGAACATCTATTGCTCAGGAGGATTATAAATTAGGTCATTTGGCCTATGCTATCAATTTTGAATCTGCGAAAATAGCTCGGGAAGTAGCCGATGAGTTTACTTTAAAAAATCCCAATCAACCAAGGTTTGTGGCTGGAGCTGTTGGCCCAACCAATCGGACAGCATCACTTTCGCCAGATGTGAATGATCCAGGATATCGTGCAATTACATTTGACCAGCTTGCCGAAGCCTATGCTGAGCAAGTAAATGGGCTATTGGATGGAGGTGCAGACATTATTTTGGTTGAGACTATTTTTGATACGCTAAATGCTAAAGCAGCGCTTTTTGCTATTCAAGACGTTTTTGAAAAGCGGGGGATCCCATTAGATCCAAAAGAAGGAGGAATTCCAATTATGATTTCAGGTACTATTACAGATGCATCTGGTCGTACACTTTCTGGTCAAACTACAGAGGCTTTCCTGATTTCTGTTTCGCATGTTCCTCTACTTTCTGTGGGCTTGAATTGTGCGCTTGGAGCCAAAGAACTTCGCCCATATTTAAAAGTATTGGCTCAGAAAGCTCCATTTTTTGTCAGTGCCTATCCTAATGCGGGCTTGCCAAATGAATTTGGACAATATGATCAAGGTGCCAATGAAATGGCAGATCAAGTGCGTGATTTTTTGAAAGAAGGAATGCTAAATATTTTGGGTGGTTGCTGTGGCACAACTCCTGAACATATTTCAGCACTTTCAAATATGGCTGCAGGTTTTCAACCTAGAAAACTTGAATTAAATGAGGTAGAGGAACAGTTGGATTGAGCGTATGAAAACTAATAACTATTTAAAACTTTCTGGCTTAGAGCCTTTGATTTTTACTCCGGAGTTGAATTTTGTCAACATAGGAGAGCGAACGAATATTACCGGATCAAAGAAGTTTGCGAGATTAATTCTTGATGGGAATTATGACGAAGCGCTTGAAGTAGCACTTGATCAGGTAAGGGGAGGAGCTCAGATTTTAGATGTCTGCATGGATGAGGGGATGCTGGATGGGGAATTTGCAATGAAGAAATTTCTAAATCTTATCGCTTCAGAACCCGAAATCAGCCGAATTCCGATCATGATTGATAGCTCCAAGTGGAGCATTATTTTAGCAGGTTTGAAATGTGTGCAGGGAAAAGGAATCGTAAACTCTATTTCATTGAAGAATGGAGAGGAGGAGTTCATCCAACAAGCGAAGACTATTAAGAAATTTGGAGCTGCCGTTGTAGTGATGGCTTTTGATGAAAAAGGCCAGGCAGATACCTATGAGCGGAGAATTCAAATCTGCGAGCGAAGCTATAGGATTCTGGTTGACATTGTAAAATTCAATCCACAAGACATCATTTTTGATCCAAATATCTTTCCGGTAGCAACTGGAATGGAAGAGCATAAGAAGAATGCCTTGGATTTTTTCCTTGCAACCAAATGGATAAAAGAAAACCTCCCCGGAGCAAAAGTTTCAGGAGGGGTTAGTAATGTGAGCTTTTCTTTTCGGGGTAATAATCCTGTCAGAGAGGCAATGCATGCCGCCTTTCTTTATCACGCAATCCATCATGGGATGGATATGGGAATCGTCAATCCTACTATGCTGGAAGTCTATGACGATATACCAAAGGACTTGCTTGAGCGGGTAGAGGATGTGCTTTTTGACCGAAAAGAGGATGCTACAGAGCGACTCTTGGATTTTGCAGAGACTGTAAAATCATCAGGGAAAAAGGAGGTTGCAAATGAGGCTTGGAGATCTGATCCCGTATCAAAACGAATTGAACATGCTTTGGTAAAAGGGATTTTGGATTACATCATCGAGGATACAGAAGAGGCTAGAATTCTATTGCAAAATCCACTTCACGTGATTGAAGGTCCATTGATGGATGGGATGAATGTAGTGGGTGATCTCTTTGGAGAAGGGAAAATGTTTTTGCCGCAGGTGGTGAAATCAGCTCGGGTAATGAAAAAGGCAGTAGCTTATTTGGAACCTTTTATGCCTCTACCGGAAGAAGGTCAGGAAGCTTCATCGCTAAAGAAAATTTTACTCGCCACAGTAAAAGGCGATGTACATGATATAGGTAAAAATATTGTAGGAGTAGTTTTGTCTTGCAATAGTTATCAAATCATCGATTTGGGTGTCATGGTTGACGCTCAGAAAATCATCGATGAAGCGATTAAGAATAAAGTTGACATTATCGGATTGAGTGGATTAATTACTCCTTCGCTTGATGAGATGGTTAATGTGGCTTCGGAGATGGAGCGGCAAGGATTAACTATTCCTCTCTTGATTGGTGGAGCTACAACCTCACGAATCCATACGGCTGTGAAGATTGATCCAGTCTATTCCGGGATTGTCATTCATGTGACCGATGCAAGTAAGTCTGTTCCAATAGCAGGGGAAACCATCTCTGAGGAAACAAAAGAGGCATACAAAGTAAAACTCAAAGAGACGTATCGCCAACTTAGAATTGAGCATGAAGCCAAACAATCGGTTAAGCAATTGATTTCCTATGAGGAAGCAAAATCGAATCCTGTGGAAATTGACTGGTCAACAAATAGTCCTGTAAAACCAACTCAACTTGGAAAAACTATTCTGGAAGACTTGGATCTATCTATTTTAAGGCGATATATAGACTGGACGCCTTTCTTTAGCACTTGGATGTTGAGTGGGAAGTATCCTAAAATCCTAGAAGATCCGATCATTGGGTCGGAAGCTAAGAAGCTATTTTCGGATGCGAATCAAATGTTGGATAAGTTGATTGAGGAAAAGTGGATTTCTGCCAAAGCAGTTTTTGGAATTTTTCCTGTGAAAAGGATTAATGATGATGCCCTTGTATTTGAACCAAATGACTTGAATAATTCGATTGGTAAATTTCACTTTTTGCGCCAGCAAGGAAAAAAGGGGAAAGGTGTTCCAAACCGATCACTTGCCGACTACATTCATCCAAGTCAGGAGGATTATTTGGGATGTTTTGCGGTGACTTCAGGCTTAGGTATGGAAAAGAAATTAGCTGAATTCCAAGCTGATGGAGATGATTACAATGATATTTTGTTCAAGGCTTTGGCGGATCGTTTGGCAGAGGCGGCTGCGGAATATGTTCATGAATTAGTGCGTAAGGAATATTGGGGCTATTCAAAGAATGAAGCACTCGATAATGACAGTTTGGTCAGAGAAGAGT
The DNA here is from genome assembly GCF_029254265.1 of Algoriphagus sp. Lineage (GTDB taxonomy): Bacteria > Bacteroidota > Bacteroidia > Cytophagales > Cyclobacteriaceae > Algoriphagus. Next base: position 1,512 of record NZ_JAQWXX010000119.1, on the reverse strand, counting down.
ACCTAGGGATTCGGCCTGCTCCAGGATACCCAGCTTGTCCTGAACATTCCGAAAAAGAAACTATTTTCAATTTGTTGGAGGTGGAAAATTCTATTGGAATTTCTTTGACTTCCAGTTATGCCATGTATCCTACTTCTTCAGTTTCCGGATTTTATTTTGGGAATCCAGAAAGTAAATACTTTGGATTGGGTAAAATCGGAGCAGATCAAGTAGCAAGTTATGCCGAGCGAAAAGGAGTCACCATTCGAGAAGCAGAACGATTACTATCTCCCAATCTGGCTTATACACCAACATTATCGATTTCAGAATCAGTTTTATGAAATCGAGCATGGCTAAAAAGTCAAACACTAGGATGATTATATTCTGCGAGATTCCATATGGCCTTTAAAAAACAAATTATAAACAGATGAAAATCACCGAACATCTGAAAGAAGCAAAAAGCACGCTTTTCTCTTTCGAAATACTTCCTCCTCTAAAAGGTCAAAGTCTAAAAGAACTCTTGGAGGGAATTTCCCCATTGATGGATTTTAAGCCTCCTTTCGTCGATGTGACTTACCATCGGGAAGAATTTATTTACAAGAAGCATCCAAATGGTTTGTTGGAAAAAATCAGCACTAAGAAGCGTCCTGGAACAGTGGGGATATGTGCTGCAATTATGAATCGTTTTCATATTGATGCAGTACCTCATTTGCTTTGTGGCGGATTTACCAAAGAAGAGACAGAAAATGCATTGATTGATTTGAATTTCATTGGAGTTGAAAATGTATTGGCACTTCGTGGCGATGCACCAAAAACTGAGGGACGATTCATTCCAGAACCAAATGGACATCACTTTGCCAGTGAGTTGGTGCAGCAGATTAAAGGAATGAATGAAGGTAAGTATCTGCATGAAGAAACAGAGATTGGTTTCCAAACTGATTTTTGTGTAGGTGTAGCAGGTTATCCAGAGAAGCACTTTGAAGCACCATCCATGAAGTTTGATCTCAAATACTTGAAAGAGAAAGTTGATAATGGAGCGGAGTACATCGTTACTCAGATGTTTTTTGATAATGAGAAGTTTTTCAAGTTTGTGGAAGATGTCAGGGCAGCGGGGATTACGGTTCCGATCATTCCTGGAATCAAACCGATTACAACTTTGGGACAAATCACCATGCTTCCACGGACCTTTTTCTTGGATTTGCCAGATGATTTGATGGATGAGTTGGAAAAGTGCAAAACCAATCAGGAGGTGAAAGAAGTGGGTATTGAATGGTCCATTGCGCAGTGCAAAGAATTGATTGAAAGAGGAGTTCCCTCACTTCACTTTTATACCATGAGTAAGGCAGATACTACATATAAGATTGCAAAAGAGATCTTTTAGAAAGCCGAAAATTATTAATTAAATACAATCAAGTTTTTAGAGGTGTCCGCTTAACATCATATCATATTTGAGATATACATTTTATCTGCTTTTACCATTCTGATGATTAGATTATTGAAGATGGTGTCTTTGTTCTGGGAGCGATTAATTCG
>NZ_JAQWXX010000081.1 GCF_029254265.1 Algoriphagus sp. | reverse complement strand
TAAAGCCGCTCTTTCAGCCGATCACTCGTCTGAGGATCACTAAATAATTCTTCAAGTGTTCGTTTCTTTGTCATCTATTTGTAAAATTAGCAGACACACTTAACTGAACACTCTCTTATAATTTAATTTTTGCGTTGTCGAATCGCTTCATAAATCGCTACTCCTGCAGAAACTGACACATTCAAGCTTTCGATGTGTCCAGCCATTGGAATTTTTACTTTATCATCCATGATTCCCAAAAGGTCCTGGGAGATACCATCTTCTTCCGAACCCATCACCATTGCAACCGGTACAGAAAAGTCAGCTTCATACATGGATTTTTCGGTTTTTTCGGTGATCGCAATTAATAACAACCCCGACTTCTGTAGGTCTCTACAAGTGTAAAAAAGGTTTTTAACTCTTGCGATGGGAAGATGATTAAGGGCTCCGGCGGAGGTCTTAAGGGCATCAGCATTGATCTGTGCACTTCCTTTTTCAGGAATCACGATGGCATCTACTCCAGCACATTCAGCAGTTCTTGCGATTGCTCCAAAGTTTCTTACATCCGTAATCCTGTCCAAAATAAGGATCAGTGGCGACTTTCCTACCGCAAAACAGCTTTCGATCACATGGTCGAGTGAAGCATATTCTATTGCAGACATCTGAGCAACCACTCCTTGGTGATTCTTCCGAGTAATCCGGTTGAGCTTCGCATCTGGGACACGAACAACAGGGATTTTTTCAGCTTTGCAAAGCTGAAGCAATTCCTTGATCAGATCATTGTTGAGTTCTTTTTGTACCAGAACTTTATCAATGTCTTTGCCTGCCTGGATCGACTCCATGACAGCTCTTGTTCCAAAGATAAAATCCTTTTCGTGGGCTCCTTTTTCAATTAGAAAGCCATCTTTCCGCTTCTCCATAGGGATATGTTCTTGAACCAAACTGGCTGGTAGGCCCTTGATCGGTTCAACGTGTAGTAATGTGGGCTGAGAATGTTCTTAACCCGGGCAAAGGTAAAGCGAATTTTCGAACTCTCATTCATTCCCCCATAAGTCCAGACTTCCCTGTCCAATCCGAAATTGACTTCTTGAGGGGCGCCCATTACGATAAAGACCATTCCCTTATCGGTTTTCCAGCCTTCTTTGAAGTCTGTAAAAAGTAAATTTGCGAACTCGATTTGTCGGAAATACTCTCGAATCAGATCTTTTGCAGTATTGGGGTTGCGGGTCAGATTGATCCAGTATTCATCAAGGGCTTTCTTTTTATCAGTAGCCAAAAGAAGTGCCTCGTGCTCTTTTCGTGTGGATATGTAGGTTACCATTTGAACCATCTCTTCCCAATCTTTCACTTTTGGAAAAGCCTCATGCGTTGTTTTTAGCAATAGCCCTGCAGCTTTGGATGTATCACTTTGGATAAAGTAGTAGCCTATCTTATCGAGTGATTTAGGCACATTTTCCAGAAAGTCTCCCTCATCAATCACCTGAAGTTCCCTCGGCACAGCGGCAGGCTTGGTTTCCATGGGAGGGTATGGAACTTCAAATTCCATAGGATAATAGAATGAATGAAGATTTGGTCCTCCAGCTGATTTAAATAGGAGTGATGAACCAGTGTTGAGGTAGGTTTGATCGAATCCTACATTATTGGCATAAAATGCTCCGAAATTAGGATGATCAAAAACAAAAGCACTTTTCAAATCAATATGATAGTGGTATTCATCACCTTGTCTGGTATCCAATCCGGTAAATAAAAGAATCGCATTTTGATCACCTTGTTCCAGATTGAATTCTTTCTCGAATACCCAATGCCTGTCTGTGTCGATTGTCAAGTCCTCAGAAGTTAGAATACTTGTTTGATCACTTAGAATTTCTTCAGTGTAGGAATTTAACAATGCGTAAGTGAAACTAAAGGTGTTAAACTCTTGATTATCTTCGATTTTCTCCACCACAAACTGCACCTTAAATTGATTCTCTGCAGTTTTGATAGGTAGTATTTTCAGCCCAAGTCTAGCGTATCTGGAATATCGAAGGGCTTGATTGATATTCGATAAGTTTTTTTGAGCGAAAGCTTGGAATCCCAAGCCTAGAAATAGAATTATAAAAAATAGGTGCTTAATCGTGTATTGCTTCATTGGGTGTTGATCTCGGGTTTTAAAAATTAACCTTACTTTTGCCAAAATAGTAAAATTTTGAATGGCTACCTATACAACGGAAATCGCCTCTGACAAGTTGGTCAGTGACAACCCAATTCATCAACGATTGCTTAAAGCATACATTGCAGCAAAGCCTTGGATTTCCGGCAAACTACTCGAAGTAGGTTGCGGAGAAGGAAGAGGAGTGGAGACTTTATTACCCTTAGCGGAGAGCTATCTTGGACTTGATAAAATCCAGGAAGTGATCGATTCTTTGACTTTGAGATTCCCTGAAGTTGATTTTCGACAGGCTGTGATTCCTCCTTTTGAGGGGATACCTGACAATTCTTTTGACACGGTGGTAAGTTTTCAGGTAATTGAGCATATTCCAAACGATAAGCTTTTTCTTCAGGAGATTTATCGAGTTTTAAAGCCAGGTGGAAAAGCAATTATTTCTACTCCAAATATCAACCACACACTTTCAAGAAATCCTTGGCATGAGCGGGAATACAAGCCCCAGGAATTGATTGATTTAGCTTCAGGAATTTTCGATACCATCCAAGCTAATGGGATCGGGGGCAATGAGAAAGTTTGGAACTATCATGAGGCAAACCGCAAGTCGGTTCAGAAGATTATGCGCTTCGATATTTTTGATCTGCAGCATAAACTACCAGCGTTTATTCTAAGAATGCCCTACGAAATCCTTAATCGAATGAATCGAAACAAACTCCACAAAGAGCAAGGAAAAAGTGTGGTGGATATTTCTCACGAAGATTACTTGGTGGTAGAGGATCCTGCGAAAGGATTGGATTTGTTTTATGTGTTGGGGAAGAAATAAGGGATAAAAGCATTTATTGAAATTCTATAAAAAAAGCGAGCCCAATTCCTTGAGCTCGCTTTTTTTAGTTTTTGATTTTCTTATCTCCGATCGAGTAGGCTTCCTCCGCTGGATTCTTCTTCTCCGAGTAGGCTGCTCATTCTCAACTTAAGCTCTTGTGCTTTTTCCTGATAGCCTCGCTCTTCAAGCAGAGGGATGAAATACTTCACCATTTCAATGGAAATCATCATTTCTCGATCATAATCTCTGTTTTGAGTCTGGTAGAATTCAATCATATCCAGCGATTTCTTAGAGACTTTATCAATAATATCCATGGCTTTTTCATCTTCTCCCACTTCAAAGAAAAGTGGAACTGACTGTCCGCTGGAGAGGTCATATGGTATAGCCTCGTTCGGCATTACTTCGAGACCATAATTCAGCAGCTCTGCTGCCTTTTCAATTTTGTCCTGATCCAAAAGCGCAATGACAATGCTATTCAATGCACTTCGATGATTGGAGGCAAAGCGGCGGTATTCCTCATCCAAATAGGCATCTGGATTATCCATTCCTCTGAAAGCAAAATTCTCTTTGAAGTTCTTGTAAGCCAATTCGGCATTGACTAATTCTTCCCGAATAAACTCAGGTTTACGGATCGGAAGAAGACGGTAAGTCAAGCCTTCCATCACCACATGCTCATCTATATTGATTCCTATGGTAGCCAGTGAAGTATTGTTGAAGTAGATTGGTCGATCCCAGTTATTAGAAGTAATCAAGTCAATTAGCATTAAGGTGCCTTTGGTGACGTATTGTCCTTTGACTTGGAGATTCATTTGTGGAACGAACAATTCGATAAATTCCTCTGGAATGATATTTTGGTTGGCTACAGCGGCGCTATCTACCTCAAGAATCAAATTACGGGAAGGAACCATATTCACTACACTTTTTCCGCCGGTTTCCATTTTCAAAAGTGGCGAACCTCCATCGAGAAGCTTAAGATATTCCTTTACAGATATTGCGTTCAGACCTTCTCTTTCGGTCACATACAAGACATCATTGGTGCCTTTCTGATAGCGTTCTGGGCTTAGACTAAATGGTAAAGGTGCAGATTCATCTGCCTGTTTGGTCATCTGCTCGACATACCAATCGGTATCAAAGTAGCTTAGCACGATTACTCTGACGTCTGTTCTAAAACCTTCAACTTCCTGTACGTACCAAAGCGGGAAGGTATCGTTATCTCCTCCTGTAAACAGGATCGCATTTGGCGCACAGGATGCTAAGAAATTTCGGGCTGAATCCACAGAGAAATAGCGACCTCTGCGATTATGATCATTCCAGTTTTCACCGGCCATAAGACCGACAATGGGAAGTGTGAGTAAGGTGGCAATGATTCCAGCCGTTGCTAAATTCTTATTGGCTTTGGCAATTAAATGCGCAATCGCAAGGACGCCCATCCCAACCCAAATAGCAAAGGCATAGAAACTACCCACATATATATAGTCTCGCTCCCGCGGCTCCACTGGTGGAGAGTTAAGATAAAGTACCAAGACCACTCCCATCATTAGGAATAGCATCAAGTTCACATAGAAAGATTTTGGATCCACTTTGGCTTGAAAGAATAATCCAACAATCCCAAGTAAGAGTGGAAGCATCAGGTAATTGTTGTGCCCTTTGTTTTCGGTGATGTATTCCGGATAATCAGTTGAAATAGCATCAGTGATTCCCATCCAGGGAGCATCTGAAAAATCCGATTCTCTTCCTGAGAAATTCCACAAAAAATAGCGCCAGTACATGTGGCCTAACTGATGTGAAAACATGAAATACAAGTTGTCACCGAAAGTAGGATCTTCGCCTTCTCTGAGTCCTAATTTTTGACGATAGATTCGTTTGTGGCTTTCTTGAGTAGAATAAACTCGAGGAAGAATCGTAGTCTTAGTTGGATCATAGGTGTTTACCAAGCTATAATCAACGATTTCATACTTGTCCTTTCCTTTCATGTAAACAGGATCACCTTCGACTTGGTCTACAAGTTTTGCAGTAAAGTATTGACCATGCAAAAGTGGTCTGTAACCGTATTGTTCACGCTTCAAATAGGATACATAGCTAACGATGTCTTTTGGTGCATTCTCATTGATGATAGGATCCTGATTTGCTCTGATTACGATCAAGGCATAGGAAGAATATCCAATAAGGATAAAAATCAATGAAAGTAGGGCGGTATTGAGAATTGCCAATTCCTTTTTCCGAGAATAGCGGTAAGCATAATAAACAGTAGCGAGAAAAAGTGCTATAAATACAACTATTCCAGATCCGAATGGCAATCCCAGACTATTTACAAAGAAGATCTCCATTGATCCAGCCAAACTTGGGAGCCCAGGAATGATCAGATTGTTTATAATTATCAGAGCCACTCCACCTAGAAACATGGCAATAAAAGCTCCTTTGATACTTGGGTTTTGATATTTTTTGAAATAATAAATCAATGCTAAAGCCGGAAGCGTCACCAAGTTGAGTAAGTGAACTCCAATAGAAAGTCCAACGAGGTAGGCGATAAAAATCATCCATTTATTCTCTTCGCGAGGATCTTTGATCACATCCCATTTTAAAAATGCCCAAATCACAATGGCTGTGAAAAAGGAAGACATCGCATATACTTCTGCTTCAACTGCAGAAAACCAAAAGCTATCTGTGAAAGTGTAAACAAGTGATCCGACCAATCCTGCGCCAATCAAAGCAATGGTTTGTCCTTTATTTTCCTGCCCTTCCTCAATTTTGAAAAGTCTTTTTCCAAATAGGGTGATGGACCAAAACAGAAAAAGAATTGTGAAGCCTGAGAAAACCGCACTTCCAATATTCATCCAGTAAGCCACTTGGAGAGGATCTCCCATAGCCAAAAAGCTGAACATCCGGTACACCAAAAGCATGAAAGGAGCTCCTGGAGGATGGGGAACTTGAAGCTTGTAGGATACAGCAATAAATTCTCCCGGATCCCAAAAACTTGCTGTTTGCTCTACGGTCAGGATATATACCAGAGTGGCTATAGCAAAGACTACCCAGCCAGTGACATTATTGATTTGCTTGAAATTGAGCATTTATATAAAGAATTAGAGGGGCGAAAATAAAAAAATAATTCCCAAGTCAGGGGATTTTAATACTTTTTAAAACTTCTTCAATAGCATCTCGAGTGTTTTCCTATGATTATGATTTTTCTTTAAGGCCACATGGAATCTCTCATTTCGGATACTCATCCCTGTATGATGTTCTCTCCTTGCTCGATTTCATGTGATAAAAATTACTGACCAGAACTCAATTACCTTGTACTTTTGTTCTGTAAATAAAATTTGGAAACTATGAGCACGCAACCAAAAACATTTCAAGAGCTAATAGATGGTGATACTCCTGTATTGGTGGATTTCTTTGCTACCTGGTGTGGGCCTTGCAAAATGATGCAACCCATTCTAGAAGATACCTCCAAACATATGGGAGAAAAAGTAAAGATTGTTAAAGTCGATGTTGACAGAAATCAACTTGCAGCCAGTAAATTTCAAGTAAGAGGTGTGCCTACTTTAATTTTGTTTCACAAGGGAAAAATTCTTTGGAGGGAGTCAGGAGTAGTTCCTACTCATCAATTGATTAAAACACTCGAAAATAATTTGATGCATACTGCCTAAGTCATAAGTCAAATGTGACAAAAGTCATTTATTGAAGAACTCGTGTCCTGTATTTTTGATTAATCTTTAAGAAAATAAACAACTTATAATATGAAAATCGAACAAATCTATACTGGTTGTCTAGCTCAAGGAGCTTATTATATTGAGTCAGACGGTGAAGCTGCTGTAATCGATCCGTTAAGAGAAGTGCAGCCTTATATCGAAAAGGCAGAGCGTAGAAATGCGAAGATCAAATATGTATTTGAGACTCACTTTCATGCTGATTTCGTCTCTGGGCATCAAGATTTATCTGCAAAGACTGGTGCACCGATAGTTTACGGTCCTACAAACATGAAAATGGGCTTTGATGCGATCGTTGCTAAAGATGGTCAGGAATTTAAGATTGGTAAGGCTAAAATAAAAGTAATTCACACTCCAGGTCATACGATGGAGAGTTCTTGTTTCTTGCTTTACAATGAGGAAGGCAAGCCAGAAGCTATTTTCACAGGGGATACTTTGTTTATAGGAGATGTGGGAAGACCTGATTTGGCACAGAAAGTCATTGCAGATCTTACTCAGGACAAATTAGCTGGGTATTTATATGATTCTTTGAGAAATAAGATCATGCCTTTACCGGATGATTTGATTGTGTATCCTGCGCACGGAGCTGGTTCAGCTTGCGGTAAAAACATGAGCAAGGAAACTTCAGATACTTTAGGAAATCAAAAGAAGACCAATTATGCGCTTCAGGAAATGACTAAAGAACAATTCATCAAAGAAGTTATAACTGGTTTAACGCCTCCACCTGCTTACTTCCCACAAAATGTGATGATGAATATCGAAGGATACGATAGCATTGATGAGGTTTTGGAAAGAGGCGTAAGACCATTGAGTCCTGCAGAATTTGAGGCAGCTGCCAATGAAACGGGAGCTTTGATATTAGATACTAGAGCGCCACAAGAGTTTGCAAAAGGCTTTATCCCAAATTCGGTGAACATCGGAATTGACGGAAGCTTTGCAGTATGGGTGGGAGCTATGATTCCAGATTTGAAGCAAGAAATCTTAATTGTCGCAGAAAAAGGTCGCGAAGAAGAGGTGATTACAAGACTTGCAAGAGTAGGATATGATTATTCACTCGGGTATTTGGAAGGCGGAATTGATTCCTGGAAAAAGTCAGGTCATGAAATTGATCAAATTGAGTCTATCACTGCAGAAGAATTAGCTGCTAGGAAAGCGAAAAATCCTGAAATCAACATTCTTGATGTAAGAAAGAATAGTGAATACTTATCAGAGCACGTAGTGGATGCCGAAAATGCTCCGCTGGATTATATCAATGATAGTATGCTTAAAGTAAATAAGGATAAAACGTATTATGTGCATTGTGCTGGGGGATATAGATCTATGATCTTTAACTCCATCCTAAGAGCAAGAGGTTATGATAATCTAATTGATGTAGACGGTGGATTCAAAGCCATCAAAGAGTCTGAGAAGTTTAAAGTTACAGATTACGTTTGCCCAACTACGCTTCTATAATAGAATAAGAAAAGTTGCTTAAACCCCAAAATGGCAGGTCAATTGACTTGCCATTTTTAATTTAAAGATTTCACGTGTGATTAAAGTCACATCATTATGACTAGTGTATTTCGCATTTTTGTACTTCTCTTTCTTTGGCTTCATTGGTCGCCATTGGCTATAGCGCAGCATGGAGCTGAAGAGACTACAGCGCATGATCCTGACAAAAAGTTGTTTGGAGATAAATTGAAAACTGGGCATTTCGAGTTTCATCTGAGGTCCTTTTACATGCACACGGAAAACCAACCGGGTCTTTTGGATTATTCTACTTGGGGCTCTGGTGCAGGTCTGGGATATTTCAGTCCGAGGTGGAAAGGATTTGGGGTCGGATTTAGTGGGTTCTTTGTTTTTAGACATTTTGAACACAATCTCACCATTAAAGATCCAGCTACCGGACTTGGTAATCGATATGAACTTTCCTTGTTTGACGTCCACCATCCTGAAAACCATCATGATATGGATCGCTTGGAGGAGTTTTATGTTTCTTATGAAAAAGAAAAATTCTCCACCTGGTTTGGGAGGCATCACTTCGAAAGTCCACTTCTAAATGCATCGGATAATCGAATGCGCCCAAATCTATTTAGCGGTCTATCTGTGGATTATCGACCTGGAAAAGTGCGATTAACAGGGGCTTGGTTTACACATTTGATCTCCAGGGGTTCTTTGGAATGGCTTTCAGTGGAGGAATCAATTGGATTTTATCCGACAGGAAGAAACCCTACAGGCTCAGAAGAAAATTATCATCATCACCTTGAATCAAAAGGAATCGGGGTATTTGGATTGGAATTCGATAAGGAAAAAATCCAAATGAAATCTTGGACTTACCTGGCTGAAGGGATTTTCGCTACCTCTTTTGGAGAAATAACCGGGAATCTACCGATCTCTGAGGGAAATAGATTCCTCTACGGGATTCAGGGGTTTTACCAGTCTGCGGTCGGTGACGGTGGCAATCCAGATCCTGCAAAAGCATATACTCTTCCTGGGGAAAAAACCTATGGAGCCGGACTTCGAAGTGGAATTCATTTTGGACATTCAGAGTTAACTTTCAATTACCTCGGGATTTCAGACAGTGGTAGGTTTCTTTTCCCCCGTGAATGGGGGAGGGAGAAGTTCTTTGTAAGCATGCAGCGAGAGCGATTTGAAGGATTGGGAGGGGTACATGCACTAGGGGTTCTATTTGATCAAACCTTCATCCATGACAAACTAAAGGTGTCACTTGGAGCAAGTCACGTACAAACTCCTGATATTGAAAATATTGAATTGAATAAATATGGCCTGCCAAATTTTTATCACTTCACTGGTTTGATCGATTATAGATTCAGTGGATTCTTCAAAGGACTTGATTTACAGCTACTAATAGCTCACAAAAAAGAAGATTCAGACAGAGAAATTCCACTTGAATATGTTATAAATCGGGTGAATATGACAAATTTAAATTTGATTTTGGATTACAGATTTTAAGAAAAACTAAAAACAAAATATAATATGAATCAATTTATTGAATGGCTGTCTCAGCCTTGGCCTTGGTATGTGGCTGGTCCCATGATTGGACTGACTGTGCCAGCGTTATTGATATTAGGAAATAAAACCTTTGGGATTTCCTCCTCGCTTCGACATGTCTGTGCGATTTGTGTACCCTCTGGAATTCCTTTTTTCAATTATAACTGGAAAAAGGAAACTTGGAATCTCGTTTTTGTCTTGGGGATACTAATAGGAGGCTTTATCGCCACTACTTTTATTTCCAATCCGAATGAGATTGTGATTGCAGCAGAAACACAACAAGAGCTTGCTGCTTTGGGAATTACTGATTTTTCAGGTTTGATGCCATCAGACATCTTTTCTTGGGAAAATTTATTTACTGCTAAAGGCTTATTATTCTTCGTAATTGGAGGGTTTTTGGTTGGTTTTGGAACAAGGTATGCCGGAGGATGTACTTCAGGCCATGCGATAATGGGAATCAGTTCCCTTCAATGGCCTTCTTTAGTGGCTACAATATTTTTTATGATTGGTGGATTTCTGATGACTCATGTCATCATGGAGCCGTTGATGAAATTGGTTGGATTCTAAATTTATAAAGATGAAAGTAATAGAAAAAAAGGCAGAAGGATTTGTATGTGATGCGCCAAATACACAAGCTTCCGGAGAAAAGGGTTTAGCGCTGGTTAAATATTTGATTTTAGGTATTCTATTTGGGATTGTTTTTGTGAAAGCAGAAATTATCTCTTGGTTTAGAATTCAGGAAATGTTCCGTTTGACTTCATTTCATATGTATGGAGTGATTGGATCAGCAATTGTAACTGGAATCATTTCGATTCAACTAATCAAAAGACTTGGGATCAAGTCGATCTCAGGTGAGAAGATCAATATACCTACCAAAGAATTTCGAAAAGGTCAGATTTATGGTGGATTTATCTTCGGACTGGGCTGGGCATTGACTGGAGCTTGCCCCGGACCACTGTTTGCACAGATTGGAAGCGGTTTCACAATCATTATTATTACACTATTGTCAGCTATTGCTGGTACTTGGGTATATGGTCGATTTGCGGATAAATTGCCAAATTAAGGAATTTAAATAACTAAAAAAGCCACTTTCTAAATCGGAAAGTGGCTTTTTTAGTTAAATACTTTTTTGATTATAAATCGGATCAACAAAATTATCGAGGCAATGATAACTCCTACTATTACAAATTCCATCACATTATTTTTCAGACAAAACCCATATTATCTGAAATAGTTTCCTGGAACTCATTAAAAGTGATTCGGGATTTTGTCTTATTCTTCTTTACTTTTGAGTGCCTTTAGACCTATTAAGCTTTATGAATCCACTTTCCAAAAGAAGAATTGCGCTGGGAAGCATGTTTTTTTTTGTTGGCCTTTGTTTTTCAAGTTGGGCGGCACGAATTCCTGATGTCCAAGCTAAATTCCAACTTTCAGAAGGGCAATTGGGTACCCTGCTACTTTTTTTACCCTTAGGTTCGGTAATCGGTCTGCCAATAGCGGGCTGGTCGGTTCATCAATATGGGAGCCGGAGAGTGATAATGATTGGGAGCTTTGCCTATGCAATTACTCTTCCTTTGATCGCATTAAGTCCGACCACTTGGGTAATTGTTTTAGTTTTAATTCTCTACGGAATGCTGGGTAATATCATGAATATTTCACTAAATACTCAAGCCTTAAACCTGGAGGATCAGATGGGTAAAAGTATTCTTGCATCGTTTCATGGGCTTTGGTCTATGGCTGGGTTTACAGGTGCAGGTATAGGTGCAGGCATGATTTTTCTGGGAGTTTCTCCTACATTCCATTATTTGACTGTAATGTGTATTTCATTCCTAATCATTTTTGCTGCTCAACGCTTTATTGTAAAAGAACAAAAAGTCTCAGAAGGTGGAGGATTGGTGTTGAAAAAGCCGGATGACTTATTACTTAGAATCTCTCTGATTGCTTTTTTGGCCATGATGGCGGAGGGCTGCATGTTTGATTGGAGTGGAGTTTTTTTCAAGAAAGTCGTTCAAGCTGATCCATCTTTGATTGCTTTGGGCTACGTGGCGTTTATGGGTTCGATGGCTTCTGGAAGATTTTTGACAGATAAAGTTGTGCTACGTTTTGGTAAAGTACATGTGATTCAAACCAGTGGATTAATGATTACGCTTGGCTTATTGATTTCAGTGATTTGGCCGACCGTGATTGCAGCAACCATTGGATTTCTTTTTGTAGGATTTGGGGTAGCTTCATTGATTCCGGTTTCATACAGTATTGCAGGTCGATCTAAACTTTATTCTCCAAGTGTAGCTTTGGCAATGGTGTCTACAATTTCCTTTTTTGGTTTCCTAATTGGACCTCCATTAATCGGGTTCATTGCCGATTTATTTGATTTGAAAGTTTCATTCATGATAATCGCGTTAAATGGTATTGGAATATTTATCCTTTCCTCAATAAGAAAACACGTGTTTCTTGCCCCAATCAAATCTTAATTATATGTCTGATCAGAACTCTTTTCAGTACAGCAAAGAATTTGAGGTGGGGTCATATCAGGTGCATCCGGACGGAAAGCTACGATTGAATTCATTGGCAGACTTCTTTCAGGAAGTAGCTTGGAGACATGCGGACTCTGCCGATTTCGGCCGAAACCTTATGGTTGAAAACCTCAGTTGGGTTCTTTCTAGATTTGATATCAAAGCAACTCATCTCCCGACGTGGGGGGAATCTATTCGGGTATTTACCGCTGGTAGGGGAGTTGATAAGCTTTTTGCTTTCCGAGAATTTTTAGTGACCGATCTTAAGGGAAAAGTGATTGCAGAGGCAATGTCATCTTGGGTGCTTTTGAATACTGAGACCAAGAAGCTTCATCGACCAGATTCGGTCTTGCCGGAAGCGCTTTTTGATCCAAAATTAAAGCCTAACTGGCAGCCGGACCGGATTCGACTTAGTGGGAAATTGGAATTTGAAGAACGGAAGAAAGTCAGATATTCAGATTTGGATTTGAATAATCATGTGAACAATACAAGCTACATCAGATGGGTTGAGGACGTGTTGAGGAGTTTTGGATTAGGCCCCAATAACATGTCTATCAATTATTTAGCAGAATGTCTTTTGGGTGATGAGATTCAGATTGAACTGTGGAGGAATGAAAATCAGGTATTCGTTCTAGGTAAAGTGATTGAAAAAGCTGTTTTTCTTGCTCAATCAGCGGTCTAAATTGCATTAAAGATCGCTTTTCCCTAATTTCCAAATCATGTGATAAGAGTCACAACTTTATAACTGACTCATTTAGCATTTTTGTAAAAAGATTATAATATGGATAAGCTAGGAAAACCATTTCTTCAATTGATTACCCTAATGGTAGGACTTTTGGCACTTGCGTCTGTTTTAGTAGGTGTGATTGGGTTAGCGATTTACCTCGCATATTCTGGTTTTAGCCCTCTAGAAGAAGAAAAAATTGAATTAGCCGAAGTTACGAAGGTAGAGTTGCCAAAGATAATCCCGCTAATGGATCCGGTAGGGATGTGGCAGGCTCCAGATTGGTCAAAAGTAGACGAGGAACCCAATGCTGAATCTATCAAATACGGAAAAGAGTTAATAGCTAATACAGCAGAATACCTTGGTCCAAACGGTAAAGTAAGGAAGATATCAAATGGGATGAATTGCCAAAACTGCCATCTTCAAGCAGGAACAGTGCCTTTAGGAAATAATTATTCCGCAGTATCCTCTACCTATCCAAAGGTAAGGGGGAGGTCAGGCAAAATGGAAGATATTCCAAAGCGGATCAACGATTGTTTCGAACGTAGCTTGAATGGGGAGGGCTTGGCTGTTTCGAGTAAAGAAATGATAGCTATGGTTGCGTATATGGAGTGGCTGGGTAAAGATGTGCAGAAAGGAGAAAAGCCAAAAGGAGTAGGAATATATGAGGTTCCACTTTTAGATAGAGCTGCTGATCCTATTAAAGGCAAAAGTATCTATGTCCGACAATGTCAATCATGTCATATGGAAGATGGTCTAGGTGTTCCTAAATCAGATGGTAGTGGTTATACTTATCCACCGCTTTGGGGCGCTAATAGTTACAATCAAGGGGCAGGCTTATTCCGAATGTCTAGGTTTGCAGGATATGTGAAGGCAAATATGCCTTTTGGAGCTACTTATGAAAGGCCAATGCTTTCTGATGAAGAAGCTTGGGATGTAGCGGCATACGTAAATAGTTTGGATCGTCCATCCAAGGATCTCACAGGTGATTGGCCGGATATTTCTAAAAAACCAATGGATCACCCATTTGGGCCTTATTCTGACAGTTTCCCTGAATCACAACACAAATTCGGACCATTTCAACCCATACAGGCAGCAAAGGCCGGTAAATAATGTTTCGTATTAACGTTTTGCTTTTAGTTTTCTTGCCACTTTTCGGGTTTGCCCAGCAAGAAGAAAAAGGCATAATTCTGTCTCCCGATCTGCATTTTAGGACATTTTGGATGAGTACCAACTACCCAAGCGATTTCAAAAATGATTTCGCATTGGGGTCAAGTTTGAATCTTGGAGCAAAAGCACGGGTTCAAAAATTTGAGTTTCAGGTAGGTTATCGTGTTTTTGCCAATCTATGGAGTTCAGATTTGGCCTCACCTGATCCACTGACAGGTCAGCCAAACCGATATGAAGCAGGTTTATTTGACTTATTAAACCCTAGGGATAAATTCTTCGGGAAGTTAGAAACACTTTCTATTTCTTATCAGAGAAGTAATTGGGGGGCCTCCCTTGGTAGAATGGGAATCAACTCATCTTGGATTAATGCCCAGGATGGAAGACTTTCTCCAACAGCAATTGAGGGACTTCATACTTGGTTTTCTACTTCAGATGATTGGAAGTTTGATGTTTGGGCTATTTCTAGAATAAGTATTCGTGGGAGTAGTGAATGGTTTGGAGTAGGTGAATCGATGGGGATTTTGCCAGTAGGCAGAGATATCAATGGAAAGCCTGCAGCTTATTTTGGAAATACAGATAGTGATTGGATCGGGATTTTTGAATTATCAAGGAAATGGAAGATCCTTTCAGCTTCTTTTTCAAATACCCTGGTGGAAAATGTGTCAAATACGGCTTGGGTTTCCGCAGATAGAAATTTTGAAAAGAAAAATGTGACGTGGATTACTGGTATTCAGGCAGGATATCAAATCGGGATTGGAGATGGTGGAAACCCAGACTTAGCACTTGCCTATAAAAATCCAAAGGATAAGAATTGGGCTATCTCAGGAAGATTTGGCTGGAAAAAGGGGCTATGGACAAGTCACCTTAGCTACACCAGAGTGGGTGGAGATGGTCGATGGTTAAGCCCTAGAGAATGGGGAAAAGATGCGTGGTATACTTTTATACCAAGGGAACGAAATGAGGGCTATCAAAGTCTGGATGCAGTTACAGGATACATCGAACGCCAATTTATAAACCAAAGGCTAATTGCCTATTTGAATGTAGGTTTTCATTGGCTACCGGATTTAGATTATGCAATTGCAAATAAGTATAATTTCCCATCCTATAGGCAAATCAATCTGGGATTAAAGTATAAACCTGAAAATATTAAGGGGCTGGATTTCCATTTAATTGTTATGAATAAAGAGGCTTTAGGCAAAGAGCAATTAAAGCCGAACCAACGCTATAATAAGGTGGAAATGATCCATTTTAATTTGATTGGAAATTGGAGATTCAATCAATGATTAAGTGTGAAATAATTTAATATTCCAATGAGGAATTAGGTTTTACGGATTCTATGTATCACCTTTGTATCATAAAGGCAATGTATCAGTTTGATGATAAATCCTTTTTACTTGAAATAAAGGTATGTGTTGATTATCGACCTGCTTAAGTAGCAAATTCAAGAGTTTCCCTCCGCAAAGGTTTTAATTCTTCTTCTTTCTACTTTTTTAATCTTAGTTATTTATACTGAAGATTAAAACCTGCAGATTACTTCCTTAGGGAAACATGAGTTTATCACTATTAATTAAAAGTCTATTAAAACAGTAAGGTTCTCAGAATCAGAATTATCTGAATTCTCCCAAACATT
Source organism: Algoriphagus sp. (assembly GCF_029254265.1). Taxonomy (GTDB): domain Bacteria; phylum Bacteroidota; class Bacteroidia; order Cytophagales; family Cyclobacteriaceae; genus Algoriphagus. The sequence goes on along the minus strand of NZ_JAQWXX010000081.1, from coordinate 4,852 downwards.
AAGATCGAGGGTATATGGTCATTTTAAGACCACAGGCCGCTCAAAATTTGCAACACCATCAATGGTTGTTAAGACCGTTATATTGGTTTCCTTATATTTAGTGCCTCTGGCTCTAATTACAACTGGGGTTGCTTCCACTACTTTCCAAATGTTCGCTTGTTTTGTGCTATCAGGATTTGGTATGGCAGGCGTAGGTATGGGTGTTATGCACGATGCCAATCATGGCTCGTATTCTAAAAACCCACTAGTTAACAAATGGGTAGGTCATACTTTGGATATGGTTGGCGCAAGTTCCATTGTATGGAAAATGCAACATAATGTACTTCATCATAGCTATACTAATATTGATGAGCATGACGATGATATCAATGCTCCTTTCTTTTTGAGATTTTCTCCTAATGCTCCTCAAAATAGCTTGCATAAATATCAGCATTTATATGCTTGGTTTTTCTACTCTCTTTCTACACTCTCTTGGGTTACCGTTAAGGATTTTATCCGATTAAAACGGTACTATAAAAAGGGTTTAATGAAAGGGAAAAATGCTTATAGAAATGCTGTATGGAAACTGATAGCTTGGAAACTTGGGTACTTTAGTATCATTCTAGGTTTGCCGTTGATTTTCGCACCATTCTCAGTCGGAATGCTACTCTTAGGATATGTTTTAATGCACTTTGTAACTGGTTTCACAATTACTATGGTGTTCCAAATTGCACACATTGTTGAGGATGTTGAATTCCCACTTCCCGATTCTGAGGGAATTGTAGAGGGGGAGAGAATCCTTCACCAGTTAGCTACGACCTGTAATTTTGCTCCTAATAATCGATTCTTATTTTGGTTTATTGGAGGTCTGAATTACCAAGTGGAGCATCATTTATTTCCAGACATTTGTCACGTACACTACCGGGAGATCGCTCCTATAGTAAAGGCAACCGCAGAGGAATTTAACATACCATACCACTCAAAGCCTCATTTTTTATCGGCTGTTCTTGACCATTTTAAAATGCTTTATGTTTTGGGGAATATGCCTAAGCTAGAGCCTGTAAAAGCCTAGTTTATGAATAATTTAAAAAGAAATGCCAAGCCAGCTGCCCAGAATAGAAATTCTAGGCCAGCCGGAAGACCGGCTCAGAAGAAGAAAGAATCTACACTTGATCCCAATCTTCTTGTGAAAAAAGCTCAACCGAGTGGTCAGGAAGGATTCCAATCAGTAACTCCTTTTACCGGATTGAACCTTAATAGCATTTTGCTGAAAAATATTCAAGCAAAGGGTTACGAGAATATGACCTATATCCAAGAGAAGTCCATTTTACCACTTTTAGATGGTAGAGACCTTCTTGGAATTTCAAATACAGGATCGGGAAAAACGGGAGCTTTTTTAATTCCTATAATCGAGCATGCTAAAGCTGATCCATCGGGATTTACAGCTTTGATCGTGACTCCTACTAGGGAATTAGCTCTTCAGATTGAAGAGGAATTTAAAACTCTTACCAAAGGAATGAATCTTTACTCCAATACATTTATCGGAGGAACGAATATTAATTCTGATTTTAAAGCATTAGGAAGAAGACTTCATGTTATTGTAGGTACTCCCGGTAGACTTCTAGATTTGGCAGACCGAAAGTTGCTTCATCTTAATCGAATAAATACATTGGTTCTTGATGAGTTTGATCGAATGCTTGATATGGGTTTTGTTCACGATGTGAAGAAGCTTGTCAATGCAATGACCAAACGTGAGCAGACTATGCTTTTCTCAGCGACGCTTGAACCAACACAGAAAAAGTTGATTGATGGTTTATTGCAGGATCCCGTTGAAGTGAAAGTGAACACTGGTGGTACAACCAGCGAAAATGTGGATCAAGAAATTATCCGTGTGCCAGAAGGAAAGGATAAGTTTGATGTCTTGGCTGGATTATTCAAAAATCAATCTTTGGATCGTGTGATTATTTTCACAGAAACAAAAAGATTAGCTGATCGAATTGCAAAAAAATTAAATCAAACAGGAGTAAAATCCGGTCTGATTCACGGTAATAAATCCCAGAATTTCCGGAACCGGACTATAGAAGAGTTCAAGAACGGAACCACTAGAGTGCTTGTAGCTACTGATGTGGCTGCAAGAGGTATAGACGTCGCTGATGTATCCCATGTGATCAATTATCAGCTTCCAATGTCTATGGATAGCTATATCCACAGAATAGGCCGGACAGGTCGGGCCGGAAAAACCGGTAGGGCCATAACATTTGTCAATTAATATCGCCGAAATGTCAAAAAATCAGAACACATTTATCAAAAAACAGAAAGCAGAACTTAAAAAAAGAAAGAAAAGAGAAAAACAAGAGAAAATGGCAGCTCGAAAGGATAACCCTAAAAGTGGAGATCTAGACGATATGCTGGCTTATGTGGATCAGTTTGGAAATATATCCGATACACCACCAGAGCCAGAGCCACCAAAAAAAGAAATTAATCCGAGTCAAAAATTTAATAGAAACAACAAATTTTAAAAGTTAGTAATCATGAATGAAGGAACAGTAAAATTCTTTAACACAACCAAAGGTTTTGGTTTTATCACACCAGCAGACAACAGTGAAGATGTATTCGTACACCACTCAGGTCTTGTACACGAAATCCGTGAAAACGATCGTGTTACTTATGACGTAGTTCAAGGTAAAAAAGGCGTTAACGCGGTTAACGTAAAGGTAGCTAAGTAATTTATCTCGGGTTTACCCGAAAAATATACTTTATCCGATGCCTGCAGATCTATGATTTGCAGGCATTTTTTTATGATTTTTGAAAAATGACTTCGTTGGTAAGTGGCATTCCTGACTCCAGCTCGTTCAAATTAGTTAGTGTTGTCAGCGCAATTTGATGGAGTGCCTCTCTTGTCAAAAAAGCCTGATGACCTGTGATCAAAACATTTGGGAAAGTCATTAATCTAGCGATATCCTCATCTTGAAGAATTTCCTCAGATAAATCCTGGAAGAATAAATCTTCCTCCTGTTCGTAAACATCAATTCCTAAATAGCCAACCTTTTTCTTTTTTAAGGCTCTGATTACAGCCTTGGTTTCGATCAATCCACCACGGCTGGTATTGATGATTGCTATACCTGTTTGCATTTGCTCAAGTCTCTTCGAGTTGATTAAGTGTTTGGTCTCCGGGGTTAAAGGACAATGCAAAGAAATAATTGTGCTCTGATCAAAAAGTTCATCCAAGTTGACATAGGTGACTCCTAGTTTTTTTATGTCTTCATTTTCATATTGATCTACAGCTAAAACCCGGCAACCCATCCCCAGCATTATTTTGCAAAAAGTGCTTCCAATAGCACCTGTTCCGATGACTCCTACTGTTTGTTTGTAAATATTAATTCCGATAAGTCCCTCTAATGAAAAATTATTTTCGCGTACCCGATTATAGGCCTTATGTGTTTTTCTTACCACTGTCATTAAAAGTGCTAATGCATGCTCCGCAACTGCTTCAGGACTATATGCAGGAACTCTGCAAATTCGAATTCCTAGACTTTCGGCATATTTTAGGTCTACTTGATTATATCCCGCGCATCTTAGGACCACGTTTTTCACTTTAAGTTCTGATAATTTCTTAAGTACTTTTTCATCCAAATGGTCATTTACAAATGTGCAGATAGCATCGTAGCCATGGGCCAGATAGACTGTGTCTTGATCAAGCTTTGCTTCAAAATAGCTGAATTGATGTCCGAAATTTGGTTTTAATTGATCAAAACTTGACTTGTCATATGATTTAGCACTGAAAAAAGCCACTTTCATCTATATAGGGATTTAATAAAGTTTAGAAATAATGCTACATTCAAAATAAAAACGAAATGAAAAAAATCCTGCTTCTTATCCCAATTCTTTTCGCTTTTTCCTGTGCGGAGAAAGAAAATAAGGAAATCACCGAAACCATAATTCAAGAGATGCCAATTCCTAACCAACCAGATTCAGTACTTAGACATGTGGTTTATTTTAGTTTCAAAGAATCTTCTTCGGAGGCTGAAATACAATCTGTAGTTGATGCTTTTAGAAACCTACAAAACGAAATCGATGGAATCGAGTCCTTTGAATGGGGTGTTAATTCCAGTCCAGAGGGAATCAATCAGGGTTTAACGCATGCATTTACACTGACTTTTTACTCAGATGCGGCACGTGATGCTTATCTTCCCCATCCATCGCATAAAGCTTTTGGAGAGATTCTAGGTCCACATCTTGACAAAGTCATGGTATTAGACTACTGGACCAGGAAGTAATTATTGATCATAAGGCAAAGCCGAGGAATCGGTTTTGCCTCCATCTTTTATAGTTAAAACCTCTGTCACTACAAACTTGCTGGTTCCTCTCCATGGCAAAATGCCATTATATTCTTTGTAACGAAGCTCGACATGTTTTCCGGAAGATCGTTCTAATTCTTCTGCCACAGAAGCATCAACTACACTAAATCTAAATTCGTTGCTTTGCAATCCTCCTGCAGTAGGGCTTTGGAACCCCTCTTGTACGACCCTTCCCTCATAGGTTTTAAAAATTACTCCTTTTTTCACAAAGTAATTTAAGCTACCTGCTTTGACTCCCTCTCCAAAAACAAAAAGGTACTTGTACCAAAAAAGTCCAGTTAATACAACGATTAAAATAAGGCCAATAATCCAAGCAATTTTTTTCATAGTTAGAGGTAGGTTTTGATAAAGATAATTATCTCAAACCTTATTCGTAATTGCAAATCAAAAAAACTCTATATGTATATCCGCAAATGCACCAGTAGCCAAATAAGTTAGAAGTGACAGCCAGTGACAATCGCTTTCTTGCGGTCTTAACGGGTACTAAATTAGGTCAAAATAAACGGTTTTGACCA
>NZ_JAQWXX010000079.1 GCF_029254265.1 Algoriphagus sp. | reverse complement strand
GTAAAGCCGCTCTTTCAGCCGATCACTCGTCTGAGGATCACTAAATAATTCTTCAAGTGTTCGTTTCTTTGTCATCTATTTGTAAAATTAGCAGACACACTTAACTGAACACTCTCTTTTCTCTTAATCATTCCTCTTTCGAAAAAAAATAAAACCAGTCCATTAGGGCTGGTTTTATTGCTAAAGTTCATTCTTGCTTTTTGATACTATTTATAGATTAAATCAAACCTATCCAGTTTCATTACCTTATCCCATGCTTTGACAAAGTCTTTTACGAATTTCTCATTTGCATTGCTGCCCCCATAAACCTCAGCCAAAGCTCTCAATTCGGAATTTGAACCAAAGATCAAATCTACACGGGTAGCAGTGTACTTAGCTGCTCCAGTTTTTCTGTCTTTTCCTTCAAACTCTTCTTTTGTATCTGAAATAGCTTTCCATTCGGTACTCATATCCAAAAGGTTCACAAAGAAATCGTTGTTTAACTTGTCCTTACTTTCTGTAAATATACCGTGCTTCGATCCATCATAATTTGCATTTAGCGCTCGCATACCCCCTACTAAAACGGTCATTTCCGGAGGAGTTAAGGTGAGTAATTGTGCTTTATCAATCAACAATTCCTCGGTAGATATTGTATACTGGGTTTTTAAGTAGTTTCGGAAACCATCTGCCATAGGTTCCAGTAATTCAAAAGAAGCTACATCTGTTTGCTCTTGGCTGGCATCCATACGTCCGGGAGTGAATGGGACCTCAATAGGGTAACCTGCATTTGCTGCGGCTTTTTCCACACTGGCATTTCCAGCCAATACAATCAAATCTGCAAGAGACACTTTCTTAGCTCCTGATTTAGCATTGAAGTCACTTTGAATTTTTTCAAGCACTGCCAATACTTTCGCCAATTGTTTTGGATTATTTACTTCCCAATCTTTTTGAGGAGCGAGACGTATTCTTGCTCCGTTTGCACCGCCTCTTCGATCAGATCCTCGGTAGGTAGAGGCCGAAGCCCAAGCCGTAGAAACCATCTCACTTATCGAAAGGCCTGAATTTAAAAGCGATGTTTTCAAAGCAGCGATATCCCTACTATTGATCAATTCATGATTTACGGCTGGGATAGGATCTTGCCAGATCATATCTTCTGTCGGTGCCTCAGGGCCTAAATAAGTCGTCTTTGGTCCCATATCTCGGTGAGTCAACTTAAACCAGGCCCGCGCAAAAGCATCATTAAATTTCTCTGGATGCTCATAAAAGTCCCGTGAGATTTTTTCATAAACAGGATCAAATCTCAATGATAAATCTGTGGTCAACATGGTGGGTTTATGCATTTTTTCTGAATCAAACGCATCTGGAACCATCATTTTGGGGTCTTTAGCCTCCCATTGATGCGCTCCCGCTGGACTTTTTGTCAGCTCCCATTCATTTTCAAATAAATTAAAAAAGAACAATTGGCTCCATTGCGTAGGTGTAGAAGTCCAAATCACCTCTAGACCAGAACTGATCGCATCAGCCCCTTTACCTGATTTATAGGTACTCTTCCAGCCAAATCCTTGCTCTTCAATGTCTGCGGCTTCAGGCTCTGGCCCTACGTTCGAGGCAGGTCCTGCACCGTGGGTTTTCCCTAGGGTGTGTCCTCCAGCAATCAAGGCTACTGTTTCTTCATCATTCATTCCCATTCTACCGAAAGTTTCGCGAATATCTTTTGCTGCAAGAACAGGGTCAGGGTTTCCATTTGGTCCTTCTGGATTGACATAAATTAATCCCATTTGCACCGCAGCCAAGGGATTTTCAAGTTCACGCTCTCCTTTGTAGCGTTGATCATCCAGCCATTTGGTTTCTTTTCCCCAATAGACATCCATATTAGGCTCATAAACATCCTCTCTACCTCCCGCAAAGCCGATAGTTTCAAATCCCATGGATTCCAGAGCAACATTACCCGTCAGAATCAATAAGTCAGCCCATGATATTTTATCCCCATACTTTTGTTTAATGGGCCAAAGAAGTCTTCTTGCCTTATCCAAATTGACGTTATCAGGCCAGCTATTGAGAGGAGCAAAACGCTGCTGACCGGAACGTGAACCTCCACGTCCATCACCCGTCCGATAAGTACCCGCACTATGCCAAGCCATTCTAATAAACAAGCCCCCATAGTTACCATAATCGGCAGGCCACCAATCTTGTGATTCCGTCAATACTGCACTAATGTTTTTTTTGAGCGCTACGTAGTCAAGGCTGTTAAACTCCTCGATATAATTGAAGTCTTCTCCCATCGGGTTCGACAAAGAAGAATTCTGACGAAGCATGCTTAGGTTTAACTGATTAGGCCACCAATCGCTATTACTGGTAGCTTTCATATTGGAAACGCTTTTCTTGGTTGCTCCCGAATAGCCATCTACAGTTTCACTTTTTTCCTGACATGCTGTAAACAGCGCACTTGAAAACACTATCAAGAAGAATAAAATAATATTTTTCATACACCTGGGTTTTTAATTAATACTATAAAAATTTATAAACTGACTGAATATAGGATAAGTAAAACAGCGATAAAATGACTTCTGTCACTTAATAGATAATTTCATATAATGCAGATTTTCTGATTGTTAGTGCGGGGATGATTTACTCCTTATTATTGTTCGTATATTTGCGAACAATAGATTTTAACAGTTTATGCCAAGCATTATTAAAACCGATTATTTCACAGCTGAACAAGAACTAACAGCCCGATTTGCTAAAGCATTGGGACATCCTGTTCGCATCGCTATTCTGGAATTATTAAGTTCCCAGTCCTGCTGCTATCATGGCGATATGGCGGAGGAACTTCCGATTGCTAAATCGACGCTTTCACAGCACCTAAAAGAGCTTAAAGAAGCAGGACTCATACAAGGTGATATTACCCCACCAACAACTAAGTACTGCATCAATAGAGAAAATTTTAATCTCGCTAAGACCCTATTAAACAAAGTATTGGAATAATTTCTATACAAAAATATTCTTGAGACAACCAAAACGAACTGAATATAAAAATCAAAAATATGACAGAAATAAAAGTGTTAGGTCCGGGATGCCCAAAGTGCAAAACCACCTACAGCAATGTGCTTGAAGCCCTAAAAAAAACAAATATGGAAGCCAATGTGGAAAAAGTGGAAGACATTGAAGAAATGATGAAATACAATGTGCTTACTACTCCTGTGCTCATGATCAATGGCGAGATAAAAGTAAAAGGCCGAATTGCTCAGGTTTCCGAAATTGTTGATTTGTTAAAAAAATAGGATCATGGAAAGTCAAACTTTAGTAAAAGAGATTTGCCCAACAACCACACAGAAATGGGTGAAAAATGGGGCGTTATTAGTTGATGTCCGAGAAAAAGACGAAGTGGAGCAATTGGCATATGACGTGCCTGCTATTCTCAATATCCCATTAAGTGAATTTGAGGAGCGCTTCCATGAAATACCAAAGGACAAAGATGTGGTGATGGTTTGCAAAAGTGGAAGCAGGAGTTTAAGAGCTGCTGGTTTTTTGGTAAATCACGGATACGATAAAGTAGTGAATATGCAACACGGGATGATTCGTTGGGCGCAAAAGGGCTTTCCTACAAAAGGCGATGCGGATATTGTTATTGACAATGGTGCCAGCTCCAGTTGCTGTTAAAAAAATAAATTATGTTCGATTGGTTACAACATTTTGCCGACTGGCTGATCTACTCCGTTCTCAATATCGGAGCAGAAACCCATTTAGGCACAGCCTTGAATTTCTTTGTGTACGACACATTGAAAATCCTTATTCTGTTGTTTCTGATTGTTTTTTTAATGGGAATTGTAAACGCCTACTTCCCTATTGAAAGGCTCAAAAACTATCTCAATCGAAAAAAGCTCTACGGATTAGAATACCTTTTTGCTTCCATTTTCGGAGCCATTACACCTTTCTGTTCCTGTTCTTCAGTTCCGCTGTTTATTGGCTTTGTCCAAGGAGGTATTCCATTAGGGGTAACTTTTGCTTTCCTGATCACTTCGCCCTTAGTAAATGAAGTCGCCATTGCGATGTTCATCGGTATGTTTGGCATTAAAGCAACTTTGATTTATGCTGGCTCGGGTATTTTGTTGGGTACAATTGGCGGCTGGTTATTAGGCAAATTCAATCTTGAGCCAATGCTTTCTGATTGGGTGAAAAAGATTTTGGAAAGTAAAATGCAGCAGGGGGAATACGAAGAGGAAAAAATGACTTTTGGGGAACGCCTGCCAGGAATTAGCCGAGGAGCTTGGGACATTGTTAAGGGCGTAGTACTTTATGTGATTATTGGTATTGCCATTGGGGCATTTATGCACGGGTATGTTCCGGATAACTTTTTTGGTCAATACTTAGGCGGCGGACAATGGTGGACTGTTCCATTTGCGGTAATTCTTGCGGTACCAATGTATACCAATGCCGCAGGAATTGTCCCGGTTATTCAGGTTTTTGTTGCTAAAGGAGTACCTCTTGGTACCGCAATAGCCTTTATGATGGCGACGGTTGGTTTATCCATTCCAGAAGCAACTTTGCTTAAAAAAGTGATGAGTATAAAACTGATTTCCATCTACTTCGGAGTTGTCACACTCTTTATCATTCTATCAGGATTCTTATTTAATATAATTTTATAAAAAAATAGCCATGCATCTCAACTCCAATTTCACCGAAAATAAACCCCTACAAACAAAGAAATTATTCAGCCCAACAGAAGGCTCAGTAATTACTATAAAACTAGAGGCAAATGCCGAAATGAAAGAACATACGACTAAAACTCCAGCCTTATTACTTGGGATTGTTGGGGAGGTGGTTTTTGAAAATGAAAAAGGGATTAAAGAAATTATTTGTCAAGGAGATTACATCGAAATCGAACCCGATGTAAAGCATTGGCTTTTGGCAAAAACTGACAGCAACCTAATCTTGATCAAATAATGAAAAAGAAAACAGAAATACTCCTTGAACTTTGGATAGAAGCCAGAACAAGATTTTCCAATCAACTAGAAAATATCACTTCCGAAGATTTAAGAAAAAAACTGGGGGAATGTCCAAATTCGGGGGGATTTCTAATTCGACATATCGGTGATGTTGAGTTACTTTTTGCTAAAAATGTTTTTGGGGATAACACGGTAAAAGTGACTGCCAAAACAGTTATTGATAAAAAAGACACAGGTGAATGGACAGATTTGGAAGCTTTGAAAAACTATGTCACCGAATCCTTCGAAAAGCTTAAATCCATCGTAGAAAAACAAACTGATGAAGATTGGGAAATGACTATTTCCACCAAAGAATTTGGTAGCAAAACCAAAGCGGAAGCCTTCGGAAGGATCGTTTCACACACAACTTACCACGCAGGACAATTGGCAATTATTAACAAATACGGATTATAATATGAGAATAATTACAAGCCTATTAATAGCACTTTTGATTTCCTTGAATTTAGAAGCGCAAGTAATGCACTCAGGCTCAATGAGCCAGATGGGACAAAATGGATTTTCCCCTAGCATCAGCATTGATAGTTTATTTACAAAAGATCATCTCTATGGACTAGGCCCCTATGGAAAAATGCAGGGTGAGCTTACCGTGTTGAATGGCGTGCCTTTGATCGCTTTTGCTGATGAAAAAGGAATGCTTACGGTAAGTACAGATGAGCAGGCCAAAGCGCCATTCTTCGTTTATGCTTATGTAAAGAAATGGAAAACTTTTGAAATAGAAATGAAAGCCGAAAGTGATGCAGAAATACAGGAAGCCGTAGAAAGCTTGGCCGTAGCTCAAGGCTATGATACTACCAATCCATTTCCATTTAGAATAATAGGGGAATTTGATGGACTAACCATCCATGTGGTTGCTCCACGCTCACCCGATGTGCCCGGATACAAAGAAGGAGTAACTAGTTATAAATACAATTATGAGTCTATAGAAGGTGAAATCTTCGGTTTTTATTCCCAATCAGGGCAAGGTATTTATACACACAAAGACAGTTTTGTCCATCTTCATTTTAGCACAGCCAATCAGTCAAAGATGGGTCATATCGATGCAATATCTATTAAACCAAAAAAAGTTAAAATTCTATTGCCAGCACAACCTTCTGATAAGTAAGAATTCTCAAAAAAAGTAAGCTTGTTCAAAACCAGGAGCAGGGAAATTTGGGAGGCTTGAGAGAATCTTACGATCATTAGTCTTATGGTTTAATAGTCTTGGACATTCCTAAAACCGCCAATAATTGAATTCGAAATATTCAGCGAATAGACAATTTTAAACTTTTTCTGTTTTATTAAATCTGGTGTAAAACAACGGAAATTGAGAAAACTTCGATAGAAAAGATGGTTGAAAGCATTAAAGCAGTAAGCCAACAGAAGTGTTTCAACCCTGAGACAGTCTAGCGCAACGAAATTCACTTCTTCTTCAAGAGACAAAAGCTGATGGGACTCCTTGAAGATTCCACTCCAACTTTAAATTAATCGTATCTTTATGGTTAATTTCCCCCAATCTAATTGAGGGGCTAGTTTGTCAATGCAAGTGGACGTCAAACAGCTCCGAAAAAAGACCATTCATGTCCAAATTACCAGAAGCGTACCAGTTCCTTGATTTATCAGATTACGGAAGACCAAGTGCAAGATGGATTGCCAATGCACTAAAAGACACATCAGTGACACCCATACAAGTCACCTCTTGGTTCATTGTATCTGGAGCTTTGGCGATAGCCTGTATCTTGCTCCAATTTTATGCGGCGGCGGCATTCTTTCTGATTCTAAAATCTATTTTGGATGCGGCAGATGGGGAGCTTTCGCGGATAAAAAACACCCCATCCTATATCGGAAGGTACTATGATTCCATCGCTGATATTATCCTTAATTTCCTCTTTTTTCTTGCGTTTTGGCACATTACTGATGGCAAAATCGGATACATGCTACTCGCTTTTATTGGGGTACAATTGCAAGGCACGTTGTACAATTACTACTATGTGATCCTAAGAAATACCGTGAATGGAGACCAGACCAGCCGGATTTTTGAAGACGTAGCGCCAGTGGCTATGGAGGGAGAAAAGCAAACTACTGTCAACCGATTTTATAAAGTCTATGATCTGCTCTACATCTCTTTTGACAAGACGATCTATCACCTTGATCGAAAGGCAATGAACAGTGAGCCATTTCCCAGGTGGTTTATGACCATGCTTTCAACCTTTGGATTGGGTTTTCAGCTACTCATCATGGCAATTATGTTATCGTTCAATTTGGAGGCATACATTATTCCATTTTTCATCGCATATTCATGTTTGATTTTAGTCTTTGTGGCAATCAGGAGAATAGTATTGAGCTGATGATTAACAAGCAAATTTGAATTATGAATGAAATTGCACCAAAAAAAAGAATAGCAATTCTTGGAGCAGGAGGACTTGGCGTTTGTACGGCCTTAGAACTAGCCAATCGAGGCTATCATGTAGATCTATATGAGGAGCATTCTGCTCCAGTCAAAAAAGCAAGCTATGTCCAAGAAGGTAAAATCCACTTAGGCCTAATTTACGCTTTGGACAAGGAGCTTCATACTGCAAAGGAAATGATCAATGGAGCACTCCATTTCATCACTTACCTTAAGCGTTGGGTGGATATCAATCCTGAGGAAATTATTTCTACTCCATTTTATTATGGTGTGCATAAAGGTTCCCTGATGTCACCTGAAGAGGTAGCTGTTCATTACAATCATTGCAGTAACTATTTTAAAGAAGCTAGGTCTCATTTCAAAAAAGACTATTTGGATCTCTTCGAGTCGCTCGAGATTTCCCGACTTCCAGACTCGGAGATAGATTCTGTTGCCAATCCTGACTACATGGAGGCGATTTTCAAAACCACTGAGTATGCAGTTGAACCGAGAATCATCTCCGAAAAGCTTACCGAAGCAGTACTGGCTCACCCACAAATCAACCTGTTCTTAAACACCAAGATTACAGCCGTTTCGGATCAAGGAAACGGATTGAAGGTCCATTTTACCCGTGACCAAAACCCTGCTGCAGAAATTTATCCTGAAGTCATCAATGCCACTTGGAATGGACTTCTTGCCATAGATAAAACCATGGGGATCGAGCCTCCCCAAAAGTGGTCGCATCGATACAAATTCGGAAATAAGGTGTTGATTCCTCTGAAAAATGAAGATTTACCATCCTTGACCATTGTGCAAGGCCCCTTTGGTGACACTGTGAATTTCAGAGATCGAGGACTGTTTATGTCTTGGTATCCAGTCGGCCGGACTGGCTGGTCTGAAGATTATAGAGCACCAGAATGGGATAATCAATATTCTACAGCAGAGCGGATTGATGTCTTCGAAAAAAGTTTGGAGGAAATCGCTTTACGGATTCCTGCTATCCGAAATTTAAAATTTAGGCCAGAGGATATCAGCCCTGTAGGTGGAGTGATCTATGCCCACGGCAATCAAGACGTGGACGTAGCGGACTCCAGACTGCACACGCGCTTCGAAGTAGGAATGCGATCGTTTGGCAATTATCATACAGTCAACACTGGCAAATACACGATTATCCCATTGCTCGCAGTCACTATTGCAAATAAGATTTCTGGAAAAACATTATCCTAAAGATTTTGGAAAACCCACTGATTTCAATCATTGTAGCTACCTACAATTCCAGTTATGTACTTCGCTATGCGATACAAAGTGTACTGGATTCAGATTATCAAAACTGGGAAATGATTATCACGGGAGATTGCTGCACCGATGACACCGAGGCAGTGGTGCGGAGTTTTGGTGACTCGAGAATCTCCTTTACCAATTTGGACGAAAATAGTGGGCAGCAAGCGAAGCCAACGAATGTAGCCTTGGGCAAAGTAAAGGGTGAGTACATTACTTTTCTAAATCAGGATGATCTTTTTTTCAAGGATCATCTCAGTAGCTGTGTTGAAGAAATACAAAAATCTGGGGCTGAGTTTATGATTGTTCCAGGAATAAAAATCTCTCCCTCAACTCCAATGGAACTGGAAAACAATTCATTTGCAGCCGAGATGTACGCAGTGCATCCAAAGGGGAAGTTTTCCCCACATATTTTTAGCATTGCCTCGACTTGGTTTATTCACAGCTCTGTCCCTGAGAAAATAGGATTATGGAAAATGGAGAAAGATGTCTTTGTCACCCCATCTCAGGAGTGGCTTTTCCGGGCATATACTCAGAATATAGGCTTTCATTTCCCAAAAAGAATAGGTCTAATAATCATACATAGCGCTGAACGAAAGGGCTTTTACACTGAAAATTCAAGCTTTGAGCATGATTATTTTTTTCCAAGATTAAACTCCTTGGAACTAAAATCAGGCCTGCTGGAAAAAGCAGCTTTGAAAGTTGCTGGAGATTATAACCATTTATTATTCAAATCCCCACATACCTTATTCAGGAGAATTCTAGGGGCTCCATTCCATCGTGTTTTGGAACGCTTAAAAATCCACCCCACTTCTTTCCGACTTTATTTGAAATGGAAAAAAAGAGGAAAATTCATCAACCATCTAAAAAATATTGCTGAGCAACCAAAGGAGGATTAGAACAGTTTTCGTTTGAATAATTTAATCTGAGCAATCTTTTTGATACTTACAGTTTATTTTAACTTTAAAAAAATAACTCAGCTCCTTCCTCCAGCGATCAATTTCCTTCTTCGAAGTTCTATCTATTCCCTTTTGATTTTCTTTTTTGCCTGTGAGGCAAAATCTCCGGATACGAAGCCCAACGTTATCCTTATTCTTACCGATGATCAAGGCTACGGAGATCTTGGAATTCACGGGAATGCAGATATAAATACTGGACTTGGTGTTTACTGAATTGAATCTAGTCGCCAAGCGAAGGTAATTAATGTAGTCTTGAACAACTTAGAGGGCAAAGGATATTCCTTTTTTGAGTCAGGATTATCTTTTTTTCAAGGTTCATCTTAGTAGCGGTACTGAAGAAATATAAAATCTGGGGCTGAGTTTATGATTTACTCTTGGAAGAAAATCCTCCCACTCAAGTCCCCAAAAACATTAGAATATTCCATTCGCAGTAAAAGTTTAACTGAGAAGAATGGAGGTACTCTGAAATAATGTATCTCGCATCTTTTTTATATAAACTGATCCTAAAATTCTAGAATTGTCATAAAGCTTAAATACTTTGAAATAAAATTCACAAATTGAGTAGGTTGAAACCAAAGAAAGAGAGGATGGGCAAAAGAATACTTTCAAATAATCAGAAAAACCCAAGTTTTACTTTTCGCGGGGCAAGTCCTTCCAGATTGGATAATTTGACAGATGCAGTATTTGGAATTGCCATCACTTTATTGATTTTCAATCTCTCAAGCCCTAACTCCCTCAGGGATCTTATCGTCTTTTCTCAAACGTTGCCAGCCTTTTTGATCAGCATTGGATTTTTGATCTTAATATGGCAAGAGCACGTACGGTTTTCCGAAATTTTTACCATAAAAGGCCCTTGGTTGATTTTCCTAAATTCACTTTTCTTGGCCTTAATTATTTTCTATGTCTATCCACTTCGGTTTTTGACGCTTTTCCTCACCAAAGTAATTTTCAATATTGACAGTCTTGTGGAGATCTCGGCAGAGGAAATTCCAGACCTTATGATTTATTATGGGTTTGTTGCTTTCGCTCTCTACTTTATTCTATTAGGGTTTTATGTACTAGCAATCCAAAATAAAGAGGTTCTGAAACTCAACGATTTTGAATTCCTACATGCCCGATTTCAGCGAATCCGAATGGTGATCATGTGCTTAGTTCCTTTAATATCTATCACTTTAGTTTGGTTCTTAAGACCCTATTCTATAGGATGGAGTTCTTTCTTTGGGGGTTTGATGTATGCATTTTACACTCCTTTAATCATGGTATGGGTCAAGTTTCATAAAAAGGCCGAGGCTAAATTAATGGCTGATAAATAAAGAAGTATAAATCAGCAATTCTGGAGTTTACCATCTTGAGACAAATCCAATTGACTATGTTTCGAATTTTTCTGCTAATTATATTACTCGTAAGCTTAAATTCTTGCAATCCAGCTAATCCTTCCGTCAGATCTCCCAACGTCATCCTTATTCTTACCGATGATCAAGGCTACGGAGATCTGGGAATTCACGGGAATGCAGATATAAATACCCCGGTTTTAGATCAATTGGGAAGGGAGTCTGCACGGTTTGATCGATTTTATGTTAGCCCTCTTTGTGCGCCTACCCGAGCGAGTATTCTGACCGGACGCTATCATTTGCGAACAGGTACGATATCCGTTTCGAATGGATTAGAAGTAATGGATGCTTCAGAGTACACACTCGCTGAACTTTTCAAGGCTAATGGCTATTCCACTGGCATATTTGGCAAATGGCATAACGGGCAACATTACCCCAATCATCCATTAGCTCAGGGCTTTGATGAATTCACGGGTTTTTTGGCAGGACACTGGTCTAATTATTTTGACACGCAGCTCGAAAAAGATAGAAAAACACAGCAAATAGAAGGTTACCTCCCGGATATACTGACCGACGAGGCAATCGCTTTTATTGAAAAAAATCAGTCGAAGCCTTTTTTCGCATACCTACCCTACAATACTCCACATAGCCCGCACCAAGTGCCTGATGAGTATTTTGACTTTTACAAAAAACAAGGTCTTTCGGATGAATTGGCAGCTATTCATGGTATGGTCAGCAATATCGACTCAAACATTGGGAGGGTTTTGGAAAAGCTGGATGAATTGGGGCTTGAAGAAAATACGCTTGTAATCTTCCTGACTGATAATGGTCCAAATGGAAATCGATACAATGCAGCTATGAAAGGCATTAAGGGAAGTGTCCATGAGGGAGGAGTTCGGGTTCCTTCATTTTGGAAATTACCTGGAGTAATTAGCCCTGGACTGAAAGAAACCCCAGGTGCGCATATTGATATATTACCGACTTTGGTGGATTTGCTTAGCCTTGATTTTGAGGAAAAGAAAAGACTTGACGGAGTAAGTCTAGCTCCAACCTTGAGAGGTGAAGATCAGAAAATCAACCGGGCGATTTTTTCACAGGTTGCCTTCCCTCAGCAAGAAATTACTCCAGAACCTGGAGCAATCCGAAAGGACTCCATGCTTTTGGTCCTCTTAAAAGAAGGCGTGGAATTATACGATTTGAAAAATGACCCCAACCAAACCCGAAATTTAGCTGAGATCCAAGAAGAAACCACTGCTAATCTGAAAGCCGATTACATGGCGTGGTGGCAAGAAGTGAGTTCGGATATAAATCTCAACCGCCCAATTCCTATTTCTAATCAGGCTCCACAAATCTTATTAGCTGGATATGAGGCGGCATTTTCCGGAGGAATCAAATTTTATGAAGGACATGGCTGGGCCCAAGATTGGCTGACAAATTGGAAAGGGCTGAATGACAGAATCTCTTGGAATCTTAATGTAATTGATCCAGGTGTTTACGAAGTAATTCTAGAATACAGCGCGAGCAAAGATCAAATTGGATCCGAACTTATCTTACGGCAAGCTGATGAAGAGATTACCTTTCAACTCAAGGAGAACTTTGAAGGAGAATTGATTCCTAGTCCTGATCGTATCCCCAGAAAAGAGGCTCCTGAAAAAACATGGAAGCAGATTCCAATTGGAAAAATTGACTTAAAAGTGGGAAATACCAGATTGGATTTATTTGCAAAAAATATTTCTCCAGCGGGCGTAGGCGAACTATATAGCCTTCGATTGATTCCTTCAAAAGATTAATAACCCAACTATGACTGAAAAAAAACACGAAAACCAGACTTTGGATCCGGAAAATTGGGATGAAATCAGAGCTTTGGGCCATCAAATGATTGATGATTTGGTCAATTATTGGCAAGGAATCAGGGAAGAACCCACTTGGAAACCCATCCCGGAGGAGATAAAATCCACATTTGATACCAGTGTACCAAAACAGGGAATCGCTCCCTCCAAAGTGTACGAACAATTCAAGACAACTATTTTCCCTTACAACAAAGGAAATGTTCATCCCAGGTTTTTTGCCTGGATTCAGGGAACAGGAAATCCCATGGGTGTTTGGGGAGATCTCCTTGCATCGGGAATGAATCCAAATGTGGCGATTGGCGAACACGCACCAATGTATGTAGATCATCAAGTGGTCAACTGGTGTAAGGAAATCATGGGATTCCCTGAAAATTCTTCCGGGATTTTGGTGAGTGGTGGAAGTATGGCAAATATCACTGCGCTGACGGTGGCTAGAAACTCATTCCGAGATCGTAGGATTAGAAAAAAAGGATTACAGCAAACGCCTGAAAAACTACTAATCTACTGCTCAGTTGAAACACATAGCTGTATTCAAAAAGCAGCTGAGATCATCGGTCTTGGAACAGATGCAGTTCGAAAAATCGGTGTGAATGAGCATTTTGAAATGCTGACAGATGAATTGGAAGATCAAATCCGTTTGGATATTTCCGAAGGATTTACCCCTTTTTGCATCGTAGGGACTTCAGGAACAGTAAATACCGGTGCGATTGATCCGATGGAGAAACTTCTTTCACTCAGCGAAAAGTACGATTTATGGTTTCATGTTGATGGGGCTTATGGAGCACTTTGTAAGTTGGATCCCGTTTATTCAGATAGATTAAAAGCCATAGAAGAAGCTGACAGTTTAGCTTTCGACCTTCACAAATGGCTCTATGTTCCTTATGAAGTAGGCTGCACGCTGATCCGGGACCAGAAAAAGCACAGAGATTCTTTTGCAGTAAATCCTAACTACCTCCTTCAAGAGGTCCGAGGACTTGCCGGTGGACTAGACTCGATCAATAATTATGGGTTTGAGCTTTCACGGGGTTTCAAAGCATTGAAAGTATGGATGTCGCTCAAATCGCATGGTCTGGAAAAGTATCAAACGATGATTTCCCAAAACAACCGCCAAGCGGAATATTTGGCTGAGCTGGTCAAATCTGAACCTCTTCTGGAATTGACTGCTCCCGTTTCGATGAGCATAACATGTTTTAGGATGCTTGTACCTGGTTTTTCCGAAGAAGAACTACAGGAATTAAACCGGGAAATTTTACTTCGCCTTCAAGAATCAGGAATCGCATCCCCGAGCTCTACCATTCTCTATAGAAAATATACATTACGAATAGCCAATGTCAATCAACGGACTCGCTTTGAAGACATGGATTTATTGGTAAAAGAAGTCTTGAGGATAGGGAATGAGGTTTTGAAAAGTAGTTAAATCTGAATCCGGCAATTTCCGATAGGCTTTGGTTGGAGAAGACTTGAGGATAAAGACGTAGTAGGTTCCTTCATCCCCCAAGTTTTGAAAAGGCCACAACTGATGGATTAGATCTCGTATTGATTCGCCTCATTAGTATTCCTCTGAAAAGTACTTCTGTAAATCCTGCAAAAAGTACTTTTCAGGCGATTTTTGCAGGAGGTATTTATTTGCAACAACTGTGGTTATTCTGGCTATCACCAATTATTGGCGCAGCTCTTGCAGGGATAATTCATAAGAATTTTCTATCCAGATCAGACGCGAAGTCTTAAATTTGGGCAAACAAAAATTAATTTATGAAACATTTAAAGATTCTTTCAATTGTCATTCTCCTCTTTGTGGCAGGTACTTTTGATCTAAAGGCACAGGAAATCGGTATACGATTTGGAGATTTTTATGGCAATAATGTCGCCATAGACGGGGTTTTTGCATTGGGTGATTTCAGCAGAATTCACGCTGATGTCAGTTTTGGAGGAAATGGATTGGGAATCGATGCACTTTGGAATCCAATCTATGATGATATTCCTGATACCGATTTGCAATGGTATGCGGGATTTGGTCCTGCGCTATATCTTGGCGACGACTTCCGCTTTGGGGCTGCCGGTGAAGTAGGTGCTGAGTATGCATTTGCAGATGTTCCCATCACGATTGGATTGGACTTCAGACCCTATTTATTCTTGGTCGAGGAGACGGAATTTCGAGCAGGATTTGGCCTAAATGTGCGTTGGAGATTAAATTAAATAATCTATTAATCCATAACTTGGAGCCGACTAGTCTAGATTAGTCGGCTTTTTTTATGGAACAGATCGTATCGGGTGAGTTTTTTATGGAAAGGTTTCCTGGCAAGGGCGGTTGGACTTTTATCAAACTCCCAATCTCTATTTTCCCTTCCGGGAAAGCATTTGGGATGCTAAAAGTATCCGGATCAATAGACTCTTTCACTTTCGAAGGAAAACATCTGATGCCAATGGGAGATGGCTCCCTTTTCATCCCGGTAGCTAAGTCTATCAGAGCGATAATCAAGAAAGAAGCCGGTGATCGAGTCCATTTGAAATTACTTCGTGACGAAATCCCATCAGAAGCTCCTCAAGAATTGATTGACTGTCTTAAGGATGATCCGGGAAAGTATCAACTTTTTCAAAATCTTTCTAAAGAAGATCAAAAGAAATGGGTAGAATACATTTATGGAACAAGCTCTATTGCCGGAAAAACGGAACGAATTATTAAGCTTCTTTCAGAACTAGAAAAGATCTAGAATTCAACAATAATCCCAACTGTTGGCAATAGTGTCCCTGCGGTATTCTGTAAAAAACGCAATTGATATCTGCTCGGATCATTAGTATCCACCAAAATATTTCCTGCATCATCCCTTACAGGCACCAGCAATGGTGCTTGCTCCGCTTGGAAGTTGTATGCATTCTGAATATCCACATACCAGTTTAAATTCCAGTTCTCGAAGAAATATTTCTTGTCGATCCGCAAATCTAGCTGATGAAATGCCGGCAATCTAATGGCATTGATTTGGGTAAAATCCAAGATTGGCTGACCTCTCAAATCCCAGTTACTGATCAAGGAAGATTCTTCGACATCGAATGGAGTATATGGCGTACCACCGAGAAATCTCCATCTAGCTCCAATTTCCCAGTTTTTTCCAAATCGCTTACCGGCTGTCAAGCTGACTATAAATCGATTATCCCAAGAAGAAGGGACAAATCCCTCGGTATTCGGATTGGTGAATTCACTTCTTACCAGAGTCAAAGCAGCTATACCATAAAAATTATTAAAGAGTCGCTGCTGTGCCAAAAACTCAATCCCATAGGCTTTCCCTTCAGCATTTGATTCAACAGGCTCATTTCCGATGACCCCAAAATCAGCTCCTAAGTTTGCCAAAGCAATGCCGTTCCGGATTGAAGAAGGGTAATTGCTGTATCGCTTGTAAAATGCCTCTGCGGTAAATCTTCGGTTTTTCTCTGGAACCAAGAGTTCAATCCCAGCGATTAATTGAGAATTTCGGATGAAACGCACATCGTTTTCCTCATTTACAAGCACTCCATCATTATCCTGGAACCCAAGAACCGTATAGGCCGGCTTCTGATAATAGATTCCAGCATTTGCTGTGGCGTAAAGATTAGGTTTTAACTGGTAAGAAAAAGATACCCGTGGGCTGATTTGATTCAGAGGATTGGAAGCTGTTTCTGCAAAATCAGCACCATCCATTCGTATTCCACCTGTGACTAATAACCTGTCATTGCTAAAATTCTTTGAACCTGAAATGAAGGCTCCATATTGGTTGAAATTAGAGGTTGACTCTATGTCAATGATCTGACCGGAAGCTGCCAAGGTAGACCGGTCAAAGTTGTTGATAAAATACCTCGAATATTGATAGTTTACGCCGTACTTGAGTGTATATCCTTTTCCAAAAATGCTATTTTCAGCCCTGAATTTATTTTCAGATTCTTGAGAAACATATCTAAAGAGTAGGTTATCCTCGCTGCTTTCGTCATTTCCGGCATATTTATAGGACTCATTATTGAGCATATTCCTACTCAGAATAAATGTCCAATAACCATTTTCGCGAAACCGTTTAAGCTTTAATCCTGTGGCATAATTCCATTGGCTTTGAATAGGAAGGACATCCAGTAAATAAAGTCTATCTGCCCGCTCATCGGCTGTCTCCTCATCGGGTACATCCTGATTTAAGACAAAATTGTCAATTGCACCTACTCCGATAAATGTCAATTCTGTTTTATCATTAAGCTTGGTAGTGGTTTTCACCTGAAAATCATTGAAAGTAGGAAGGAAAGGCAAGCCGATTAATCTGAAAAGTCCCTGTAAATAGGAACGTCTTGCAGATACTAAATAGGTGGTTTTTTCACCAATTGGACCCTCATTGGAGAGCGTGAGTTCCGATGCGCCGAGTGTCAACTGAGTGGCCATTTTATCCCGACGGCCTTCTTTCAAGGTAAACTCGAAGAATGAACTCATTGCATCCATTCGATTTGCGGGAAAACCACCCGCAATCAAATCCACATTTTTGATGAGATTAACATTGAGAATTCCAACCGGTCCTCCAGAGGAACCCTGTGTTGCGAAGTGATTGATGACAGGTACCTCAATTTCATCCACGAAAAACTTGTTTTCGTTTGGTGCTCCACCTCGAATGATGATGTCATTTCTAAAACTTGCAGTACTTGCTACCCCCGGCAAGGATTGAATAACTCTTGAGATGTCTCTGTTTCCCCCTGGATAGCGTTCGATTTCATTTGAATTCAATTTTCTCACTGATAGAGGAGTCTCCTCCGACCTTGAAAACTCTGAGCTTACGACCACCTCACTAAGTTCCGAGGCGTCTTCTTGCAGTTCAAAATCCAATTGTACCGGACGAGCCAAGGTCACTTGCACTTCGTAAGCTGTAGCTGTCTTATACCCCACAAAGCTTGCCCGAACATTATATAATCCCGGCGGGACATTCTTTATTTCATAAAATCCATCTTCATTGGAAATTGCACCAAACTCAGTTTCCAATACCAAAACATTTGCGAATGGCACGGGCTCATTGTTTACCGGATTAAAAATTCTACCGCTAATAATTCCTTGGGAAAATGCCTGAATTGAAAAAAGTGCCAGAAATAGAGTAAGTAGTTGTTTTCTCATATTGAATAATTGATACCTAGAAAAACAATTATGACTTAAAAGGTTTCCAGATTTAGTAGATATTGACAAAAATCAACGGAATTATGCCGTTTGTTTCTCTTTTTCACGCCAAAGTCTCCACCAAGGAGTGCCTGGCGAGTCATGATGCTCATAGTGATACCCAAAAAAATAACAGGAAATAAAAGCCCAAAGATGGTTTTTAGGTTGGCTTCTCGAGTGATGTGAATTATCGCTTTCCCCTTTATGCGGAAGATAAGTTCCAAAGTAGAATAATTGAAGTGTGGAAAGCACAGCTGGAAGCATCCAGAAAAGAATCAAGTTTTCCGTAGGAATGAAAAGCTTCAAAATATTGAATGTCACAGCCATCAATAAGATCTGCCAAATCGTAACATATTGCTTGACAAAGCTAAAATACCAGACTAAGAAATTATCTGAAGAATGGTAATCGGGATCCTTATCCGTCGCTACGTAGCGATGGTGTTCATGATGTTTGGGAAAAAGCTTCCAGTAAAAATTATAGGAAAATAGGATTGCAGAAAACCATCCAAGGGCATGATTGACCTTTTTATTAGAGGAGACCAAGCCATGCATGGCGTCATGGGCAGTGATAAATAATCCGGTATAGAAATGTGTTTGAAGTAAAACCCCTAAATAAACCAGCGGATTTTTCCAGGAAACCTCCATTTGAAGAAGCAGGAAAAGTGATATTGACCAGATCACAATGATCGTAATCGCAATAAGGATTCCCTTCGGATCGATGGAAGATTTTGATACTGCCGAATTCATGAATGTAAGTTCGGAATGTTTTCTTAGAAAGTAAGGATTCGCTCCTTTACTTGCTCCATAAGCCACATCGGTGTAGATGTTGCCCCGCAGATTCCTACTTTATCATTCTGCTCAAACCAAGCGTCTTCAATTTGATCAGCATTTGATACAAAATAGGTGTTTTCATTTTTCTCTTTGCAGACATTGTAGAGCACTTTTCCATTCGAGGACTTGGTGCCACTGACAAATATGATTTTATCAAATTTCTCTGCAAAAGCTCTTAGCTCCTTGTCTCGGTTGGATACTTGTCGACAGATGGTGTCATTGGTATTTACAGTGATCCCGTTTTGTCTGAGTATCTCATTGATCTCATAGAATTTATCTGTGCTCTTGGTGGTCTGGCTGTATAGGGTAATATTTTTTGGAAGGCTTGGCAGGTCAAGCTCTGAAATATCCTGAAATACAACGGCCTTGTTACTAGTCTGACCTAATAGACCGATAACCTCTGCATGCCCGTGCTTGCCATAAATGTAGATCGTTTCATCCTTGTCAAAGGAGTTTTTGATCCTGTTTTGAAGCTTCAAAACTACAGGGCAACTGGCATCGATTAGCGTAAGATTGTTTTTTATAGATAGCTCATAGGTGGAAGGCGGTTCACCATGTGCACGGATTAAAACCCGCTCGTTCTTCAATTCATGAAGCTCAGTATGATCAATGATTCTTAAACCTTTTCGAGTCAAGCGACTGACCTCTTCATCATTGTGAACAATATCTCCCAAACAATAAAGGTAGCCCTGCTCATCAAGAATCTCCTCTGCCATTTCTATAGCATATACTACTCCAAAGCAGAATCCAGAATGATCATCAATTGATACTTGAAGGTTTTTCATAGCCTATAAACTTTTGGATGAAAGAAATGTTTTCCGGCTTCGAATGAATTCGAATATACTGATATTCAACAGTAAAAGCGAAAGGTTATATACCGTGTCTTCAATAGGAACTGTCCAAATCCGGATTCCCAAATTTTCAGAATTGTTATAAATTACCACCGGTTCGTCTGTCATTCCACCGGTCAGGATTCCATTGCAAAGGAAAAATGGAATAAGAACCACTAGGTATGCAAATATGAATCTTCCTAAATATTTGTCTCCAAAGATTACAAAATGAAGGATCAGCACAGCTGCTGCAAAAAAAGCATTTACCGAAGTGTACATTTTGTCCAAATGCAAAAATCCAAAACCAATTAGAAATGGGACTAAGATGAAGACAAGGGGTTTACCTGCAGGCTTGAATATGTCTTTAGGAAAAAAGTAAATCAATACCTCGTAGATAAATATACAGGCATAAGGCACCGTAAAAAAAAACAGCCATTCCTCTAAAGGCAGCCCAAAAAGCGAGTAGCCTAGATTATACCTCGGATTAAATTCCCAAACACCCCAAAGCGTGAAGTAATGATCCCAAATTAGAAATATGACCCCAGTGATAAGGATTGCAGGGAAGAGGGCGTACCATTGCTTGGAGTATTTTACCCTAGACTCAAATGATCGCGCCAAAGGGTATGAAATAGCAAATAGGTTCAGAGATAAATAGAGAAACTTTTCCATGCTTAGCTGATTCCCAATTTATTGCCAAAATAGGTTCCTAGAAGCAAGGTGATTTTTTTTGAGTTTGGGATTCGAATTCGCTCCTGAGTTATTGTTTCAGGTGGGAGGCTTTTGATTTTATCAAACAGTTTTTGATAATACAGGTATGCGACTTTTACACCAAGTTTTGCTCCAGCCGGCAATGCTGCAATTCCTACCAACGAATCATTGAAATCCTTCTGAATATCTTCCTCGATAAGGCTTTTCGCTGATTTATCAAATTGATTAAAATCAACCCCAGGGAAATAAACTCTACCTCTTTCCTCGTAATCGCTTTTTATGTCTCTCAGAAAATTCACTTTTTGAAAAGCGGCACCCAACTTACAAGCGGGGCTTTTTAGCTGATCGTACATCTTCTGATCACCTTCCACAAAAACTTTCAAGCACATCAATCCAACTACCTCAGCAGAACCATAGATATATTCTTGATACTTACTGTCATTGTAGAGCTGATAGTCGAGGTCCATCTCCATGCTATGCAAAAAAGCCTCAATCAAATCCAAATCAATTCGGTATTTGTTGACGATCAGCTGAAAGGCATGAAGTACGGGATTCAAAGAAAGCTTGGTCTCGATCGCCTCATATGTATCTTTTTTGAATCTGGCCAAAAGACCAGCTTTATCTTGATCATGAAAAGTATCCACAATCTCGTCCGCATAACGGACAAAACCATAGATTGCATAGATGGGAAGATGAAACTTCTTGTCCAGTGTTTTAATCCCCAAAGTAAAGCTGGTGCTATACCGCTGGGTGATCAATCTACTGCACTCCAGAGTGGTCTGATCAAAAAGCTCAATCGCATTCATATACTGAAGGTACCTTTTTATTTACGAATTGTTTTCTTTAAGCACCTCTTTGGCTACCACATATCCCGAAATCAGTGATGGAGGAACCCCTGGACCGGGTACGGTAAGCTGTCCTGTGTAGTAGAGGTTTTTTACTTTTTTGTTCTTTAAGGAAGGTTTCAATATAGCTGTCTGGGTCAGTGTATTTGCCAAACCATATGCATTCCCTTTGAAGGCATGATAGTCAGATTTGAAATCACTATGAGCATAGGATCTTTTATAAACCACATGCGAACGGATCTCTTGACCTGAAATTCGCTCCAATCGCTCCATGATAATATCAAAATACTTCTCGCGCATTTCTTCCGAATCCTCCAAATCCGGCGCAAGCGGAATCAGCAAGAATAGATTTTCCATTCCCTCAGGCGCAACAGTCGGATCTGTAATAGAAGGAACAGAAGCATAAAATAATGGCTTCTCTGGCCAGCGTGGATTCTTATAAATTGCATCTGCATGCGGTCCTAATGGCTCATCAAAGAATAAATTATGATGGCGAAGGTTCTTCAATCGCTTATTCACTCCAAGGTAGAATAGCAAACTGGATGGAGCCATCACACGCTTATCCCAATACTCCTCAGAGTAATTGCTATATTTTGGATTGACCAGATGTTTGTCAACGTGATGGTAGTCTGCTCCAGCTACTACGATGTCAGCTTTGATCCGTTCGCCGGATTTCAACCGAACCGTATGAGCAACGCCATTAAGGATTTCGATTTCCTCCACCTCTGCATTGTATCTGATTTTTACTCCTTTTTCTTCGGCAAGTTTGACCATTCCTTTGATGATCTCATGCATTCCTCCTTTTGGATACCAAGTACCCAGTGCGATGTCGGCATAATTCATCAAACTATAAAGTGCTGGAATATTGTCTGCAGTTTCACCCAAGAAAAGAACAGGAAATTCCATCAATCGGATGATTTTATCCGATTTAAAGAACTTCCGAACATGCTTTGACATGGATTGGAAAATATCCATTCTAAGCATATCAACAAGCAAGCCCGGAGAAGTAAATTCAAAAAGGGAACGACTCGGTTTTTGAACCAAATCATGAATCCCTACTTCATATTTATATTTAGCTTGTTCTAAAAATTTATCGAGCTGAGTGCCTGCACCAGGTTCGATTTTTTCAAGCATAGCTTTGAATTCATCCAGATTAGCAGGAATATTCAGTGTATCTTCTTCCCCATAAATAACCGCATAGGAAGGATCCAAACGAATGAGGTCATAGTAATCTGAAACCTTTTTATCAAAGTGGGAGAAATAGGTATCGAAGACATCCGGCATCCAATACCAGCTGGGACCCATATCAAAAACAAACCCCTGATGTTCGAACTTACGAGCTCTTCCACCTGGGGATTCATTTTTTTCTAGAAGGGTGACTGAACAACTATTTGCTGCTAGATGTGTGGCTGCGGATAATCCGGCAAAGCCAGAACCGATAACCACGACATGTTTTTTACTCATTTATTAATTATTATGCTTGTAAACCATTAGGTCTTCTTTCAAAAACTTACGAGCAATATGAATTCTATTTTTAACAGTTCCAATAGGAATCTGAAGCTTGTCTGCAATCTCATGGTATTTGAAACCTCTGAAATGCATCATAAAAGGAGTCTTATATACATCATCCAAGTTATCGATAGCCTCGTTGATATCATCCATAGTGAAGTTACCAAAAACACCATTCTCTACCAACGAACCGCTTGAGTTGATGTAGTGAAGGTTATCTGTAGTATCTACGAATGTTCCTCTTCTCACCATAAGCTGATAATTAGTGATAAAGGTATTTTTCATAATAGTGTAAAGCCAAGCCTTTAGGTTAGTACCTTCAGTAAACTTGTCTTTATTTGTGAAGGCTTTCACCATAGTATCCTGTAACAGATCGTTGGCGTCATCCATATCACGAGTCAACTTCAACGCAAAAGGTTTCAGTGTACTGGATAACTGGTTTAATGAGTAGCTAAATTCTAGAGTCGTCATGGCTTTTGGTTTTTGTTTAATCAAATGTAGCAAGGCTTAAACAAAATCCAAATGTTTTGTTGAATTTTTTTTCTTTTTTATTAAACAAAAAATACAAAACAGCCTATTTGCTCCATAAACGGCAACAACAATAATCTGGAAGGCAAAAAAAAAGCACTTTTCGAAAAGCGCTTTTGTTTAAGATAGTCTCAATAAGTATAAACTATTTCTCAAGAGGTACTGCCTCCAGCTCTTCCAGAAAATCTTTAATATCCTTAATGTAGTTTAATTGTCGCACGTTGGCAGGGAACTTTAAGTCCTGACCAATCACCTGGTATCCTGTTACCAGGATTTCTGTATTTGCAAATCGGTTTGACAAGCCATTAAGATATTCCTCTACATACTCAACAGCCGGAGAAGTCGTAATCACTGTCATCAGGAATTCAGGACGATGTATATCATACACTTGGCTGAGATCCTCATTTGGTGTGTTTTGACCAAGATAGATCACTTTATGACCTTTATTTTTAATCAAAAATGTGGCAAATAAGATTGAAATCTCATGAAGTTCTCCTTCAGGAAGAAACAACAAAAACTTTTTACCATTTGCCGCAAGTACTTGTCCGTCTATGGCGACTATTAATTTTTGTCTTACCAGATTGGAGATAAAGTGCTCTTGTGCAGGATTAATAGCGCCAGTCTGCCAAAGCACTCCTATTTTAGACATGAATGGATAGATAATATTCATCATGGTCTGCTCAAACCCAAGTTTAATAATATTAGAAGAGAGGATTTTTTCAAATCGCTCCTCGTCCATTTCTATCATACAGATGGTCAACGCATGAATCTGATCATCATGAGTCAGAGAGCGTTCGGTAAGTTTCATCACTTCCTCTCGCATCTCGGGTCTATCCATTGATGCGATTTTACTAATCTTAAAACCGTTGTCATTCAACAAGGCCACATTTAAGATCAATTTCAAATCATCATCGTCGTAAAAACGAATATTTGTATCAGTCCTTTTTGGACTTAATAAATTATAGCGCTGTTCCCAGATTCGAAGCGTATGTGCTTTGATACCTGACAATTGCTCCAGATCTTTTATAGAATATGTGCTCACTAGTCTTTTTCTTTAAAATATTCCTTGGGTACTACAAATAATCCAAATGACACTGCGTCTTCTTTTTCATTGGTCCGATGATGGGCTTGGTGGGCTCTAAATATTCCCTTTAAAAACCCATTTTTCGGCTTTTGAAACCATTTAATCCTACGGTGAATCAACACGTCATGAAGAAAGAAATAAAGCATTCCGTATAAACTGATGCCTACTCCCATCCAAAACCGATAATCAAACTCGGCCACTCCTTTAATAATCAACACCACAGCAATGCTTCCAAACAGCAAAGAAAACAAGTCATTCAATTCGAAGAAGTACTTCGAAGGTTGATGATGTGTCTTATGAATAGACCAAAGTGGCCCATGCATGATATACTTATGGATTGCCCATCCAAAAACTTCCATCAAGGCAAAACCTAATGCGATAAATCCTATTGCTTCGATCATCTGCTATACAACCTCTTGCGAGTGATTTTTGTTATAACCCTTATTTGCTTATGTTTTGTTTATCAATCACTAAACTAAACTAGGTCGGTAAAGTGAAATTTAAAACTGCGAAAAACAAGATCATACATAGGAGTAAAATGTTTGCCAGTGCGTTCCCTTTTTGAAATTTTGCTTTCCTGAAAATCAAGTGAATCAAAAAGGCTACCCCAAACCATCCTGCATAATTACTCAATGGAATAATCTCAAATTTCCAATACCACATGTCCAAGGCTACAGCCACTGGCTCCATGATATAGTCAATAGCCGTCATTGCAGTAGCACCTAATAAAGCCGCGTAGTAATCATTCGCAACTTTATGAAAAATCGTGCCAGTCAAATAGACTAGGATAAACCAATTCACTCCAATAATAATCGGAACCTCCCAAAGTTTTGGACCCAGTGTAGGTCCGTAGACATAATCCCCATAGAGATATCCTGTGTGAATCCCGATCAGTTCCGAACCAAAACCAATCCAAAAAGCGGCAGCGGCGAATATCGGAAACACATCTGACCAGCCTTTATGAAAAGCCAAAATCAAAAACAAGGAGGTCAGTAATTGTAGGGGAGTCAGTCGTAAAAAAAGCTCCTGATATTCAGGAATACTTAAGCCGATAATCCCAACTACATGAAGGGCGATCACCACTATTTTGGCAATCAGTAGCTTCGTGTTTCGTTCCGGAATTTCTTCTGTCAGTACTTTATGCATTGGGTTTTGGAGAATACGCGGCGGGAAATTGAAGATTTCAGTTTGGGATTCCTAACTTTGCTTCGCTGCAATTGTTGGCAAAAAAAGTAAATTTCAATCAAAATCCATGGGTATGATTCTCTATAATATCACGTTTACTGTTGCCACTGACATCGAAGATAACTTTGTCACTTGGATGAAAGCAGATCATATTCCAGCTATTTTCGCTACAGGAATGTTTTTCGATCATAAGTTTTATCGCTTGATGAACAGTACCGACGATGGTTTTACGAATTACAGCATTCAGTTTTTTGCGGAATCTACCGCCAAGCTGATCGAATACGAAAATCGCTTTGCGAATGCACTTCGCTATGAAACTCAGGCTCGGTACGGAGAAAAGGCGCTTGCCTTTCGAAGTCTTTTGGAAGCGGTAGTTTAATTTAAAATTATTTAACAGTACGAATATTACGTTTTTGTAGAAATCATTTAGTTTAGGGAACTAAATGAACGATCTATGAAAAACCTTCTAATTCCCTCATTAGTACTTTTCTTTTTCTCTTGTGGGGGAAATTCGGAATCAGATTCCAATTCGAAAATAAATCTGCTGGAAAATCTCCAAACCAGTATTGATACCGTGCTGATTTCAGTTGGAGATGAGATTTTTAATCCTGGAGCCTATTATGCTTACGACCTGAGTGAAGATGGAAAGCGAATTTTTTATGGCTATTCTGAAGGTCCAGAAGTTCATGAAATCAGCCTGGAAGATTATGCTTTAATAGCACGTCACAAATTTTCCACAGATGGCCCGGATCGAGCGCCCTCATTTATTAATTACCTATCTGTGCTCACAGGCGATGATTTTGCACTAATCGGTTATGGGACTCAGGGAATCTATTCAAAAAATGGGAAAAAAATCCAATCCCTTGACATAGAAAAAACCGATTGGAAAGGGCTAGAGATTGAAGGCAACCTCAATTTGATCCAAAATCTGCGAGTGCTTCCTGATAAGAATCGTGCAGTATCTACTCCAAGTCCATTTGCACGGCCTGTAGAAGGTCTTGCAGTTTTTGATCTTGAAAACGAATCCATCAAGCTACACAAACTGCCCGCCTTGGAAATCACAAACAAATTCAATGTCACCTTTAGACAAGAGAATGGCGGTTCCAGCTCTGGTGATTTTATAGACCTCCAAAAACTACGAGACGACTTTGTCATCTATAGCGCCTCTACTTCCGACATCTATTTATACCAGCCTGACCTCGACTCACTGCGACTCATCACTTTTGATCACAAGCTAGTCCCAAAACAAAAGACAGGTGACTTTCCTACGGAGGTGGACTCCAATGAGCGCAGAATGGAAGTCTCCAATGAGATCAGAAAGCAGATCAGTTTCTCCAGACTTTTTTGGGACGAAAGCCGGAACATTTATTGGCGCTTTGCTATGCAAAATCCTCGCTACACAGAAGAAAGAAGATACCTGGGAAGTGAGGTCTTTGTCTTTACCTACGATCAGGACTTCAAGCTAACCGGAGAAACCCTTTCAGAAAACCTCACCATGCTCACGAATTTGCCTTTTATGAAAGACGGCAAACTTTATGGACTCACAGTGTTGAAAGAAGATCCTGCATTTGTGGTAATCAGTTTTAACTTTTAAAATCAACCCCAATGAAAAATCTGCCCTTAGTAGCTCTACTTCTTGCTCTATTCTCCTGCGGAGAAAGCGATACTGCTGAAAATAGCGGCTCCAAAAATATTCTGGAAAACTTCAGTTTTACTACCGATACGCTGGTAGTAAATCCTGGCGAGGAAATCATCAATCTTTCGCAGGGTGTGCGCAGTGGTTCCTTAGATGAATCCAAAACCTATTTTTATCTATTTGATGAAGTGACTGGTCAGATGAATAAAATTAATCTGGATAAGTTAATTCTTGAGGAACAGATTCCCTTCGAAAAGGAAGGTCCAAACGGCGTTGGTGCAAATTATATCTCGACTTCACGCTATCTTCCTGGAGAGGAATTTCTCTTCTCCAACTTCCAAAGCACCGGTATTTTTAATAAAAATGGGAAAAAAGTACTGGATCTAACGCTGAAGCCTGGGGATCTACAAGTCGAAGGTTTGAGTGAAAATGCTCAGTATAATTTGACGAATCAAATTCAGTTTTCTCCAGATAAGAGATGGATGTATTCTCTTCCCGGAGATTTTATGGAGGGGACTAATCAATTGGCAAAAATCGACTTAGAAAGCAAAAGTGGTAATGTCATTCCCATACCCGCACTTGAGAAGGTGGGAGAATATAGCATTTTACTCCAATCGGATGAAATGATGTCTATATATGTGGAGGAGCTATTTTTACAGCAAATTGGAGATAGTTACTTTCTCTCTGGAGGCACGGTCAATTCCATCTATCGATTTGAGGCAGGTCAGGATTCTTTGGAGCTTTTTAAGTTTGACTTTTCCATAGTTCCCAATGAAAAGGAAATCCCGGTAAATAATAAAGTATCATCTCAGGATCAATTCCAAGCAGAGATGGAAAAAGCCCGGGGCCAGATCGGCTTTGAAAAGCTGCTATTCGATGAGGCTACCAAACGTTTTTACCGCTTTGGTAGAATTTACAAACCTAGAGAGGACAAAGAGGCGCCATTAAAAGCCCGAGTTTTTCTTTTTGCCTTCGATGAAAATCTTAATCTGATCGGAGAAACTGAAATCCCTGAACTGGATAAAGTGCCATCCAACGCCTTTTTCAAAGACGGCAAGCTCTGGTCTTATGTGAATGTGGAGGATGAGCTAGGCTTTGCAGTATTCACTATTGATTTTTAACCAACGATGAGAAAAATATTACCAATACTACTTCTTTCTATTCTTGCTTCTTGCGGGGAAAAAGGCAATTCTGAAAAAGCAGAATCCAAAAATATCCTAGAGAACTTGACTTACTCAGTAGATACCGTGGTGGTGGATTCAGGCGATGAGTTGATCAACCTAAAATTTGGATTGGGGTGGTTTGATCGATCAGCTGATGGGAAATCACTTTTTCTATACGACTCTGATCGAAGTCTTTTCCAAGAAATAGATTTGGAGCAAATGACTTTGAAAGAAAATTTTCTTTTTGAGAAGGAAGGGCCAAATGGTACTGGACGAGTTAACTCATTTCAACTGCAATCTGATAGGTCTATTCTGATCCCTTCTTTTCAGAATCCAGGGATTTTCAATTTACAAGGAGAGCAGATTCGTACTTTCAACCTAAAACCGAACGATTTGAAAGGAGCGGAATCTATAAACGGTTTTGCTATTCTTACGAAGATGCTTTGGAATCCTAATACTGAGAAACTTTACTCGCTACCAGGAGACGTTACCACTGGTAAATTTGAATTTGCGATCACAAATCCAAAATCCCAAACAGTTCAGATTCTTCCTTTAGCCAATATGGAAAAATCTCAAAATTTCCGCGTCACGCAGTTAGAAGGAGACGGGGCTGCTGCATTTACAGAAGTCTATGACCTTACCAAATTCAAAGACAATTTCATTATTTCTTGTACTTCAGGAAGTGGAATTTATTTCTATAATACTTCTATAGATAGCCTCAGGCACATGGATTTCCCTCATAAACTTATCCCAATGGAAAAATCAGGTGAGATCAAAAATGATGTGAGTTCATCGCAGGAATGGTATGAGGAGTATAGGAAAGTTGTTGGGCAGATAAGTTATTGGAGAATGAATTGGGATGAAGCCACCTCAAGATTTTATCGTTTGGCGAGTCGTTCACTTTTGGGAGAAAAACGAGAAGACCCAGCAAAGTACGAGGTGTATCTCTTAGTTTATGATGAGAAATTAAACCTGTTAGGAGAATCGCGCCTAGAAGGATATAACGATTTCCCTAGAAGTTACTTCTTCAAAGACGGCAAGCTCTGGTCCTATGTCAATGTGGAAGATGAGCTGGGCTTCGCGGTATTCACTTTTGATTTTTAGAAACTATGAGAAAACTACTACCCATTCTATTTCTAATTGCTTTTGCCTCCTGCGGGGAAAAAGGTGATTCTGAAAAAGGGAATTCCAACCTTAAGATTGAAAGTCTGAGCTATACTGTGGATACTGTTTTAATCGATCCGGGCGATAGTATTCTTTTTGCCAACAGACTAGCTATCTCTTTGGATAAAAAAACGCTTTTTAACTTTAACTCCAGAAAAGCTGAACTAGACCTCATAGACCTAGATCGGCTCGTTGTCCGCGATCGAATTTCGCTTGAAAAAGAAGGGCCTCTGGGCATAGGCAAATATGCGTCTAGCATCCAAGAGACAAATTCGGGAGAGCTATTTATTTTCGGTTTCTCAGATCTTCGAAAACTCAATAAGCAAAAAGATTCATTGACTATTTTCCAGTTTGGTACAGCGGAGTTTGGTGGGGATGGTTTGGAAGAAATCGAGGAACTCAAGTTTAGTTTTTTGATATCAGAGGACGGGAGCA
Organism: Algoriphagus sp.; assembly: GCF_029254265.1. Lineage (GTDB taxonomy): Bacteria > Bacteroidota > Bacteroidia > Cytophagales > Cyclobacteriaceae > Algoriphagus. The sequence goes on along the minus strand of NZ_JAQWXX010000079.1, from coordinate 10,086 downwards.
AGTATTTTGCACCTTACGGGGAACAAGGTTTTCAAAAGGCAAATACCGGGATTGCAATCGTGGAGTTAGCCACTATGGATCTGAAAAAAGTGCCTTTAGATCTATTTGAGAGGAGTAACCAATATGTTCGCAGATTTATTGAAGATGGTAAACTTCAATCTCAAAGCAATGAAATGATTGATATTTACCCCCTTAAAAATAAGCTGATTATCTCCTCCCACAATTTTAATGAAGCATACCTATATGAGCTGGGCACCGGATTGCTGACGCATAAAGTCTTCCAATCTGAACTGACTTCAGATGCAAAAAAAGTAAGTGAAAAGAATACCGGAAATACCTTTGAAGAAATGCTTGAAATTGCCTCCGAAGCCGAAAAGGAGGTGGATTTTGGGACTTTTTTATACGACGACAAAAGCGATAGAGTATTTAGATTTACTAGAGATTTGGACCGGATGAAAGGTGATTCGGTTACCTACAAAAATGTCCTTACGATCTTTGACACAGACCTAAATCAACTCTATGAACAGGAAGTAGATTTTAAAAGACCAGGATTCACCTTCTTCAAAGACGGCAAGCTCTGGTCTTATGTCAATGTGGAGGATGAGTTGGGATTTGCGGTGTTTACGTTTGATTTTTAGAAACTATGAGAAAGCAACTGCCCATTTTCGTTCTCGCCATTCTTGTTTCCTGCGGAGGAAAGCAAGTGAATGAAAAAGTTGACAAGAAGACATTCACTTTTTCAGCTGAGATTGATACAGTAAAAATTGATTTCAAGGATCGATTCTACTTTATGGAGATTTACTTGGGAACGGCCGCAGTCTCTCCAGATAAAAAGACGCTTTATAATCTAAATGATTTCGCCCCAAACTTGGAGATTATTGACTTGGATCAACAAGAAATGAGCAGTATTGAGCCTATGGATAAAGAAGGTCCTCTAGGTATTGGTCCAGTCACCTTTTCGATTGCTATTACTCCATCGGATGAATTGGTGCTAAAAGGCATGGATGAGGTAAGGATTTTCGACAAATCAAGAACCCAGCTAAAAATCATAAAAATAAGTTCAAAGCATTTGGAAGGAGAGGTTCTTGAGGTTGGCGAACGTTACGGATTCGATGGAATTTTTACTGAAAAAGCCGACTATTTCTTTACAATTTATCAAAATGAAGCTGGGATGTCACAAGGTGAATTGAAAGGACTGACTATAATTGATTTGAATACTTCGACCATCCGAAAGATTCCGATTCCAGAACTCGATCGAATCAAAGACTTCTACCTCCAAGATCAATATGGCAATTTTCGGGGTGATGATGTGCTGCTCACTTCCTTTCAAAACAAGGTAATTGTCTCTACAAGTGCCATCAACGAAGCTTTTGTTTACGATATAGCTTTGGATACCTTGATTCAGAAAAAGTTTCATTCTAAGCTGACAGCGGATACCAAGCGAGGTGACTATCCAAGAAATTTCAGCTATGAATCAAATTGGCGTGCCGTTTTTGCCGAGCGCTCCAAGGAAGTGGAGTTTGGCAAATTCATTTATGACGAGGAAAATGATAAGTTTTGGAGATTCAGCTACGAATTGGATCGAATGATCGGAGATTCTATCGTGCGAAAGACGGTATTGACTGTTTTCGATTCGAAGCTAAATCAACTTCATGAAGAAAAGGTACCCTTTGATTATTCCTATTATCAGTCCTTTTTCAAGGATGGCATGTTGTATTCCTATATCAACTTGGAAGACGAAATGGCTTTTATAAGGGTCAAGCCAACCTATTAAGAATTATGTCAACCTTGAAAAATCTAAGCCCACTTCTATTCATTATCCTTCTTCTTTCTTGCGGGGAAAAAGGCAATTCTGAATCCACCGAATCTACAAATATCCTTGAAAACCTCACCTTCTCTGTAGACACTGTGGTGGTGGATGCCGGAGAAGACTTTTTTGTGATTCCCTATGGCCTCGGTCGAATAGGATTTAGTCAAAATAAGAAGCGATTATGGTTTTTTGAAAATGATCCCCTTCATCTTGTCCAAGTGGATTTGAATGAATTGAAGCTGATCAGCAAAACAGAATTTCAAAAAGAAGGGCCAAACGGGATTGGTCCCTACATGGATGGCTTTCAAATGGGTCCAAATGAGGAGCTAGTTATTCAGAGCTATGTCAGCTATTCCAAATTCAACAAAGCTGGAGAACTCACAGAAAGCCTAAAAGTAATCCCAGAAGGAATAGATTCTGAACTGGCAACTAATTACCAAAAACTCTACCAGCGAGCCTTCTATGATTTTGAAAAAAATCAGATTTACACACAGCCATACCGAGAAGGAAATGCGGACAAGCAGCTTTTTGTAATCGATCCTCAAAGCAAAAAAGCCAGCTCATATCCGATTCCGGAGATGAGATCTGTCGGCGATTTTAGCCGAACCCACGTGGAAGAATCAGACGGCAATGGCATGATTTACTTTTTTGCTCCGTTTGATTATATTGAAAAAGAAAAAGAGCAATTGCTTATTTCGGCAGCTCCTATGAGCGGTTTTTACCGAATGGATCCTAAAACAGATAGTCTTGAGTTTGTAGCTATTCAGCACAAGACTGTACCAAATGACTGGAATTTCAGCCTGATGGAGGCTTATAGTGATGCTTCTGCATTTGAAGAAGACGAACGGAAAGTGAACGAGAAGATTACATGGCAATCAAATGGGATGATACTAGGAAGCTCTATTTGAGGCTAGGAAAAAAGACCTTCTTGGCTGAAAACCGAGCAGATCCCTCCACTTATGAAGTTTATCTCTTTGCTTACGATACCGACTTTAATGTAGTAGGGGAAACCAAGGTCGAAGGGCTGAAGGAACCTCCTACCACTTACTTCTGGAAAGACGGCAAGCTCTGGTCCTATGTCAATGTCGAAGATGAGCTAGGCTTCGCGGTGTTTACGTTTGATTTTTAGAAACTATGAGATATCTAATTACCCTTCTTTTCCTTGGTGTTCTAACTTCTTGTCAAAAGGAAGGTTTGAAAAAATCAGAGAATGAAACGGTGATTACCTATGCAATTGATACGGTGATGATCGATTCCAAAGGCTATTTCCTTTATTTATCAGAAGCCTTGGGAAGGTCCGATTTGGCAAATGATGGCAAAACAGTGTATAACCTGAACCAAAAACTCCCTCAGCTGGAAGTTATTGATCTGAGTTTGCTCGAACTGGTTGACACTATTCCCATGGAGAGTGAAGGTCCTGCGGGCATTGGTACTTATAATTTTTTTGACGGTATTCAAGTTTTGGAGAATGGAGAGGTTTTCATTTTTGCCTGGACAGAAATTGTAAGGCTTTCAGCTGATAGAAAGTCGGTTGAAAAATATCGTTTTACCTCCCAAAACTTAAAAGGAGATCCCTTAAACGCCGACGAAGAAGTTAGATACGAAGGGCTTATCTCTGAGGATGGAACTCAGTTTTTTACCTTCTACGGTAAGTCCGATCAGCCCTCATCCAGATTGGGATTGGCTATAATTGATCTGGAGGAAATGAGCTTGAAAAAAGTCGAATTGCCGCTTTTTGAAGAATTGATACCCTATGAAATTCAAACTGAAAAGGAGCCTTATGCTAAATATCCCTACGTTTATGTAGAGCCGATTTATTTGACAGAATTTGAGAATCATCTCCTAGTTTCCGCTTCGCCATTCAATGAATTATATAAACTTGATCTTGCTTCGTACACTTACCAACACCTAACTTTTAACGCTTCTTTGACTGAGGATCGGGCAGAAGTCAATTATCCCACGGCGGCGAGTTCCTCTGCTGGAACTACCGAGTCAGTCAGGGATCGATGGAAACAAATTTCATTTCACAAAATGAACTGGGACAGGAAAACTAAGCGGTTTTGGAGAATCTCATACAAAGTCTTCATGTCTTACGATAACGACTATTCAAATGAGACGTACATGACCTTTTTTGATAAGGAATTCAAGCAAATGGGTGAGATTCGGTTGCCAGATGAGTGGAGGATTATAGGGGGTAAATTTATTTCCCAAGGAATGTATTGGCAGTTTATCAATATCAACGATGAGGCGGCTTTTGTTCGGTTGAAACCTAACTTTTAGAAACTATGAGAAAATTACTACCCATTTTACTTCTTTCAATACTCGCTGCTTGTGGTGAGAAAAACAGTTCTGAAAAAGCAGGATCCAAAAATATCCTGGAGAATTTGACCTACTCCATAGACACGTTGATCCTGAATGTGGGTGATGAAATCTTTAATCCTGGAGCCTATTATGGTCGGGATCTGAGCGAAGACTTGAAGACACTTTATTTCTTCTACGAACCTGAAAAAGAAATCCACGAGTATGATCTCAATGAATTGAAACTGCTCAGGATTTACCCATTGGAAGCAGATGGACCAGACGCCATACCACCTTACCTCAATTACTTTCAGGCGCTGCCAAAACAAGAATTTTTTATGGCAGATTTCGCCAAGGCTGGGATTTACTCCTTGGAAGGAAAGCAAATATTAAATCTTAGAATTCAATTGGAAAACATAGCTGGCTTTGATCCTGAAGCCACTTTTTCACTGACGAACAATATCCATCTCAGCCCGGACAAAAAGAAGATCATCAGTCTTCCCAAAAACTTCGATGGTCCAGTGGAAGGTTTGGCGGTGATTGATATCGAAACGATGAACGGAACACTCCAGGATATTCCAGAGCTAGAGCTGACAGATAAATACAACGTCACATTTAAACAAGGTAATGGAATGACTAGATCAGGTGACTTCCATTTCTTACAGCTGGTCAACAACCAGTTTTTCATTTGTAGTGGAGCCACCTCGGATATCTATACTTATGACTGGAAGACAGATTCACTTCGACACCATAGCTTTCCTCATCAATTGGTAGCCAAATCCAAGACCGGAGACTTTCCCACAGAAGTGGATTCTCATGAGCGTAGAATAGAAGTAATGAAAGAAATGAGGAAGCAAATCACCTTTGAAGACTTCTATTGGGACGAAACCAGAAATCTGTATTTCCGGCTGGGAAGCATGGGTACTGAGAAGGATACCGAAGTATTTCTATTTGGCTATGATTCACAACTCAATTTGATAGGCGAAACCAAATTGGAAGGTATGCAACGCATGATCTATCAAGCCTTTATTCGAAATGGGAAACTCTACAGTTTTTATGTTGTAGAGGAGAATCCAGCCTTAGTTCAATTCACTTTTGATTTTTAATAGTTATGCGAAAACTACTCTATTTAACCGTTTTAGCAGGATTTTTCGCTTGTAGCGAAAAGGACGCTGCTTCAGATTACGACACAAGTATAAATTTTAGCTATAGCCTCGACACCGTGATGGTAGATTCCGGAGATGAGTTTATTTACCTGAATTGGAACTTGTACACTTCTGACCTTTCGGCAGATGAGAAATACCTGTACAATTTCAAAACCGGTGGAAATCCAACGGGGCTCGAAGTTATCAACCTAGAAAACCTAAAACTGGAGAAGGTGATACCGATGAGTTTGGATGGCCCGAATAGCATTCGGTCTCCTTATATATCCAATGTCTATCTGCTTCCGGATGGGACATTTTACCTTTCTGACAACTACGAAATGTATTATTTTGATCAGGAAGGAAATAAGCTTTCTTCTTTCAACTATGAAAAACAGGAATTTGAGGGAGAGCGATTGCCTGAAACACAACGAATAAAATTCAATGAGGTCTTATCCAAAGACGGAAAAACACTTGTAGCGCTCTATGGAGGTCAGAAAATGGGAGATGCTGTAGAAGGACTGGCAACATTTGACCTGGGAAATAAACGTGTAAGCTATACCCCTCTGGATTTATTTCATGAATTGGAAAAGTATCAATCCATTCTGTATTATGAAGGCGTGCAGCCGATGTCTATGGCTCTGGCCAACATTTTCCTTGAGTTGAAAAATGATACCCTGCTTTATTCCAACTCCGCTCAAAACAAAGTTTTCTTCTATCACCTCAAAACAGATTCACTTTCATCAAAAGTATTTTCCAGCAAGTACACCACTAACGAGGCGCCTGGTAACTATCAAAAACGTACAGATTCAGAGGAGGAGTTTAGGGAAATCATGCAGGCGAAAGACCAAGAAGCGTTCTACGGTCAATTATTTTTTGATGCTAAAAATAAAGTCCATTGGCGATTTTCGAAGGAAATGGATCAAATGAAAGGCGATACCATCCAGTATAAAACTGTCCTGACGGCTTTCGACTCAAATTTTAACCAACTCCACGAGGAGTTGCTTCCTTCCGATTTCGTACTACCAGATACCTATTTCGCCCGAGAAGGGATGATTTATACCTTTTTGAATATTGACGATGAACTCGCTTTTGTGCGAATTAAACCAACTATTACTTATGAATAAGCTATTTAAAAACTCGCTGATCATCTTCATCCTTTTTTTAATTCTTTCTTGCGGAGAGAAATCTTCCGATTCCGCATTATCCTCCAATTTGGAAATCACCTATGAAATCGACACCGTGATGGTGGATGCCGGCGATCATTTCTTTTTTGTACAATTTGGACTAAGTATGTCGGATGTGGATAAGGCTCGGAAGCTATTTTACAATTTTAATAGTCAAGAGATGACCATGGAAATCATCGACTTGGAAAATCTGAACCTGAAAGAGCTGAGACAATATGAAAAAGAAGGCCCTAACGGTATTGGAGGAGGGTTCATCATGAGAATTAAAGTACTCCCTGACGAAAGTGTACTTTTTTTTGATTTTGCAGGGATTCATCATGTTGCTCCAAATGGAGATAAAATTGCTACTTATAAAATCGAAGAAATGGATTGGGAAGGAGATGAGCTTTCCGAAAAGCAGCTTATCAACATCCCAAGTCTTGATACCAAGGATGGAAATTATTTTTATGGACAATACGGCACTCAGGGTATTGAAGGCAAAACAGCAGGTCTAGTTCAAATCGATCTTTCAAAAAACACTTTGAAGCTTTTCCCTTCCGATTTTCTGGATTTTAGCAATGCATACGACATTAGTTTTGATATGGGAGGAGGAAGATCAGCTAAAATCCCCGAACAGAATCTGGTAAGACTCGTCAACGATGAAGTAGTAATCATCACTTCTGCAAAAAATTCACTCTGGCGATGGGATTTGGAAGGCGATAGCTTGATTAATCATTCGTATCAAAGCCAATTTACCTCAAATAGTAAGAAAGGTAATTTCCCGATGACAGTTGGCTCAAATGATGAATTAAGAGCTGCGATGAAAGAAAAAAGTAAGGAGGTAATTTTTGGGCCACTGACTGAAGACTCTGAGCAGAATGTGCTCTGGCGATACCATAAAGAAATGGATCGCCTGACTGCTGGGGATACGATTATTTTCAAAAGTATCCTGACAGCCTTCAATACTGATTTTAGGCAACTGGCAGAAAGTAAAATGCCGGAAAAATTCAAATTGTCTGATCCTGTATTTTACCTGGATGGTATGCTCTGGCAGTTTTTGAATATTGATGATGAGGTGGCACTTGTGCGGGTGAAACCGACTTTAAAATGAGAAGATTACTTTTTTTCTGTTTTCTCCTCTTTCTGCTGGGATGTAATGATCCTAGTAGCACTTTAGAAAATACAGCAAAAATTCCTTCCAATGGATTTGAGCTCACTTACTCGATCGATACAGTAAAGATCGATGCAGGTGAGGATTTTGTTTATTTGAATAGTCAACTGCAGATTTCAGACATTTCTTTAGACAGAAAAACCCTGTATAATTTCAATCCTGTGAGTTATGAAATTGAGGTAATCGATCTAGACCAAGCGATGCTAGTCAAGAAAATTGCCTTAGAAAAAGAGGGACCGAATTCAATACCAAATAGCTATTTCTACCGGTTGCAACTTGCTGAGGAAGCTCAAGAGTTTTTATTGCATACCACAAGTCATATCTATCGGACAGACATGCAAGGAAATCTGATTTCGAGCTATAGCTTTATGAATGACTCAAAAAGCGACTTCCGATATCCTGATGAAAACATTATTAACCTTCAAGGATATGATTCAGAAGATGGTAAATACTTTTATTCTTACTACACTGATACGTTACCGGATCGTACAAGAAAGGGAATTGTCCGTTTCAATTTTGATCAAAAGAGGATGGACTTTAGTCCTCAGGATTTCCTGCAATGGGCTAATGATTTTGATATTTATTATTCAGAGCCTGAATCAAGTAGAAAAGGAGAGTATCCGGAAATGAGTGGTATAACGCTGTTTGGGGATAGCGTTGTTTTCAGTATTTCTTCGGTAAATAAGGTTTGGGTGTATAATTTTGAAACTGACCTTACCCAAGAATATTCTTTCGAAAGCCAATTGACCGATAATGAAAAAGAGGGAAATTACCCCAAAAGGGTCAAGACGTTAGAGGAGTTCAGAGAAGCTGCAAAACTTAAAGGAAAAGAGGTTCATTTTTTTTCTGTGAAATATGATTCGGAAAACAACAGATATCTAAGAATCACAAAAAAATTTGACGGGACCTATTCTGATGAAAACCCAAATTTCATTTCAATATTAACAGTCTTTGATAAAAATTTAAACCCTCTTCTTGAGCAAAGGCTTAGTGATCCAGAATTTTTCCCTAACGGTATGTCTTTTATCAAAGATGGAACCTATTACAGCTATTTGAATATTGACGACGAAATGGCATTTGTGAGATTGAAACTGACTTTAAAATGAGAAAAAGCCTTTTTTACCTTTCTTCTTTTTGGATTCTTTTTGCTTGTTCCCAAAAGGAAGCGAATGAAAATTTCACAGGAAATTTTTCATTTTCATACACGCTCGATACTGTCCATATTAACTCTCTCGGGACTTTCTTTTTTCTAAATAACGGTCTTTCAGGGTCTACACTTTCTGAAGACAGTCGCTACTTATACACGTATAATCGTCCCAAACTGAGATTGGATATCATTGATTTAGAAGAATTGAACCTCAAGGATACGCTGTCTTTTGATATCGAAGGCCCCAAAGGGGTAGGATCTCTAAGCGTGTTGCAGATCAATCTGACAGATTCAGGTAAGTTGCACTTTGCTACATTCGAAGGGATTAGAGAATTTGATGCTGAGGGAAACTTATTGAAAATACATAACTGGGATACCGATGAGGCCATTTCCAGCCAACTAGGACAAGATCAAATGATTAGTTTTCTTGGAGAATTTTCAAGAGATGGGAGCAATTTTTACGGAACCTATTCAGCTTTCGGTCGCGCGGCAAATACTATGGCGGATGGTTTGGCCATCATAAACATGGAGACTAGCAAACTTAAAACGGTGGAAGTCCCAGCTCTGAAGGCCTTGAAAGAATATGAAATAAATTTTGAAGTTGATGGATTATCCACCACATCTGGGGATCAATATTTTTTGTCTATCTCAAACCAAAAACTGATCATTAGCCAAAGCTCTATAAATGGTGTATCCGTATATGATCTTCAGCAGGACTCTCTGCTAGTATATTCTTACGAAACGGAACTTTTACCAGCCCGCAAACCTGGAAATTTTCCAAGAAGGGCGAATAGTATGGAGGCCTTCGAGGAGGCCATGAACGAAAAGTCAAAAGAACCCTATTTTGGCAGTTTTTTATATAGTGAGAAAGATCAACTCTATTATCGAGTGAGTTTTACCAAAGCGATTAATGGATCAGAAGAACTAGTCTGGAATGGGATTCTTTCGGTTTTTGATGAGAATTTTAAACTTCTCTACGAAGAAGAAGGCCTAGGCAGATATTCGGGAAAAACCTTTATCAGGGACGGAAAGATTTATCGATTCATCAATTTAGAGGATGAAATGGCTTTTGAAATATTGACGCCGGTTATAAATTGAGACAATTTCTTGGTTAATCTAGCTACTAATCAGCGGTAGCTAGCTACCCAAATAGGAGTTTAATAACCCTCATTCTAGTTATGGGATAAAATAATTAGTTAAAAAATTTTTAAAATTTATTTTTAAAATTTATTCTTTATGTATATCCGCAAAGATGCCAGTAGCCAAATAAGTTAGAAGTGACAGCCAGTGACAATCGCTTTCTTGCGATCTTAACGGGTACTAAATTAGGTCAAAATAAACGGTTTTGACCA
>NZ_JAQWXX010000077.1 GCF_029254265.1 Algoriphagus sp. | reverse complement strand
GAAAGAATACCTCTGAAAAACTAGTTTTCAAAGGACTGGCTTCGTCGGCCTACGGCCTCCTCTGCCAGTCCTTTGAAACATAAATTTAAACCTAGACACAGTTTAATGAACTATCCCAGTAGCGTAAAAAACTATGTTTTCTATGATCCCTATACGGTTTAAAAAAACTTGGTGTCCTTTGTGTTCTTGGTGGTGAAAAAAAATTTAATTCAACAAAATCAATCGATCTTAATCACAAATGTGATTTTGCCGGAAGAAAAATCCGCTGCGGCCCCACCCTGTTTTTTGAAATTGATCTGATTAACTACTTGTCTGTAGTAAGCCAAGACTTCATTGGAAACATTGTACTCTAAGGGCACTGCCTGAACAATCTTTCCAGCATCGTCCACAGTGATCTTAAACACGATCTTACCATTTCGGGTCGATACACGATCATTGATTGCAGGTTTGGAAGCGAAGTCCCATCCTGCTAAATCCAAAGAATAACCAGCTCCGGATGCAACTCCTTTTCCTGAACCTTCGCCCATAATTGCTCTTCCATCCACCGTACCTTTTGGATCTCCTGCATCACCTTTTTCTGTTGAAGTTCCTTGAGCGCCCCCAGAAGCTGGTTTTGTCCCTTTTCCGGAAGTTCCTCCGGCTCCAAAGATTGCCCGCTGATCCACTTTTGGTTTTTCAGGAGCTTTTTGAACGGTCTCTTCAGCTTCGGACTTTGCAGGAGTTGTTACAGTCTTGGCAGGCTCAGTTTTTACTGGTTCTGGCTTTTTAGTGTTTTCAGTAGCTTTTTCTTCACCTCTAATCGGGGAAGGCTTAGTGGTTACAGCTTGATTGACGGCTGGTTTTGAAGCTGTTTTTGGTTTCGCAGTTTCTGTTTTTGGACTTGGTGCAGGAGCGGCAGGCTTAGTCACTGCTTCAGCGATTTCACCTGGAGCTGCTGCCTCTGTCACTGGAGTTTGTACTTCGGAGGGTGCATTTGGACTGTTTCGATCTCCCGAACCAGTTGGGGTAAAACCTAAATTCAATTCCAAACCAAATGTCGGCAATGGAGGGATTTGCTCTTTCCAAACAACGATGAAGTAAAAAGCCAAAAGCAAAGCCACATTGAGGATAATGGTAATTATCCAGGACTTTTTCTTGCTTTCGCTCTCTATTTTATCTGAATCCCAATACTGCATTTTTTAGTATGGTTTTGTTGCTATGGAAACATTGGCTTCGAGTCCGGCGGCGATACCACCTATCTCGACTAAATACTCAACAGGCACTTCTTTATCAATATGAAGTACTACCTGACCTTTTTTACCGGTCAGCAAGGAAGTAAGCTCGGCTTTGATTTGTTCCCGAGAAACGATCTTGTCATTCACCGAATACTTAAAATCTTTAGTAATCGTCACCGTCACTTCCTGCATCACAATGTCTGAAGTCTCACTGGAAGGTAAATTTACCGGCAATCCTGATGGCGTGATAAAGGAGGAAGTAAGCATGAAGAAGATCAAAAGCAAGAAGATAATGTCCGTCATGGAGGACATGCTGAATGCTGGATCTACTTTGTTTTTGGCTTGAAGTCCCATCTTATTTATCTTGAAGTAAGTCGATAAATTCTATCGAAGAGTATTCCATATTGTGTACCAATTTGGAAACTTGAGCTACCAAATAATTGTAACCTAGGTAAGCTAAAATACCTACTACCAATCCTGCGGAAGTGGTGATCATCGCTTCGTAAATACCAGTGGAAAGCAATTTCGGAGAAACCATTCCCTCCTCTTGTGCTACTGCGATAAAGGCCTGAATCATACCTGTCACTGTACCCAAAAATCCAATCATTGGTGCGGCTCCTGATACAGTTGCCAGAAGATTTAGATTTTTTTCGAGTTTATAGATTTCGATTTTTCCTACATTCTCAATCGACACCTCAATGTTTTTCAAAGGCGAACCTATTCGTTCGATTCCTTTGGCGATCATATTTGCTACTGGGGTATTCTCACTTGCGCAGAGAATTCTTGCTTTTTCGGTGTTTCCACTTTGCACAAGCACCTTGACCTGATCCATCAAATGTGAAGAAGTTGTAGATGCTTTCTTTAAGGTCAGCAGCCGCTCAAAGAAGATGAAAATGGCAAGAATAAATAAAAGATAAAGCGGGATCATCATGTAGCCACCTTTAATTAAAAGGTCCAGCAAACCAATGCTTTCCGCTGTTGCGCCCATTGAAAGGCTATCTGCTGCTGATAAAGGATCAGCAGAGAGGGTTTGAAGTAGAATCATATTAGTATTTCAAAATCCATAAAGCTTCTGTGTAGTCACCTTTGATTCGTTCTAATTCTTCATTTGCTTTTGTAAAGCTTGAAAAAGAACCAATTGCTAAACGATAGTTTTTGACATCATCGTATGGCAGAATCAAATAAACAGTAGATGCTCTATTGCTGTATTGAGGATATTCTTCCATTGCCAGTCTTTCATTTGGCAAACTTCCAACCACAATAAAATAAGTAGGGCGATCTGCTTTTGCTTCGATCCGAACCAAAGTTCCTTTCTTCTTATAATCAATAGTTGTACCAGTTTGGGGCTTTTCCAAAGTTACTGGTGCGGAATTAGTAGAATCTACAATAGGGTCTTGATTTTCAACCTCTTGGATTCCTGTATTTGTATTATTATCTATGGGATTTTCTTCTACTACGGTCGCTATTTTATCGGTTCCTTCTGAGACCAGCTTTGGAGTTTCACTTTCATTAGATTGCATTTGCCAAATAATGACCATTATGATTCCTACTGCAATAGCTAAAACCACCCAAATCCAACTGGAAGAACTCTTTTTGGCAGTTTCTGATGGTTTATTTTGAATTGGTTTAGAGCTTTTTTGTTCGGCTACTGGAACAATTATTGGCTCTATAGGAACTTGATGTGTTACAATAGTTTCTAATTCTTCAGAAACATTGTGTTTTTCAGTTTCTTCAGGCTCCTTGCTTTCCACAGGAGCTCCGGATTTCAAAGGCGAGATCTCCACATAAGGGAGACCATAGTCTTTTGGATCGGACCAATTTTTTTCAGGATTGTCTTTTCTGCTCATTTGATATCTTGGAATCCTACGAAACTAACCGAATTGACTTGAAACCCCAACCACTATTTCAGAAACATTAGAATTTAAAGGAAGCTCCACCCACCAATTGAATACCTCGAACAGGATAATTAAGCCATCGGGTATTTTGTCCATTGAATAAATTATTGCCTTCGACAAAAACAGAAATCCGCTCTGTAATGCCATAATCTGCTTTCAGCTGCAGGTCTGCTATGGTTTTGAGTTTGATCACCTGATAGGTCTCTGGGCCTCCTATCTCAATACCCAAGGATTGTCCTCTTGCTTTGATTCCACCCATGAAATTTAAATTTGCCTGGACGATTAGCCGCTCTATCGGAGTCACCTGATTATTGACTCTAAATCCCCAAGTTGGTCTGTGCCAAGGCTCAGCCTGCTGATTCAGATCATATTGGTACAAGTCCAATCTAGATCCAAAGGAATAAACGTCAGAAAATTTGAACCCTAACTCTGCATTGATATTGAAAACAGCTACTTTATCATCATAAACCAGATTGAACCGTTCCTCATCTGAAAATCCTATGACTTTAATCCTATAATTATTGACAAAGAAATAGAGTTGATTGTATCGGCTCACGTCTACACCTGCGCGGTAATGGAATGACTCTTGAAACTGGCCTTCGATTCCAGCTTGAATTTTGTAATTATTGACCGTATTCAATAATTGATTTGTCGGACCCAGGAAAGGATTTTCCATCACAAAACTATAGTAGGTATTTCGGTTGACATCACCCGTGAAGGAACCGTAAAACCCAAACTCAGGAGCGAATTGATAAGAAGCTTTCAATAAAGGGAAGACTCTAAAATTGCTTGATTTATCAGCAATGGAATCATTTTCTGAAACTACATTCAGTCCCGCCATAAAGTTGAACTCTCCATAGTTATAAGAAACTGTGGGTTTGATTCCAAAATAGGTTCTGGTTTGAGCGTAGTTGAAGTCTTCTGGATTGGTACTGTAAAAGGCCAAATCCACTTTTCCGGACCAGTCATCATTTGCCCTAAATTTCCCACTTCCTTTTATTCCAAATTCATTTTCAACAGCCAGATAACTGTCTTTGAAATTTCTAAAACTGAGTTCTCCTTCGTAATAAAAAGGTCCTACTTTCTCGATTTCCCGAATTCCAGCTTTCAATTCTACGGTATTCAATACATTCCCGGGAATTTGGGTCAGATCAATATCCTTATTGGCAGCTAGTGTCGTATCAAAGCCATAAAATTGGTAAGAATCCTGCCTCCATTTCAAACCTCCATAGACTTCAAAAAGATCTGCAAAATAACTCCCATCAACTCCGAAGTTGGTATGCGACTCCTTGGATTGCTCCGCTAAAACAGGACCTTGCCCAAAGCTCTGATGATTGAGTTGAACAGAATAATTGAAATCTTCCACCTGAGTCCCCATGTATCTCACCTCCAAAAGTGGTGAAACAAAATTCCCGTAACCCGCACGAATGTATCCAGGATACAAGTCCAGTTTGGGTGCTTGATAATTTTTTTGAGCGGGCGTAGCGGCGAGCTGTAAAGGCTGAAGATTCAAATTATATCTTGAAACCATATAATTAAAATCAGCCAAACCCTTAGGCTGCGGAAGTACCGGGAGCTTCTCGAAAATCCTTGGTTGTGCCGGCAATGTCAATACACGGTCTTTACGAATCACAAACTCCTGATCTTGAACCTCACCTCTCGATTGAGTCTGAGCGGTAGACAACATTGGTAGTAATCCAAACGATCCGCCCAAAAGAATTGGAAATAGTAGCTTCTTCATGGATTATTTAATGTTTTGAAGTTTGGATTGTGCCATTGCTTTAATTTCTGCATTGGTAGATCGCTCTACGATTGATTCCAGTGTGGCTTTTGCCTGGAAGTCCTCCCCTGTTTTCAAATAATTATCCGAAAGCAAAAGAAACATTATCCCGTACCAATAATCGAAATCCACAAAAGGTCCTGAATAATCAAATATCGCATCATTCGATTTGGTGATATCGCCGCTTTCTTGATAGGCTAATGCTAAAAGGTAAAGCCCTTCCGCTCCTTGGACAGTCTTATACTCGTTTACCAAAGCCAAAAGCGTTGCTTCTGATTCAGGTTTTCGATTCATTTCCTTCTGTAATTTTGCCTTAGTCAAAATTGCATTGGGAGTAGATTCAGGGATAATTCCATCTAAAGTCAATAAGCGATCTGCCTGGGATATCGCCTCCATGAATTTCTTGGTTTGGAAATACGCGATCATCAAGCCTTGAACGGCTTCAGCTTCCTCCACTTTATTTCTTGCATTCTCCACCGAAGTCTGCAAGTATGGAATTGCCTGAGCAAAATTTCCATTTTCCAATTCAATGGCACCGATTCGTTGAATTGCCCGAATCCGCTGCGGGGAAGCCGGTTCTTTTTCCAAAAGTCTGAATTGTGATAGGGCTTGCTCCTTTTCTCCAAGTTGGAAATAGCTATCTCCCAAGAAATATAGCACATCTGATCGCTGTGAAGCATCAGGATAGCTTCTTAGGTAGTTTTCAAAAAGCCGTGTTGCCTGCGCATAGTTTTTATCAAAATAAGTCCCTTTTGCAGCTTCGTACTCCAAAGTTTGTACACTACCGCTGCTGGGATTGGCACCTTTGTAGTTTGACAAATAAGAAGCAAACTCAGCCGATCTTCCCTGCAAAGCCAAGGTTTCCTGAAGTCCCTTTAAGGCAGTTTCGGAATTTTCTGAATTTGGATATTGATCTAAGATGGTTTTGTAATCTGCGATGGTCTGATCGTAGCTTTGCAGTGAAAAATTAGCCACTGCCCGTCCTTCCAGTGCATACGGCACAAATGGGCTGTTTGGCTTAGTGCTGATCAAATCAGAAAAACTAACCGCAGCAGTTCGATATTGGGATTCCTCCATATTGATCTGACCACGCTGAAACAGTGCATCTTCGATGTATAGACTATTTGGGTATCTGGAGATCAAAACATCAAGCTGTCCCAGCGCTTGCTGGTTTTTCGATTGAAAATTTTGAACAACCGCCAATCGGTAGTACGCATAATCAATCCCTTTATTACTTTCATTAATCGCGCGTTGAAAAGCAGCCTCAGCTTCTGAGAATCTTTTCTGCACATAATAGCAATCTCCCAACCGGAGAAGCGCATCGTCATAATTCTCTTTATTTTCTCTGGTTCTGAGACGGTCGGTATAGGTTTTAAATTCCTGCTCCGCCTTGCCGTATTGCTGTGAATTAAAATAGGCATATCCTAAGCCATAGAGACTCTTGGTTAAATAGGCACTGGAAGTTTTTTTACCCATTTCAACCGCGGCATCATAGGATTTGATGGCCTGGGCCAGATTCCCTGATGAGGAATGAATTTCACCTTTCCAAAAATGTGTCTCCAAAGCTATACTTGGATCAATTGGATATTGAAGAGATTTGTCCAAATAGGCTAATGCCGGATTATACTTTTGATCTCGGTAATAAACAATTCCCTGATTAAATGCCACTTTCTGATAAGCTGCTCTGATTCGTGGAGATTTGGTAGAAAGCTTATCCATTTGCTCAATGGCTCGTAGGTAATCGTTAGTATTGACCAGCGCCTCGGATAGCAGGTTTTCTGCCTCTACTTTATTTTTCCCGGAAGGGTAAGTATCCAAATATTCATCTAGCGCTGAAATAGCTGACTGAAAACTACCTTTCTGCAGATTGACTTTGGCAAAGTTGAAAAGCGCATCTTCTTTGATTTGAGCATTAAAGTCAACTTTGGAAGCTGCGCTGAAACTAGTGGATGCAAACTGGAAATTCTCAACTTTCAAATAGGAATGCCCCAAGTAATAACTTGAAGCCTGTCCTAACTCATCTGTAGCTGAAGCCGATACTTTAAGATAATCCGTAGCACGCTGGTAGTTTTGGATTTCAAATTGAGCAATTCCTGCCTTGTAGATTTCTGGTCGTGAAAGCTCACCTTTTTTTGAATTGATAAACGCATCGTAATTCTTCGCTGAATTTTGGAAATCCTTCTTGGCATAATATGCTTCCGCCAAGTACAAATAGATGACTTCTTTTTTCTCCAGGTTTTGGCCAGAACTTACCAAAGGCTCAGCATAAGAGATTAATTGCTCATAGCTTCCCTGCTGATAATACATTGCCGCCAAGAGGTAAGGAACTTTATTGGCATAATAAGGAGAAGCCGCCGCCAACTGTAGATCTGAAATGGCTTTTTGGGTATTGCCATTTTCTAGCGCGATGAAGCCACTGTAGTAGTATGCATCCGCACTGATCGGCTGTTTCATCGTTTTGGCCTGATCAAAAAATGGAGCAGCTTGTCCGTAATTTTTTAGCTGAAAGTGAGCATAGCCCTGTTTGAATAGCACATCCGCTTGATTAGCTGGCGAAAGTTTGGTTGCGTCAACCAGCTGATATCCTTCCAGTGCTTCCTTATAATTTCTTTTGTAAAAAAAATGATCCCCGAGATATAAACCTGCCGTGGCTACAGAGGGATGATTTCCATTTTCCAGAATGTAACTCTTCATCAGACCGGGGCCATCAGGGCTTTCGAGCTGAAGTGCCGACATAGCTTGATGGAGATCGGCTGATTTGTATTGTTCTGAATTGATGTTTTGGTTGAGCAATCTGGAATTATCAAACAAACTCGCTGAAAAAAGATGTTTGTCAAAAAGCTCCAGATTATGATCCAGCGATTGCTGCGGACTGGTCTGATAAAGGGTAGACTGTGCAAAAGTCCCAGCACCAAGTCCAATGCTCAATAAGAGCAGTAAGGGGTATCTCATAGATTTAGCTCCATTTTTAGCCAATTGGAAGAGACTATCCCAGGTGGAAAAACCACCGAGCACAGCCACTATTATTATTCCAAAATGGCTGGATTCATAGTTTGGCTTAGGTAATCAATGTAAGATCTTGTAAACGAGCTCCCGGAGAATCTCGGCATGAGACATATCCCCAGAATCAACTCCTTTATAACGAAGATCGGCTTCTTTTATGTGTCCAAATACATCAATTACCTTGCCCAAATTGTAGTTTCTGGCAGCGATCACATATTCTTTTACCACAAAAGGAGGTAGTCCAAGCACACTTGCGAGCTGCTGATCACTGGCTCCCTTTTTCCGCTCTTGGTGTATGATCATGATTTTTGAAAAGTAATTATACATCAGTGAAAAAAGTGGGATTACTGGGTGTGCTTTGGAATTTAACCCAAAGTATTGGATGATCTTATTTGCTTTGAGTACATCTCGAAATCCAATGGCTTTCAAAAACTCAAAATTGTTATAGTCCTTATTAATCCCAATGTATTTGGAAATATCATCTGTGGTGAATCTGGTAGACTCCTTAAAATTGATCAGCATCTTCCCCACCTCATTGGCCAGGACTTCCAGATTATTCCCAATCGAATCCGCTAATAATTGTCCGGCACGTGGATCAATACTGTGTCCCAAATCTTTGAAGTAACCTTCGATCCATTTCAAAAGGTTGTAATCCGTGACTTTGTCCGACTTGACATGGATGGTCCGCTTTTCGATTTCTTTGCCTAAAGCTAAGCGACCATCAATTTTTTTATACTTATGAGCCAAAACCAAAATAGTACTGGGTAGTGGGTTGACCAAATAGCTAATCAGCAATTGCTGGGCTTCTTCTTTTCCCAGATCAAGAATACTTTGTGCTTCTTTGACAATAACTACCTGGCGCTCTGCCATCATGGGGAATTTCCGAGCATTATTGAGAATCGCTCCAACAGTCACATCTTTTCCATAAAGAATAATCTGATTAAAACTTTTCTCGTGCTCTGCAATCGCATGCTTCTCGATAAAGTCGGTAATCTGATCGATAAAGAAAGGTTCATCGCCGGATAAAAAGTAAATCGGAGCAAACTTTTTCTCTTTCAGGTCCTTAAGGACAGCTTGGGGTGTATGAGGCATGGAAATCTGGATTCTTCAGCCTTAAAGATAGCAAACCCAAACTTTCACCTGCAAAAAGCTACAGAAGATTATTTGTTAAACTATTCTGGGGTTAATTTTGTCTTGTAAATAAAAAATCAGTGATGAGTTTCGAGCAGGCAATAGAATTTTACAAAGCAGGAAAGTTTCAGGAGGCATTAACTCTTTTTAATGACTTGATCATCTCTAATCCCAATCAAGCCCAACTTCATTTGCATCGGGGAAGAGTTCTTTCAAGATTAGGGAAGACGGAATTAGCGATTTCTGATTTTGATTTAATAGTCGAATTAGAACCTTATAATACCGATTTTATCAGTGATCGAGCGGTAGTACTCCATTTGCTAAAGCGAAATGAAGAAGCACTATCAGAATTTGATCGGGCAGCTAATTTGGACCCTGGAAACCCTTATCGCTACAGCAGCAGGGCTTATTTCAAAGATCGGATTGGGGATTTGGAAGGTGCAATTTCGGATTATGATAAAGCCATCGAACTAGATCCCGAGGATGCCGTGGCTTATAATAATCGAGGGCTGGTCGAAGAGAAAGTTGGCTATCAAGCCCGAGCCAAAAAAAGCTTCAAAAAAGCAGATGATCTTGTAGGGTATAAAGCTCCTGAGCCTATGCCTTCAATTCCAAAAAAAGAAGTTGAAATCGAATCGACTGAAGAGGCTGAAAAGAAAATGACCTTTTCACATTTTGTCCAAATTCTAAAATCGGTTGCAAGCAATCCAAAAACTCAAAAAGAGTTTTCGACTTATCTGAAAAATCTTTTCTCGGGTAAGAAAAAGTAACCCTTTACAAGACGGCTACATTTCCTAATGAATTTAAGTGAAGTTATAAATCCAGATTCTTAGATAGAATTCACAATGAAGTATTATTACATATTTAGGATTAAAATGTCTTAATCACCCAAAGTGGCTTATTGATAAAATAGGCCATTTTTTTTGAGAGGTTGTTTGAAAAAATCTTATCGAAAAAACTCTTCTTTTTACTCAGTGTGATCAATATATCTCCCTTGGCCACATTCAAATAATTCTCCAATCCTAAAGCCAAATCATTACGAAAGGATTTCAATACAAAATTGACTTTATCGTATTTGATAAATGGCTGAATTTCCTCAATGGTAACAAGGTGAAGGGATTTATCAATTGCCTTCTGAGTAGAACTGATATGTACCATATCAATTTCCGAATCAAAGAAACGGGCCATTTCAACAATTTTCTGAATCGCCAACTTATCCTCCTCCATATAATCTGTTGCATAGACCAACTTTCTCGGAGGCTTAAAAAACACCCTTCTTGGCACCACAAGCACATCCCGGTCGGTAGACTCAACGATGCGACTGGCCCGTGAACCAATGATATTTTCACGAAGTTCATTCATACCTTCAGTCCCAATGACAATCAGATCAGCTTTGATTTCTTTGGAGAAGCTGACCGTTTCATTTACGATCTTTCCTTCTATAAAATGATAGCTACAGCTATTTAATCCCTTTTCAAGACTCTCTACCCGAACAGCTTTCTGGAGATTCTGAAGCTTCTCTTCTACAAATGCTCGTTGATTTATACCTAAATAATCCGAAGGAGAAAGCTTGGCATAATCTGTTTTATTGAGCACGTGAAACAATATCAAATCCGCCTTATATTTTTCACCAAGCTTTGCAGCATATTCGATCGCGTTCAGCGAACACTCGGAAAAATCAGTAGGACAAAGAATAGTGAAAGCAGTTTTCATATGATTATTATTTGATTTTCAATGGTCATATAGCCTGTCCAAAACTCGTTTCGGGAGAATCTCGCATTTCGGATAATTATTCCGGTGCTTACTGTTCTATCAGTATTTACCGTCCTAATCATGTTTGATTTCATATCATTTTAGTAACCTTTATTTCGATCTACGAGATTTAATAGCTCCCTGTTTGATTTAATCCGCTCAATGTTTTCGATTAGTTGAGGTGCAGCCGCCCGCGGATTGGTTACGCTTGCAATATGCGGAGTCATACTTATCCTAACTTCTTCCCAAAACGGATGATCCTTGGGCAATGGTTCTTCCCGGTACACATCCAACATAGCACCGGAAAGGTATCCCTTTTCGAATGCAGTAATCAGATCTTCGTCAATCAAATGCTTTCCTCTTGCCACATTAATAAGATAAGTTCCAGGATTACATTTTTTAAAAAGATCAAGATTGAGAATATTTTCTGTCTCCTTTGTTAGCGGAAGCAGACAAACCAACACATTGATTTCCTTGAGAAATTGATCCAATTGATTTTTCGAAAAATATGGATGTTTGAAATCCTCTTTTTCTGAAAATCCATATCCAAAAACAGGAATATCCATCATTGAGAGCTTTTCCAGTACATCTGAGCCCAATGCTCCAACTCCCATCAATCCTACTTTGACCTCAATCTCAGGATTACTCATATCCCAAACTTTCCGCTTTTGGTCCGCCTGATATCGTGTAATCTGACGATGAAAATTCAATACAGCCATTATCACATAATTAGTCATAGACCAAGTCAATTTCTCATCTACGATCCTCACAATAGGAATATCCTTAGAAATCGATTTGTCACGAAGGATATGATCCACACCAGCTCCCATGGAACTGATTAATTTAAGATTGGGAAAACTGGAAAGTAAGCCTTCAGGATGTTGCCACAGAAAAGCAACTTCCACTTTTTCAGGATCTGATATGTCGGGATAGACCTGAATCTTCAAATCTGGATTCAATTGATTAATTACTTTAATCCAAGCATTAGGATTCTTGCCAGGACTGATTATCGCTAAACTCATGTTATTATAAAAATATATTTAGAATCAAAGTTGAATGAAAAATCAGGATTTCACTTCTATCCTTTGATTAAAAAAGCCAATTTCTACTGTAAAAATGCATTAAAATATCCCAAATTGCAGGCGATTTTGAAATAATCTTCATTATCTAAAAATTAACAATTAATTCAAACAGCATATTTATCTATCAAATGAAACAAAAATCAGGATTTCTAATTTTGGCTTTTCTTATTTTTGGAATGGCCGCATTCGCGCAGCAAATCCAAATGCCACAAGCCTCACCATCAGCTAAAATCGCACAGAAAGTGGGTCTGACGGATGTCACAGTGGACTACAGCAGACCAAGTACAAAAGGAAGAAAAATCTTTGGGGAGCTAGTACCCTTTGGTCAAGTATGGAGAACAGGTGCCAATGGAGCAACAGTTCTGACCTTTTCCACAGATGTGATAATCGATGGAAAAAATGTACCGGCAGGTCAATATGCTTTATATGCTATTCCTGAAAAATCAGAATGGACTATTATCTTATCCAAAAACACAAAACTTTGGGGAGCGATTGGTTACAATGCTGAAGAAGACTTGATGCGTTTCAAAGCCACTCCTGCGAAACTGAGCAGAAAGTATGAGACCATGGAAATCACTTTCGCAGATATGACCGATACGGGTGCAGATCTTTCGATCAAGTGGGAAAATACTCGGGTAAATTTCCGTATCGAAACAGATGTAGATCCGATCGTGATGGCACAAATCAAAGAATTGGTCATTGATGCAGAAACAGACAACCCAGGTTTACTATACTCCGCTGCCAATTACTACTACACTAATCAGAAGGACATGCAACAAGCTTATCGTTGGATTAGTCAATCCGTGGAAAGTGACAGTAAATATTGGACCATGCATTTGAAAGCTAAAATTGAAGCTACTCTTGGAATGAAGTCAGAAGCAATTGAATCTGCAAACCAATCTATGAAAATGGCTAAAGAAGCAGGCAATCCAGACTATATCGGCTTGAATGAGCGTTTAATAAAATCGTTGAAATAATCTTATTTGATATCCCAATTGTGTATTTGAAGATTTACTGCATAATCGGGTTTTAATTTTGATCAAAAAAGGTCTGTGCAAGCACAGACCTTTTTTGATTTACAATGGAGAAGTCGCGTAAATGAGGCAGATGATTTATTTTGAATCCTAGTTAGGATATTTATTTCTCAATCTTTTCCCCAGATTATTTAATATTCAACTTCTGAATAACCATCCCTATCAGCATCACAGCAATACATCCAATCGCATTATACCAGAGAAATCCTATATCCCAAACAAAGCCAAAAAGCCCAATTCCATTTCTAAAATGAATAAATAGAATTAAGACCTCGGAAAGTAAAGCTGCAATGAAAACAGCTCTACCTTTTACCCATTTTATAAAAAATCCAACCATAAAAATCCCCAATATTGTACCGTAAAATAGGGATCCGAGAAGATTTACAGCTTGAATAAGGTTTTCGAAAAGCGAAGCATATGTCGCAAAGAGAATTGCCCCAAGTCCCCAGAATGCAGTAAATAATTTTGAGGAAAGCAAATAATGATGATCATTCCCATCTTTTTTGATGGATCGTTTATATAAATCCACAGTAGTAGTTGAGCCCAAGGCATTCAACTCAGAGGCGGTAGAAGACATCGCCGCTGAAAAAATCACGGCAAACAATAATCCGATGATTCCCTCTGGAAGGTTATCCATCACAAAACGCATAAAAACGTAATCTGTATCTCGGGTTTCTGCGACGGGATCGTTTGCCACAATCAGTGATTTCACTTCGTCACGGATTTCATTTTGCTCAGACTTCAGGGATTTAATTTGTTCTTGCAACCTAGATTCTCTTGATTCATCTTTTTCATCTATGGCATCCAAAAGCTCCAAATAGGAATTTTTACTTGATTCAAAATTCGCTTCGTATTTCTTTTCTAAGTCTTCAAATTCACCTGCATATTCACTTTGGCGTAAATTATCTGTCTGCACTTTATTGAATACCACAGGAGGTAAAAAGAACTGGTAAAACACAAAGACCATCACTCCGATAAATAGGATCACAAACTGCATGGGGATTTTCAGAAATCCATTCATAATCAATCCCATCCGACTTTGTGCGAGCGTCTGACCAGAGAGGTAGCGCTGTACTTGGCTTTGATCAGTACCGAAATAAGAAAGAAACAAAAATACTGCAGCTGTCATTCCTGACCAGACATTGTATCGGTCGGCGAGGTCAAACTCAAAATTCACGATGTTGAGTTTATCCATTTTCCCTGCTACGTGGAGTGCCTCCTGAAAAGAGATCGGAAGCATTTGGATCACAATAATCCCAGCTAGAATCATCCCTCCCATCATCACTGCCATTTGTTGCTTTTGCGTAATCGAAACAGCCTCGGTACCCCCGGAAACGGTGTAAATAATTACTACGGCTCCTATGACAATATTCGTCAGTGTGAGATTCCATCCCAATAATGTAGATAGAATAATAGCTGGCGCATAAATCGTAATCCCAGCCGCTAGGCCTCGCTGAGTGATAAAAAGTAATGCCGCCAGTGTTCGTGTTTTTAGATCAAATCGATTTTCGAGAAACTCGTACGCGGTGTAAACCTTGAGCTTATAGTAAATCGGAATAAAACTGACTGAAATGATAATCATTGCCAAGGGCAGTCCAAAATAGAACTGAATGAATCGCATTCCATCCTCATAGGCTTGACCAGGGGTACTCAAAAAAGTAATAGCGGAGGCTTGGGTCGCCATGATAGACAAACCGATCGTCCACCAATTCATTGAGTTTTTTCCCCGGAGATAAGAATCTAGATCTTTCGGCCCGTAAGTCTTATATACTCCATAAGCCGCAATAGTAATGAGTGTACCAAATAGTACAATCCAATCTAAATTGCTCATGAATACGCTACTTTAAGCCAATAAAACAAGGTAATCAAAATGACCAAAGTCAGTAATAAACCTATATAGAAATACTTCCAGCGAATTTGTTTTTCCTCCATGATTATTGCTCAATCAGATTGATGAATAATTTAATCGCTCCGGGAACTCCTGCCGGTAATTGCCTGAAAAATGAAATTCCTGTATAGGTATAAGTGCCTTCACCGTATTTGGCATAAATCAGCGCACCATTGCTAGGATCTTCTTCAGGATCATTCATGGTAAATGGAGTTTGATATTTCTCATCCATTTGCCCTACAAAGTATAGCCCTCGCTCCTGAACCCATCCTTCATAATCCGACTCTTCAATCTTATTAGGAGTAGTCAGAACCGGAGAATCCCAATTAGATTTGATTGGAGCTTCTTGCACGGCTACTCTGGTTCTACTGAGCGTAAATGGATAAGGTCCAAGTTGATTCGTAAGCAAAGGTGAACTGGTATTGTATTGAACCACCAGATTACCTCCTGACCTTACATAACCCATCAGTACTTGCTGGTTGGAAGCTAATGTTTCATTCGTATTGTAGGCGCGAATACCTACCACAATAGCTTTGTATTGACTGAGCTTTTCTACAGAATAGTCCGCTTCCCCAATCTCCTCTACCTGATAACCTAGCGAAGTCAAAACCCCTGGAATATCGTCACCAGCGCCTGGAATATAACCCACTTTCGCTCCTGAAACTTTCCAATCCTCCTGGATCAGACGAATCTTAGCAGGCTGGAAATAGGTTAAATTTGGAATGTGCTTGTATAGAATTCTATTGGTGATTTGATCAAAAGTTTTTCCTTGGCTTGTCACATATCGAGCGGTGATTTCTTTTACTCCATTTCCATTGGGAACAAACTCTACCTCATATACTCGCTCTTTCAGAAACGCATTATCCGTAATCGTCAGAATCTTATATTTATCTGCTGGAAGATTTATAAAATCCAGTCCCCCATCGATAAGTTGGTTTTTGAAATGAACTGTCACTTTCAACTTTGGATCTGATCCTGGAATAAGAAAAACAGTCTCTTTGGATAGTGTCAAATCGACTTCAGGTACGATTGTAAATGGTTGTTTAATCTCTCCATCAACCTGATCGTTGTATTTAAAGACAAGGGGAATTGCTGTTTTGAATTCCTGTCCATCAATCTTAAAATTCAAATCTCCTCCAATTTCCAAATCATTGAATGGCTTGCCGATCATCGTTTGATCTCGCACATCATAGATGGCCTCTTCACTGGGATTAACTAACCAATACGGCTGCGATAAGGGAGTAGATTCAGCTAATTGAAATTCAACAGGAATCTGAATAGGTTCATTATTCGAGGCCGCCTTGTTTGAAGCGGTGTAATAGGTATCATAAAGCTGAAGCGAAATATCCGTCAGCAAAACAGGGGAAGGGTTATTTACCAGCAGGGTTGCATTTATTTGTTCCCCCGAAAATCCTAGCTCTTGCTTGGTTACAAATTCTATTTCCAACCCTAACACTTCATAAATCAACTCGTCGATTTTCTGTATTTTTTCAATAATCCAGACAGCTTTGGAATTGAGTGATAAAAGTTCAGATCTGATCTGCATCAGCGATTTCAGATTAATTACTGGGTTTATAAAATTGAATTTTTCAATTAAACTTTGAATCATTGCTTCAATTTCCTTCCCACCTTCTACTTCCGACCATCGATCTTTTACTCCATCAAAGGCAGAATTTTGAAACGGCTCTCCTTTAATAAATTGAATATGATCCACTGCTGCACCGATTCCGGCCGTAGCTCCAAATCCCTGTGACTTATGCATCGTACGGCTATCCGCAGCAATTTGACTATAAGTTTCACCCAAAAGCGGATTGAATTCACCGGTTTCAAAAACGTCATAAACTTCATCAGGATCTTCCTTAAACTCACCTCCGAAATTGTACGAATTCCAAAAAATCCGCTTTGGCTGCCAGGTATTGACATTGTTCAATTGATCTGGAAAAGCTTTAGGGTCTCCCGCCAAATCAAAGGCCTCTCCCGCTAAAATCGCTGAAGTTGTGTGATGCCCGTGAGTTACGCCTGGAATTGTATTGAATCTGGTAATAATAATATCTGGCTGAAACTTCCGAATCACCCAAACCACATCACTCAATACTTTTTCCCTGTCCCAGTTTTGTAGTGTTTCATCAGGGTTTTTGGAATAGCCAAAATCCTTCGCACGGGTAAAATACTGCCTACCGCCATCGGTTTCCCTGGCTTTAAGTAATTCCTGAGTACGGATTTGACCCAAACCGATTCCCAATTCTTTTCCAATTAGATTTTGCCCCCCATCACCTCGCGTAAGGCTCAAATAGGCTACTTCGCTATGAAGGCCATTTGAGAGGTAAGCAATTAATCTGGTATTTTCGTCATCTGGGTGTGCCGCGACATATAGAACCCTCTTCGTCTCTTGAAGTCTCAAAAGCTTGTGATAAAGCTCCGAAGAAGGAATAGATTGGCTGAATGAAAAGAAGTTTACTAAGAGAAAGCAGCCTGTAAGAAAGCTTAGAAATTTAATATTTTTAGTCATAAATGGGCCAAAATTAAGAGGCAAGCTAGGATTTGCATCCAGTAAAAAAAAATATAATTTGATTAATGGATTACTTACCTTTTTGAGGTAGTGTATTTTACTTTTCCAGGGATGGTATAGCCTAGAGTAAATTCAAAAAAATCCGCCTTTGCTTTATGTGCTTTTATTTGGAGGCCAGCAGAAAACTGATCCATAAACCGATATCGGAATCCTATTCGCTCATAAAAGCCGGAAACCTCTTGGTTGGCTTCATTACGATAAAGATAAATACCCACCCCCATTGGCATAAATAGCTTATCAGTCAATTTCCATTCTCCTGAAGCAACGATAGCAACTGAAGTTTTGTCCTTGAAGTTGAAATCACCTTCTGGAAAACGGTCGGCCATGCCAGATGCATAAAAAAGGTCTGTACCAAGTCCTATTCTGAATTTATAATTAAGTTCCCATAAATAATTGAAACCTAATCCCCCCCTGAAATAGGCTGATTTTCCGATATCGTAATTTTTAAAACCAGTATATAGTGCAAAATTCCAAAATCCTCTTTTTTCCAGATCCGGATAAAATGGTGTCTCCGATGGGATTTTTTGGATTTCACCAAAATTAGTTCGGATACCAATGGCTACCGG
This sequence comes from Algoriphagus sp., assembly GCF_029254265.1. Lineage (GTDB taxonomy): Bacteria > Bacteroidota > Bacteroidia > Cytophagales > Cyclobacteriaceae > Algoriphagus. The sequence goes on along the minus strand of NZ_JAQWXX010000077.1, from coordinate 5,742 downwards.
AGCTAGATTAATCCCGGCATTTGGTTTTTTCGTAGAACCATTTGAATAATGCTTTAATCCGCCTGAGGCAAAGAATTGCACTCGATCACTTATGCGATAATCCGCCTTAATTCCAAAATGGATAAATGCATTCAGGTTAGACCCTATGTATTGATTTAGTGGATTGGAAATTGAATCGTATGGATTCAGATTATATCCAATTCCGATTTGTAAAAAATATCCCATTTGAAATTTCTTCTGGTTTCCTTTGTGGGAAAAAGGTATTTCAAAAAAGCCGTAAAAAGCTTGAGAGCGGCCAATTTCAGGGAAATAATAAACTGAGGAAGTAAACCCCAATCCAAAGGTGGGATAACGATGAAGATGATTTACGTAATTATTAGAGAGGTTTCTCCATCCCAAACGGACATCAATTCCTCGGTAAGCTACACTATTCTTAATCTCGTCTGCCCAAACTTTACCATTACTAATCAAAGGGCCTGTTTCGAAGGAAACACTAAGTGATTTTTGAAATTTCGCCTGTGCATTTGCATTTAAACTGAGGCATGCTAAAAAAAGAGATATAATAAAACAAACTCTACAGCGATACATGGATTACTTTCTAGGTTCTTGTAAAAATAGAAAAAGCTAAGAAGAAGACTTAATAATTAAACATAAAATGGGTGTAAAATAAAGAAAGCCGCTTCATAAGCGGCTTTCTTTATTTATTAAAAATGAAGATTACTCTCCGTCTTCCATCCAGTTTGGACCTTTAAGTTCAATAAGTTTCTTGTTATATTTTTCAGCTTCTGCCGTATTTTTCAAACGTGTATTGATCTGGAAAAGGATAGCCATGATTTCAGTATTGTCAGGTCTAATTTCCAATGCCTTCTCAAAATACTTTATAGCTTCTTTATAATTTTCATCTGCTTTCTTTCCAACTATAGGCGATTGTACTTCCCATTCAGCATCTGAAAGATCGTTCAACGTGTTTAGCAACTTAACTGACTCTTCCAATAAAAGCACTCCTGTGAAATAATTTCCTTCGAAATAATCCGGATCAACTTCAACTGCTTTTTTGTAGTCAGCCAAACCGCCCTCGATGTCTCCAGACTGCTCTTTCAAATAACCTGATCTCAAAAGAATTGAGGCATTGTTAGGATCGTTCTTCAAAGCTTCCTGAATTTGAGCCATCGCCTCATCCATTTTATTCAATTGAAGTAATAATTGAATTTCATATTCTGCAAGAATTTTGTCTTCAGGATAATCTTTTCTACCAGCCATTATAGTTTCATAAGCTGCTTCTGGATCTTTATCCTGTCCACTTTGGATTTGCACCAGAGAATAGTAAGCATTAAGCTTATTATATCCATCAATATCAAGAAGGTATTTGTAGTGACGCTTCGCTTCCTCATACATTCCTAAATCATTGGCCAAATAGCCTGCATTATAATGAATTGTTGTATCTGTCAAATCAACTTCTCCAGCAAGATCAAAAAAGCTATAAGCCATTTCAAGATCATTCTCATTGTATCGATCTATCGCTTTATCAAAAGCGGTATTTTTCAAAGTTTCGATAGAGTATGGTCTCAAGTTATCAGGAACGCCAATCAGGTCGGCTTCATAAACTTCTTCGCCTACTCCAGATGTTTTATCGGATCCTGCCATTTCAAATGCTTCCAAATAAGTTCCTAGAGCAGCTTTTCCCACTTCAAGAGTTTTCTCAGTATTCGTGGAATCAGAGCCAAACATCTTGGTTTGGATTTTTGCTTTCAAAAGGTAAGTTGCAGGGTCTGAACTTGTCTCAGGATCAGCAGTTGCTGCTTCAATATCGCTCATAGCAGCGGCCAAGTCTCCTGATTTGAAGTTCTTCTCAGCAGATCGAACCACTTTTTTTTGTCCAAAAGCCAGAGTCGTTGCACCGATCAAGGCCATTGATAGAATTAGCTTCTTCATTTTTTAGATTTATCTTTTTTGGTTATTCGTTTGTTTCTATTGGTTGGTCATCTGAAGATTCAGTACTTTCCTCGCTGTTTTGATCTATGATCTCTTCATCGATAACTTCTTCCTCCTCTTCCTTGGATATTTTTGCTACTGATGATATCTCATCATTTTCTCCAATTTTAATAAGTCGAACTCCTTGTGTTGCTCTACCCATCACACGAAGGGTATCTACAGCCATTCTGATTGTGATTCCTGACTTATTGATGATCATCAAATCGTCTGAATCAATCACTTCTTTAATTGCTACAAGTTTACCGGTCTTCTCAGTGACACTCATTGCTTTTACACCTTTCCCTCCTCTGTTGGTGATTCGATATTCATCGAGGTTGGAACGCTTACCATATCCTTTTTCTGATACTACTAGTAGGGTTGCATTTTCTTCAGATGCACATACCATGCCAATCACATAGTCGTTATCATCATTTAACTTAATTGCTTTTACACCAGTTGCAGTTCTTCCCATCGGCCTTACAGCAGATTCATGGAAGTGGATCGCTCTACCGGATTTAGCTGCTATAACAATATGCTGATCCCCATTTGTCATACTGACGTTAACTAACTGATCATCTTCACGAATATTCAATGCGATGATACCATTGGTTCGAGGCCTACTATATTGCTCAAGCGTAGTCTTTTTGATAATTCCCTGCTTAGTAACCATTACCAAGAAGTGATTATTCAAATAGTCCACATCATTGAAATTTTCTACCTGAATAATTGCCCTGATTCGGTCTTCCTGCTCTATACTAATCAGGTTTTGAATTGGTCTTCCTTTGGAAGTTTTTCCTCCTTCTGGAATTGCATAAGTTTTCAGCCAGAATAATTTGCCCTTATCTGTGAAAATTAAAAGGTAATTGTGAGTAGAAGCAGTAAATAAATACTCAGTAAAATCATCTTGCTTGGTACTTACTCCTTTCGAACCAACTCCTCCTCTACCTTGAGTTTTGTATTCAGTTAAAGCTGTACGCTTCACATATCCTTCGTTAGAAACGGTAATTACCACCTCTTCATTTGGAATCATATCCTCGTAGCTGAAATCTTCTGCATTATGCTCGATTTCAGTTCTTCGATCATCTGCGTACCGATCTCTCATTTCGGTGAGTTCAGTCTTAATGATCTCCATTCGTTTCTCTTCGCTTGCCAGAATTTCTTTCAATTCGTCGATTAAAGCCATTATTTCTTTAAACTCCTGAATGATTTTGTCACGCTCCATTCCAGTCAATCGCTGTAATCTCATGTCGAGAATCGCTCTTGCTTGGATTTCGCTAAGTTCAAATCGCTCAATCAATCCGTTTCTGGCAGTTTCTGGATCAGCAGAACTTCTGATTAAAGAAATTACCTCGTCCAAATGATCTAATGCAATCAGATACCCCTGTAAAATATGAGCTCTCTTTTCAGCTTCCTTCAGTTCATATTCAGTCCTTCGGACAACCACCTCATGTCTATGGCTGACGTAGTGAACAATCAGATCCTTTAGGTTGAGTGTATAAGGTCTGCCTTTTACCAAAGCTACATTATTCACTGAGAAAGAAGTTTGAAGGGCAGTATGCTTATAAAGGTTATTCAGAACCACACTTGATATTGCATCACGCTTCAGTTCATAAACCACTCGCATTCCCGATCGATCCGATTCGTCACGAATAGCGGAAATTCCTTCTATCTTTTTTTCATTAATCAACTGCGCAGTCTTTTCGACCATGTTGGCTTTGTTGACCATGTATGGAATTTCAGTGATAACAATCATCTCCTTATTTCCACCATCTTTGGTTTCGATGTTTGCTTTTCCTCGAATGACAACTCTACCGCGACCAGTTTCGAAAGCAGCTTTTACACCATTATAACCATATATGATACCACCTGTTGGGAAATCTGGAGCGACGATATGTTCCATCAACTCTGGGATGGTAATATCTCTATTTTCTATATAGGCTATGATTCCATTAATTACCTCACCAAGATTATGGGGAGCCATGTTAGTAGCCATTCCTACTGCGATACCAGAAGCTCCATTCAAGAGTAAAGCAGGCACTTTAGCTGGTAAAACTACTGGCTCTTTTAAAGAGTCATCAAAATTAAATTGGAAATCAACAGTTTCTTTATTGATATCAACCAAAAGCTCTTCAGCAATTCGCTTTAGTCTGGCTTCGGTATAACGCATCGCTGCAGGATTATCTCCATCGACTGATCCAAAGTTACCCTGCCCATCCACCAAAGGATACCTGAGTGACCATGGCTGCGCCATACGAACCATCGTGTCGTAAACGGCCGAGTCACCATGTGGGTGATACTTACCAAGAACTTCACCGACTATTCTGGCCGACTTTTTATAGGGTTTGTTATGTAATACTCCCAATTCTTGCATTCCAAATAGGATTCTGCGGTGAACTGGTTTGAGTCCGTCTCGGACATCCGGAAGCGCTCTTGAAACAATAACCGACATCGAATAATCGATGTAGGCTCCACGCATTTCGTCTTCAATATTGATTGGAATAATATTCTCGTTTTCTCCTTGAGCCATATAATGCTATTCACGGGGATGATTAAGGCTGCAAGATAGTAAAAACAGACTGGTTTTGAAAAGAGAATCAAATCACTAAAAACGGATTGAAGATCTTAATACCATTGGCCGATTTTTCGATTCTGAAGTCGGAAAATTGAACTTCCTCTCACCTCTATCCCATTATGGGAATGTTTCATCACTACCCCACAGCCGGCAATCTTGCATCGCTTAGTGCCAGGCATACGAATAGCAAACCCAACTTGCATAGCGTAGAGCGTCTGGTCAACGTTTTGAAATTCAGAGAAGTCGGATGCGGCATAGGTGAATTTCCTAAACTCAGCTCCTCCTTTTATAAAAAGCTTAGTATACTCTGAAAAATCCCTTTCAATCCGCAAAGCCAATCCATAGTATGGCTCATCCGCCACAGCTAACCTTGGAGTGTATGGGGCTTGATTGGGAATATCTAAAGCAGGATCGTATGAATTTTTTAAGTTTAATTGACCAAATTCTCCTTCCAAAATAAATCTCCAAGGGTAAATTTGTTTTGCTCGTTGCTTCATTTCTGACTGCATATAAAAATTCGAAGACGCATATCTTCTATACTTCCACTTTAAAAAACTTCTTCTTCGATTAGCATCATAAAGCACTAAACCAACCGTCCCATAAAGTTTGCTTATTTGATATGAACTACCCTCAAAAGGAAATTCAAAATCCCCTCCAGTCATATTTTGATAATTTCCCCACTCTTGTCCATAACCTCCACCTATAGTTAATAGATTAAAAAGATTGATTCTAACACCTGCATTGAAAAGTGGAAACGTCCAATCTTCACCTTTCATTTTCAAGGGACTTTCCTCAGTAATTTCCAAAGGAGTATCAAAATTCTGAATTTGATTCAATGGATAAAGTGATGGGTTTTCTGAGTAAAAACTTGTTCCAAATTGATGATAACCTGCTCCAGTGGAAAGCTCAATCGCAAACATCTCCACTATATTTCGAGCTGCATTTCCTATTCCAGATTCGCTTTTTGGATTCTTCGCTTTATTAGAGATTCCAAAAATATCTTCCTCTTGAGCCTGAGCTACCAAAATGATAAATAAAAAAAGAACACTGGTGTATATTTTTTTAGCAGTCATATTTTTCTATATGTATATCCGCAAAGATGCCAGTAGCCAAATAAGTTAGAAGTGACAGCCAGTGACAATCGCTTTCTTGCGATCTTAACGGGTACTAAATTAGGTCAAAATAAACGGTTTTGACCA
>NZ_JAQWXX010000069.1 GCF_029254265.1 Algoriphagus sp. | reverse complement strand
CATTTCATGAATAGGTTGAAGGTTTATTTTGTAAATCCCTCGACCATGCGTAGCCACCACCAAATCCATGGTTGGTAAGTGGAATTCCAGATCTGCCACTGCTGCTGCAGGCATGTTTTCGCCTAGATACGACCAGCTTTTTCCTCGATCAATCGAAACATAGACCCCACGTAAACCACCCAAATACAGGATATTCTCATTGGTAGGATCTTCTTTGATCACATTTACGGGTTCATCCGGAAGACCTGAAGTGATAGACTTCCATGTTTTGCCATAATCTTCAGAAGCATAGGCATAGGCTTTTAAGTCGTCATAATTGATTCCTGTCATCGCCATGTAAACCCGAGAGCTTTGGTGTTGGGAAGGAGTAATGCTGCGAATATAGTTATTGGCTATTCCTGTGGAATGCTCTTCCCAAGTGGCACCCCCATCTTTTGAAACCCAAAAAGCACCATGATCGGTACCTGCATACAGCAAGTCTTTTTCTAGGGGAGATTGGGCTATATCTCCCGTCGCAAAGGATTGCTTTTCAGGATTGGAAGAAATAGCAAGGTTAGGACTAATCGCATTCCAGGTATCCCCACGGTCGGTACTTTTCATAAAGTAATTTCCTCCATGATATAGGGTTTTGTGATCATATTTCGACAAGAAATAAGGTGTCATGTAATTGAAAACAAGGGTGTCTTTTACATGCTCTGGAAGAGTTGGCATGATGGAAACCGCCACATCGGTGGACTTATCCAAGCGCATCGCATCTCCATGTTGGCGACTGTAATAGATGATGGATTTATCCACCGGATCAATTTGCGTTACGCAGCCATCACCACCATCCCAAGGGTCAATCCATACATATTTCCAGGGATCGGGAAACCGGGTGTTTAATTCTTTTGCCGGGCCAAAGACCGTCGCATCATCCTGAGTTCCTCCATAAATGGTGTAATCCGCCTGATCAACCGTAATGTCATAAAATTCACCCGTTGGAATATTGTTGTAATGAACCCAAGTCAATCCTTTGTCATAGCTCACATAAAACCCTCCATCATTTCCCAATGCCAAATGATTGGGATTGCTAGGATTGATCCATAATTCAGTTTGATCGAGATGAAGGCCCTGCGCTAAGCTTGGCGTCATACGGGAAACTTGACCTCCAATAAATGAAAAAGTCTTACCACCATCGAGACTATGCGCTAGCCGAACCCCGAGGCAAAATACTTCCTCGTCATTTTCGGGATTCACACACACATCGGTGAAATACCAACCGATTCCCGGAAAGATTTTGAGAGGTCCCGAATGAGTTTTCATCCAGTTCAATCCTCCATCAATCGTTTTATATAATTCCGCTGCTTCATTTCGTGGATTGTTCAGATTATCAATGAGGGCATAAGCTTTGTCTGGATTCGTTTTGGAAACGCTGAGACCAATTCGTCCGATATTCGGACCACTGGGCAAACCATTGGTACACAAATCCCAAGTAGTCCCACCGTCCTTACTTTTATACACCCCGCTGTTTTCTCCGCTGATCCCTGGATACACTTCCCAAAGTGAAGCATACATGATCTGAGGATCGGTAGGGGAGATCTGCACTTCATTGGCACCAGTCATATCATCCTTGTATAAGACATGCTCCCAGGTTTTGCCACCATCCATCGTCCGATAGAGTCCCCGATTTTCATTCTTGGACCAAAGATGTCCCAGCACAGCTACAAATACGATATCTGGATTGGTGGGATGAATTTCTATTTCCGCAATCGCCCATGAATCGGCCAAACCGATATTTCGCCAAGTTTCGCCGGCATCATCCGAGCGGAACATCCCTGTGCCGGGTAGGGTAAAGTTTCTTGGCTTTTTTAGATTTTCCCCAGTGCCCAGATAGATAATAGTAGGATCAGAAGGAGCTAATTCCATATCCCCAATCCCGATCGCCGACTGCTCTTCAAAGATGGATTTCCAAGTCACTCCGTGATTTGTGGTTTTCCAAATCCCACCCGAACCAAAGCCAGCGTACATCGTTCCCGGATTGGTTTCATCCACCTGTACGATATCTGCACGGGCAGAATTCACGGTAGGACCTATAGAAATCCAGTTTAATTTGAAAGTCGTTTCCTCCTTCATCTTTCGATAGGTTTCAAAGGAAGCTTCCAAAGGAGAGGAGGGCTGCTGTGCCAAAATCCCCATGGATTGGAAAATGAAAAAAGTCAAGAGGGTAATCACCAATTTGGAGATCCTCGCTTTACAGTTTAAATAATCAACAATTTGCATAGGGAAATTCTTTGGGGAGTTTGAATTCTGGAACTCTTTGTAGAAGGAATATAAACAATTTGAATCTTCGCAATGATGCCAGTATGCTTATTTTCTTGGTTTTACTGGCTGGAAGACCGATGACCGAAGTACCAGCAATGCTAGTGTTTATCAAACCTTCAGTCGCTTTTACCTTTTACTGGTCAATTGAGGATTTCCATTTTCTGAAATTACATTCAGGAAAAAGGAATTAGAAGAGCAAAACTACTTTTGGTACTCTATTTTAAGAATTTTCCATACAAAATCACCCATTTTGGTATTCACTATCACCTCATCTCCAACAGTTTTACCAAGAAGCGATTTAGCCATAGGAGAGTCCATAGAGATATAATCTTTGTTACCTATTAACTCTTCGTAACCAACAATACGAAAACGATTTTGAAGACCTTTCTTTTCGTTTTTAATTTCTACCCAAGCACCAAAATTCACTTTTCCTTCTTGGTTGGGGTGGTAGTCAATCACTTTAAAGTCATCCATGCACTTACGCAAATAACGTAGGCGATTATCAATTTCTCGAAGACGTTTTTTGTTGTAATGGTAATCGGCATTTTCCGAACGATCTCCCAAACTTGCGGCCCATGCAACCTTAGCGGTAACATCTGGACGTTCAACTCGCCACAAATGATCATGTTCTTCCTTTAATTTTTGCAAGCCTTCGGAAGTAATAAATTGTGAGCGATTGAGTTTTGGTAAAGTTGACACTGGGATTTTTCGCCTCATGATAAATGATCTTACTTTGAAAATTTTCACAAGATAATAGATTGATGAGAATTGAATTGTAAGCCCCATGCGGCGCTCCTGCTCTTGATTCTTTTTTTCGAAGTGGTTGGGGATTTTCGCTTTCGTTTTAAACTTGGATTTAGGGAATTGAAAATCTAATCCAAGGGCTTAGTCAAGATAAATGTGGATCTTTGGGCTGACTCTCGAAACACTGAGCGATTCGAGCTGAGCGGCAATAAATTTTCCAAACCTATTCTTCAAAATGAGCCTAAAAAATATACCCCTTACCAAAAGTCTTGCATTTAATACGCACCTAGAGCAGGTAGACCTTGGTTTTGATTTTTTGATCTCAGAGTTTGGCTTTGAGCTGACCAAGAATGAATTCAAAGGCAGGGAGTTTTGGATCGTTTATTCTAAGGAGGCCATCGCAATTGAGATTTTGTTTGAGGTTGGTGGGCTGCCATTTGTGACGCTACGAAATAATAACCTGCCTCAGGATGAGGATGCTTATTTTGATACAGGGGATAGTGTAGAGGAATTTAGTCCAAAGGCGCAGCAGCTGAAGAACAGCCGCTATGAACGAAGGGAAAAGCCGGGTGCCAACCTGGTGGATGATTATGCCTTGTATGGACAGGAAGAACATATCGCATATTTGAAAGAAGCTGCGCGCACAGTCCGCGAAAACATTGTGTTGAGACGAGGGGTGTTGGGTATGAGAGGTTAAGTGGGGATTTCATAGCAAATACAAGGTTTTTTAAACCACATAGTCACATAGAGAGCAGCGCTTTAGATTCCGATTAATCTCATTCATTTTTCTATTTTTATAAGGAACCCTGCCTAATGAAAAATTTCCGATGATTGACTTCACTCCAACTGAAAAACACATTCGAATGAGCATGCTGGAGCGATTGAAACTTGATAATCTCCCACGCTGGGTTCATGGAATCGGCTTAGGCGGTACTGGAATAGTCTTTTTAAGTTTTATCATTCTATTCGCCATTTTCAAAGAGACAGCTATTTGGACTGACTGGATTCCTGCAGATGAATTCATTACTCCCGAATATGGAGAGCGAATCTATCCGGATAGCATCTTTCGAACACGAGTCAACACCTGGTCCAATCTGGTGTATATCTGTTTTGGATTTTATGCGATCGCACTTGCTATATACGATTGGAAGCGAAGATTTTCGATCCAACGTGGTTACCTAAGTTCAGCTCCAGCACTAGGTTTTCTCTTTGGACTATCTGGGATTTATTTAGGTCTAGGAAGCGGATTCTTTCATGCCTCACTGACTAGATATGGCCAACAATTCGACGTAGGAGGGATGTATGCCATGATGATATGTATGGTGGCAATTGCTGTCGGGAGTTGGTTGCCAAGTATTCAATTTCAAAGAGGCAAAAGAATTTATCCAAGTTGGCCCTTGATTGCGCTGTTGGTCATTTTCAGTGCTACCTATTTTTCTGTCTACAAGTGGGATTATTCCTTCGCTGAGATTTCAGGCTATTTTACTGGGACGCTTTTCCTTTTTGCCTTTGTCAGTTTGATTCAGCCTGGAAAAAATCTACAGATCGGCTGGTTTGTCGCTGGTGTTGTAGCTATTCTGTTAGGCTCAAAAGTTCGTGACTTGGATATTGCAGATCAATTCACCGTTGCAGATTCCATTTTCCAAGGCCATGCAGTTTGGCATCTGTTGTCCTGTTTATTATTTGTGTTTTTGTATTTGTACTTCAGGTCTGAGGAAAGAGGGGGTATGAAATTGAATTCAGATCTCTGAAGATATAAACCGAAGTAAAAGAGGGTAAAATCTCTTTCTTCATTGAAAGTTCAGGATTATAGAAGGCGGAATTATGAATTCATTCCAAGCTGACATTATTACAACGGAGGAGAACAAATAGCTATTAATCAAGCTATTAAAGCAGGTAAAAAATTATTCCAATCTTTTTTTACAAAAAATAGATTTCTAAAAGACGGGTTTATTTCAAACTGTTAAATAAAATTCTCGCAAATTTTTCCCCGCCGTCTTTATCCAAATGATCCATATCTCTAAACATTTCGTCCTGTTCCAAAAACAGGCTATCGAAATCTATAATAGGCAGATGATTGCTTTTCAAAATACTGTCTGAATCAAAACTTTCATTTTTCAAAATATTCACGTAAGCTCTAGACAGGGGAAATCTCAGTCCTATTAATTCAATCTTATTCGCCTTACAGATAGCGATTATCCTATTTAGGGAATCTGTCATTTTCGCTGAGGGAGCAGGATATTCGAAGTAATGGTCTATTCGGTCAAGGCTTATTTCTGTTTGCTCCATAGCTGATAAATCTTCCCAGGAACTCTTGGATCTAACACCTCCCCATTTTGAAAAAGCAAACAATTCATTCTGTATAAAATTTTTTATGACAAGGCTGTATCTATCATTTAAGAATACACAATAGTACCTGAGATACTTCTCATAGAGATATTCCTGATAACCGGAAAAGTCTGCTTTATCAGCATAATAGGATGATCGGTCCAAATTGTTTTGTTTATCTCTAACTGGTGAAAGGGTGTGATCATCAACGCTTAAATAGATTTTTTTTACTGCAGTATTTCGTATGAGAAACCTCAACTTACGCTCCATATCAAGATACGAATCGCTTTGATCCGAGAAATTATGGACTTTATGGATTTCTGTAAAATCACCCAGCGGGGTACCATGCGAATCCGCAAGTAGGTATTCTGAGTAATCCAAATCAACCTGATCGTAATCTTTGATGTAGAAACCCCTAATTAAAAAGAACAAGGCGAAATTGAGTCCCGCTAATAACAATAGAAAAAGAGAAACTTGTCGGAGGAACAGTCTTATCATCATCATATTAGAATTGAAAATAAATAAATTCAATTTCTTCGGAAGTATTTCCGAAAATATCGATGGTCAGAATAATCAATGCGTAAATGGACCACCTGCGTGCTTTACTCGGTATGTACTCCAGACCGGAAATCCCATATTGACCAAACCTGCCTTTCCATTCCACTATCAGAAATCCAATGATCAACACAAGTAAGGTAATTGCACCTGGGAAGAGGGAGAAATCTGGAAATTCAAATAATTCTTTGGAAAAAATCCCAAAAACATAGCTTAATGCGTGGCTAATATTCTCGGCCCTGAAAAATATCCAGGAAAATACGGTCAGTGAAAAAGTGCCCAAAATAGAAAGCGATTCCGTCAAACTAGGAAGTTTTTTATCCAATCCTGTGATCTTAAGATTCTTCCTGTTTCTGCCCAGCAAAAACAAAGGAATGAAATAGATAGCATTGAGAGCACCCCAAGCTATAAAAGTCCAGTTTGCCCCATGCCAAAAACCACTGACCAGAAATATGATGAAGATATTCCTGATTTGTTGTCCCTTACTACCTTTACTACCACCCAGTGGGATATATAGGTAATCTCTAAACCACGTAGAAAGTGAGATATGCCAACGGCGCCAAAACTCCGCCATATCTCTGGAAAAATAGGGAAATGCAAAATTCTGCTTTAAGCTAAATCCAAATAACCTTGATGTTCCGATTGCGATATCTGAATAACCTGAAAAATCGCAGTAAATCTGAAATGTAAAAAATAGTGCTCCCAACACGAGCGTACTTCCCCCATAATCAGAAGAATTATTGAAAATCTCATTTGCAAATTCCGCGCAATTGTCTGCAATAACTACCTTCTTGAATAAGCCCCATAAAATCTGCCGTAACCCATCGGTGGCCTGTGAATAATCAAAGGTTCTCTTTTTGAAAAACTGAGGAATTAAATTGGACGCTCGCTCAATTGGCCCGGCTACAAGCTGCGGAAAAAAACTCACAAAGGCAGAAAAAGCAACAAAATCCTCCGTAGCCTTTATTTTCTTTCTATAGACATCTATAGAATAGCTCATAGTCTGGAAAGTGTAAAAGCTAATTCCAACCGGTAAAATAATATTCAGGGAATTTTCTTTGATGGGCATTCCGATGAATGTAAAAGCTGTGATAAAATTATCCAGAAAGAAATTGTAGTATTTAAAAAAGCCAAGAAAACCAATATTTACCAAAATACTCACGATCAAGAGCGCCTTACGTTTATAGCCATCTTCAACCTTGTCCAATTGCTTGCCAACGATAAAATCAACCAAGGTGCTGAAAGCAATCAAAGCCAAAAACCTCCAGTCCCACCAACCATAAAAAACAGCACTGGCCACCACAATCAAAAAATTCTGTGCCTTGAGACTACTCCTAAAGACAAACCAATATAAAATAAAGACTATGGGCAGGAAAACAGCAAAGTCAAGCGAATTGAAAAGCACAAATAATGGGGGTTACTCCTTGTTTGAATATTGATTTTTAATTAGGCTTAAACTATAATCCGATTAATACGACACTTTTCTGAGAGGTGAAATCAGGATTAGAATTATCATATTATTTTTTGCAAGTAACCTCCTGTGAGCTCCGAACAAAAATCATTCAGGCAATTTTGAATAATCTGTTTACTGATATGCAGTCACTTAAATCTGAGAAAGATGGGACTCATTTCTGTTTGATACATACTCAACATTAGTACAAGTGACAAATGTAATCGATAAAATCCAAGTTTTGATAGGCTAATAGCCCATAACCTTATGGATTATTATATTTTTTATGTATATCCGCAAAGATGCCAGTAGCCAAATAAGTTAGAAGTGACAGCCAGTGACAATCGCTTTCTTGCGATCTTAACGGGTACTAAATTAGGTCAAAATAAACGGTTTT
>NZ_JAQWXX010000033.1 GCF_029254265.1 Algoriphagus sp. | reverse complement strand
AAGAACTATTATCCCAAAAATCGTACTCTTGTAAATCAATTACAGGATTAACGAAAACTGTAAACCTATAACAGTATATAATTATTAATCTGTAAACTTTTTTTAGGACGAGTCACCCCTTGTCCTGGCCGGGTCAACTCCTCTAGTCCTAGCAGGGTCAACTCCTCTAGTTCTTGCCGGATCTACTCCTCTAGTTCTTGCTGGATCAACATCACTTTCGGTTAAGTTCTCGTTTTCGTCATCAGTACTTTCTGATGAATCGCCCTGGTCTTGGCTTTCATCCTCATTTAATGAGATGGTACTGATTAATTCAGAATCCATATCTTCAGTACCCTGATTATTTGATACCCGAAATGATTCCTCTTCTGTTACAAAAAATAAGAACCAGGCATTACCAGTTCTAAAATAATTACGTTCCATGATCTTAAATTTAAAATACAAATTATATAAAATAAAGGTAGTTTTTTAAGTTAAAAATCCAAATTTTAAGGTTTCAAAGTTCGAACTGGTAAAACTCCGGCACTCGATAAATTAATTGTGGTTTATTTATGAAAAGGCTTCTTGTAATTCATCCAGATAGAACCAAGCTGATTTTACTTTTTGTGTTCGCTTTTTCGTTTCTTTTTTTAGGAACACTAAAGGCTCAGACGATTGAAAGCTTGAAAGAAGAACTAACCAGACTTTCAGACAAACCAGGGTATGCGGAGGATACAGTTTATCTTAATAAAGCCAATGAACTGGGTTTTATGCTTGCAGAGAGTAATCCAGACAGTGCCATATTATTTCTTGATCAGCAAATTTTGCGATGTCAGGAGGCGAATTATAAAAAGGGTGAGTCTGAAGCAATGAAGATTTACGGAAATGCACTTCAAAATAAAGGGGAATTCGTAGAGTCAATTGAGTACTACACCCAATCATTAACTATTGCAAAATCACTCTCCGATGAAAAATTAGTTCCGGGAATCTTAAATAATATAGGACTGGTTTATTATAACCTTGGAAATTACACAGAGGCATTACACAATTTTTTTGACGCAATAAAAGGTGCAGAAACTTCCGGTAACTTAAATGTGAAAGCGGCGGCTTTGAATAACGTTGCTCTGATTTACTTTGAGCAGGAGAAATTTGAAGAGGCCAAATCAAAATATAAAGAGATGCTTTCGATCTATCAGGGTATCGGAAATCAGGGCCGGGTAATTCTAGCATATAATAACATCGGCGATGTAGAACTCAAACAGAATAATCCGGTAGCAGCCTTGGAAAATCTTAAAATAGGCTATGCATCTGCATTGGATTTGCAAAGCCCTGAATTTATAGAAATGACTGCAAGGACTATGGCTGATATCTATGCAGCTATGGATAGTACGGAATTGGCAGAAGAGCTATATCGAAGATCCATCGCTATTGCTGAAGAAAAAGGATATGGCGTACCTTACTCACATTCCTTAATAGGGCTTGCAGAATTGTATTATAAAAATCAAAATTTTGAAGAAGCATCGATTTATGCAAATAAAGGATTGGAGCAAGCTGAGAAAATGGGTCAGACTACCCAGTTGCGAAATGCGAATGAACTCCTTGCAAAAATCAATGAAGGAATGGGGAATTATCAGGAGGCCTTGGATAATTACAAGCTTTTCAAACTGTACAACGATAGCATAAACACTTCCTTAGGGCAACGATTGGCTACGAGCCTGGAGGCAGAGTATGAGTTTTCCAAAAAAACATTGGAATTCGAGAAAGCTGCCATCAGGCAACAATGGCTTACCTTTTCAGCTTTCGTAGGGTTATTTACTTTCTTGATTATTCTGTTTTTAGTCTATCGAAACCGAAACAGACTGGATAAAGCATATCAAACCCTTAAAGAAAAAAACAATGAAATAAAGAGTAAAAACGAAGAACTGGAAAATACTCTCGCTCAACTGAAGTTAATACAACTTCAATTGGTTCAGTCAGAGAAGATGGCTTCTTTGGGTGAATTGACTGCTGGCATTAGCCATCAACTTCAGAACCCGTTGAATTTTGTAAATAATTTTTCTGAAGTCACTGCTGAGCTGGTAGATGAAATGAAAGATGGACTCCAGAAGGGAGATACGATGACTGCTCTTTGGGTAGTTGACGATGTAAAGTCTAATCTTGGGAAGATCAATAAATACGGGCATCTCGCAAGCGGGATTATCATGAATATGCTACAGCATAGTCGTATCAATACCGGTCAAAAAGAATTTACGGACTTGAATGCCCTGGCTATTCAATATTTGAATTTGTCCTTTCATGGTATCAAAGCAAAGGATAAAGATTTCGTGTCTGAGTTCAATCATACTTTGGACCCAAATCTGAAAAAAATCGAAATCATTCCTCAAGACATAGGAAGGGTTTTGCTCAATTTGATCAATAACGCCTTTTACGCTGTCAATGAGCGATTAAAGTCTAATCCTGACTCATATCACCCCCAAGTAAATGTGACTACAAAATGGCTGGGGGACGCGGTTGAAATCAGGGTAATTGATAATGGTAATGGTGTGCCCGAGCCAATTCGAGATAAGATTTTTCAGCCTTTTTTCACAACCAAGCCAACCGGTCAGGGGACTGGATTGGGTCTTTCACTTTCCTATGATATCATCAAGGCGCATGGTGGAGAGCTGAGTATGATCACTCGAGAAGGTCAAGGAGAGTCAGGTTCGGAATTTATTATTAAACTCCCCATAAATTGAATTAGTAATTTTAATCCTAAACCCATGGGCATAGCTTTCAGAATCTTTTCAACTGTTATCGTCCTTGGATTTTTTGGAAGCCTGCATGCGAAAGAATATGGAATTACAGCCCACGACTCTATTTCAACTCCATATTCTGAACTTTTTGATTCTGATGAAATTTTGCAATTGACCCTCAAAGGGGATATGCGCAAACCCCTTCATGATAAATCACAAAAACCAAAATTTTATCCCCTGATACTATCTTATCAGGCGGAAGACGATTCTGAGAAATCCCTTACTATAGAAGTCAAAGCCAGAGGGAATTTTAGAAGACTTCGGGGAAATTGCACATATGCGCCTTTGATGCTAAAATTTGAGAAGGATGAAGCTACTCAAACCTCCATTTTTAACTCACAGAAAGAATTGAAGTTGGTTATGCCTTGCCAAGGAGATGAGTATGTCGTGCGAGAGTGGTTGGTCTACAAACTTTATAATCTATTTACCCCGTTGAGCTTCAAGGCACGATTAGTCAAGATTCAACTAGAAGAGGAGGGAAAAACTAAACATGATGATTCATTTTATGGGATCCTATTGGAAGATGAAACCAAACTTGCAGAAAGAAACGGGCTGATTCCCTTGAAGCGAAATATGAAGCCCTATCAAACCCAAGTTGATCAATTCAATTTGATGGCCGTTTTCGAATACTTGATTGGCAATACAGATTGGTCAGTGCAGTATCGGCAAAATATAAAGTTGCTTTATGAAGGTGATGCCAAGCTACCATTTCCGGTTCCTTATGATTTTGACCATGCTGGAATTGTAAGTGCACCTTATGCACTTCCCGCGAAAGAATTGGGGATAAAGTCTGTTCGTGAAAGAATATACCGAGGTTTCTGTGTGGAAGATTTGGATAAGTTTGCGCCAATAGTTGATCGATTCAAAGAGCTGAAAGAGGAAATTTATGCCTTGTATGAAGATTCGGATTATTTGGATCAGGCTTACATCCAATCCACCGTTTTATTTCTAGATGATTTTTATGCCACACTCAATGATGAAAATGTCTGGAGGAAGGATTTTGGTTATCCATGCGATCCAAAAGGCACAGGAAATGTGGTAATCAAAGGATTAAAAGATAATTAGGAGAGTACTTTAAAACTTGGAAAACGACTAAAATGAAGTGGGATAGTTCACCGTTTTTCTTCTCAGATCCACCATTTAGATTATTCTCAAATGGGTTTTTTTAAAGGAATTTAAATTTTCAAACATTTTTAGGAGAAAAACCTCTGGGAAATTTGCAAACCTGTTTGGACAGAATAAACAGGTTCTTGTCCTTGTTTGGTTTTCCTTTTTAAATCAAATGAATAGCTTTTAATCCTGCCTGAATTTTTAAACAGATACCAAACTAATCCACAGGCAAAAACACTAAATGAATCAAACTATTACTATTGAGCTTATTGCTCAAAAGGAATCTGAAAGGATTCTATCCCTTGATGTGATGCGAGGCATCGTACTTTGCGGAATTTTACTCATGAATATTAATGGCTTTGGGCTGTATAATTCCTATTCGGACCCCACAGTCGAAGGAGGCTCGACTGGTTTGAACCTATATACTTGGATCATGACCAATATGCTCTTTGAAGGCACCATGAGAGCTTTATTTTCTCTGCTTTTTGGGGTTGGTATGTTTATGTTTTTGGATCGATTACTCAAAAAAGGAGCGGGGATCAAAGCTGCAGATATCTACTTCAGAAGGATCACCTGGCTTTTGGTATTTGGCTTGATTCATGGCTACTTACTCTTGTGGACGGGAGAAATTCTGTACCAATATGCCTTGATGGGCTTCTTAGTCTATTCCTTTAGATCGATGGCTCCCAAATTCTTGATTGCCACGGCCATCGTCTTATTTTCCATCGGCACAATGTGGCTCTATGTAAACTATACCGATACTAAAAAATGGATGGCAGACCTAGAGGAGGTAAAAGTCTTTGAATCCGAAGGGAAAGAACTCACAAAGGAACTCAAATCTGCCAAAGCAAACTGGGAGGCGTATGAGGAAAAAAGATCTCCAGAGGCTATCCAAGAATACAATGATGAGATGCACAAGGGTTATTTCAGTGTAGTAGCTCATTTAGCCCCTGAAAATTTTGATACTGATACACTCTGGCCCTATAAATATGATGTTTGGGATGTGCTCAGTATGATGTTAATAGGGATGGCACTATTCAAATGGAGGGTATTGACAGGGGAAAAGCCAATATCGCTTTATTTAGCCATGGCTGGGATTGGGTATTCCATTGGACTACTTATCAATTACTACGAGTTAAACTTGATCCTGGAGGATAACTTTTCGCTAATTTCTCAAAGCAAATCAATGATCACTTATTTCTGGGGAAGGGTATTTGTCGCGATGGGTCATGTTGGGCTGATTATGCTTTTCTGTAAAGCTCCGATCCTAGGTTGGTTGAAGTCCAGTATCGCTGCTGTTGGAAAGATGGCCTTGACCAATTATTTGATGCATTCGGTCATCTGTATGATCATTTTTACCGGGGTAGGTTTTGGTTTATTTGGTGAGCTTGAGCGCTATGAATTACTATATGTTGTGTTTGGAATTTGGATTTTCCAACTCATCCTCAGCCCGATCTGGCTCCGCTATTTTCACTATGGCCCTGCCGAATGGCTTTGGAGAAATCTGAGTTATCGAAAAATCCATGGGTTCCGGAAAATGCCAGTTCAGACACTATAACATTTTATTTTCTTATTAATCATTTATGTATATCCGCAAAGATGCCAGTAGCCAAATAAGTTAGAAGTGACAGCCAGTGACAATCGCTTTCTTGCGATCTTAACGGGTACTAAATTAGGTCAAAATAAACGGTTTTGACCA
>NZ_JAQWXX010000006.1 GCF_029254265.1 Algoriphagus sp. | reverse complement strand
GAATTGGTAAGAGAGAAATCCAACTGGTCAAATGTTCCTGCTGGTATTTCTAGAGGCGTTTCGGCCTATTTCTGCCACAATTCCTATGTAGCCGAAGTAGTCGATATTACCATAAAAGACAATCAGCCTGTTGTTGAAAATGTCTATGCTGCGGTAGATTGTGGAATTGTCGTCAATCCAGATTCTGCGGCAAACATGGGAGAAGGTGCAATTGTCGATGGAATCGGAAACGCATTTTATGGAGAAATAGCCTTTGAAGATGGAGCTCCAACCAAAAGGAATTTTGATACATATAGAATGATCCGCCACAAGGAAGCTCCAAAGAAAATCGAAGTTCACTTTGTACAAAATAATGAGGCGCCAACTGGATTAGGAGAACCTCTTTTCCCTCCTGTGTTCGCTGCCTTGGGCAATTCACTTTATAAGGCAACTGGAAAACGATTGTATGAACAACCTTTCCAGCCACAGCTTCTTGAAATGGAAAACTTAAGGATGTGATTAAGGTAGCCTAGCTATCAGATTACAAACTAAATAAAATTAAATGGGGACTAACAGTCCCCATTTATGTTACAAGACTCGCTGTCAGCGCTACCGTTCATCTGAATCGGCTGATTCGCTTTTTCATATTCGCTCCAAGCCTTTTCCAAGGTTTGTGTAAAAACCTCATCTGGTTGAGCTCCCGAGATCCCAAATTTCCTATCAAAAACAAAGAAAGGTACTCCCCTTACTCCCAACTGACGCGATTCATAAATATCCGTTTCAACGGCATCTTCATAAGTGCCAGTTTCCAATGCTTTTTTGATGGTGTCCTCGGTCAATCCGATTTCTATTCCCAAAGAAATGAGCGTATCAAAATCATCTACATTTTTCCCTTCAGAGAAATATGCAGCTAATAACCGCTCTTTCATCTCATTTCCTTTCCCTGCTGATTTTGCAAGGTGAATCAAACGATGAGCATTTCTTGTGTTTGCTACTACTGCCTTTTCAAAATCAAAATCTAAGCCTTCTGACTTCGCCATTTCTACGACATTAGCAGTGATTTCCCGAGTTTGATCCATTGACCAACCTTTAGAAGTTGCTAAATGCTCCAGTGTACTTACAGATGTATCAGTTTTTTGATCAGGGTTTAGCTGAAAACTCTTCCATTCTATTTCTATAGCATCTTTTTCAGGGAATTTAGCTAAAGCTTTTTCCATTTTTCGTTTTCCGATATAGCAAAAAGGACAAACTACATCAGACCATATTTCTATTTTCATTTCTATTTTATTTACTTGAAAGGAAATTGAAAAATTTACTAAAGAGTTCAAATCTATCCGAAATTGAAAACCAAAGAATGTCCTTCTTGTGCAATGGAGATTGACGAGAAAGCAAGCATCTGCCCTATCTGTCAATTTGAATTCCCCAAAAGATCTCCTTGGATTGCCTGGGTGTCCATTCTCCTATTAATTGTTTTTATCTTAAGCTACATTCTCTAATCTTAACTCACTGTATGATGAATAAACGTTCTTTTCTCAAAAGCTTAGCATTTCTAGGAATTGGTTCTGGTTCGATTTTTAATTCCAAAGCTTCGGATTTGGAAGACTTTGCTAATCTGGATTTTGCTTCATCTGATTTCTGGGATCAAATTCGATCTTCGTACAAACTCAAGCCTGAATACATCAATTTAGAGAATGGGTATTATTGCTTTCTCCCACAAGAGACACTGGAAAAATATATTACTCATATCCGGGATGTAAATTATCAGGCATCTTATTACATGCGGACGGTCCAATGGGAGAATAAGGCTAAAAGTGCTGCAAAGCTGGCAGAATTGGTTGGGGCTAGCCCAGAAGAAATTGTGCTTACCAGAAATACCACAGAGTCACTGGACCTGATTATTTCGGGTTTTCCATGGAAAGCTGGAGATGAGGCCATCGTAAGTAATCAAGATTATGGAAGTATGCTTTCCATGTTTGATTTGCAGGCGAAACGAAGCGGAATCAAAATCATCCGAATAGACATTCCAATGCACCCTGAAAATGATGAAGAGATTGTGGCGGCATATGAAAAAGAGATTACACCCAGAACCAAACTATTGATGGTGCCTCATATTGTCAATATCACAGGGCATATTCTTCCAATTAAAAAAATAGCTGAAATGGCCCATTCGCATGGCGTCGAAGTGATGGTGGATGGAGCACACGCTGTAGGACATTTTCAGTTTAATATTTCAGATTTAGGAGTTGATTATTATGGGTCTAGCCTTCACAAATGGCTTTCAGTGCCATTGGGAGCCGGAATGCTTTATGTGAAAAAGGATCGAATTTCAAAGCTTGAGCCACTTTTGGCGCCTTTTGATCTAAAATTGGAGACAATCGGGTACCTCAATCATATAGGTACTCACCCAGTAGCAACGGACTTGGCTGTGATAGACGCGATTGATTTTCATCAAAAAATCGGGAGTCACCGCAAAGAAGAACGATTGAGATATATTCAGCGCTATTGGTCTGATCAGGTAAGAGATTTGCCAGGAGTGAATGTAAATACTCCTCAGGATCCTATGCGATCTTGTGGTATTGCGAATGTAGGTTTGGATGCATATCCTCCTTCTGAAATGGCGAAAGTCCTAATGGATAAGTACCAAATCTATACCGTTGCTATTGATGGTGTTGGCGTAAGGGGATGTAGAATATCTCCAAATATTTATACTAGCGAAAAAGAATTGGACCAATTTGTACTGGCTTTGAAGGAAATGTCAGGAAATTCTTAAGCGTCAAATTGAATATTTGATAAATTTTACAAAATATTCATCTGATTTATTTGAGATTATTCAGAATTAGGATGGTTTATCCATAAAATTTATTATGTATATCCGCAAAGATGCCAGTAGCCAAATAAGTTAGAAGTGACAGCCAGTGACAATCGCTTTCTTGCGATCTTAACGGGTACTAAATTAGGTCAAAATAAACGGTTTTGAC
>NZ_JAQWXX010000130.1 GCF_029254265.1 Algoriphagus sp. | reverse complement strand
AAAACCGTTTATTTTGACCTAATTTAGTACCCGTTAAGATCGCAAGAAAGCGATTGTCACTGGCTGTCACTTCTAACTTATTTGGCTACTGGCATCTTTGCGGATATACATAAAAATTTAAATTCAGTATTACTTTTAAGAGCTATTTTTCTAATGACCTTACAATTCTGGATTTGAAATAGCGTATCAGATGGCGCAAAAATCAGATAAAACTCGTCCCTCTGATCATTATATACTGTAATGACAGATGAGGCGGAGGCACTGTGGGAAAACTCCTCTCCCAATGGTGCTGTAAAATCGGAAGCACAAACCCATCCTTTCTCCAGATCAAATTCAACTACCCATTTACGATAATTAAGATCTACACTCTTTTCTTCATCGAAAATATCAAAGGGATTATTGATCAGTTGGTATCTATTTGAGTCTATTTTCCTAAAATTCTCCCCCAGATCTGACATTTGGATTAGCATCCGCTCTTGGTATTCAGTCCAATCCAAATTCATTTCCTTTACCTGCATACCATCAATGTATTGTTTTACATTTCCCTGAGAACTGACAGCTACAAATTCATTGTCGTCAAAAACTTGATAGGCTATCGCATGACCTTTAAGGGAAAGTGGGCCCTCTTTTGGGATCTTAAAGGAAAACTCCTTTTTACCAGATTCAACACTAAAAAGGCTGTATCCCTGATCCTCTCGAGATACAAAAAATCTCTCCCCATTGTAACTGATCGTTTTTTGTAAATTAATATTTGTGGTAGCAGAATCCTTTTCCAGGATGAAATCCCCTTCAAAAAACTCCTCCAATTTCCCCTGATAGATTTCTTCCGAGCTTTTCTCTGCACAGGAGAAAGTAAAAAGTAGAACGGCAATTAGTAATAGTATTTTCATTTACGGGATTTTCAAAATATAACTAAATCTAAAGATAATTTTAAAATCAAAAAAGCCCCGAATCTAAAATCGGGGCTTTAGTTAATCTTTGAGGTGTGACTGTGAGCTACAACGTAGCGAAAAATCTCCTCGAAGGTTTTATTCTATTCAAAGAAAGATGCTCAAGACCTTCGAGTCCCGAAAAGTATCGGGACTCGAAGGTCTAAAAGATCAATCTTTTCCCAAAAAAGGATATCTATAATCCTCTGGAGAAACAAATGTCTCCTTGATGGTACGTGGAGAAACCCAACGTAGCAAGTTGATCATGGAACCGGCTTTGTCATTTGTTCCTGAAGCTCTTGCTCCACCAAATGGCTGCTGTCCTACTACTGCGCCGGTCGGCTTGTCATTTATGTAGAAATTCCCTGCTGCATTCTTTAGCTTTTGCGTAGCCAATTCTACGGCATAGCGATCCTGAGAGAATATTGCTCCTGTCAAGGCATAAGGCGAAGTCTGATCAACCAATTCCAATGCTTCTTCAAAGTGCTCCGAATTGTAAACATAGATAGTCAATACAGGACCGAAGATCTCTTCACACATCGTTGTGTACATCGGATCTTGAGTCAATATGACGGTCGGCTCGATAAAGTAACCTTCTGATTTATTAAAGTTACCTCCGGAAATGATTTCAACACCTTCAGCTTCCTTTGCTTTAGTGATGTAATTCGAAATTTTATCAAAAGCCTTCTCATCAATTACCGCATTGATAAAGTTGGTAAAATCTTCTGTTCCACCCACGGTCATAGTAGCAAGATCTTCCAGCATATATTTCTTCACATCTTCCCAAATATTAGATGGGATATATGCTCTAGAAGCGGCAGAACATTTCTGTCCCTGATATTCAAAAGCTCCTCTAACCAAACCTACGGCAACCGCTTTTGGGTTTGCCGACTTATGAGCGATCACAAAATCCTTTCCACCAGTCTCTCCGACGATCCTTGGGTAAGATTTATACTTGTGAATATTTCCTCCGATGGTCTTCCAGATATGCTGGAATACTCCGGTTGAACCTGTAAAGTGAATCCCAGCAAAATCGGGGTGGTTGAAAATAATATCACCAGCTGTCGGTCCATCCACATAGATCAAGTTGATCACGCCATCCGGGACACCAGCTTCTTTGAATACCTGCATCAGTACATTTGCAGAATAGATCTGAGTGTATGCTGGTTTCCAAACAATTGTATTTCCCATCATGGCGGCAGAAGTAGGCAGGTTTCCGGCAATGGCTGTGAAGTTGAATGGAGTCAAGGCAAAAACGAATCCTTCCAATGGTCGTTGCTCTACGCGATTCCACACTCCATTTCCAGAAACCGGAGGTTGCTGAGCATAGATCTCGGTCATATATTTAACATTGAACCGAAGGAAATCGATTAACTCACATGCCGCATCGATCTCAGCCTGCATCGCATTTTTGGATTGACCAAGCATTGTTACAGCGTTGATTTTAGCACGATAAGGACCAGCAAGTAAATCCGCAGCCTTCAGGAAGATCGCAGCTCTTTGTTCCCATGCCATATTTTCCCAGGCATGTTTTGCTCCTAAAGCTGCATTGATTGCTTGCTCCACATGAGATGCATCCCCTTCATGAAAATGTCCCAAGATATGCTGATGATCATGAGGTGGGGACATGGATTTAGTATTTCCAGTTCGCACTTCATCGCTACCGATATACATTGGCACATCGATTTGTGTTGCTCTCGCTTCTTTCAGAGCAGCCTGTAATTCCTTTCGCTCAGGGCTTCCAGGAACGTATCCTTTCACCGGTTCATTAATTGGAATCGGCACATTGAAAAATCCTTTTAACATGATATTTGGAGTTTATTTGATTTCTGTTTGGGCCAAAGATAAGGAAAGGGGATTATTTGGCTAGTGATTTTGGTAACAAAAGGACTTAAAGTAAGGCTTCCAATTCCCTCAAATGGGCAATTGTGTAAGTAGGTTGAAGCTCAATTTGCTTTCCTTCGGGATTAAAATAGACTTGATCAATTCCTGCATTAATAGCACCCAGTATATCTGAATTTGGGTTATCCCCGATCATCAAGCAATGCTCATGTCTTGTTCCTAGTTTTTCAACAGTATGATGAAAAATTCGTGTGTCAGGCTTTTTGTGTCCGGTCGTCTCCGAAGTCACGATCAAGTCAAAATAAGACCCAAGTTTCGCAGAATTGATTTTCTTAGCCTGCGACTCATCAAATCCATTTGTGATAATATGTAGCTTGTATTTGCCTTGGAGGTAATTCAAAATCTCAAATGTGTAGGGAAAAACATGAGATTTGGATGAAGTTCTATGCATAAAATCCTCTTCAAAAGGCAATGGAATTCCGTCAGGTGATGCCCCAGCATGCTCAAAAATCATCCGGAACCGCTCTTTTCGAAGATTTTCTTTATCGATCTTTCCTACGTTATACCAATCCCAAAGCTGGTAGTTGATATGATGAAATGAATCAAAGAAGTTCTGAAAAGTGGGAATTCCCAAGCCCAATAAATCATAGTGGTGGTAAAGCTCGGAAAGTGATTCGGTGACATTTCGGTCATAGTCCCAAAGCGTATGATCCAGATCGAAGAAGATGTGTTGGTAAGTTTTCAAGGGTAATTAGCGACGGTATTGGTTATTCTGAATTTTATTAATGGCAAGTTCACGATTGGATTTCAGGATTTCAAAAGTCTCCTGATCCCGGATTAGACTCGGATCCTTTTGGATAAACTTGAAAATCTGCTGAATGATTTCGAGATATTCTTCCAAAATATAATAGAAGACCCATTGGTCCACTCTACGACTTCCTAGCAAGCCTGCATTTTTCAAAGAGATAAGATGCCTGCTGGTTTTGGTTTGGGTGAAATCCAGAATCAATTCGAAGTCAGAGATCGACAATTCTTTATTATTCATCAAAAGATGAAAAATCCTCACCCTAGGCTCTTCTGAGAGGGCTTTGAAGATTCTAAGCCCGTAGTTTAAACTGATATTTTTTAATCGCATTAGTAAGTTTTAACGCAGTTTATGCAATGAAAATAAAAATTCACCCGAAATTAGGGTATTATCGCATCATAAAAGACAACCATCGGCCGTCCATTTAGTTAATTTATCTGTGAAGACTTCATTTTGTTATAAATCGCTCCTCGTTTTCCTTTTGGGATTCTTTTTATCTGTCCATTTTGTAAATGCTCAAGATCAAAAGGAAAGAAAGGTAATTCAGCTCTCCGGAATCGTCTTAAATTCTGACAGCACAGACGCTGTAGCAGGTGTAAATATTTACGTTCCTAAAAAAGGAAGAGGAACCAGCTCCGGAAGATTTGGATATTTTTCCATGCCTGTATTAGAAGGTGATAGTATTGTGTTTTCCTTTATAGGTTTGAAAAAGCAAACTTTTAAAGTTCCTGAAACAGTTGAGAATGACCGGATCAGTTTGATTCTTACCATGGAAGTGGATGAAATAGCGTTGGCAGAAATTGAAGTCATGCCCTACCCTACCGAGGCCGAGTTTAAGCAGGCAGTAATAGCAATGAACGTAGTGGACCCAATGTCTATCAGTCGGGCAAATATGAGCCCGGAGATGCTTCTCCGTTGGGCTGAGAGTATGCCGGCATCTAGCAACGAAAACTTCCGATATTTCCAACAAGGTCAAATGCTTCAAAATCAAGATCTATACGGCCCTAGACCACTTCGCCTTCTTGATCCATTTGCCTGGTCCCAATTTATCCGATCAATTAAGCGGGGAGATTTAAAGAAAAGGGATTGATATTTCTTTTTGTGGTGATTTATTTGCTCGCGGCGATGCAGCGGCACAGCGAATTGGATTTCGAGGTTTAAACGAAATCATTGAAACTAGACTCCATGCTTGGTAGTGGTTCAATTATTCTCAGCTTAGCGATTTCGTGGGATGTTTTTCTCGGTCTAAGCTAACTTTTCATAGTCCGTTTACGATTCGCTTTATCCCATATTTTAATAACGCTTCATTGAAGTTAATCAAAAGGCCAAGTTTAACTTTTGTAAGTCTTAAGTAAGTCATGAGTTGCTTAAGGTGCACTGGAGCTATTACTTGGACAGACTTTATTCGATTATCACTTTTTTGTCAACAATTATATCCGCCCTAAAACCTTTTTCAAATACTATCCCATCCCACTGGAGTGGCAATGAGACTTGATTCTCTACTTCTAAACCTGACTTTTTTAATTCATGAATTAGAACTCTTTCATAAATGGACTCGAGCAAGCCTGGTCCCAACTCTCGATGAATGTAAAATGCCATATCTAAAATTAGAGTTGCGAGTTCATTCTCAGTTTTTTCCATAAAAAGTAAGTATTTAAGAACTGAAAAATTTTCCCTTTTAAAAAATTTACAAGTAAGACTATCAAAATCATTTTCACCTCATTCGTAGCGCCGTTGGGTCGCTGCGAGCTTTGTATTATTAATCAATCTCTGGCAACACCCAATTCTCCAATACACTCGGAATCTTCATCATCTGCTCAATAGCAGCAATTGATCTGGGAGCATCACCAGATAGATTTATCGGGCCGTCCTTTGTAACCAAGATATCATCCTCGATTCGGACCGCTATTCCCCACCACTTTGGATCGCAGTTACTTCCCTCAGGAATATAGATCCCAGGCTCGACTGTTAATACCACTCCCTCTTTTAAGGCAGCACCTCGGACTCCACGATCGTGGACATCCAACCCAAGATGATGGCTCGTACCATGTGGGAAGTAGTTGTGTTTTTCTCCAGCTTTGATAATCCCCAAGTTGACAAGCCCATCGTTGATGATTTTTCTTCCGGCTGCATCTATTTCAGAAAAACTTGCCCCCGGCTTGCAAAGTGCTATCCCGGCTTCTTGAGCTTGATAGACAAGTTCATAAATAGCCCTTTCTTCCTCATTAAATTTGCCGCTTATAGGGATTGTCCGAGTAACATCCGCGGTATAACCTTTCCACTCTGCTCCTAGGTCCATGAGAAGTAAACGATCGTTTACGCTTCGTTTATCATTCTCGATATAATGCAAAATACATCCATTATTTCCTCCACCTACGATCGACGGATAGCCTAAATCTTCGGCACCATACCTTTTGTAGATAAATTCATGAACCCCCTGAATTTCCCGCTCCGACATTCCTGGCTTAGCAGCTTTCATCACTTCGATTTGTCCAATTGCAGAGATTTTTACAGCTTTCTTTAAAAGCGCTATTTCCTCAGGTGTTTTCACTTCACGAAGCACATCCATCATTTGAGAAAGGGATGATATATCCACTTTCTGCTCAGGGATTTCTGCTTTGGCGGCCATTCTTTTTTCCGGAGAATCTGCCTTCATGTACGAGTTGATCGCTGGATCTTCGAGCATTTCCGGGTATTGTCGGGAAAACCTAGTGATCATTTGCACCACTCGCTCTGAATTTTCAAGATCAGACTTCTTGATCATATCATAGATTTGAGCACTGGCTTCGGTATATTTATCGGGATAGGAAGTGGCTGATTTAAAATCATTAATCATCGTAATTAAGGGACGATTAGAGTTACTCTC
This sequence comes from Algoriphagus sp., assembly GCF_029254265.1. Lineage (GTDB taxonomy): Bacteria > Bacteroidota > Bacteroidia > Cytophagales > Cyclobacteriaceae > Algoriphagus. Next base: position 22,611 of record NZ_JAQWXX010000130.1, on the reverse strand, counting down.
TTCTATGCCTTGAGAAAGACTAAAAGTAAAAATTCGATCAAAGTCTTCAGGTTTTATTCCTGATTTTTCGGCAAAATCAGAATTGAGGAGAGCCTGCTTGAAACCCAACTTTTCTATTGCTCCTTCTTGTCCAAGACGTTTTCCATTCCACATCTCGGCACGAGGATCACGCTCTTGCACGAATATTATTTCATCTGCCAATTCCCCGTTTATTTCTCGCTTTTCGCTAAAAAGGACCAGTACCGCATTAGGTTCTCTGAACCCTGTGAGGTAAAAAAAATCAGTATCAGGATGGTAAATGTAATCCACATCATTGGTCCTGTTTTTCACAGGATTGTTAAAGAAAACTGCTACTGTATTGGCAGGCATCAATTTTCTCAATTCATCTCTTCGGCTTTGATGCCAATCGGAAGTGAGCCCTCCTTCAAAAAAAGATTGAGGTAAACCAACAAATGAAATCGAAAGAAATAATAAAGTCCAAAATAGTTTTTTCATAATAAGAAGAATTAAATCGTTCCAATGTCTCATCTTTTAGCCATTTAACAAAGTGTTAATCCAATGATTGGTACAGATCGTTATCTTTGAGAATCTAAACAAATCGAATTATGAAAAGAATTTGGGGAATTTTCATCCTATTGTTGGTCTTTTTTGGCCCTACTTCAGCACAAACCAACCCCGGTAAACCAAAACTTATTGTCGGAATCGTGGTCGATCAAATGCGCCAAGATTACCTCTTCAAATATGCAGATCGGTATAGTCAAGATGGATTCAAAAGGCTTATAAATGACGGCTTTATGATGAAAAATGGACATTATAACTACATACCAACCTATACCGGACCTGGCCATGCTTCGGTCTACACTGGCACAACGCCAGCGACCCATGGCATAATAAGCAATAGCTGGTATGTAAAAAGTACCGGTAAATCAATTTATTGTGCTGGTGATTCAACGGTTACAAATGTTGGAGGAACTCCAGGAAATGGGCAAATCAGCCCTAGAAATCTTCTAACCACAACGATAACCGATGAATTACGATTTTCAACTAATAAGCGATCAAAAGTGGTTGGAATTGCCATAAAAGACCGAGGTGCAAGTTTGCCTGCGGGACATTTAGGGGATGCATATTGGTTTGACAGTGAAAATGGGGAGTTCATGACTTCCAGCTATTACCATGCTGAGTTACCTGCTTGGGTTAATTCTTTTAACTCAAAAAAGCTTGCTGATTCTTATTTGAAACAAACCTGGGAAACACTTTATCCCATCTCCACATACAAGCAAAGCATTGCGGATGACAATGAATTTGAAGCCCCATTTATAGGAAAAGACACCCCTACTTTTCCTTACAATCTTTCCGAACTTCGCGAGAACAACGGTGGCCCAGGCTTAATAGCCTCCACTCCTTTTGGAAATTCACTTACTCTTGACTTTGCGATAGCAGCTATTGAAGGTGAAAATCTGGGCAAAGGAAATGATACAGATTTCCTGGCTGTAAGTTTTTCTTCCCCTGATTATATCGGTCATAGATTTGGTCCGACTTCCGTTGAACTGGAAGACAATTACTTAAGATTGGATCAAGAGATGGCTAAATTGCTTAGCTACTTAGATGAGACTATCGGGAAAGGTCAATACTTGATTTTCCTTACTGCAGACCATGGAGTGGCTGATGTTGCTACATATATGGAGTCTGAAAATGTCCCTGCAGGAAATCTAAACACTTCCTATATCACTGGTCAACTCAAAGGCTATATGGCAGCTCAATACGGTGAAGGAGATTGGATTCTAAATGTTTCCAACGAGCAGGTATTCCTGAATGAAAAACTTGCGCGTGACAAGGATGTGAATATTGATGATATCGAAGAAGAGCTTGCAAGATTCCTTCTGCGATTCAGAGGGATCAAAGAAGTTTACACTGGAACTACGATGAAAACTTCTGCTTTTGAAGAAGGAAGAGCTCACTTACTTCAAAACGGTTTTAATCATAAAGCTTCAGGAAATCTCCTGTTAATCTTAGAGCCAGGCTGGTTGACAGGTGGAGCAAGAGGAACTTCTCATGGCACTAGTTTCACCTACGATACGCATGTTCCCATTCTATTCTATGGATGGAATGTAAAACCAGGATCAAGCTCAAGGTATACGACAGTCACAGACATTGCTCCTACCCTTTCGATGATGCTTGGAATCCGACTACCAAATGGAGCTACCGGTCAGCCGATTTTGGAAATAACGAATTGATCAAAATTTATTAATTATCAAAAAAGCCCAGAATTCTATCAATTCTGGGCTTTTTTGATTTTCATTTTGACAGATTCTACTCCGTCCAGCTCATTGGATATTTTTCATCGACAAACTCCAAGGCATCAGTGGTGATTTCTAATGACTTGAATGTATCCAACATTACTGCATATTCGTGCGTTTCTTTGGCACCAATGGATTTTTCCACTGTTCCAGGATGAGGTCCATGCGGCAACCCTCCCATGTGAATCGTAAATGAACCTCGGTCGATTCCCTTTCTGCTCATGAATTCTCCCTCTGCGTAATACAATACTTCATCGGAATCAATATTGGAATGATTGTATGGTGCCGGAATAGCAAGTGGATGGTAATCAAAAAGTCTCGGCACAAAGGAGCAAATCACAAAACCCCAAGCTTGGAAAGTCTGGTGTACTGGAGGTGGCTGATGGATTCGTCCCGTAATCGGTTCGAAATCAAAAATTGAAAGTGCATAAGGATATAAATACCCATCCCATCCCACGATATCCAAAGGACTATGTCCATACGTATATTGATGAAGCATTCCTTGTTTTTTAATCTGAACGAGGTAATCTCCCTTCTCTTTCTCAATCTTCAATTCATTAGGAGTCCGAATGTCTCGCTCACAGTAGGGTGAATGCTCCAACAATTGCCCCACTTCATTACGATAACGTTTTACCGTTTCAATAGGTCCTTTTGACTCGATCACCAATAATCGCAGAGGTCCTTCTTCTTTAAATTCAAAACGATAAATTGTCGTCCTTGGAATTACAACATAGTCACCCTTTTTCACTTCCAATACGCCAAATTGGGAATACATCACTCCTTCTCCATCATGAATGTAGATCAGTTCATCACCGTCAGCATTTTTGAAGAAGTAATCCATCTTCCGATTTTTTGGTGTGCAAATCCCCATCATCACATCACTATTCATCATCAGAATTCTCCGAGCGCTCAAATAGTCTTCACCTGTAATTTCTACCCCAGAAGTTTTGAGATGCGTTTGATTTAATCCATGCGCTTTAGCGATTTGCCAATCAAAGGGCTTGGGTGTCCCAATTGACTTTACTTCATTTGGGTTATAGATATGGTACAAGGTGGAATAGATTCCAGAGAAACCTTTGGAACTCACCAGTTCTTCTTTGTAAAGACTGCCATCAGGCTGGCGGAATTGTGTATGACGCTTTGGTGGAATCGCTCCGAGTCGATGATAATATGCCATTTGAATTGGGTTTATATGCTTCGCTAAATTACAAATAATGATTCAGGACTGAAATTCCTTTTTATTCAATTGCTAGTCTTATTCCAACAGTGTGCTTCTAATTAAGTTTTTATAAATTGGCCCCCATGAAAAATCTTTCCTTTCTCCTTTTCTTTATGATCAGTTCTATTCCTTTGGTAGCACAGCAAAAAACTCCAGCGAAACTAATTTGGGCTGATGAGTTTGAGCAGGATGGTTCGCCGGATCCAGCTAAATGGAGCTACAATATCGGGGATCATGGATGGGGAAATAATGAACTTCAATACTATACGGATGAATTAAAAAATGTTCGTATAGAAAACGGGAAATTAATTATTGAGGCGCATGCAGACCCTTCCAAAGCAAAAGGATATACTTCAGCAAGGCTGGTCACCAAAGGAAAAGCAGCATGGACTTATGGGTATTTTGAAATAAAAGCAAAACTCCCAGAAGGCGTCGGCACATGGCCTGCAATCTGGATGCTTTCTGAAACGAACCCTTATGGCCGTTGGCCAAAAAGTGGTGAGATTGATATCATGGAGCATGTAGGCTTTGATCCTTCCGTAATCCATGGCACGGTGCATACTGAGGCTTTCAACCATTCCATCGGGACAGATGTGGGTGAGGTAAAATCAATTCCTGATTTCAATACTGAATTTCATACTTATGCGATCGATTGGAAAAGTGACAAAATTGACTTTTACATTGATAATGCCTTGTATTTCACATTTGAAAATTCAGAGAAAAGCACCGCCGAATGGCCATTTGATCACCCATTCCACTTGATTTTAAATATCGCTGTTGGTGGGAACTGGGGAGGTCAAAAAGGAGTCGACACTTCTATTTGGCCACAAAGAATGGAAATAGATTATGTTCGGGTTTATTCCGAAAAACCATTCTAAAATTTAAATCTCGATTAGATTTGCTAAATAAAACCAAAAGGAATCAGTGATTTGTTTGGGATTATCTCCCAAAGGTTATTTATTAGAAATACAAAAACAGTTAGCAAAACAAACAAGACATGCAGGATTCGGTAAGTAAACGCAAAAAAATCAGAGCACTGGTGATCATAAGCTTTTTACTATTACTGATTTACGCCAAAAACTTAATCGAACGTTCTTCCTTCAAAGAGATCAGTCGCGCCTTTTCGGAAGTATATGATGATCGATTAGTGGTGAAAGGATACATTTTTGATATTTCTGAAAACCTTTTCAATATTCAGGAATTAATAGATCACTGTGATCTGGACTATGACTACAGCAATATTATTGATGAAATCACAACCAGTGAAAATGAAATTCTGGATATCATTGCTGAATTTGAAAACACAAAATTGACTGAAGAAGAGGCTGAATATCTAAGCGACTTCAAAGAAATCATACAGAACGACTTGAACATAAAGAGTTATGAATTATTGTATTCTGACTCTTCAGGGGTAAATATCGAACAAGTCAAAAGCTATGACGAAAAGATTTCCCGAGCTCGAAAAGATTTAGAAGGGCTTTCTGACATACAGCTTTCGGAAGGTAAGAAAGTGATGGGAAAAGCCAAATCTTTGATTAATCGCTCCCAAATCTGGGCTCAATTTGAGGTCGCCTTGTTGCTACTTATTTTGATCGTACTTTATTTATTACTTTTCAAAAATTTCAGTTCCAAAGAAGAAACAGATCAATAAAAATCTCACAAAAAAACCTGCCAGTTATAATTCCGGCAGGTTTTTTACTTCTAACAAGTACTAGAGATTTTAGATCGCGTAAGCTTTGTCTCCTTCATTCCAAGGAATACAAGGATCGAATCTACCAGGAACCTCTACGTAATTAAGTGCCTGAGTCGCCCCAATCTCTGAGGAGAAATAACCCAAGACAGTAAGGTCTCTAAGCATATTGATCACTTTAGCCTCTCCGCCTTTACTGGTCTTATATTGTTCATACATGCCATTCAGGTAAGCTAATCGATCTTCAGCCGAAGCTTCTACGAAATCAGAACCTTTGGTAGATTTGAAGTCTTTTCGAATCGAATTTAACCCATCTACAAAAGTCTTTTGCTGCTCAGCATCATAGGTATCTTTCACCATCATCACCATAAAGGCTCCAATGCCAGTAGCTTTTGCACCTGGTGTATCTGTCTCTGGAATGATCGTGTCACCTATCTCATCCAAAAAAGCAATGTCCTCGGGGCTGAAGTTTAGACCTTCGATTTGCTGCTCGGGAGCACATCCTGTCAGGATAGCCGTAGAACCGACCATCGTTCCTCCCATCATTACCATGACGCTTTTAAGTGCGTCTCTTCTATTCATAGCCATAGTCTTTTCTTTTTTGGATTAAAGGTTTTGCTTTTTCAATTCATCCACTGCGAAAGCCGCCGCACGAGCTGTCAAAGCCATATAGGTTAAAGATGGATTCTGCGCAGCTGCAGAAGTCATACAGGCACCATCAGTTACAAATACATTTTTCGCATCCCAAACCTGGTTGTTCCCATTTAAAACAGAAGTTTTTGGATCACGACCCATTCTAGCAGTCCCCATTTCATGGATTCCTTGACCAAAAGTATATCCAGCATCGAAGGTTTTTACATTTTTAAAACCTGCTACCTCAAGCATTTCGGCTGCATCAGCCATCATGTCTTTTCGCATATTGATTTCATTTTCCTTGATCTCTGCATTCATGACCAAAGCCTCCATACCCCACTTATCTTTGACGGTATCGCTTAACTTGACCGTATTCTCATGATAAGGAAGAATCTCTCCGAATGCAGTGAAACCAATGCTCCATGGTCCTGGCTCAGTCAGAGCTTCTTTCATCGGAGCTCCAAAATTAAGCTCAGCGACATCTCTGTTCCAGCCGCTTCTACTTGCCCCACCTTGATATCCAAAACCTCTTAAGTAATCTCTTTTTTCTCCATTAAGATTTCGGAATCTTGGAATATAAAGTCCGGTTGGTCTTCGACCAAAGTAATATTTGTCTTCATAGCCATCTATTTGTCCATTTGCACCAAGTCGGAAATGATGGTCCATGACGTTATGACCTAATTCTCCAGAGCTTGATCCCAATCCACCTGGCCAAATATCAGTTGCAGTTCTCATTAAAATTGCAGACGAGTTGAATGAAGAAGCACAAAGGAAAATGATTTTTGCATCATACTCCACAGTCTGATTTGTCTCCGCGTCAAGCACTTCTACACCAGTAGCTTTCTGCGTGTCTTTGTCATAAATCAACCTTCTTACGATCGACCAAGGTCTCAGCGTTAAATTTCCTGTAGCTACTGCCGCAGGTAATGTTGAAGCTTGAGTACTGAAGTATCCACCAAATGGACAACCCAATGAACATTTATTTCGATATTGACATCCTGGACGTCCAGGAAGTGGTTGAGTGATATTCGCCGGTCTACCAATAGTCCAAGTTCGGGCATCCTTATAATGTTCTTTAATCCGTGCAGCGGCATCTTTTTCTACACAGTTCATTGGCATTGGAGGCATAAACTCTCCATCTGGAAGAATTGCCAAATTATCCTTAGAGCCAGAAACACCTGCAAACTTTTCTACATGGCTGTACCAAGGAGCAATATCCTTGTATCGGATTGGCCAATCCACAGCGATTCCTTCTTTGGCATTTGCCTCAAAATCAATATCTGCCCATCGATAAGACTGACGGCCCCAAAGTAGGGAACGACCTCCGACTTGATAGCCTCTAAACCAAGTAAATGGTTTTTCCTCCACATATGGAGATTCGTCCTCATGTGCCCACCAGTCTAAATTCAACTCATTCAAGACATAATCTCTTCTGAGGTTTGGGTGATTTTCAAGTTGCTCTTGTGTTCTTCTTCCTCTATGCGGAACCTCCCATGGCGGGATAGTAGCAGTTTTATAGTCTTTGATGTGATCCACATTTGGACCACGCTCGAGAAGCAATACTTTCAGTCCCTTCTCTGTCAGCTCTTTGGCAGCCCAGCCACCACTAATCCCCGACCCCACAACAATTGCATCGTACGATTGATTTGCCATAAATTGGTTTTTTGGTTTGTTAAATATTATACATCACAGACTTGCACAGCCTGCGCTAATGACCCCATTTTATCTGCAGATTTCGGAATAAACTCATGAGAGACGTATCCCTTATATCCTGAATCCACGATCGCCTGCATGATCGGGGTATAGTTGATTTCCTGATTTTCGTCCAACTCATTACGGCCGGGGTTACCTGCTGTATGATAATGACCGAAATATTCATGATTTGTTCGTATGCTTCGGATGATATCGCCCTCATCGATCTGCATATGGTAAATATCAAAAAGCAACTTAAAATTATCGCTGCTCAATCTTTTACACAATTCAACCCCAAAAGCAGATTTATCACACAAATAATCCTTGTGATCCACACGACTGTTGAGCAGTTCCATTTGAACAATTACTCCATGCTTTTCTGCAATAGGAATAATTCGCTCCAAACCTGCTTGACAGTTTTTCAACCCTGTCTCATCATCCATTCCTCTCCGATTACCAGAAAAGCAGATTAAATTTTTATAGCCTGCCTTTGCGACCAAAGGAATCACCTCAGCATAATTTTTTTCAAGTTGATCATGAAACTTTGTCTCTCCAAAGCCATCCACCAAGCTAATCTCAGCACCATTACACATGGAAGAATAAATTCCGTGCTTTTTAAGGATTTCCCAATTATCAGGTCCGATAAGATCGATTCCTTTTATACCGATTTTCTTTATTTCTATACAAAGTTCTTCGAGTGTGTAATCCCTAAAACACCAAGCACAGACACCATGATTGATATTTCCTTTTAGCGAGTTTTGCTTTTCTTTCTTAAAATCCATGGATGTAAGTGCCCCGAAAGCTGCCCCTCCAAGGAGAACTTTCTTAAAGGAATCTCTCCTTCCGGAATCAATAGGTTTGGTCATGAGGGTTTATTGAGGTGAGTTTATTTTCTCTTTTTTGAAAAGAGTGATGAAAAATAATAAAACCAAGACAGAAATACCAGAAGGAATTAACCAAATTGATTTCCAATCGTGATTACCTGCTACATTTAAGAAATTATTAGACACTAATCCCGCTATCCAAAAACCTATCAACATCCCTATTCCGTAGGTCGCCAAGGTAATTAAACCCTGTGCAGAAGATTTGAATTTAGTCCCAGCATGAGAGTCAGTATAAATTTGTCCACTTACAAAGAAGAAGTCATAGCAAACACCATGTAAAAGAACTCCTATCAACAACATCCAAACTCCTTCGTCAGCATCTCCAAATGCGAAAAAAACATAGCGAATTGCCCAAGCCAGCATGGCTACGATTAAAGTCTTTTTAATCCCAAATCGCGTGAAGAAAATCGGTAGTGCTAACAAAAACAAAACCTCCGAAACTTGTCCCAAAGCAATTTTTCCCGTTGAATTCTCAACCCCTATTTCGGTCATGAAAGGGCTAACATTTTGATAATAAAATGCCAATGGGATGCAGATAAGAATAGATGAAATAAAGAAGATCGCAAAGTTCCTGTGCTTCAACAATGCCAGCGCATCCAGCCCTAGAATCTCTGAAATTGTACTTTTCCCACCGGTCCTCGCCTGTGGAGGCGTATGAGGAAGTGAAAAACTATAAACCCCCAAAACCAATGATACAATAGCCGCCATCAACCAAGTATAGCGGAGTAAGCCCTCTTTCAAACCATCCTGACTATCCCAAGCAAAAAAGCTGATCAATAACCCCGCAGCAATCCATCCAATCGTACCCCAAACCCGAATCACAGAAAACTCTTTAGCAGGATTTGTCATTTGATTAAAGGAAATTGAATTTACCAGTGCCAGAGTAGGCATGAAGAGAATCATGTAGGCTAACAGAAATGGAAAAAAGCCACTAAAATCAGTCGAATTGTACATCACATACATTAACCCTGCTCCAATCAAATGTATCACGCCTAAGATCCGCTGCGCATGAAAATACCTGTCAGCAATTAATCCTACTATAAATGGAGCTATGATTGCTCCAAAGGATTGGGTTGAAAAAGCAAGAGAAATATCCTGGTCTTTGGCCATCAAATTTGAACCGAGGAAAGTCCCCATTGTCACATACCAAGATCCCCAAACAAAAAATTCAAGGAACATCATTACAGACAAGCGAGACTTTGTGGCTAAATTCATAGGGCTGAATTAGTGGTAAATATTGGGTTAAGTACTTCCCAAAGTTTAGAGTTTGGGCTTTTTCCTGTATTTTAAGCAGTTCCTTTGATTTTCTGAAGAAAGAGGTCATTTTATTTTGAAAAAGCCACTCATAACCTGTTGTTGCTTCTGATCATTTATTGCCTCTTCTAAGTTAATTTTAGAAGGAAATTACCTGATAAATCTATTATTTTAAGAATCAATAATTGAATCAACAAGTCTTTTTTATTATGACAACACCCAAAAAACTTAAAATAGGATTGATTGGTGGAGGCCCCGGCTCATTTATCGGAGCGATCCATCTGAATGGAGCTTTGATGGACGGAATGTTTGAAGTAGTTGCCGGAGCATTCAGTTCAAATCCTGAAAAATCAAAACAACGCGGCGAAGAATTGATGCTGGACCCAAATCGAGTATATGGTTCCTATGACGAAATGTTTGCTAAGGAGCTAGCCTTGCCAGAATCCGAAAGGATAGACGTTGTAGTGATTGTAACTCCCAATAACGTGCATTTTGATCCCGCTGTAAAAGCATTGAAAAACGGATTTCATGTGGCTTTAGACAAGCCTTTGACCTTGAATTATCAAGAGGCAAAAGAGCTATACCATATCGTTAAATCCTCCGATAAGCGGTTTCTCCTGACCCATACTTACTCAGGATACCCAATGATCAAGCAAGCAAAACAAATGATTGCAAATGGGGAGATCGGAAAAGTAAGAAAAGTATATGTAGAGTACCCGCAGGGCTGGTTGTTCAAACTTTTAGAATCTGAAGACAATAAACAAGCACAATGGAGAACAGACCCTAAGCGAAACGGTTTGGCAGGCTGCATGGGGGATATCGGTACACACGCTTTCCATATGGCAGAGTATGTCACAGGGGAGAAAGTAGCACAAATCTGTGCAGATCTTTACATAAAAATCCCTGGCAGACCAATCGATGATGATGGTGTAGTTTTGATGCGCTTTGAAAATGGAGCATCTGGAGTTTTGATGGCCTCTCAAACCGACACTGGAGCAGAAAACAATTTGAAAGTGCGGGTCTATGGTGAAAAAGGAGGCTTAGAATGGGAGCAAGAGCTCAATAACACACTTCTTGTTCGATGGCCAGAAGGTCCAGATCAAGTATATCGTGCTGGAACCGGATATCTCGGTTCCATGGCTCAAGAGAACTCCCGTACTCCGGCAGGCCACCCAGAAGGGTATGTGGAAGCTTTTGCTAATCTCTATCGGAATTTTGCTAGATGTATTTACGCTGATCGGGCTGGTCAAAAGCCAAAGCCAGAATGGGAAGATTATCCTGGAGTGGAGGATGGGATTCGGGGAATGGCTTTCATTGATCACGTTTTGAAAAGCAATGTATCAGATCAAAAATGGACCCCATTTGTGGTAGAAAAATAAATTCTTAAACCTAAATAACTTATTAAAAATGAAAACGATCAAAGGCCCAGCTATTTTCCTAGCACAGTTTGCGGATAATGCGGCACCTTTCAACAGCCTGAAAAATATTTGTACCTATATGGCCGATCTTGGCTATAAAGGTGTTCAGATCCCATCTTGGGACCCAAGAATGATCGATCTCCAAAAAGCTGCGGAAAGTAAAACCTATGCTGACGAGATCGCCGGCATTGTTGCAGAATCAGGAATGCAGATCACTGAACTTTCTACCCACCTGCAAGGGCAATTAGTAGCGGTACATCCAGCATATAATGAGCTTTTCGACGGCTTTGCTCCAGCAAATCTAAAAGGAGACCTTAAAGGTAAATCCGAGTGGGCTACCCAACAGTTAAAATATGCAGCGAAAGCTTCCAGCAATTTAGGCTTAAATGCTCATGCTACTTTCTCAGGTGCATTGATGTGGCATACCGTTTATCCATGGCCACAGCGACCTGCGGGATTGGTAGAAACAGGTTTTACCGAATTGGCAAAGCGATGGCTCCCAATTTTAGATGAGTTCGATTCTTACGGAGTAGACGTATGCTATGAGCTCCATCCAGGTGAAGATTTGCACGATGGCGTTACTTTCGAGATGTTTTTGGAAAAAGTGAATGGCCATAAGCGTGCAAATATCCTTTATGATCCAAGTCACTTCGTCCTTCAGTGTTTGGATTATTTACAGTTCATTGATTTCTATCATGATCGAATTAAGATGTTCCATGTAAAAGATGCAGAATTCAATCCAACCGGTAAGCAAGGAGTCTATGGAGGCTACCAAGGTTGGGTAGAGCGAGCAGGAAGATTTAGATCATTGGGAGACGGACAAGTTGATTTTGGTGGTATTTTTAGCAAACTTTCCCAATACAATTATGATGGCTGGGCTGTCTTGGAATGGGAATGTGCAATAAAGCATCCAGAACAAGGGGCCGCAGAAGGGGCTCCATTTATTGACGCGCATATCATTAGGGTAACCGAAAAGGCATTTGATGATTTTGCTGGAATGGGAGCTGATGAAGCATTTAATAAAAAAATATTAGGCATTTAAAAACTACACAAATAAAGAACAAATGAAAATGAACAGATTATTAGGAATGGGAATGATGGCATTGGTCGGAATGACTTTTGCCTGTGGAGGTGGAGAAAAAACGGCTGAGACAACTGCAGAAGCAACACCAGCTGCGCCAGCAAAAGAGATGACTCTTGAAGAAAAATATCAAGATGATCCTATTTATATCAAAGGCATTGAGAAAATAAAAGCATCTGATTGTTTGTCTTGTCATATGGTAGAGCGAAAGATCGTAGGTCCATCCTATGCTGAAGTTGCTGCTAAATATGAGAGTACAGAAGAGAATGTCACTATGCTCGCCCAAAAAGTAATCAATGGCGGTGTAGGCGTTTGGGGTGAAATCCCAATGCCTCCTCACCTTTCATTAAGTGAGGAAGATGCAAAAGATATGATTCGATATGTATTACTTCTTAAAAAATAAGTCATGGATAAAAAATATCTAGCTGCAGCAGCACTGGCATCTTTGCTAGTTGCTTGCTCTGGAGAAAAAACTGTTGAAACAGAGGAAACTGTGACGGAGGTTGCTCCTGCAGAGGAATGGATTGATTTGTTCGACGGTAAATCTTTCACAGGCTGGCATAAATACGGAGGAGGGGAAGTCGGTAAAGCCTGGAAAATAGAAGATGGCGCCATATATCTTGATGCGGTCAATAAAGACGGTTGGCAAACTGGAGACGGCGGAGATATAGTGACAGATGAAGAATTTGAGAATTTCCATTTAAAGTATGATTGGAAAATCGCTCAAAACGGAAACAGTGGGGTGATATTTTTCATCAATGAATCACCTGAATACCAATATCCTTGGCAAACTGGTCCTGAAATGCAGGTTCTTGATAATGAAGGACACCCGGATGCCAAAATTATCAGCCATAGAGCAGGTGATTTATATGATCTGATTGTGAGCAGTGAAGAGACTGTAAAACCTTATGGAGAGTGGAATCAAGCTGAAATCATCGCTGATCATGGTAAACTTGAATTTGTATTGAATGGAACCACAATCGTTAGCACGACAATGTGGACTCCAGAATGGGAAGCGTTAATCGCAGGTAGCAAGTTTAAAGACATGCCTGGTTTTGGAAAATTCAAAAAGGGCAAGATTGCTCTTCAGGATCACGGTGATCTGGTATACTACAGAAACATCGTACTTAAAAAACTTTAAAACTAACAAATGGAAAGGCCTCGAAAATTTCGAGGCCTTTTTTTATAATCTAGTCACTTTGTCTTTTTTAATAAAAGCAGGCTTCTCTTTCCATTCTATTTCATACCAGTTATCCTTGCTGGACTTTATTCTAACTCGATGACCTGGCTCCACCAGTTCTACGAACTCTCCGCCCGCTGTAGGTTTTGAAACAATAATAGTTGGACTGGAAGTTATCAATCCAGTTCTCGGGCTTTCCAGAAAATTATTTGCCAGGAAAATAGAGACTATAAGCAGCACAGTAGGCCAATAGGTCTCTTTCTTTTCAACTTTTCGCCCGGTCCACCAATTTGAAAAAACTGACAATAGGAGGAAAACTGTCAAAAGTCCTACGATATATTCTTTGTATTCTGTTAGAAAAATTAGGAACCGCTGAGAGTCTGACACTTCATACCCTACCAAGGAATTTTGACCGGTAAGACTTTTTATCTTGGTAATTACCTGCGGATTTGGAGCAAGATCATAATATTTACTTAAGTACAGCGTAGCCTGTTCATTATCCCCAATTCCCTCTTCAATAAAAGCCATTTTGAGTAACATTGAAGTAGAATACAAGCCCTCTTCATAGTTGGCTCTATAAATCTCCATTGCTTCTTTATAACTTCTTTGGCTAAATAAGGAATCTGCTATTTTTAGATCATTTACATCTGCCTGACAATTAATACCTTGCAGAAGCAAAGTAAAAAATATCAAAAGTTTTGTGAGAAAGATTGAATTCAGGTTTGGCATTTAGATTCTAGTCGCTTATTTTTGCAGTCCAATAACGACAATGATCTGGCAAAAAGCAAGCCTAGGGAGTCAAATTGAAAGGTTTTTGACCCTTTTTGAGAGGTTAAAGTTTCTGAAAATTAAAGTCAGAAATAAATATGATTCCGTAGCTCAGCTGGTAGAGCAATACACTTTTAATGTATGGGTCCTGGGTTCGAGCCCCAGCGGGATCACAATGAATATTAACTCGCAAGGAGTTAAAAAGAAAGTTTCGGGGTGTAGCGTAGCGCGGTATCGCGCCACAGTTGGGATGTGGAGGTCGTAGGTTCGAATCCTGCCACCCCGACTTTATATTAAGGTTGATCGAAGTTTTGAAATACCTCGATCTTATTTCATCCGGGTCCTGTAGCTCAACCGGATAGAGCAACTGCCTTCTAAGCAGTAGGTTTCAGGTTCGAGTCCTGACAGGATCACATTAATAACGAAGCGGAATTACGTTCCGCTTTTTATTTTATTATCATTTACCGATTCCTTAGCTCAGCTGGTAGAGCAATACACTTTTAATGTATGGGTCCTGGGTTCGAGCCCCAGAGGGATCACAAAAGCAGTCCAAACGGGCTGCTTTTCTTGTTTTTACCTATCCCAAGGTCCTGCGAGTATTATTCACGGATTTTCATTTGCTTATTCATATATAAATGTGGATTGTTGGAGCATGAAAAAACTGCTAACTCTGCTCTCTATCATTTTCATTTTTGCTTCTTGCTCTACCCCAGCATCTGATGATCATTTTTATGACCCCGGCATTTCTTTAGAGCTTGCAAAATTCAGAAAGCAACAAGTTTCGAACATCCATTACATCATTGACTTTTCTATTCCAAAGAAAAAAGAGGATAGCATCAATTCTTTTTTGAAACTAGAGCTAACTATTGCAAACCTTGAACATCCACTCATTTTGGATTTCAACGAAAAATCAGAAAACATCAAATCAATTCATGCCAATGGTGAAAGCATAAAAATCATACATGAAAAAGAGCACATCATCATCGATACAGAATACCTTAAATCAGGCTCTAATCAACTCGAAATAGAATTTATTGCAGGTGACCTATCCCTAAATAGAAATGATGATTTTCTATATACACTCTTGGTCCCTGACCGAGCGAGTACTTTATTCCCCTGTTTTGATCAGCCTGATTTGAAAGCTCATTACACATTAAGTATCACTGCTCCGAAAGATTGGGAAGTATTAGCTGGGGGAACTGAGATTCATTCAATTGAAGAAGGTGAATTCATTAAGCATGAGTTTAGGAAATCCGATCTAATGAGCTCCTACCTTTTTTCATTTGTTATAGGTGATTTTCAAACTGCAAATTCCAGAAAAATCCTTCCTCAAAAAATGCTTTATCGAGAGACAAATCAAGAAAAGATTGAAGCTAGTATTCCCGAGTTATTTGATCTTCATCGTAAATCAGTAGACTTTTTAGAGGATTATACAGGATATTCATTTCCTTTTCAAAAATTGGATTTTGCGACAATTCCTATTTTCCAATATGGAGGAATGGAACATGTGGGAGCAATTCAATATAGAGAATCTGCTTTATTTCTGGATAGCAATGCTACAGATTCAGAGCTTTTGAGTAGAGCTAAATTGATAGGACACGAGACAGCACATATGTGGTTTGGAGACTTAGTTTCAATTGAATGGTTCAACGATGTTTGGATGAAGGAAGTCTTTGCAGGATTTATGGCTGGCAAAATAGTGAATCCTAATTACCCTGAAATCAACCATGAGCTATCTTTTTTAACTTCAAACTATCCCTCCGCCTATGGCGAAGACAGAACTGCAGGAACCAACCCCATTAGACAAAATCTCCCAAATTTAAAAGATGCCGGCTCGCTTTATGGTAGCATTATTTATAACAAAGCTCCTATCATGATGAGACAGCTTGAGACAGCCATGGGAGAAGATGCATTTCAAAAAGGAATTCAAAATTATATAAAGAAGTATGCGAATGGGAATGCCAACTGGAATAATCTTGTCGACATTTTAGACGAAGAAACATCCATAGATCTTCAAAAATGGAGTGAGGTTTGGGTCAATCAGTCAAGTCGCCCCATATTTTCAGAGCAAATTTCAATCGACCAAAATGGGAATATCGCTGAATTTTCAATCTCACAAAAGGCAGAAGATGGATCAAAGAAAATCTGGCCTCAGTTATTTGATGTCACCTTAGTGTATTCTGATCATCTTAAAAACATCCCTGTCGCAATTGAAAATGATATACTCTCTATTGACGAAGCTATCGGGTTAGAAAAGCCTGAGACAATCTTATACAACAGCAATGGTCTAGGATATGGCGTTTTCCCTATTGATTTGAAGGCTCTGGAGAACTACTCGAATCTCGAGAATGAAGTAATGAGAGCACATAGCTTTATAAATCTATATGAAAATACCCTACTGGGAAATGTGTCTGCTGAAATCGCTTTAGAGGCCATTCGAAAAGGGATTAGTACCGAAAAAAATGAAATACTGATCAGGCTACTAGCATCAGAGGCGAGTAGTCTGTTCTGGACTTTTCTTCCCGAAGAAAAAAGAGAGGCTATTCTGCCGGGTTTTGAAAACCAGGTTTGGGACTTGCTCCTTTCTGACCTACCAGCGAACATTAAAAAAAGTTTGTTTTCGCTGTACAGTGGAATTGCTTACTCTGATATTGGTAAAACCAAACTTTATAGCCTTTGGAATAAAAGTCTAGAGATTAAGAACCTAAAGTTAAACCCTGACAACTTTACCTCTTTAGCGATGACTTTGGCGCTATATGGCCATCCTAAATCCGAAGAAATTTTAGATCAGGAAAAGTCAAGAATTACCAATCCAGATAAATTGAATCGATTTGACTTCCTGAGACCTGCACTATCTCAAAACCACGCAGATCGAGACAGATTATTCGAATCCTTCAAAGAAGCTTCAAATCGGGAAAAGGAATCCTGGGTTTTGGATGCTTGTGAGTATATCCACCACCCTTTGCGTCAGGCAGAAAGCGTAAAACATGTTACACTTTCATTAGCTCTTTTAGATGAGATTCAGAAGACAGGTGATATTTTCTTTCCAAAAAGGTGGATTACATCGACTGTTGGACAATACACTTCAAAAGATGCTGCTGATCAAGTGACCAACTTCCTGAAGGAAAACCCGAGTTTTAATCCAATCTTAAAAAACAAAATACTGCAGGGTACCGATGACCTTATGCGTGTGCAAAGAATTTCAGGAATCGAAAATTGATTAGAAGCTCAATGGATCCAAGTGTTTAAAATGGCCGTTTTGGGCTATTTTTTCTTTTGCCTGCTCTGCAGCTTTAATCGCAGGGATAATTCGTTTAAAATGATTTACCAAAAATCTGGTACGCTCTGCCTCGGAGACCATTTTAAGCAACTCCAATTCCTCTTCTAAGCTAAGCCCGATTTTATGGGAAAAAGTGTAAGAATTTACAGATTTCGGATCTATTTGCGCATCATATTTCAAGAGGTAAAGCATCTCCTTCAAATAAAAAATATATTCTTGATTTAAGAAAGAGTCTAAGGTGGGATCATTCGGGAGAAACTCTATATCACCGCCAGCATACTCTTTACCTGGGGATGGATTATCAAATGAACTTATCCGAAAAGGTTGAATGCCAATAGTTTTAATATCCAACCTCCCGTCTTCATAACGCTTATAAACTTGATCAAGCCGTACCAAAGTACCAAAGCCAGAGATTTTGTCTAAAAAAGTACAAACACCAAAAACACCTCCTTCGATCTCAATATCAGCAATAAGCTGCCTATACCTCGGCTCAAAAATATGAAGATTCAACTCTTCATCAGGGAAAGCAACTAGTTTGAGAGGAAAAAAAGGGACGTACATTTTTTGGTTTTAGTTTTAATAACTGACGCAGGCTGATTTTGGTTTCCAAAAAAAAAAGCCGGTTAAAAAACCGGCTTTAAAAATTATTTGCTCGCGATGTAAGTCAACAAATCAACTACTTTGTTGGAATAACCCCACTCGTTATCATACCAAGAAACTACCTTCAAGAAGGTGCTGGAAAGTTGAATTCCTGCGCCTGCATCAAAAATAGATGTTCTAGGGTCGCCTATGAAATCATTTGAAACCACAGCATCTTCAGTATATCCCAAAACTCCCTTCATGGTAGTTTCAGAAACCTCTTTCATCTTGGCGCAAACTTCTTCGTAAGTAGCAGGATTCTTCAATCTAACTGTCAAATCAACCACAGACACATCTGGAGTAGGAACTCTGAATGCCATACCAGTAAGCTTGCCATTCAATTCAGGAATCACCTTGCCAACAGCTTTTGCAGCTCCGGTAGACGATGGGATGATATTTTGTCCAGCACCTCTTCCGCCTCTCCAGTCTTTCGCTGAAGGACCGTCAACAGTTTTTTGAGTAGCAGTAGTAGCGTGAACAGTAGTCATCAAACCTTCTTCGATTCCCCAGTTATCATTCAAGACCTTGGCAATTGGAGCTAGGCAGTTAGTAGTACATGAAGCGTTTGATACAAACACCATGTCCGGAGTATAAGAACCTTCATTTACACCCATGACAAACATTGGTGTATCATCTTTGGAAGGTGCAGACATGATTACTTTTTTAGCACCTGCATCGATATGTCCTTGAGCAGTTTCTTTGGTCAAAAAGATACCTGTAGATTCGATCACATAATCAGCTCCGATCTCTCCCCACTTCAAATTAGCTGGGCTTTTTTCCGCAGTTACTCTGATCGTATCTCCGTTTACAATAAGATTTCCGTCTTTTACTTCTACTGTGCCTTTGAACTGCCCGTGAGTCGAGTCATACTTCAACATGTAAGCCATGTAGTCTACATCGATCAGGTCATTGATTCCTACGACTTGAATATCACTTCTTTCTTGGGCCACTCTGAATGCCAGACGACCGATTCTTCCGAATCCGTTGATTCCAACTTTAATTTTGCTCATTTTATTATTGATTAACGTATAGGTTTGATTCTAAAAACTCCTACGGGATAGCCACTTTTGGCTAAAAATTCCTGTCGAATGGCTAAGTTATTACAATTTTTTGGCTAGCCCAAACTATTCCAATGCTTAACTTAATCGACTCTATTCCAAGGGGAATTCAATCGATTTCGAAGAAAAAGAATCGTAAAAATTTTATAAAAACTCAATCTAAAATTAGATTTCTTAATTTAAGGATCTAAAATACAGAGATTTTTAATGTTTGTTAAAGCCATTCAAGATGTCGCTAAATTCACTCGAGCGATCCATTCTATTTCAAGAAATTTTGGTTCAACACAAATTCAAAAAGGTTCGGCAACACTTTTCTTTGTCAATCGGGAAGGATATGCGCTGACCTGCAAACATGTCGCCCAGTGGATCAGTCAAGCTGACCAAATCAATCATCGATATTCTAATTTTCAAACTCAAGCAAAAGAACTGGGAGCAGGACAGCGGCACGCCTTAGCAAAGAAACTTGGTCTTTATGCAGATCAAACCAGTGAGATGCGGATCACCTTTGTGGATTGTGTTGACAAAATCAGCAATCTCAAATTCCACCTCCACCCAATCTATGATTTAGCCTTAATCAAGTTTGAAGGTTTCGATAAAATTCTTTTCCCAGATATTCCAGTTTTTCAGAAAGATGAAAGCGCTATTCAACCTGGGGCAATGCTGTGCCGTCTTGGGTTTCCGTTTCCGGAATTCAGCAATTTTGGCTTGGATCAAAACTCACAAACTCTTGTATGGACCAAAGAGGGAAATGCCCGCTCGCCTAGATTTCCTATTGAAGGAATGCTCACCCGTTTTTTAGGGGACAATTCAGGAAAAGTATATGGGATGGAACTCAGTACTCCTGGACTTCGTGGCCAAAGTGGCGGCCCTTTGTTTGATTCTGAAGGTAAAATCTTTGGAATGCAAAGCAGGACAAAGCATTTGCATCTAGGTTTCGATATAGAAGAGAAAGATATTATTGCCCATGGTAAAGCAAAAAAAGTGAATGATTATGCTTTTATCCATTTGGGCGAGTGTATTCACGTTTCCGTGATCAAAGAATTTTTGAGACAGCACCATGTTGCTTTTGAGGAGGGGTAAAAGCGGATCTCTTATCACCCCATAAAAGACCCGCCAAAAAAATACTTAACACCCTTTAAGGGTATTTAAAACAATAATCTATACTAACCAAGGATGTTGAAACATGCGCTATTGATAGATAAGTGCTATCAAATCATAAATAGCTGCTTATTTTTCTTTTAAAAGATCTTTTTTCTTTTCGATGGCTTGCTTCGCATGCTGGATCGCTTTTTCCACCAAATCGACTTTGATGGATTCATTTCGAGTCTGACGCACTTCCTGAATCCAGATTTCCGGATTCTTCTTCCCTTTGGACTGATTGATACTTCGGAGAGTCACAGCGATATTTTCTCTAATATTAACAATTTCGGCGATTTCCTGATCCGAAAACTCATCCTTGTACTTGGTGTGGATCAATTCTGAAGGAAATATATGGTCATAGTCATAAGGATCTCCTCCCCATAACTTCCCTCCTGTGTAAGTGTCAATATAGAAAGCCGTACCTCTTCCTTTTAAAACAGCTTCAGCATGAAGTTGTGCCTTTATTTTTTCAAAAGCCTTATTGATTTCTCCTCGATGATAGGGTCTGGACATAGTTTATAATGCTGGAGAGTGCTTTCCTTTATTTGAGCCTGAAGGGTGGCGAAAGCAGGGAGCGGCTGTGAGGTTTGCTAAGCTATGATTACTGGTTCCGCAATACTTGCATGTATAGCTTGACTTTTCAGAACCTTCATACAATTTGTGCTTCCCTTTATTCGAACCTAAAGGATGTCGAAAACAGGGAGAAGCAGTCAAGTTAACTACAGAAGTGAATTTAGTACCGCAGTATTCGCAGAGTGAGGTGGGCATGAGAGATTATTAAGAAAATTATTATTTAATATAAATACTATTAATAGTTAATCTACGGTCATTGCTTATATTATACTTGTTAGCGTACCTTTCTGGAATTTTCTGTTCAGCCTCTGATATTGGCCCGTCTTCTAGCAGTTCATTGATTTGCTCTATATAATGCCTTTCTTCCTTTGAATAATGCTTAATCAATAGTTCGGTTTCAACAATATTCGCTTCTTCTGGGCTAAGTCCATACTTCAATATTTTTTTGTTTAATACTTTTCTTTCTTGATCATCAATAATTTGATCATCATCTAGCATTAATTGAACATCCTCCTTGTATCGAGCCATATTTTCATGTATTACCTTCGATATGTTAGGATCAACATTACTTAAATGCAAATCTTCTACATTCGCAAAATCAACAGATATCTTCCATTCAAATTTGGAATTTCTATTAGTATTAATCTCATAGTCTTTGGAGCCAGAAACATTGACCTTAGCCAAGGCGACTTTTACTCCAGCTTTTATGTTAATAATTTCATGATTTGAAACAAACTCATTTTGTATGCTGGAGATAGTTTCTTGATGTTGATTTATATTTCCACCAAGCCTTTGATTAGCTAATCTTTGCCAACTCAATTCTGTTTTAAACCAAACCAGATTTTCAGGAGTAAATGGCGCCTTACTTGGTGAGAATGTTTGAACTTTATCTATCTTTATACTTGATTCATTACTATTGCTAGAAGTTGATTGGTTTTTTCTCTCCACATTTACTCCGTATAATTTAGTGTCTGATTCCAAACTTTTCTGAGATTCCAAAAAATCATTTTGATGAGTGGAAACTGCCTTGGCAGAAGATATCTCTATTCTTGTAGCGCCTAAACATTGTAGTAAATATGTAAACTCATTGACTCTATCATAAAATAATTCTTCTTGAAACCCATTTATTGGAATATAGAAATCATTCTTTAATGGATGACAAGTATAAACTTCATTCATGTGAGGATGACCAATTGGAAAATATATTTTATATGGAACATCATTATGTTTTAAAATCCTTAGATCATTTGTTGGAATATTGACGACATTCTCCATCATAAAGATTGTTTTTCTTTTATGATAGGGAATATTAATGAATTCTGTTTTAATTTTCTGGTATGTATATTCTTTTAAACTAGAAGCATTCTTTTTCTTTTCTTGATCTCCAAATACTTCTTCGGAATATGAATAGCTAACTATACTATTTAAATAATCTTCTTTAGCGAATAAAATCCCACCTTGTAATAAATGTGCATTGGGAGAATCCATATTTTCTCTATTACACATTTCTATAAATTCATTTATTGTTAATAACGCCTCATCATAATTTTCAATTCCTTTTAGCGATGTGGCCTTATTCAGATAAAAGAAAGACGCTGCTGAATCAGCAATATTCGAAACATCGTAATGTTTAGCGTAGTCATTCAACAAATTTAATGCTTCACTAAATTCTGATTTTTCTATATTATTTTTTAGAGGTGTCCTTTTAATTGCATATATTTATAGCTTTTCAAACGCTCAAAATGGATATATTTAAAGGTCAAGGAGTCATAGAGTTCAGTAAAAGCTTCCAAACTGAACTTGAC
>NZ_JAQWXX010000118.1 GCF_029254265.1 Algoriphagus sp. | reverse complement strand
CTTTAAGCGATAAACATTGAGGGTTTAAGGGGTTAAATGTTAAGCGTTAAACTTTAAACCTTAAGCTTTAAGCGATAAACGGTGTGGGTTTAAGAGGTTAAAGGTTAAAGGGTTAAATCGTTAAACGTTAAGCGTTAATCCTTAAGCTTTAAGCGATAAACATTGATGTTTAAGAGGTTAAAAGATTAAAGGTTAAAGGGTTAAATCGTTAATTGTTAAACTTTAAACCTTAAACTTTAAGCGATAAACATTGAGGGTTTAAGAGTTTAAAGATTAAAGGGTTAAGTTGTTAAGCGTTAAACTTTAAACTTTAAACCTTAAGCAAAAAACCTTAATCTCAAAATGATCATTCTGCTCTCTGTCCTCTGCCAACTGTGAACTGCTCTCTACCAACTGTCCACTATTAACTTTAAACTATTCACTCTTAACTGCCCTCCGGCCACAGCTTCGCCCTTTCAGTCCCAGTTCCCCGCACCGTAAGGTGAATAATGCGACTTCTAAAAATGTCAGCCTGCGGGAATAAATTCGTAGCTACTTCTGGAAATTGGAACTTATTTCTGACTGAGTAATAAAATTACTCGGTAGTTTGTTAATACCAAACGAATGGGATTTAAAATAAGGAAATTGCTAATTTAAAATTTAGAATTAAGATGGAAGGAGATATCGATTTTACTTATGATCAGCGAATAATGCCCACTGTAATACTGCAAACTGAAAAGATTGCTTCGGATTTGAAAGAGAGCGAATATTGATCGGTTTTAGTAAAATCCTCGCTCCCGACAACTGTACGGGAGACGTAAACTGAAAACTGCCTACTGCCTACTGACCTCCGGCAATTCATAAAACAAAGGCAATCTCAATAAGCAGTTAGAATAGCGGTCGGAATTTGGCAAATGACGCTCGAATTGATCCGGGAAATGCTTTTTGGCGAATTCTGATTTATGTAGACTTTGGTAATGGAACACTGCCAAGATTCCTTTTTCATTTAAGGCAGCAGCGAAATCAGTTCTACTTTCTAGGCTTGAGAAGAGGAGGTAGAAGAGATGGAAGTTTGCTTTAAATTTAAAGTTTAAAGAGGAAGAGTTTAAAGTGGTGAATGGATCAATTACTGCATTCTCAACTTTTAACTTTAAACTTTTAACTATTTCCGCATAACCAGCACTCAATATTTTGATTTTATAGCCTTCCTCCGAGAAAAGTCCATAGTAGTCTTCCCAAATGGCTTTTCTTCTTTCTTGTATCTTGTCTAAGTTCTCCAGCTGCGCCCAGAGGTAGGCGGCGTTTAGTTCGGAGGGCAGGAATGAACTTCCTACATCTACCCAACCGTATTTATTGATTTCTCCCCTAGAGTATGCTGCTCTTTCTGTCCCTTTTTCCCAGAGGATTTCGGCTCTTCTGATCATGGAATGGTCATTGATCATGAGCATCCCTCCTTCTCCGCATTGGATATTTTTGGTTTCATGGAAACTCATCGCTCCCAGATGCCCTATGCTTCCCAGTGCTTTTCCTTTATAAAAAGAATCAATCGCCTGCGCTGCATCCTCAATCACAAAAAGCTTATGCCGATTGGCAATATCCATAATGGTATCCATCTCACAGGCTAAGCCTCCGTAATGCACCACAACAATTGCTTTAGTCCTTGGAGTGATTAGCTCCTCAATAAGACTTTCATCCATATTGGGATGATCTGCCCGGCTATCCACAAAAACGACTTTTGCTCCCCTTAATACAAATGCATTTGCTGTTGAAACAAAAGTAAAACTGGGTATGATAACCTCATCGCCTTGCTTTATATCACATAACAACGCCGCCATTTCCAGGGCATCGGTGCAGGAATTTGTCAGCAGGCATTTTTGGAAACCGTATCGCTCTTCAAAAAAGGATTGACATCTCTGGGTAAATTCTCCGTTTCCGGAAATTTTACCAAGGTTGACGGCTTCCTGTATGTATTTCAGTTCCTTCCCTGCTAAATAAGGCTTGTTAAATGGAATCATTTGGAATTCAGGAGATTAGAAACTGATCAGTTACAAGCTTAAAAATCATCCTAGGCATTATAATAATGAAATATGCTTGTGCTGCTTAGGAGTTGGTAACCTAGTTTGAAGTATAACTTGCAAGCGGCATTATTTGCTGCCTGAGTTGCAATCAAAAGGGATTTTCCTCCATTAATTTGGGCAGTTTCTTCGGCTGCTTGAATCAGCTTTGTACCCAAACCAGTTTTTTTTGACTTTTCTGAAACTGCAAATAAGCCAATGGATGCTTTTTCTTCCTGAATGGAACAGGTAATCATCCCATTCAAATCCGAATCGGTCAGGATAAAATCTTCGTCAAAAGCTTTTTGAATCCAAGTGGAATAGAGCTTTTCAAATTCCAAATGATTCAATCGACGATCAATTTTAAATCTCGAATAAACACCACTTTGAAAGGCCAGGTCTTGAAGTTTGGGATTTAATTTTTCCTGTTGGTACAACTCAATCCCCTTTATGATTTGCTGATTAGCCAGTAGTTCTTTCTCGAAAATCAATTTAGTGTCTACTGCTTTGATTTTTGGGGTTTTTACCTCCAATGGATTTTCGGAAAACAGATAAACCAAATGAAATTCTTTGGCTGAATGAAGGAATTCCGCTTCATTCCAATTATTCGAAATTTCCACCTTGCCAACGGGATAGCCGAAAAGATTGGAGTCAAAAGGGAGGAATGAAATTTTCAAGATAGCTCTTGTAATAGATTTTTTGAAAGATGTAATATGTCCTGAGGCGAGGTAACTTTATTGAAATACTATGGAAATACCGTTGAAATAGTCCCTGCGGGAGAAATATGGAATTAGTATTTCAGTGAAGCGTATTTCAGCCAAAGGCTATATTTCGCGAAGCGTATTACAGCCGGAGGCTATATTTCGCGAAGCATATTTCAGCCGAAGGTAGTATTTCGCGAAGCATATTTCATCGAAGGCTATATTTCGCCGAAGGCCTATTTCAGCCGAGGAACGAGGCTATATCTTTTTCTCAATAATATAAATCGGCCTATTCTTTACTCCTTCAAAGGTTTTTCCGATATATAGCCCCACCATACCTAGGGTTACAAGCAGAAAACCGGTAAGCATCCAAATCGAAATAATCAACGAGGCATAGCCAGCAACGATGATATCTCCATGTAGGTATTTGTAAAGCGTAAATAGAGCAAAAATAAAACCCGTGAGAGCGACAAACATTCCAAGTTTGACTGTCAGGCGAATGGGTTTATCTGAATAAGCCAGCATAATATCTAGAGCCAAATTGAAAAGCTTTTTGAAGTTATAATTGCTACTTCCCTGCTCTCGTTCTGCATGGACTACATCTAGTGTTGTTTGCCGGAAACCTACCCATTTCACCATAGTTGGGAAGTATCGAATGCTTTCGCGCATCCCCACAATCTGATCAATGACTTTTCTATGGTAAATCCCAAAATTACCAATGGTCTCATCCTGATCAGATCCGGTAAACCAGGCGAGGGTTCTGTAGAAGATTCTGGAAGAAAGTCTTTTGAAAAAACCGTCTTGTCTATTTACTCTTCTTGCCAAAACCACATCAAAGCCTTTTTGGGCTTCCTGGTAGAGATTTTGAATTTCCTCTGGCCTATCCTGCAAGTCGCAATCCATTACCACAATCCATTCACCTCTGGCTGCATCCAAGCCTGCAGTGATTGCATAGTGTTGACCGAAATTGCGGGAAAGTTTTATGCCTGAAAGTTCCGGATACTTTTGAGCCAATCTCTCAATTTCAATCCAGGAATTATCCCGACTCGCATCTTCTACTAAGATGATTTCATAGGAGTCAGTGATTCCGTTGACAGCTTTGCGGATTCTATCCACTAGTTCCTGCAGAATCGCTTCGGCTTGGTAAACTGGAGAAATTATGGAGAGGTGCACTTTTTTAATTTAAAATTTAAAATGTAAAAATGTAAAATTGGGAATCAGGATTGACTTCAGCATGCGTAGGGATAAATGACCAAGTAGAGACCGTCGAAATGACTAAAATGCCGGTCATTTCGAAGGAGGCAAACAATAAATGCTTTTCTCTTAATATCTGAGCCGACTGAGAAATCTGGTTAATTGATGAGATTTCTGCTCCTTTGAGATTTCTTCTCCGCCACGGCGGATCGAAATGACCAAGTAGAGACCGTCGGAATGACTAGAAGGCTGGTCATTTCGAAGAAGGCAAACAATAAATGCTTTTTTCTTAATATCTGAGCCGACTGAGAAATCTGGTTAATTAATGAGATTTCTCCTCCCTGCGGTCGTCGAAATGACTGAGTAGAGACCATAGATATGACTAAAACGTCGGTCATTTCGAAGGAGGCAAACAATAAATGCTTTTATCCTAATATTAGAGCCGACTGAGAAATCTCTTAAACCGATTAGATTTCTCCCTGCGGTCGAAATGACTGAGTAGAGATAGCCGACATGACCATAAATATTCTTAATCACCATCAATATTCAAAAACTCCCAAGTTGGATTCTCTTTCTCAATCAAATTATTCTTTTTTTCTCTCCTCCACTTTTTAAGTTCTTTTTCCCTTGTAATGGCCTCCTTAGGAGTTCCATATTCTTCGAAATACACCAAAAAGTGGCATTTGTATTTTGATGTAAAAGAATTAGAGGACCCAAGGCCGGTTTTATGTTCATACAACCTTCTTTGAAGATCATTAGTCACACCTATGTAAAGTGTTGATTTTGTCTTATTTGTTAGAATGTAAACGAACATTAAGTAATGGTTTTTAAAAAAGAGAGATTTTCCAAATTTTTCTTAAACCTTGAGATTTCTCCCTGCGGTCGAAATGACCAGCATTTTAGTCATTTCGAAAGAGGCAAACAATAGTTGCCTTTATCCTAATATTAGAGCCGACTGAGAAATCTGGTTAAGTGATGAGATTTCTCCTCCCTGCGGTCGTCGAAATGACTGAGTAGAGATCGCCGACATGACCAAGTAGAGACCATCAGAATGACTAGAACGCCGGTCATTTCGAATAAGACAAACAATAATTGCTTTTATCCTAATATAAGCGCTGACTGAGAAATCTGGTTAATTGATTAGATTTCTACTCCTTTGAGATTTCTCCCTGCGGTCGAAATGACCAGCATTTTAGTCATTTCGAAAGAGGCAAACAATAGTTGCCTTTATCCTAATATTAGAGCCGACTGAGAAATCTCTTTAACCGATGAGATTTCTTCTCCTTTGAGATTTCTCCCTGCGGTCGAAATGACCAACATACTAGTCTTCGAGATCATGACTGAAATCAACAATTGATATCGCTTTTTAAACTCTAAACTCTTCTCTTTAAACTCTAAACTTTTAAACTTTAAACTTTAAACTCTAAACTTTAAACTCTAAACTTCCTAAGCAACATCCGCAAATATCCTTTCCATCCTTCGGAAATACATCATCCCGAAAATAAAGAGGATAAAAGCGACAATTGTTCCTGGCCAGATCCATTCCCAAGGGATAGGTCTATCTAGGAAAGCTGCTCGAAAACCTTCGATCACTCCTACCATGGGATTTAGGATATAAAATTTTTGGTATTGCTCCGGAACAGCTGTGGTGCTGTATACTACCGGTGCAGCGTAGAGTAAGAGTTGCACCACAAAAGTAAGTGCATGTTTGACATCCCGATATTTCACGGCCATGGCAGAAAGAACCATTCCCATTCCCAGACTACACATCAGGAGTTGGATGATCAAAAGAGGCAAAACCAACAATCCCCAGCCCGGAGTGATCTGAAAATAAATCAGCATTCCTATCACCACCACAAAGGCAATGATAAAATCCAGAAGCTTGGAAAGAATAGATGAAAGCGGCAATACCATTCTCGGAAAATAAACCTTAGTGATCATATTGGCATTTTGGATCAGAGAGTTGGCGGACTCCGTGAGTGTACCCGAGAAGTAATTCCAAGGCCAAAGTGCTAAATATGAGAAAAGCGTATAGGGAATACCGTCCGAATCTACTTTTGCCAGATTTCCAAAAACAACTGTAAATACCAGCGTGGTAAATAGTGGTTGTATGATAGCCCAAGCTACCCCTAAAACAGATTGTGCATAACGGGCTTTGATTCCTCGAAGGGTGAGGAAGTACAATAGATCTTTATATCGCCAAAGCTCCTGAAAATCAACCATTTTCCAGCCTGAACTGGCTTGGATGATTTTCACATTAGGTTTAGTATTCAAGCTGATTTTGTTTTATCTGTTTTTGAAGCATTCTTTTTCTTTACCAAATCTAGCATCTCGAAAAAAGTAATGTCTTTATTTTCCGGAATCCATAGGTTGCCCAAGGCCAAACTGTAATCATAATCATCTATTGGGCTCAGGCCTGAGCCGGGATATTGAGTGATTTCACCAAAAAAAATCCGGGTACCTATTGAGTAGAGATCTACTCGGACAAATTCAAAAGGACTGGCCAGTTTTTCGGCTATTTCCTTCATTTGATCCAGTAGTGGGAAATTTGGAATCTGCTCAAGCTGCAAGGAACCATCCATCATCACTCCATAAATTGGGTTTAAATTTTCATCCGTGAATAAGCGTTTCTGACCTTCGAATCTATCAGAAACAAAAAGGATCATTCTGGCTTTGCCGTGAAAGCAATAAATCTTCACATCCTGAGGGATCTTTCCGTTTTCATCCCGAAGAACTTTCTCACAGATTATTCTTCGAGGAATATCCCGATAAGCCCACTCGTGCATCCCTTGTCCATAACTAGAGGAAAGCCATTTTTGGCAGTTTTCTTTAACTAAATCCGGATCCTCTCCTGGTTTCACGAGCATATTTCCACCCGAGAAATGGTTGGCTTTCATGAAGAACTCAAAATCCCATTCCTGATGGGGAATGTCCAATCCAGTTTTACTCACATGATAGATGGGAATCAAAATCTCATTTGCCGCTTCTTCTCCCAACACTTTTTTGATATAATCCCGAACTTTCAGTTTATCGGAAGTAAGTACGATTAAGGGATTTCGGTCATGAATTTTTTTATGAATTATCCGCTCAGGGAGAGTCTTGGGTGATTCTAAATTCAGGGGATACCCATGAAAAGAGTGAAAGGATTTCCGGAGTTTCGGAAAACCTAAAGCTCTCTGTCTCAAATTGTAGAAGCCATCCCTGATTCGCTGTATCTCAATTGAAATCTTACTCAACGCTACTAGTCAATTAATGATTCTTTACTAATTATCAATTATCTCGAGTGGCTGGGTTGGACTTACCAATTCAAGGATCAATCTTTCAAAATAAGTCAAAGAAAATCTGAATTTTCTATGATATGTTGCCACCAAAAAATATTTGAATGCGATCCTTATCCTTTCCTTTTGGGGAATTACTTGTTTGAGAGGATTGGTATTTCTGCTTAAAACCTGAAGAAAGAGTTCTAATTCACTCATTAAAATCTTATGCCTGTCCTGGTAAGAGGATGTAATGGATTTTGATACTACATAGTATGCATAGCCTACCTTTTTGATTATTTCAAAATCTCTAAATCTGAGTAAAACCCTGAGGTAGAGCTCCCATTCCTGATGCCTGTATAAATTCTCGTTATAGAGGTGTCCTTTTAATTGCATATATTTATAGCTTTTCAAACGCTCAAAATGGATATATTTAAAGGTCAAGGAGTCATAGAGTTCAGTAAAAGCTTCCAAACTGAACTTGACTGC
>NZ_JAQWXX010000113.1 GCF_029254265.1 Algoriphagus sp. | reverse complement strand
CCGAATTAATCGCTCCCAGAACAAAGACACCATCTTCAATAATCTAATCATCAGAATGGTAAAAGCAGATAAAATGTATATCTCAAATATGATATGATGTTAAGCGGACACCTCTATCTCGTTAAATAGGCCCACTTCTTCAAAAACATGCTTTCTAAAAAGGGGGGCTCCGGTAAAGAACAAAATTCTAAATCGAAGGTAATCCGAAATCAGATTTTGGGATGTGAGTGTTTGGGTAAACTTGCGGTTTCCATTAAACTCTTCCTCAAATTTCAAATCGGCTTTTGTCACTACAAAGGGAAGCTCCAGGTTGCTTTCAAGTGCCTCGACTTTCATTTTGATAAACCAAGGATACATGATGTCATCACTGTCAAACCACTGAATGTAATCTCCTGAGGCGAGGCTATATGCAAAATTTCTACAAAAATTCGAGCCCTTTGGAATATGTTTCGGCCGATCAAAGACTTTAAATCTAGGATCTCTTTTTTGGAAGTCATGAAGAATTTTTCTGGAAGAATCCGTACTCCCATAATCCACGATGATGCATTCCCAATTTTCGTATTCCTGTTCAAGTATGGATGAAAGAGTGTTTTCTAAATACCTATCCTTATCGAAATTGGCTACTAAGATTGATACAAGTCCCTTTTGCATAATTGAAACAATCACATGAGGTTAGTGGGCATAGAAATTTCGATATTCGAAAATAGTTAAAATCTTATAGGATTAAACCCTACATGGCAAGTAGTGCTGAAAAAAGAATCTGATTATCCGCAATGATGCCAGAGTCCTCTTTTTCTTTGCTTATCAGGCTGGATGACCGAAGTACCAGTAATGCTAGTATTTACCATAAATTAAGTCGCTTTTTACCTTTTACTGGTGCAATTGCGGATATACATAAAAAAGAATTTGAAAAGTTGAAGATAGTACACCGACCAAGGTCGACAGACGACTGCTAGCAGTTAGGAACTTCTATCCTTATTCTATTCTGATAGGTCCAAGATTGTATCTAGTCCTCAAGTCTTATCTGATTAAACTTTTGGATTGCAGGAATCTACTTTCTTATCATTTCCAGATAACTGATTCAGGCTTAAGTTCAGGCTCATTGTAATTATTTTCCGAAAACCAGAATTCCCGAAATATCTCCTGGATCCTCTTCCAGAATTTCCACTTTCACTTTTCGTTTAACTTTCTCATAGGTTTTTTCCAAAATAAAATTCAGATAGTCTTGGTCGAGATTCTTCCCAATCAGGATCATATCAACGGTCCCTGAATCTATTCCTTTGGCGTAATCACCTATAATATAAGCACGCTCTACTGCTCCCATCCGTAAAACTATTTTCTCAACCAGTTCGTCCAGTCCCAGGAATTTGGAAACCATAGCCTGAATTTCGGTGAAAAAGGGATGGCGTTCATTTGCTCTATAGACCTTGGTTTTACCTTCATCTACTGACAAAAGCAATCCTGCCTCCGTAAGTCGATTGAGTTCGACACGTACAGAATTGGTAGATTCATCAAAGTCCTTGGCGAGTGAACGCAGGTATCCCGAATTGGCATGTGAAAAGAACTTCAGAAGAAGTTTGATTCGGGTTTTGGAAGTAACTAAGGAGTCGAGCAATTTTTGAATTTAAAATTGAAAAGTTTAAAGTTTTGAGTTTAAAATGGAAAGTTTAAAGTTGACTAGGAGTATTATTTAGTGTTTTTAAGATTTTCTCTTGATTTTTTAATAATGGAATTCAGAATTAAGACGATTTCACCGATCTCTTTTTTGAGAAATTCTAGCCCTTCAAAATCTGCTAACAATTCTTTTCTATCCATCAAGTTTAGCCAGTATTGAGCTTCTCGTGCTTCTTTATTCGCAATAGTTAATTTACTAATGAAATCTAGCTTGGAATGAGCTGCTTGTGCCTCTGCAACATTTGCTCCAATCGAAGTACCTGCTCCTACAAGTTGATCTGCCAATCTTAAATGACCTTTTTCTCGAAGAATTAAATAAGCTGAAATTATCTTCTCAGCAAATTGGTAAGTTCTATTTTGAATAGGGTTTTCCATACAAGTTAATATATTGGCTTTCTTGATTTTAACTATGAACTTTAAACTATTAACTTTAAACTATTAACTCTAAACTTTAAACTCACCAAAGCTTCGCCCGGTCAGTCCCTTATCAGAACTTAGCGGATGAGTAAAAAAATTACTCGGTGAAATTAAAATCTTTTTGGCTTTCCTGCAAACAAGGTGGAATTATGGATTAAGGTAGATTTCAGGCTGAATCAAATCCTTGGAAAAATACTGAAAGCTGATTTTGTTACTTCAGGAGGGGACAACCACAATTGCGGCAGGTTTCTTCGGAGATTTCATGGAGAAAACTACAGGCGTTGCAAAAAATAATATCATCATTTGACTTATCAAATTTCTCGAAGGTTTTCAGTTTTCCGTGGTAACGGACTTTTTCACCCAGTTTGTAGTATTCATAGACAGTTGGGTCGTTTTCGGCCCTGAGTTCATGCCTCATCCCTCGACTGTCTTCGATGTAGACAAGAAAAATGGATTTGCCATCCTTCTCGAGGATTTCCTTTTCGGCCACTTCTCCATCCCAATCGAGCTTGGGCCGAAGGGAGAACACCGAATACAGCCCAATCAGCAAAAACATTCCTCCTATCACCAAGCCAATGTAGAGTGCTTCGGGATTGTCCATTTCATCACTGAACTCACCATAAAGAAAAAAACCAATCACAGCGATCACTCCCAAGCCAAAAGCAAATTGATAGCGATAGTTCCTGGTATTTTTCAGGTATTGGTCAAATTTAGGATCTTTGATTTTAGAAGAGTAAGCCATACCGAAAGCCGAAGAATGATTTCTATTTTTTCAATTTTTTGACCAAAAAACTCAAATCCATTTCTCTTGGAGCGGGTATATGAAGTTCCTCGGTATTGGTCAAGGTCCGGTCAGTATAGAAATATTGGATAAACAAGCCATAGAAGGGTTCCTGTATCACCTTAGACTTTTTGATACCAGAGAGCACAAAATCCCAGTTGTGGAAAAAGCCATTGATGTAGGCAAACTTTTCTCCAATGAGTACAAGGCCATCCCCCTGTAGGTTTTTGGACCGGTAAAACCGCGGCATTAAAAATGCAAAAATGCCAATAAGTGCAATCAGGGCCATACCTACGAGTAACATCACTCCTTTTCCTTCCTCCACAAATACAACAAAAAGACCAAAAACGATTGCTATCAAAATCGCTGTAATGGAAAATGTCATTTTGTTTTTGGATTGCTCATGGGAAAACAGATAATCAACATAGGCAGATTTCAAGTCCTGATCTAATTGCCAGGAAGCGAGTACCTGCTCACCAGAAATCAAGCTTTGCATTTTTTTGGCTCGGCTTCGAAAAATGAAAAAAACTATCAGAGAAGCAAGGGCTCCAAAAGCTCCAATCAAGGTGAAAGCCCACATGCCGGATAGTCCTGTATCTTCTACAAAAGGTAAATAAGCTGCTACTGCAAAAACTACGAAAAGGATCAAGGCTCGATTGGAAACTATTTTCTCCTTGTTTTTGACTGCAAAGGGAAAGGTCAGTTCTGTTTCTGAGAAACCTGCTTGAGACGAACCTTTAGTTTCTTCCGGGAAAAGCTTTACATCAGGTATTTGGTTTCCACAGCTTGGGCAGAACTTCGCCTCTGGCAGGAGTGCGAAACCACAATTTGGACAAAATTTCGGCATGTTAGTTTGAACGGTTTCCTTTGAAAATCAATTTTAAATCTATCCCCAAGAGTAAAATCATCAATCCTGAAATCAGCCCAAGGTATTCGATGCTATCCACGACTACAGCAAGTAGTCCAATTACTTGGAGAATCAAAATGATTTTGATCAGCCAATTGATGGGTTTGGGCTTTTTCCTCCTCCAAATCATAAAAACCCCGGCCACGAAACTCAAAAACAATATTCCCAGCACCGTGTCACTTTGATAGCCCATTACCAACAAAAGTAAGTTGAGAATCAAAAAACCCATTGACCCGAACTTGTCAAATCCTGCAGCAGCCGATGCTGAAAGTGCCTCCCTGAGAGGCTGGGGACTGGGTTTGTGTGCAGATTGAATTTGCTGCTTATCCGGATCGGCAATCTTTTCCCAAACCTGCGGCTTTGCTATAGACTTAACGGACTCTTTCAAGGATTTACTTTCCCCTTTGTCTAGTTTGGGTTTTTCCTGAACAGCCTGAGGCAAATGAACAGGATTGCCACAGAAGGGGCAAAACTTTGCACCTGCCTTTAACTCAGCACCGCAGTTGGAACAATTGTTTGCACTCATCTCGCTTTGGGTTTAGTGAACTTTAGCACCGCAGTTCATACAGAATTTGGCATTAGGGATCAATTTTGCACCGCAGTTCTGACAGAAATTTGGGGGTTCCTTAGTGCTTTCGGACTTAGGGGATGGAATACCCTTTTTAGTCTCAAGGGAAAGCTCCAGGTATTTTCGCAACAGATCCGGAATGTCATTTCCACTAGCATTGGCAATCCCGAAATATATGCCCTTTTCGATCGTGATGACAAAGAGCGCTGTAGCCTGTAGCATAATAAACTGAGTTCCATTGGTGGCATGGACCACAGAAAACCCACGGTCCCACCAAGCCAGGGAACGGATAAACCAAGTCAGGTTTTCCCCCAGAAAATAGCGGTCCAAATTTACTACATCATCCGAAACCCCAATCAATTCCTTGGTAGCAAGAATGGCAATACCCGTTTGAATATCTGCTAAGGAAACAGGGTCAAGCTTTTCCAATCGGTTGAAATGAAGCCACCAAGTAGAATCATCATCCTGCTCCTCCGCAGTGCGGGCCAAGTCAAGCAAATCCTCCGTCTCAAAGGTAAGAGCTTCCTCAGGCTCCCAATTGATATCCGGATCCGGATAGTGCCTTATAAACAGTTCTACCAACAGTGCGAATACGGTGAATTCTGCTCGAGTCATATGACGGAGTGCAGGAATATCCGAGGGAAGAGCTGGGAAATCCAGGAAAGTCCCCGCCGCAAATTTCCCGAAGAAATCAAAATTTGAAAAGGCCTCGAAGCGGAGCGTATGATTGGGAGTGTTGCCAAGAAGGGAAATACTCCTAAGCGATGGAGATGCAAAGAACCGATAGCTCTGTATCACTTCCCTGCGGGCAATCTTTTGGAAAAGCAGGGAAGTATCTCCCTGTTGTAATAGCTTCAGATTCTCAGCCCATTCAGAATATTCCGGAAGCTCTCTCCAGGATAAATCCTCCCCCTCAGCAGCTTGCAGTCCGGCAAGTTCCTTCCCCATCAATTCCTGAATTTCCTCTTTGGACAAACCTGCCTGATTGGCAACATGTACAAATTCAAAAGGTAGTAGTTCCATAGTCAGCTGTTAATTCCAAAATGAAGAGAAGAATCCTTTCTTTTTGGGTAGGTCATTCAAGTCTTTGAATTGATTGGTAATGTCTTTGACTGCATCGTCGAATCCATTTGGATACCCCAAATCTTTTAGTTTTTGATTGACCTTAACCATCCGATCCGGAGTCATATCCAAGTCTGTAGGCTGATTGGCGATGATGTGCTTGGCCTGTTCTAATTTCGGATCGACATCCTTCAGTTTATAGCCTTGCTGCTGATAGCCTGCCTCTACCTCTTCCAGGGTATTAATCGCCTTTTGGGCTTGGGCATATTTTTCGGGCTGATCTCCAGCATTTTTAATCTTATTCTGATACATTTTCGAGATAGAATCCGGGTTTTTCAAGATGCTTTTTCCCTTTTTCACTTTCTTGATATTGGATTCGACCACGGTGCGTTCCCCTGTTTCTGGGTCAAGCCCCTGATCAGAATAATCAATACAGGCCTCTTCTGTGGTAAAGTCTCCAACCATTTGTTGTTTTCGTTGAGCCCATTCGCTGTCAGAAACATGGGGCGGCTTGTCTGTCAATTCTCCGAAAATTCGTTCCGACTTCGCTTTATACACTTTGTGCGAAACTTCTACCCAGGCTTCCTTGCCATTTTTCAACTTGACTTTTCGCAGTACCCTGTAATCCCTGTCTGTATTCAGGTCATTCCCCTTACTGCCCGGTGTGCGGAAGTCATCCACCTTCAAATCATTTGGATCCATCCGGAGCTCCCTAGCCAGATCTTCCCTAAGGGCACGGTCGTGCTGGTCGTATATTTTTTTACGAGGACCATCGAAAGCCTTTTTTAATTTATCACTTCCATGTTTCTTGATAGTTCTGACCATAGCTGGGTTTTCCATTATCTCTAGTACTCGTCGTTTATCTAGAAATTTACCCCCTATCCTATTTGTCAGAATTTCACTTTCCAATTGATCTAGAGCATCTTGTACCCGCTTGGATTTGGGTGGGAGCTTCTTGGGTTTAGCTTGAGTATCATCCGCCTCATCTTCTTCTTCACCTTTCTTTTTCTTCTCATCCTCATCGGGAGCATCCTCCTGTTCAACTTTGGGTTGTCTTTTGCGAAGCTCCTTGCTAAGAAACTGTACCAGTAACTCATCCCGAATTTCCCTACCGGTATTTTTGGCCGCCTCGATCATGGACTTGGTTTGATAAAGCTGTGCCAAAAACTGACAGGTAATATAAACTGTCCAGCAGATTGCCTGATTCTTCCCGACTACCTTTTCGATATTGTCTATACTCAGCAAGCGCCCCTTTAAAGTAGAAGTGAAAAAAGGAACAATTTTATCGATTTGCCGGTCTACATAGACTTGCAAACCCTTTTCCCGCTCATAGATAAAGAAATTAATCGCATCGATGATTTCCGGTTTGAGCATACCCGCTGCTACTGCCGCCGGCCCTTTGAGGTAATAGCCTACCAAAACGGTATAGCAGATATCCCCGGCCCATTGGGCCCACTCCAAAGTAGTCTCTATTCTAGTGGCCCATTTGTCCACATCCTTGTATCCTTCAGCACCATCGGCTAGGATAAGCTTTGCTCCTATAGCACCAATTTGATTTCGAAACTCCACCAAACCCTCTGTATCCAGAAATTGCTTTCTGGTTTCCAATAAATTGGTCAATTTCTCCTGAGCATTGCTATGAGGCACATAATTCTTGATCATGTATTGGCACTCCGCATAGGCCTCATCCCAGGTTTTGAGCTTTTTGCCTACATTATTGGTCTTTACCTTCAGGGTTACTTCCTGCACAAACAACTCGGGATCTTCTTCCTCCCCTGACGGTACCGAAAACCGATATTTGATATCGTAGGTCTCTCCGTAGCCAGGGATTTCCTCGGCAGTAGTCAAAAAATAGCAGGCATAGGGAGAGACATGGATATCTGGATCCCGGGCAAACTCCGGCTGCAAGACAGTGATTAGATTTTTGATCTCCCGTTCTTCGCTCAGCAACTCAATCTGTAAATTGGAAAGCCCCGCTTCATCCGCTATGATTTCTTTTGTTTGCGGATTGTAGCGGAACAGACCGATTTCCATACGCTCTTTTCGGGGCTTATCAGCGGTCAACATCATTTCATTCTGAGAATTGACTCCTCTATGAATGTAAAGACCCACCTGAGAGGCAGTTACCGTGATATGACTTTCGATGGGTTTTTCTTCCCCCTGTACTGCACTGATCACCAAATTTTTGGAAAGCTGTCGCTGCCCTTCCTTCAGTTGCAAAATGGGTCCTCGAATAGTAACCAAAGCTTCCGTTTCAGTTTCCTGCTCTATGAAAACTTCGGATAGGGGTTCATCTTCTATATCGACACCGATTCTATAGATCCCATTGAATTTCCAATCCTTTTCTTCCCCGGCATTTTCGATCCAAACTTTGAATTTCACCTCCACGGGTTCTTGTCGTATAGGCAAAGAGCAATGATGGGTCTCTGACTCTAGGTAGCAGTCGAGCAATTGCAGGATAAAACTTTCCTCCAAACGTTCATTGACATTCTCTTCCTCCTCTACCAACATTTCCACTTCTACCTGGGCTGGAGGATGAGAAGAGGCTGAAATCGGGTTGGGATTTGCAGCACCAATATTGATTCCTGCCCAGCCATCATCCGACCAGATTTTTTCAGAAATTTCTACCCAGTCTCCGAAAGGGGTAAACAAGATTTTTTTGGATAGGTCATCCCAGGGCTGATCATTTTCATCCAGGACTTGAGCATAAAGCGCTACCAATCTATTGATATCCGGCCTTAGACTTCTGACTTTTGCAGGCTCAGTTCTATAGACAATTCTCACCTCTCCACCGGCCTTGATCTTTACTTCCTCACTATAGGCTTTCCCGTCTGCAGATGCCTGGACTGTGAAAGAAAAAATGCTTTTTTTGGGCCTTCCCTCCAGAATCAATTGACAGCGAAGTGGAGTTGAACCGGATATCGGGGTAATTTTTAAGGCCTTCTCTGGGCTTTTAACCTGAATATCGGCAGGATATTTCTTTTGGCTTTTGGGGGTTATTTTATAGACATTGATATCCAGAGACTGGGGTTCATTCAGTTTTAACTCAAATTCTCCACTGGAAAGCTGAAGCAGGTAATGGGCTTCTTCCTCATCCTCTTCCTTCTGTTTTTCCTTTTTGGAGGATTTGTTTGGTTTGGAAGAATCCTGCTGTTTCGTCTTCTTTTTTAGGGCTTTTCTGAGAGCCAAAGCAACTGCAGCGGCAGTTAAGACACCGATAATGGTGGTCCAAGGGAGGTCTTCTTCAGAGTCAGAAGCAGAAATGTCGGAAGATCCCGAACTCGAAGTAGGAGATGTAGAAGGTGTCAAATCGAAGGTAAAATTTTGAATTAACTGAAGAGCTTGATCTCTCATTTGACTTAGCATTTCAGAAACCTCACCCGAAGAATCTCCTTCAAGCGAATAACTCCCTTCCACTCTTACTTTTACGATATTCGGGTAACCCTGAACCCTGATAAAAAAATTTTCTCTATATACTCCATTCGTTTGCCCTACAGCAGGGTTTTCAGGCCTTTGTCCAGGCATGGAAATCTCCTCTACTTTTTCTAAACCTAAAAAAAGTCGATGATCAGCCTCATACCCATTTATTTTAACCCCATCATCAGAATCATTTATTACTTTATTAAAAGTATCTTTAATCCATTGTGGAATTGAAATATCTTCTGATTGATCACCAAAAGAAAAAACATCAACGGTAAGCCCCCCTCCTCCTACCTGAATTTCCTGATTCCAACTAGGATCAAACCTGGTCTTTTTATAATTCATTTTGGACGTGAACAAATAACCCACTCCCATTGATCTGAAATCATCCTCCCAATCGGTCTCAGAAACTTTTACTTGAAGATGCATTATCTCATCGCTGTCTCCGGGGAAAGGGATTTCGTAAACCTTATTAGTTTGTCCAAATCCTATTGAAGAGTAGCAAGCAATGGCCACAAAAAACAAGACTTTCCTCCATTTCAAAATGGACTCAGTTAATCCAGGAATTTTAGATTTCGTTTCCAAAGTCACCAAATTTTATTTTGACAATTTTTTAGGTATTTCGACACTTTTCTTATCCCCTCATCTGCAAAATATTTCATTTAAGAGTGATAAAACCTGACAAAAATCATAGTCTCACATGTTATTAGTTTGATATCTTACTTTTATGAAAATCAATTGGGGTAAATTAATTCTGGGAGCTATTGGGACGCTTTTTACCCTCTATTCGCTGCTGATTTTTTCCTTGGATTTGGTGGGAGTTTCTACAGATGCAAGGCTGACTTCCTACAGACAGGAATATGGAGAGCGAAACGAAACCATCCCAAACCAATACACCTATCTATTCGGGTATGAGTTTGAAATAGATGGAAAGAACTATTCCGGAAACGGTCAGCGGGTTGCCGGTCCAGTGCACCTGAAACTTTCAGGAAATGAAACGATTCGGATTAAATACCTGCCTTGCTGTCCATTTCTCAATCAAGCAGTAGAAAATGAGGGCTTTGATTGGGCAGCGGTGATATTTTTGGTCTTTGGGCTGGGGTTTCTGACTTTGGCTTTCAAGAAAAGTAAGATTTAATTTATTTCTCCCAAGGAGTGTAAGGACTAAAAGGAGCTTGTAATTCTGAGAAGTCGTCAAATATGATCTTTAGCGTCAGTTGATAAGAATAATCTAATAGTCCGAAATTATACAATTAGGGAAATTTCAATTGTTTTTTGGGCTGGAAGACGGATAACAGAAGTCCGAATTTTGCCAAAAGCTGGAATTCAATCGGGATTTAGGCCGTTAAATCAAGCTAATTTTAAAAAAACGGATATACATAAAGAATCATAAGAAAAATCGGCTCCAACCATTAAAAGTTTGCATGATGATAGTCTGAACCATTTTACGCGAACGGAAAAATAACAGATAGTAGAAAATTAAAATCTCTCTTTTCGAAAGTCAAATAAGATAAAATTTGGGTATTCTGTTTTTTCATCGAGAGTAAATTCTCCAAAATAATAATTCATATACATGGGAAAAAAGTACTCTTCATGAACATCCACTCCAATTAAATAATATCTTTTTGCAGCTTGAATACTTTCTAATTCAAATTTTTTAAGAGCTTTCTTTTGAAATGGACTTTTTGAAATCCAACCATAACTCAAGAAAGGAACAGGTCTCGACTGATCAAAGGGAATTCCAAGAAAGTTCTCTTTGTATCCTTCCAGAACGACAAGTGTTTTTGGGTGAATTTCGTCCAAAATTGAAAGGAATTCTAATTGCATTATTTTTCGACCTTTCGCATCTTTCAAAAAATTCCTGACATGAAGACCTAATAAAAGTCCTAAAATGGCGAAAGAAAAGACAAAGAATGCTTTTTTCAAATCGATAGCAGCATCAAAGATTGGAAAAGCAAATGGCAATACGAATAGAATAATCACCCTACCATTCAATATGAAAAAATGATTGAAAACTAGAAAGAAAGCTGTCCAAATGAAGAAAAAGGTCAGTTTCTTTTTCAACTGAATAGAACTAAGAAAAAAGCCAAGCAGAAGTAAGAACGAGAAAATAGATTTAAAAACTTCAGATTTTAGAACTTCTAATAGTCGTGAAAATGAACTTTGAATCTGGTCGACGGAAATGAACTCTGCATCCAGTTCGTTTTTTCTTTCCTTCAATTGCTCAACACTAATATCATCATCATCCATCATCCATTGCGAAAAATAAAACCAGTTATTGGTCTTTTCTATTCTTCCCTCTTTAAAAAACCTATACATGACCGGATGATCAGAGACAGAGGCACGAGCCCTGTTGTACTCTAAATATTCCGAATAGGGAGAATTATTTTCCCAAAAAAATTTCCCTGAAAGTAAAATGAAAAACAAAATCAAAAGAGAAAAAAGGGGAATGAGATAATGTTTAAAGAAATCAAGTTTGAAAATGAATAGGTACAAACCAAACCCTAAACTGATTAAAACAAAAGATTCCCATCTCACTAAAATAGAAAACACAAAGAGAGCCCATGACAATACTTCTGTCTTGCCAATTTTAGTGTTTTTTGAAAAAAGTAGTGAACAATATCCTGCAAAAACCGCAAATCCAGCAACAATGGTGAATTGTAAAAACAACAGGAAATGAACCAACAAACAAAAAATAAAAAGGCTTGATAGATTTTTAAAATACTGCCCATTAGATTTCCCCCAAATAACTTTTAGAATTAAGAGATAACTCAAAAACATCCCCAAGAACCAGGTCAGCGGATACCAGGGAATTGCAGGGAAAAAAGTATAAAGCTTAGAAAAACTCCAGCTTAAAATTGGGTGAATAAAAACAGCAAAGGATTCCGGCTCGCCTGTGTAGGCTCCAGAAACCAGCCACATCATCAGCTCATCGTCATTGGTTTGAAATCGCCAAGGCAAAAACCAGATTAGAACCACCGAAGCTAAACCCAGCAAAGCCCAAAACCAGAAAAAGGACTTTGTGCTTACTTTTTCCATAGTATCTGTAAGTTTTCACCATTGGGCTGAATCAATTCCTTTTTCAAAACCCAAATTGATCGGTCAAAAGGAAATGGTTCTAACTCATTAAAAAGTATAAAGTCTAAGGAATCTCCATTTTGCAAAAAGAGACTGGCTTGGGAGCTTTTCCAATAAGCTGGGGAAAAGGGCAAATTCATGTCCAAAAGGTAAAGAATCCCCGGGTTACTAAATAGGGAAACAATTTCGGTGTCTTCTGTATTTCCGATTTCAGCATTTATTGCATTCAAGAACTCCACTTGCTTCTCCGAGAGCAGGATTTTCTTTCCGGTTTTGTATTCCCAAGCTCTTGTAGCATTCCATAGATATTCACCTTCAAA
Source organism: Algoriphagus sp. (assembly GCF_029254265.1). GTDB lineage: Bacteria > Bacteroidota > Bacteroidia > Cytophagales > Cyclobacteriaceae > Algoriphagus. Next base: position 6,506 of record NZ_JAQWXX010000113.1, on the reverse strand, counting down.
AGGCGTAAACCAAAGCCCAAAAAGTACTAGAATCATGGAAAAGAAAGAGGCGAATGAATTGAATCGCATTTTGAATTGGGCAGATGTACCTTTCAACAGGATCATAAGCGCAAAAAGCCAAAAAACCCAATAGTGAATCCCAAGTCGCAGCCAATACACATTACTACCAAAATGAAGAAAGAAAGGGAGTAAAACCAGAATCAGAAAAAAAAAGGTTTCTCTTTTACTGAATTCATTCTTCGAAATATTTCCCATCTGCCAACTGATCGCTGAGAATGTGGCTAAAAGAATCAAATGACTCCATTCTGAAGTAATGAAAGTAAGGTAAAAGACCAGAAAAAGCCCAAAGATGGCAACAACCAAAAGCATTGGATACAACTTGAAATTCGCCCGCTTTAATCTTGCTGCAATAAAGAAAAGGAGTCCAGCCAAAAAACACCAAAACCCTCCTACCGTAGTGTATTTGATTAATTTAAAAACACTATAATCCTCTCGTTGAAAGAGAAATCCATATTCACCAGTCAATCGGCTTAGACCATTTTCTCCAAAAGAGAAAAAAAATAATCCTTCAAAAAAAATCAGTGGAAGGCAAAGAAGTAGCAATCCGGAAAAGCTCAACTCTTTCTTCCAAAGGAAATAAATAAGGGTAAAAAGCCCAAGAAATAGACCGACGCTGATTTTTGCGTAGAAGAGAATCAAGAAAACCAGTCCAAGAAAAAGCCAATCAATTGAGTTCAGTTCCCGCTTAGAAATAATCCCCAACCAGAGACAAGCAGCAACTACCGAAATGGAATTATAAGATAAAGTAGGCGGCAAAAACCCATAGCCAGAAAACAATCCGATCAATGCCATCAAAAAGATGATTAGGGATATTTTTTCAGTATCAAAAAGGTGTTTCCAAAAAACAGCCAAACCAAATGCTCCGGCGATGTAAGTCAGCAATCGAAGAATCCTCAATTCTACTATACCGAATTCTAGACCGGAAATTCTATAGAGGAGTTTGAAAAAAAGATCATAATTAAATACTCCACCTATATTTTGCTGATTGGGGTCAGCGAGTAAAACATAGAGTCCTTCATCGGAAAAATCAAAGCCTCGAGGAATTCCAAAAACTATAGCGATAAATGATAGGAATAGAAATACCCGAAACATCATGAAAAGTAGCCAATTTTAGCCTTTTACTCAAAAAAAGCCTTTTTAGAAAGGTGAATTTTAATCCAATATTTATATCTCAAGATGAAAATGTGGAAAAGTAATGCAATCAATCAAAATATATACCCTGTATAGGGTATTTTTTAAAGTAAATGTGTGAATACCTTTATATCAGGGTGATTAAGCAACTTTTCTACCGATTTTTAAAAATCATAAGGCCAATTTTCCATACTTTTTGACATTTCATTTTTTGAAAAAATCCCGGAAACGGGATTTTTTCTTTGCCTATTTGTAAATGAGATTTATCATTATCCGCATTCTTACCAGTAGCTTGATTTAACGGCCTAAATTCGGATTGATTCCAGTTTTGGCAAACTTCGTTCTTCGGTCATCCGTCTTCCAGCCCAAAAAACAAATGAAACTCCCCTATTGGTATAATTGCTGATATACCTAATGAAATTCCAGCATTTTGATCAATAGAATCTAACCTCACAGTTTGGATTTACTTTTTTGAAGGTATCTACCGATCGAGTTGTAAGACGAGTATTGAAACAGGATAATTTTTTAAGATTGATTAGTCCTTCAATTTGCTTCAACGATCTCAGGTTTGTGCTTGCCACATCAAGTTCCTCCAAATTGATCAAGGGTTCCAGACCTTTGAGGGTTTTTAGATTTGTTCCTGAGATATTCAGATAAGTTAGATTGAACAATGCAGATAGCGCAGTTAAATCCTCAATGCCGGTATTACTGATATTCAATTTGGTGAGTTTCGGCAGTTGGCTTACACTGGAGAAGTCTACCACCGGAACCTGTGAGATGGTCAATGTTTCCAATAATTTCAATTCAGCAATCGGGGAAATATCTCCGATTGGAGCATCAAAAACCGTAAAAGCTCTTAGATTGATAAATGCAGTGACCGGGGAAATATCTCCTATGGATAGACTTTCGAATGACAAACTTGGTACTGAAGTCATGCGGTGTAGCTCGTCCGTAGAAGGATCTTCAGGTAGTGAATTCTGTCTTCTAAAGATCCCTTTCCAGGAAGGATCCAGGGCTTCCCACCAATTCTGAAGCTCAGCTGTTCTGTAGACTATCGTCAAAGCTGGTTTTTTCAATAGAATCTCGGGAACTTCTTCAGGGAAAATAGCTCCTTCGTTTACATTGATGTATTCCAAATTAGGAAGAGAAGTCACATCCAAAATACTGGCAATAGGACTAGCTTCCAAATCTATTCGGACCAGATTTTCATTTTGGTTAATTGGAGAAATATCCTGTACCTGAGTATTTTTACCTATGATTTCAATAAGTGTTTTGACTTCGCTCAGTGAAATGAGATCCTGAATAAGATTGCCTGAGAAGTCCAGTTTCTCCAGCTTGACAAATCTGGTTATTGGATTGAGTGACTCTATTCCTGAATTACTTAAGTCAAGGGTTGTCAATCCAATTGTTTCGGTCAATACTTCTACAGTCGGATTAGATCCTACCAGATTCGGATTTGCTTTTTTCAGCACTTCCATCCAGTTTGGCGACAAATTATTCCACCAGGAAGTCAGATCCTTTACATGGTGGATAAGCAGTACTGTAGGATTATTTCTGGTAAAGTTATTTGCAGCCAATACGGATAATTCAGTCTCATCCACCAACACCTTCTTCAAATTCTCCTTCTTATTTAGAGCAGAAATATCTGAAATAGGGGTTTTGGTAAGATCTATGATTTCCAATTGATTCAAACCTATCAGTGGTGACAGATCCTGAATATTGGTATTCGAAAGATTCAAATATACCAGTGAATTAAGATTCTTAAACAAGTCCCAATTGATGATGTAATTATTGCTTAGATCCAGCTCTTTAAGATTTTTCAACTGAGAAATATTCTCTGCATTGTTGAATCCACTTTGTGGTAAAATCAATCTTTCCAAACTGTCAAATTGATTCAAAACTGCGAAACTCATAATCGGAGTCTTTTCAGCTTCGAGTGATTTCAAAGACTTTAAATTTGGCAATAAGCTTATGTCAGTGATCTGTGTATTGGAAATATTAAGTCGCTTTAATTTGTCAGAATACTTAATGAATTGGATGTCTGAAGTGGGAGTATTTGAAACGTCCAAATCCTCCAAGAAAGTCACATTTGAAATAGGTCCAAGCTCTGTAATAAGCGTATTGCTCAGGTTGACAAATCTCAATTGTCTCAAAGCTTCCATAGGACTGAGATCCAAAAGAGAATCGGTGCCTGAAATATCCAGTGAATCCACACTGACAAAGCGATACAGTTGGTCCAGGTTTACAGAGTCATATTCTGCAAGTCCAAATCTGTCTTTGAAATATGCTTTCCAGTTGGGATTGATACTACCCCACCACTCTATCAGCTCCTCATCCCTGCTAACCTTTGTTGTATAGATACTTACAATTTTTAATTCGCCTGATTTATCCTGAAGATTGACTTCTACAAATCTCGGCTTGGTATTGGAAACTTTTTCACCCTGAGTTCCCACAGCTGTGATGGTCCGGTCCAGTGAGACCACAAAATACACTTGGCCATCTTCTTTCTGATGTGGCTTGACATCTCTGATTTTGAATTTAAAATTGATGTTTTTATAGAAAAACTCAATATCCTTCAAATAGGAAGTGACGTCTTTATTGGTTACTACTTTACGATCCAGCAAAAGATCATCTTCTACCTGGACCAATCCATCTCTAAAAATTTTCAAATAGCTTTCACGGATCACTACATCCTTGTCTCTAGCTGGAGTTTCCTGTGAACCTATTGTGTTCAATAAATATTCTAAAAATCGGACTTGGTCCTCCACTTTAGTGGAATACTCATCGATTTCATCCTTTGTATAGCCTTTGATAGTCTGGGAAAACCCAATACTGCAAAGCAAAAGCAAGGCGAAACTAAGAAACGTCCTTTTAATTCTGATCATAAATGTATTTCTGTATGGTCTCTTTATCCCCTGGTTTTAATTTGACCAAATTTGAAATTAGCCATCCGGTATTGAAACCCGGTCGGTTGAACTGACTTACCTCAAAATACCAGCCTTCAATTTGAAAGAAATGAAAACGAACCCCATTGACGTTATCAAAACGTAAGTTTCCCAATTTCATTTCATATAGGAATAAGGTTAGGTAATCCGGAGTAAAACTTGTCTCAGTATAAGCTTCCGGGGATTTAGAATCCTGAAAAGCCCTTCTAAGATTCATGAATCCTAGCTCATGACTAAGTGGATGAAGAAAATCTTTTTCATCGCCCACAGGTTTATTAAATAGGTTCTTGAATGGGTCAAAAGAAACTGCATCAAATATCCATTCATAGCCTAAGCCTTCAGGCTGAAGCTTTAAGATTATGGTGACTTTTTCTCTTTTTCCTTTATAAATGAAATCAGTCTGAACCTCAGAGAACCATCCTTCCCTGTGAAAATTAATGTATTGAGGATAGGTGGAGCTCAATACAGTATTGATAAATTCTGTCTTTAGGTCTTTGGAGATCGAGGAAGTCTGATTATCAAAAAGGACTTGAATAAATCCCTGTCTAAGCGGGACATTGTGGTAAAGGGAATCGCCTGGATAGTAGCGAATCTCTCCTGAAGGGGATTCTTCGGCGTTGAACCTTCTGAAGAATTGGTTTAGTTGTTTTGTGGATGCGGCGAGTCTGCCGTCATCCTTGATAGTTCCGGGGCTGCCTATGCCCTGCCCCGGAACTAAAGAGATGCTTGCGAAACTAATCGCAAGAATTAAAAGAATTATTCTCATACTGAGGTTTCTGTCACTCTCACATCGCCGAGCATGACATCCCAAAATTCAATGGTTCTACCTGCAATTTGGGTTTGCTTTTTCTCAACGTAGATGGTAATGTCCTTCTTAGTAGTATCCTTGTAGTTCATCCCTGTTTCAATAGATGTACCTTCAAAACGCTGATAGATTGTGATTACTCCCACATATCTGCCATCAGGCTGTCGCTCAAGATCAGAGATATATTGAATATCGTACCAGGTGATATTCACTCGGTCATAGTTCAAAGCCATCAATCGCTCAAAGTATCTTCTTACTTTATAGTAAGCGATATCGTTTGAATTGATACTTGACACGCCCATTTCAGCTCCTGGAGCGAAAAGCTCTTCAGCTCTATCCATGACACGGTTAGCTTCGGAGAACTGAGTCTCTTTGCTACCAATGATGCTGATATATTTTGAAAGATCCTTTACTTTTTCAAGTGCAAGAGAGTCAATTGCCTGCTTACGAGCTGGGCTGATATTGTCTGACTGAGCAAATACTCCAATTGAAGTAGCAAGGAATAGGCCCAGGAATAGAATAAGTTTATTTTTCATTTTTTTTTAAATTTTAACTAGTGGGCTATTATTTTCTTCTCAACTCAAGTTCAGACACCTTACCATTGGCATCTAGTCTGATGTCGCTGATATAGTTTAGATTTTTCTTAGTGTCTTTCAGGTAATCCAAGTATTTCTTGATTGTAGTTGGCTCATCATAATCTTTGATGCCATTCTCTTCATGGATTACGATCAAAACAGGAGTTTCCTGATTAGAAAACATTCCCAAAGCCTGCTGAATTGACTGGTTAGCTACAGTCACATTGCTTGCATTGGCTACACTGTTGAATGCATTTTCAAGATTTTCTGCTGCAATCTCTTCAGCTGACCTTGTAGGTGGTGCTGGAGGAGGTGTTGGTGCCACTTGCTCGACTTTAGCCGGAACAGGCGTTGGTTCCACTACCTTCTTTTTACTTTTACAAGCGCCCATTGCAAGCATTGCAACCATAGCAATCAATAGGGAGCGATTTACCGAGAAGGAAATAAGTTTTTGCTTCATTTTAGGGTTTTAATTGTGATTTAGGAAAAGGTTTTGTTTGATTTTTTAATTTTTGCTCGAAACTTGACTCAAAAGTAATAAAAATCATATCTATAAGAGCAAATCCAATTCCAATTCCAAGAAGCTTTTTGTTAATAAAAATTAATATGGTTTAAACGGTAAACCTCATTGTAAAATTTAAATATTTAGTAGAATTATTCCGGATTTCAAGACTTATAGGAAACCTAATTTTTTAAAAGCAAAAAGAGCTGAAAAACCGCTCTTAAAACTTTAAAACATTCAAAAAATACCCACTTATGGGTATTTTTTTAACCGAAATTTGGGTTGAACTTTGTCACAGTGTTAAGTTTTATATCAGGCATAAGCCGAAACATAAAAGACCTTGGGGATCCCAAGGTCTTTTTATTTATATTTTTGGTTCTACCACGAATTTAATGGAATAGTTATCTTTAAGCAAAAAGATGTTTACGGAGAATTTTTTCACAACCCTGCTCAATTTAGAGGATGGATGGGAAGTCCAATCTATCCAA
>NZ_JAQWXX010000109.1 GCF_029254265.1 Algoriphagus sp. | reverse complement strand
GAATTACCTGGACGAGTTTTGTTACAAGCTCAACAGAAGATACTTCGGTCAAAAACTCTTTGACAGACTCATCATTGCTTCGATTTAATCATACTGGCAAGATTGCGGATATACATATTCCAAAACTATTTTGGAGCCATTTGAATACTATTTTAATATTTAATTTCTTTTTTTTAAACCTAATTTCTTAGCTAATTTCATAGGTCCTGTTTAATAGTATCATTATTGATTAATTGAAGGTTAAACTTCTAACCTTTAACAATTTAAAATTGCCCGCCCCGCCTCAGCGTAGTCAAATCATTGCGATGGACTGGGTGTAATCCCTACAGGGATCGGATTTTGCCTTCCACAAAAAAAGGAAAGACGCTCATCTTTCCTTTTTAATTTTTAAATCCAAAATCTTAATTCAGAAGCGCCGCAATATCTTCCTGACCCAGACTCTTCATAAAGCTTTCCTCCGTGTTGATCAGTTCGCCAGCAAGTGCTAGTTTTCTGTTTTGCAAGGCCATAATTTTCTCCTCCACCGAACCTCGGCTGATGAATTTGTAGATGATCACTTTATTCTGCTGCCCGATTCGGTGTGCCCGATCGATCGCCTGAGCTTCGACTGCAGGATTCCACCATGGGTCTAGCAAGAATACATATTCTGCCTTGGTGAGGTTCAATCCCACGCCTCCAGCTTTGAGCGAAATCAGGAACACTTTGATGTCCTCTTGTTCTTGGAATTTTTCCACCTGTGCCTGACGATCTTTGGTAGATCCATCTAAGTATGCGTAGGGAATACCTTCCTTTTCCAGGTATTCTTTTACAATGGCCAGGTGGCGAACAAATTGACTAAATACTAAAACTTTATGCCCTTCCGAGATGGTAGATTGGAGCATGTAAGTTACGTCCTCCAATTTTCCTGAATCCCCTTCGTAGTCATCTCGAACCAATTTTGGGTGATTGGCAATCTGTCTCAATTGAGTCAAGCCACGGAGAAGCGTAAACTGCTGATTATTTCTTCCAGTGGCCTGCATATCGGAGATAATTTTCTCCCGGTAATAATTCTTTACTTCCTCATAGACTTCCTCCTGAGCGGTGGTCATGTCAGAGTATTTCACATTGGTGATTTTCTCAGGAAGGTCTGTAGCGACCTGTGATTTTAGCCTTCTTAAGATAAAAGGCTTGATCATCGCATTTAGCTTGATGGCCTTATCCTTATCGTCTTGCTTTTCGATTGGTAATAGAAATTGCTTTTTAAAGGAATTCTGATTTCCTAAAAGCCCAGGGTTGATAAAATTCATCTGAGACCAAAGATCCATAGTGCCATTTTCCACCGGCGTACCAGTTAAAATCAGCTTTTGCTTGCTCTTCAACTGCATTACCGCAGCGGAGATATTGCTAGAAGGATTTTTGATCGCTTGAGATTCATCAAGAATGATGTAATTAAAGAAAAAATCTTTCAAGACATCGATATCCAATCTGGTGATTCCATAGGAGGTCAACACCAAATCATACTCTCCAAATCTCCAGGGATCTTTGATTCGCTGCGTACCCGTATAGACCAAAATCTTCAGGTCCGGAGTGAATTTTTTGGCTTCCAATTCCCAGTTGTAGATCAGGGAAGTCGGCATCACCAAAAGGGAAGTAAAGCTTGGATTTTTTTCTTTTTCGGATGCCAAAAGCGCCAAAGTCTGAACAGTCTTTCCCAAACCCATATCATCTGCTAAGCATCCCCCGAATTTGAATTCGTTCAAAAACCGAAGCCAATTGTAACCCGCTTGCTGATAAGGGCGAAGGGTGCCTTCAAATGAAGTAGGTAATTCATACTCCTCAATAGCTTCAAAATCCCGAAGTTTTTCCAGCTTTCTACTCAGTGTCACTTGCACCAAGTTTCCTTCCTCCATTTCTTTAGCAAGTGCCAGATGATGCTTGCGCAAAACCATGGTATCATCCACTCCCCTGTCCTCCATGAAATTGAATAGCTCCGAATAATTCACAAACCAAGAAGATGGGATCACGGCGATCTCTCCGTTAGGAAGCTCAAATTCTGATTTCCCTTGAATCAAAAGCTTGCGTAGCTTCGCAAAAGGAACCAGATAAATACCGAATTTGATCAAAGCCTTGACATCAAACCAATCGATATTTTCATTGACTTCAATCGAAATTTGAGCTTTTCCGATATGATAGACTTTTCCCTTAGGTCCTGCTTTCTGACGAATTTTAATTCGCTCGATGTCCAGAAAATCCTCCTGATCTCCAATCCACTCAAAAGCTTCGGTTTTTGGCAAAGCAACTTTTCCAATTTTGAAGTCCATCCCTTTATCGCGAAGCAATTTTAGAAATGCTTTTTCCTTTTGGGTACTTCGGATCGTCTTGTAAAAAGTGTAAACCCCATCTTTTTCATCCATTCGGACAGAATTTCCGAGCTTTTCGCCATCAGGCGTCTGCACCGGGAAATCATATTCTCCATATTTGAATCGAAGTTCAAAGACAATCTTATCCTCGTCAATGCGCTCACCTTCCTCTCCAAAAAGATCTTTGCCGGTATTTCCGGGTAGTTCGCTAATGGCCAAAAAAACCTCAGGCGAGCCCCGCTCAATATTTATATCAAACCCTATGGAATTGACATCAAACTGAGAAATCAGATTACTCATGAAACCACGATAATATCCTGGCTCAATCCGCTTATCAATTACAATAAATTTCTTATTCAAAAAGGGCTTTAACTTTTTACCGTCGATTCCTTTTTCAAACTGAAACAATTGACCATTTACAATGAGCCAAGCAGGTTCATTACAGATCAAATACCCATTTTTATACTGCCAATCGAGTTTTTCACCTTTAAATTTGATCGAAGGCCAATAATGAGTATTCTCTTCGTTTTTATGAAAATGAAATAAAACCGTAGCCCGCTCCGCATTGACAACAATTTCTTTCCCAACTGGATTACCGTCACTGCTCATTTCAAAAAGTCGTTTTCCTATCAACAAGGGCATGATCTGACTACGTTTCTTTTCCAAAGCATCCTCAAGAATCACCTGCACTTTTTTATCCTCAGTTTTGGGATCGAAGATTTTATGGAGGTAATCCTTCGGGCGAATATTACCACGCTTGATGTGAGGTTTGGCCAGCTTTTCAGGATTCATCGAATCCATCAGTTTGATCAAGTCATAATCGGCCTTGTCCAATCCGGAATCAAATTCAGAAGCATTGGCGGAACTAATATTTTGATGGGCAAGGGAGAGTCTTCCTTGCTCGTCCAATTGGACTACAAAGGACTCAATTAAAAGTCCGAGGTACTCATGGCTATAAATAGAATAAACGATCTGAAAGGGCTGGTCAGAATCTACGATCATAGGTGTTGGGTCTTGAGAATCAATGCTTTTCGATTTGAATCGGTAAAAAGCATTCGAAATGTGCACTTACATCAAGAATCAGACGTAATGCAAAGTGAAAATTAAGAAAAATAGAGCTCTAAAACTCGTTTTTTAAGGATTATTTACCCCAAAACATGAAAATTCCCGAGTTTTTCTTTGAACGGAATAACTCGGGAATAAAAAAAGATGGTTATAATCAGACTTCCGAAGTGGGCTCGGTATCCAATTTATTATTTACTGTTTTCTCCTTTTCCTCAGGGAAAAACCTACCCTGAAAAATCAAAATAATCGCCACTCCAATAAAGATTGAAGCATCGGCAATATTGAAAATCGGCCAAAGAGCAGTATAACTCCCCCCCCAAATCGGAATCCATTCCGGCAAATATCCTTCCCAAATATCGAAGTAAAACATGTCAACTACTTGACCGTGAAACCAAGGTGAAGCGGCATCATAGGGAGCGTTATTCAGCCAAACTCCGTAGAAAATAGAATCCACCAAGTTTCCTATTGCTCCACCCAAAATCAGGGCGATACAGAGAATGTAAACCGGGTGTTGTTTCTTGCTGATGATGTGGTAGAGGTAATATCCTATTCCGACCATAGCTACCAAACGAAATGATGTCAATAACAATTTGCCATACTCTGAACCCAATTGCATTCCGAATGCCATTCCGGGATTGGTAGTATAATGAAGCTTAAACCAATCACCGAAAATTGGGATTTGACCCGGACTTCCGAAATCCATTTGGAAATGCACCAGCATCTTCACTGCTTGATCGAGAAGAATTACGAAAAGTGCAATTCCAAAATATTTGATGTAGTTCTTCATACTTTATCCCTAGACCTTAGGCCTTTTCTACTTTTATCGAAAGGTTAAAATCGTCCATATCCAGCAAAGATGCATCTTCCAAATTAGATTCAAAGCTCAAACTCACCGCTTGGGTCTCTGCTTCAATATAAGATCCAAACCCAGCTACGGCTGCATTTACCAATTCATTCTCATCCGACAATTTAATTTTAATCTTATCCTGCACTTCCAATCCCATATCTTTTCGAAGATTCTGAATTCGGTTGACTAGGTCTCTAGCGACACCTTCTTGCTTCAATTCCTCAGTCAAAGTCACATCCAATGCCACAGTAACTCCAGCATCAGACGCCACTGACCAGCCCGGAATATCCTGAGAAGAGATCAATACTTCTTCCAGAAGGAGCTCAAATCCTTCGCCTTCTATATCCACGTTGATCTTTCCGTTTCGCTCGATTTGTCCGATTTCTTCTTGTCCCCAAGTGTTGATCGCCGCTACGACAAATCGCATCTTAGGCCCAAGCTTTTTACCCAAAAGTGGCAAGTTAGGTTTCACGCTCTTCACTAAAATCCCGGAAGCATCATCGATATATTCGATTGTTTTGATATTCACTTCGGACTTGATGAGCTCTTCCACATGCTGAATCTGCACTTGGGTTTTAGCACTCAATACCGGAATCAAGATTCGCTGAAGGGGCTGACGAACTTTCATTTTCTCTTTCTTACGAAGCGAGTGCACGAGCGAAGAGATCGTCTGAGCCAAGTCCATACTTTCCTCCAAATCTTTATTGATCAGGGCAACATCTGCATTCTTCCAGTTCGTCAGGTGAATCGACTCAATCGTGGAATCACCAGCTTCTGTCAAGTTTTGGAATAACCAATCCGAGTAGAATGGCGCAAAAGAAGACATCAACTGCGAAAGGCTAAATAGACATTCGTATAACGTCTCGTATGCTGCTTGCTTATCTGCATTCATATCGCCTCTCCAGAATCGCTTCCGTGCCAGTCGCACGTACCAGTTGGAAAGCTGATCCACAGTGAAGTCCATGATCGCCCGAGTCGCTTTTGTAGCGTCGTAGTTATCCATGGCAGCCTCCACTTCTGTGATAAGTGTTTGAAGCTTAGAGATAATCCATTGATCGAGTTCGGCACGCTCTTTTACCGGAACTGCCTTGGTTGCATCATAAATGAATGCATCTAGATTGGCATAAAGCGCAAAGAAATTATAGGTATTCTGAAGGGTGCCAAAGAAGCGTCGCTGCACTTCGGTTACCCCATCTAAGTTGAATTTCAAGTTATCCCAAGGATTGGCATTGCTCAGCATATACCAGCGAACCGCATCCGGACCGTACTCCTTGATGGTTTTGAATGGATCCACGGCATTACCCAATCGCTTGGACATTTTATTACCGTTTTTATCCAATACAAGCCCATTGGCAATTACATTTTTGAAAGCCACACTGTCAAAAAGCATCACCGCAATTGCATGAAGGGTAAAGAACCAGCCTCGCGTTTGATCCACTCCCTCGGCGATGTAATCTGCAGGATAATTCGCTTTGAAAATGTCTTCATTTTCGAATGGATAATGCCACTGCGCATAAGGCATAGCACCAGAATCAAACCACACATCGATCAAATCCGGCTCACGGAACATCTTTTCCCCTTTGGAAGAAACCAAGATCACATCATCGACAAAAGGACGGTGCAGATCAAGTTCTTTCCCTTCGTAAGGAGACTTTTCCATCACCCCTTTAGCGATCGAGTTTTCAATCTCAGCTTGAAGATCAGCAATGGAGCCAATGCATTTTTCCTCAGATCCGTCTTCTGTCCTCCAGATTGGAAGTGGCGTACCCCAGAATCTAGATCGTGACAAGTTCCAATCCACCAAGTTCTCCAGCCAGTTGCCAAATCGACCCGTTCCAGTCGCTTCAGGCTTCCAATTGATCGTTTTATTGAGCTCAACCAATCGGTCTTTGTAGGCTGTGGTTTTGATAAACCAACTATCCATTGGATAATACAATACCGGCTTGTCAGTTCTCCAGCAGTGTGGATAGGTGTGCTCGTATTTTTCGACCTTAAAGGCCTTATTTTCATTCTTAAGGATGATCGAGATGATCACATCCGTGTTTTTGTACTCGGGCAGGCTTTCGTCTTCTTCCAGATAGTTTTTCACATAGAAGTCCGCAGGCCCATACTCCTTGTGAGCTGAGATGGAATGCTCCGCCATTTTTGCAGCAAGATATTCACCCACTACTGGAAGGAATTTCCCCTGCCTATCCACCAATGGCAAATCATTGCCTTTTTCATCTTTCACAAATACACCTGGCACATTATTCTGTACCAAAGTCCGGAAGTCATCCGCACCAAATGCTTTTGCAAGATGCACGATTCCGGTACCGTCTTCGGTGGTCACATAATCTCCAGACACCACTGTAAAGGCAGGATTTGGCAGAGCCAATTCCTCAATCGGGAAAAGCTGCTCATACTCCCAGCCTAGCATATCCTTTCCCTTAAACTCACTAACTACCTCAAAAGGAATCAGTTTATCTCCAGGGTTATAGTCTTCTAATTTCAATTCAGCAGCCTTCGGATTTAAGTAAGCGTTCATTCTCGCTTTTGCCAAAATCACGGTACAAGCCTCAAAAGTATAGGGGTTGAAAGTCTTCACTTTCACATAATCCAAGTTCTCTCCAATTGCCAAGGCAGAATTGGAAGGCAAAGTCCAAGGCGTGGTAGTCCAGGCAAGGATGTAAGTATTTTCCTCACCTTTCAGTTTAAACTGCGCAGTGATCGAGGTGTCTTTGACGTCTTTGTAAGTGCCTGGCTGATTGAGTTCATGCGAGGACAAACCAGTTCCCGCAGCAGGAGAATACGGCTGAATGGTATAGCCTTTGTAGAGCAAACCTTTGTCATAAAGACGCTTGAGTAAGCTCCAAAGCGACTCGATATAGTTCGGTTCAAAAGTGATGTAAGGATCATCTAAATCGACCCAATAGCCAATTTTTTCGGTCAGCTCATCCCACTCATTTTTGAATCGCATCACCGTCTCGCGGCATTTGCGATTGTATTCTTCCACAGAGATTTTCTTTCCGATATCCTCTTTGGTGATTCCAAGTTCCTTCTCCACCTGAAGCTCCACAGGAAGTCCATGCGTATCCCATCCGCCTTTACGCTTCACTTGAAAGCCCTTCAGCGTCTTGTATCGGCAGAAAATATCCTTTAGCGTACGGGCCATCACGTGGTGAATCCCCGGCGTACCATTTGCTGAAGGCGGTCCTTCAAAAAACGTGAAAGTCTCTGCGCCATCACGGTTAGTGACCGACTTTTCAAAAATCTGATTGGCTTTCCAATATGCTAAAACCGACTCTCCGATCTGCGGATAATCGACCTGTTTGTATTCTTTGTATGTCTTCACAATATCCTTTCTTGTAGGCAAGTAGGTGATAAATTTTTCTTTTGGGCGTGCCCCCGCAGAAAAAGCGGGGTCGGGCTATCCGCTCTTATCGACTCCCCCGATAACTATCGGGGTGCGCCGATACCGCTTCTATCCCTCACGCAATCAAGGAAACATCCTCCTCAAAAGCAGGCACAAAGATAGAAGAAAAACCCTTTTGGGTGGGCTAGAATTCCAAAAAATGGCGTTTTGAATATTCGGCTCATATTTTAGCTATTTATGAGCCGATTAATAGAGTTATTCGGCTCATGCTCAGCCATCCCTTCAATTTTTACTTGTAAATCTTAAGTTCAAAAGCTCATTATTTTTGAAAAACAGCATCTTTACAGACAGATTAGCATAAAATTATTGACGTTTTAAAAAACAACATGAATCACCTCCAATCTTCCATCACGCTTCCTTGCGGCGCAATTATTAAAAATAGATTAGCCAAAGCTCCTATGACCGAGCGGATGAGTGATTCAGCCTACGAACCCACTCCAGAGCATGAACATCTCTATGCGCTTTGGTCACAAACTGGCGCCGGATTGCTGATCACTGGTAATGTGATGATAGATCGGAATCACATGGAGTCTGCCGGGAATGTCTTCTTTGGTGATGAAGCAATGATGCCAAAATTGAAAAAATGGACCGCAGCGGGGACAGTCAATGGCAATCATCTTTGGGCGCAGATTTCACATTCCGGAAGGCAAACCAATCGCTTTGTGAATCCCCACCCCAAAGCACCCTCCGCTGTTAAGTTGAATAAACTTTTTCTTTTTGGCACTCCAAAAGCAATGACTGAACAGGATATCCAACAGGTGATTTCTGGTTTTCGACTGGCCGCAAAAATCGCAAAAGCATCAGGTTTTACCGGAATCCAAATCCATGCGGCTCATGGCTATTTGCTGAGCCAATTTCTTTCTCCAAGAACCAATCATAGAACAGATCAATGGGGAGGAAGTCTGGAGAACAGAAGCCGCCTTTTGTTGCAAATCGTAAACGAGTGTCGCGAGGAAGTTGGCAAATCCTTTCCGATTTCTGTCAAGCTAAATTCTTCTGATTTCCAACGGGGTGGATTCACAGAATCTGATTCGCTTGAAGTGGTCAAAAAACTAAGTGATGCAGGAATAGATCTGATTGAAATTTCTGGAGGAACTTACGAGCGGGTCACCTTTTTCCTTGGGAAAGAGGAAAAAACAAAAAAAGAAAGTACACAAAAGCGGGAGGCCTATTTCTTAGATTTTGCGAAGCAAGTTCGGCAAATCAGCCAAGTTCCTTTGATGATAACAGGCGGATTTCGATCTTTTGATTTCTGCAACGAGGTCCTTGCGAATGGAGAATGTGATTTGATTGGAATGGGAAGACCTTTCATCACCCATATTGATTCGATTTCGAGTTTTTTAAAAGGTGACTTTTCCTATTTAGACAATCCACCTATTCGAACCGGTTTCAAAGCTTTCGAAGATGCAGCAGAAGCAGGTTTTTATGCTCGACAACTGATCAATCTAGCAGAATGTAAAGGCCTACAGAAAAATCTAAATCCTGTAGCATGCTCTATGTTTATTGTGACACACGAATTCAAAAAGGCTAAACAAAAGAAAAACCGCTGAGATCTTTTCAGCGGTTTTTCTTTTAAAACTATAATTGAATTGTTTGTTGTTGTATAGGCATCGGTCATCAGACACCCATCATTCTAAAATTTCACTTTCGCTTCCAATTTTGCTCCTGCTCTTTCATAAGTTACTGAAGTAGAATCTCCTTTTTGAAAGGCACTCAGCGCTCGCATATAGCTCATCATATCCACTATGGTGGAATCACCCATTTGCAAAATGATGTCTCCTTTCATCAGACCAGCAGCCTGCGCTGGCTTATCTTCAGATACTCCATCGATTCGCATGCCTTTGCCGTCATATAAATAATCAGGAACCACTCCGAGCGAAACCGTGAAGCGAGGAGAGTCTCCATTGCTATCTTTTGTTTTGGTAAAGGCTAATTTAGGCTCAGCATCCAATTGACCCACCAGACGATCGATGTACTTCACAACAAGTAATAACCCATCGTAATTGATCAAGTTAGAATCATCCGAAGGTTTGTGATAGTCTTCATGCTGACCAGTGAAAAAATGAAGGACCGGCAAATCCTGAAGGTAAAAAGAAGTGTGATCAGAAGGTCCTACCCCAGACTCTGAAGTCACTAATTTCAAGCTATCTGTATTTACAGTTTCTAAAATTGGCAGGAAAGAAGGGCTGGTTCCCACACCATTAATTGCTAAGGTCTTCTCCTCATTCATTCGGCCAACCATATCCATATTGATCATATAGTTCACTGTTGAAAGATCAATGGTAGGGTTTTTCACGAAGTAGTTTGAACCCCAAAGCCCATTTTCCTCACCTGAAAATGCGATAAATAGAAAGTTTGAACTGTGTTTTTGATGCTTGAGAATCTTTGCCAATGCAACTAGTGCAGCTGTTCCCGAAGCATTATCATCGGCACCATTGTGAATCGCTGAATCGCCGCGGTGAAGCGAACCTTGCGCACCCATTCCCAAATGGTCAAAATGAGCTCCTATCACGATGGTTTTGTCTGCTTGATTATCGATGAAGCCAATTACATTTGTCCCGGTAACACCCTCACCATCTGTGCCGATTACAGCTTCTTCATGGGGATTAGTAGGCTTGGAAACAGTAAAAGGTTGAAAGTATAATTCTGTGCCTTTTGGTTCCAAACCTATCCTCTCAAACTCTATTTCCAGGTATTTTGCAGCTCTTTGTTCACCATCTGAACCTATAGCTCTTCCACCAAGGTCATCAGCAGCTAGATAAGTGACATCTGTCTTTAAACCTTCAAGTAGGCTTTGATCCGTAGGAGCTGTATCGCAACCCCACATCGTAAGGGAGCCAGCTAGAAGAAGGAGGATATATTTTGATTTCTGATTCATCGGAATATTGATTTTACCCCAAAGATAATAATTGGTATCTTCGCGCTGCAATTTAAACAGCTGTAAAAACAAAAATGAGAGCACTTATCATCCTCGTGTTGTTTGCGACATTCGCCTGCAACCCAAAAACTGAAACTGTTGAATCTACTGAATCCACCGCTCATTCAGCTTCTGACTCTTTACTCCTTCAACCTGAAGAAATGAAGTATCTGAAAAATATCAAGCAGATTACCTTTGGAGGAAATAATGCAGAAGCTTATTGGTCATTTGACGATTCAATGTTGGTCTTTCAATCTGATTTTTCAGGCTGGGGAAATGAATGTGATCAGATTTTTTATACAAATTGGCAGACGGATGATCTGAAAAACAACCAACCACAGCGACTAAGTACTGGACTGGGCAGAACCACCTGTTCCTACTTTTTACCAGACAATAAGACCATTGTCTACGCCTCTACTCACTTGGGAGGTGACAATTGTCCTGCTGTCCCAGAACCTAGAACAGATGGAAAATATGTGTGGCCAATCTATGATTCCTTTGATATTTTCACTGCAGACCTCAATGGCAATCTCTTGAATCAACTGACGAATGAGCCCGGCTATGATGCTGAAGCTACCGTCTCTCCAAAAGGAGATAAAATCGTTTTTACTTCTTTGAGAACAGGTGATTTGGAACTTTATACCATGAATATTGATGGGACTGATGTGAAACAAATCACCTCAGATTTAGGGTATGATGGTGGAGCCTTCTTCTCTCCTGATGGTTCTAAAATAATCTGGAGAGCTTCTAGACCAACTACCGAAGCTGATATTAAAGAATACAAAGATTTGCTGGCTGAAGGACTTGTGATGCCTACCAGTATGGAGCTTTACGTTGCAAATGCAGATGGAACAGACGTACGGAAATTAACTGATCTTGGTAAGGCCAATTGGGCTCCATTCTTTCATCCATCGGGTGAAAAAATCATTTTCGCTTCCAACCATCAGACTGAAAGAGGATTTCCTTTCAACCTTTTTATGATCAATCTTGATGGAACAGGCTTAACCAAAATTACCAATGACGGCACTTTTGATGCCTTTCCGGTTTTCTCTAACAATGGCAAATACTTGGTTTTTGCTTCCAATAGAAATAACGGTGGCACTCGGGACACCAACTTATTTGTTGCAGAGTGGATTGGGGAATAGATCTCTTAGTTTCTTTACTTTGAGAAGTTAAAACGTTAATTTTAAAAACTTTAGAATATAATTTTGATTACCCAAAACTAAAAACTATGAAACGATTAAAATCAATCTTTGCAATTGGGTTTGTGATGCTGTTTATTTCTGCAATGAGTTTTACCTCATGTGGTGGTAAAAAAGAAGCAAACAACGAAGCTGATACAGAACAAGCTGAAGGTGGTGAGCATCCTGAAGGAGGAGAACACCCAGCAGGTGGTGAGCACCCTACAGAAGGAGACAGCACCGAGCACCCAGCTGATAGTACAGAACATTAAGAATTGAATAAAAAAGGCCGTTTTCACGGCCTTTTTTTATGTCTTAATTTTTCTTTGAAACGAAAATCGTGAGTTTACCTTTACTTCTTTTCCGTCAATTTCCAGGTAGGGATAGGCAAGAAAGTTTATCGGACCAGCCTGAGGACCGGGAGTAAGTTTCAAATCTCTTCCCCGGCTTAATTCAATCCGATTCGCAGGATGTCGGCCAAAATAATACGTAGCTAAAGCAGTGTATTTATTTCCTTCACTAATATCGACGGGCCACCATTTCCCATCTGCATAAAACTCGGCCCAACAATGGTAACCGTCAATTCCACCTTCATTTCGATCGGAAGGGATAGAAGCGCCAATCGCAAACCGTGCAGGAATCCCGACCGATCTCGCTAAAGAAATAAAGAATGAATGAAATTCAGTACAGTTACCTGTTTTTGAATCACAGGCATAATTGGAATCTCCCCTACCGTAATCCCCAAACTTCATGTAACGCATGTTATCGATGATGTAGTCATAGAGAACACGAGCTTGGATAAGATGTGAGTCGTTTATTTTATCTCCAAGCTCTTCTTTGGCGATCTCTTCAAATCTTCCACCGGTAGGCATCAGTTTGGTCGAAGCTAAGTAAAGCGTCTTATCAGGCTCAGGCGCTTCATAAGGTCCTTTCTCCTTCCGCTTCACGGAATAAGTAAGCTTAATTTCCTCACCTGAATTTTCAGTTCCTAATTCAAAATACAGGAGTGTATTTCCATAGCTACCATCTTTTATTCTTTTTACCCCTTTTGGGACTGAAGTCTCTATAAGTTCGATCTCCTGAAAAGCATCCGACTCCGCTATTGGAATCCACATCTTTGCTGGCCCTTCTAAAGAAGGCACTTGTGCGGTGTAGTAAAATTCAAACTCGTCTCTTCCTTCCACGACACCAAGGAGGCTTGTATTAGATTGATCCATAGGTACTCTAAACCAGGTTTTATCTTCTTTATTTTGCTTCCAGGAGTAAAATGGTTTTCCATTGAGCTTGTGAACCGTTGTTGAGGTCACCTCCATTCCTCCAGGTTCTCCTTTCATAAAAAAATCCACATCATAGACTTCGCCACTTTCATCAACCAAATCCACACAGGCAAAATGGCTTTGGGGGCCAAGGTTTGATAAATATTCTGTGTGAACCCGAACCAGCTTCATTTTCAGATCATGATTTTCATCTTTCACTGGAAAAATCCCTCCGTTTTTTTCGGTTTGGTCAGCGATATAAGCTTTGATACCTTCTTCGATCTCAGAGATACTTATTTTGGGAGCTTGCGTTGATTGAGCTACTTCATTATGTTCGACTGGCTTATCTTGTGCACAGGAACCAAGAAGTACCATGAATGCCAATGAAAGTTTGAATTGATTTAGCCTAAATTTTCTCATGCTTGAATTTAATAGCAGTTTGTGAGTTCTCCTTATGAATAATATTAATTTCTCATTAATCCTCCAATTAAAGGCCAGATAAATACCCTGTCCAATAAAAAAGCTGGCTTTGAGTTCATCAGTTGATCAGGGTTAAATCAAAAATCTACACAACATTGAGAGGCTTAATTACAGGAACACTTTCTTTGACGAACTTTGATTCCTGAAATGATTTTTGCTTTTTGAAAGAAATACCACTCAGAACTATGAATATCTACAAAAGATTAATTCTTCCGCTTGTGATTACGCTCTTTTTGGGGTTCACAAAAATCTACGTTGGAGAAGCTGCCAAATCCTGGGAAGGTATTTTCTCCTACCTACCGCATGTCAACACCGTCCTTATTATCTCTGGATTCACTTGGTGTTTGCTGGTGTTGATCAAAATCGGTAAAATTTCTTTACTTAAACAATACGACATCAATCAGGAAAATAATCTCAAGGCTAGAAAAGTTTACACTCAAATCAATGTACTTGAGAAAGTCGCAAACTTCCTGATCATACTGCTTGGAATAGGATTGATTCTGATTTCTTTTGAATCGATTCGTCAAATCGGAGTTGGACTTTTTGCTTCTGCAGGAGTGGCGGGCATTATCATTGGATTTTCCGCCCAAAAGGCAATCGGCACCTTGATTGCGGGAATTCAAATCGCAATTACTCAGCCTTTTCGTTTGGAAGATGCTGTGGTTGTGGAAGGCGAATGGGGCTGGATTGAGGAGATTAATTTGAATTACGTTGTGGTACGAATATGGGATCAAAGGCGATTGATTTTGCCATCCACCTATTTCTTAGAAAAGCCTTTTCAAAACTGGACACGAACCTCTGCCGACATTATCGGGTCTGTTTTTATTCACACGGACTACACGATTCCCTTTGATGAGTTACGCAAGGAGCTAGATCGGATATTAGATGAAACAGACCTTTGGGACAAGAAGGTGAAGGTGCTTCAAGTTACTGATGCAAAAGAATCTACCGTGGAATCAAGAATCTTGGTCTCTGCAAGAAATTCCCCTACAGCATGGGACCTTCGAGTCTATGTCCGTGAAAAGATGGTTGAATTTGTACAGAAAAATTATCCTGATAGTCTTCCAAAAACTCGAGTTTCTCTTGGAAAAGAGGTGCCCTCCAAATAAATTCCATTACTCGAAAAACCTGCAAAAGAGCATTTTAAAAGCAATTCAACTGGATTTTTGTCTTATTTATTTTCAACAAAATACATTAAAATATCGCCCTTGTTTTTAGCGGATATTTTCCCCCGGCTTTCAAATACAAAATCCTCCTTACAGGCCAAATAGGTGGTATGGGACACATTGACCTTTCCTGCAATAGACCCTGATTGGATCCTATCTGCAGTATTCACTGTATCACCCCAGATATCAAATGAAAACTTTTTCAACCCCACTACCCCTGCGACTACTGGTCCGGTATTTATTCCTACTCGGATTTTAAAATATTCCCGGATAGCTTCGGGTTTTTCTTTCCCATATTCCTCAATAAAATCTCGCATCTCGATTCCTGCCCGAATCACATCCGAAGCTGATCCAGTCTCACCTGTCACCCCGCAGGCACTCATGTAGGCATCACCTATAGTTTTTATTTTTTCCAAACCGTATTTGGTTGTGATCATATCAAAATTCCGAAAACAATGATCCAATTCGGCTACCAATTCTTCAGAGGATATCTGAGAAGAAAATTTCGTGAAATTCACAAAATCTGTAAACATCACCGTTGCCTCAGTCTGTAGTTTTGCTTTAGCAAAACCATTCTTTTTCAGCTCGTCGGCAGTTTCTTTAGGTAAAATATTTAAAAGAAGATCTTCTGATCTTTTCTTTTCTTCAAACAACTCCAGATTTTTTGTTCGGAGATCTTTCGTACGTTCTGCAACTCGCTGTTCCAATTCATGATTGTAAGCTTCTAATTCCTTGTTTGCCTGCTCCAAACTGGCGTACAAGCTGGAATTGGAAAGTCCTGCTTCCAAAAATCCGGAGATAGAAACAATGGTATCCAAGTCACCTTCATCCAAAGGTGGGTAAAAAGGCCAGGCTTCTTTTTCTCTCCCTGTCACCATCCACGCAATAATTTTATTTCTCATTCGAATCGGAACAGCTATAAAAAAAGGTAAGATTAGCCTTTCACGGAGCTGATCGATTAATGCATTGGTGCGAGTATTTTTGTTGGCAAGAAATGGTCTTGTTATCGGGCTTTCTTCGATCAAAAAATCTACCTGTCTGTTGTGAATTAAATCCACTTCTTCACGCTCATATCCCATATGAAACTTTGGGCTGAAACCTCTTGAATGGCTACTCAATTCCCAAAGAACGACCGTTTTATCCATTTTGAGGGTAGTATTGATCAATTCTAGGGTATTAGTGAAAAAATTTTCTTCATATATCTGATGGCCAAAGGCATCATGCAAGGCAGACAAGATGGTAAAGCCATTTTCCTTTTGAAGGAGTTTTCGCTTTAAGAGTGAAATCTGTGAATCACTCCTGATATTTTGCCCCGCCACTTCGTCAGAGAGTTGACGGTAATAGTCAACCTGACGCTGTAATTCAGCTAATAAAATATCTTTTGATTCTTCGCTCATTGGAATTAAACCATTTCTTCACTGAAAAGGCAAAATAAGCCAGTCCAATCTAATACCTGCAACTCATTTTTTATCACTGCAAGTTCCCCCGCTTCATAGATTCCAAGCAAGGGAAATTCACCATTTATTGCTTCTTGAACGTATCGAACGTCCTCATCGGTATGGTTTGAATAGGCCGCTGCACGACCCGAGCAATTGATGTACATACCAAAAATGATCTTTCTATTTTCAGCTTTGATTTTGTCAATCAGCTTTTTAGTCCGCTTTGATACATACTCCATCTCGAAGCTGCGGCGCATCAGTTGGACTTCAGTGCCTTCTTCAATATCCATCTCGGCCATAAATAACCCTTTCGACTCTGGATCAACTCCGACACACATCCGATTGATGTAATTCCCTGGATTATAAGATTCCCATTTATCCCCCATATTTTTACCCAAGGTGACAAAGAATTTCAGTTCTTGGGGATTTGCTAATAAATCATCCCCCAAAATACTTCCTACCACATCCAAGGCAGGCTTGTGATTCAACTCAAGAATACTAGCTCCTTTGGTTGCCGTCACCGTATGATATGCGCTTGCCGGCTGACATCCATGCATGATTTGGGTATCTATTCGAATATTCCCATGAAGGATTAGTGCCATTGCCGCATTTTGACTCATTTCAGTTCCGCACCACTGACGGGTAGGCTTGAATTTCATATCTCCAAGCATTCGCGCCCCAATCACATTTGGCCAGCTGGCAAAGCTTTCATTCATCCCATGAATGAATGGTGTGCCGTAATTCATCCTAAATCGGCCCTCCAGGCGATTGACAGCATCAAAAAGCAATACAACCTGAGGAACAGTATCATATTCTTTAGATGCTATTTTTGCACCTAAGGCTTTGCCAGTTTCATATTCATGAAATCCGATTCCTTCTTCGATCAGGAGATCAAACTTGATTTCTGATCTGCCCAAAAGGCCAATTACAGTCTGATACCCATCATATCCTTCTTCCTCGTTTGTACAGGTGCCGTTGGCAAATCCTCCAAAAAACTGTGTTTGGGGACCGAGACACGATTTCACTCCTTCAAAGAAAGCAAGAGGATCATGTCTTGAAGTACAAAACAAAAAACAAAGCTGAACTTCCTCAGAAGAAAGTTCAGCTTTAGCTAATGCTTCCTTAGAAGCCTGAATTCCGGCCTTTTTTGAATCCGAGGACTCCGAAAATCCTACGCCAAATGAAGAACCGGTAGTCATTTTTACTCTTCGATTACAACTTCTGTAGTTACTCGTAGTGGTAGCTCTATTGTATTTTTAATTGGAGACTTTTTGTCTAAAGTCTCTTTAGATTTAAGAAGCTGCTCTGGGGTTGCTCCATTTTTTCCTTTTAAGGTTACTTTATAATGCAAATCCAGAGGGCCATTTGGCTTTGTACGATCCATGCCCAATACTCCATGAATATCAAAATTCACAGAAACCTCTACGTTAATTTTCTCTAACTCAGTCCCGAATAGGGCAGCATTAGTGGCAATTCCAGCCGTAAGGCAGCCGCAAAGTGCCGATGCTAAGTATTCAACAGGATTAGGATGCTCATCTGATCCACCTAAGACTGCCGGCTCATCTACCATCAAGTGAAATTTACTCGCTTCACTACGAATATTATTTCCATTTGAAAAAAGCTCTGAAACAGTAACTGATGCTTTGGTTCCTCCTTTCCATTCGGACTTAGCTTTAAACTGGACAAGTGCTACTTTAGGATCATTTTTGATTGCTCCTGTGAGTGCCTCGATATTATCTAGGTTCACTCCATTTTTAATGTTTGGCATGTTTAGAAAAAGTTTTTAATGATATAAAGAATAAATGAAATATACCAAAAATAGGAGCTAGTCCAAACTAACTCTTATATTTAATGTATTGATATTCTCAAGTTTAGTTTTTTACATAACCAATTTTTTCTCAAACATGTCACAAAAAAATCTTCAAAAAATTCAACCAGATGCAGAATTGCATCAAATGCTTCAATCTATTACTGGTACAGAAAAAGAAGAGTTTATCGAATTAATCTTTTCATTACTCAAACAGGCAAGTACAACGGAGCACCTTCTTGCGATGCAATACTTATTTACAAGTTTTAGTCTAAAGAAATACCCAGAGGAATTTTCAGATTATCATCCAGGTGCTACTGATCCAGTACAGCAGCAAATAAATGAAATCCGACTGGCACAGGTGGAAAAAATCCGAAGATGGGAGGCGAATATCCTGATGGTCTCTCGGGAGGAAATGACCCACTTGTGTTATGACATGAACTTGTTAGCCATTCTGGGAAAAGACCCATACATGTACCGGCCAAACTTTCCTGTACCCGCAATTGCTTTTCCGCTAGGTAAACCTGTGAATTTAATGCCATTTAGCCCTGTGGCCTTAGAAATTTTTCGCTATTGGGAAAAGCCTGATCATCTGCCCGTAATGGATCCACTTTTGGCAGATGGAATTCCTGAAGGATTGAAAGATCTATTCACTATTCCCCACAAAGATCCAGACCAATTTAACCACCCAGAGACCCATCAAGAGGCGATGGATTTTCTGAAGCAATTCTTATCTAAGTCATTAGATCAAAATACAATCGCAAAGATCCATGATCCTCTGACCGCGGGAACTCATTTCGACAGTATAGAGCAACTATATACATTTATTCGTGCTTTTCTATTAATCGGGTTAAAATACAAAGTATTTGAAGGCCAAAACATGGAGCGAATTGTTGATGAACATTATGGGTTTAATATTTCCTTAAACCCTTTGGTACTTGGTCAATTTGAAGCTTATGTAGAAGAGGCAATCGAGCAAATCATTGAAGAAGGTGAAGGTGTCTGGGGGATTCCTCCAGCCTTAGGAAGTCATTTTTGGGTGTTTCAAACGGTGATTGATGCAATGAATCAAGAAAAGAAAGATTCCCAATTGCCTTTTGAACCAGCACTTCCTGTAGTTTGGAATCCGACTTGTGCCACTTTGAAGGATAGACATTTGATTAATTCAATGCCAAATATGCCTTCTAACGCTACCTATCAGGTGACGAATGTGGTAGCTATCGAGGCGATGAAGCTTTTCAATGAGGCTTATAATACTATGATCAAAATGCTAAGTGGATTTTTCGGACATTATGAAATCGACCAAACCACTGGAATAAGACCTCCAGTGGTTAATGCATATTTCCAAACTGCTTTTTACCCTTTCATGACGAATGTCATTCGGCCTCTCGGAGAAATGATTTGCCGACTCCCCGCCGATGAGAGTTTTGTGCCTGATAAGGGTAAAGTTCCGGATCGATGTGCTGGGCCTGATTTTCTATTTGATATTTCCCAGTTTGATACTTGTGCCATCGATGACGCCATTCTTCCATACGATGATGTCGATAAATATTTAGAGCACTTTGAATCCATGCAACAAAGCGCACTTAAAATAAAAGGACTTTGTGAGCAAAGAGGCTACCATATGGCATTCTATTTACAGGAAGATGCGCGTGATTTCCCAATTGCATTTGCCTACTTAGCCGAAAATTTTGAACGAATTGGAAAAAATTTTAAAGCCTATTGGAAAGGCGAAATGGTTGCCCCAATCTCTTCAAAAGACTTTCAAAACTATTCTACTAACTTTAATTAATACTTTTTATGTCAACATTAAGCATTTCTTTTGACGGATATTTTCAGTGCAGACTAGCGACAGACCCTGATCCTTCCAATGAGCAGCGTGGTATTTCAGGATTCACTTATTCAGTAGCCGGAGAAACCCTACTTGACCCATCAATCTGGTCTCAGGCAAAGGATATCGAAGCTGCATATAAAAAGAAGGACCCTGCCTTTCTGGATCCACTTGCATCAAATCCTCAATTTGATATCAAAAATATCCGAGAAGCATCTCCTGATTGTACCGTTTATAATTCACGGGGAATTGGAATCCTAGTCAACAAAGTCGAAGTAGATGGCGAAATAGTCCCTGATTTGAACCAGAAAATGAAAGGAGCACTTTGCCGCTTTGCCAATCGGCCTGCTTCAAATGGTCCTTATAAAGGACCTATTTTCGAAGGGAGAAATCAAATCACTTCTGACGGTGACCCTGATCGATTTACAGTGAATCCTTTTCTATTTACCATTTCCACTCCTGATGACGCAAAGACCATACTAAGTCGATTTGATCCCTTAGATTTCGAATTTCCAGACAAGCAACTTTATCAAGTTTTCCCAAATGAGAAAGTAGATAGGAGATTACCATATCAAAGATTTGCTCTTTCGGATAAAGGTTTAGCCCAAATCGGCTTGACTTCTGATGATTTAAATACCTATTTCGAAAATCGTATGAATTGGCTAAAAGGTAAAATTGTAGAAGCTGAAGCTGTAAATAAACCTGCTTTGGCAGAGGCCTATCGATCCAGATTGTATGCGGTAAACTTCTTCACCCAAGCCACAGGACCTACCGTATTAGCAAACAGATTGTTGAGTAGAATTCCACTTCGCCAACTGTATCGCCATAGCATACGAGGGAATTCGAGTATGATACCAGTTCCAATGGCTGATCAGGAGTTTTTCGGCCCTTATCAAATTGATACTGAGAAAGAATGGCAAATTCTTTACTACCTAGGTCAATACGATGGAGATCTAATGGCCGGTTGGTGCAGTGGCACCTTAGACATTCCTTTGAAATAAAACTCTATCTATTATAAAAGGATTCAGCTTAAAAACTGAATCCTTTCAAATTTTATGTGGACCTGCCCAATTTGCGAGCGTGATCTAAAACGCGAAAACCAATGGCACATGTGCATCAAAGCGGATTTAAACACGCTTTTTGATGGTAAGCCAAAAGAATTGGAGTTTGTCTTTGATAAAATCTTAGCAGAGGTCTATGATTGGGATGGGGTGATTGTAAGTAATACCAAAAATGCAATCATGTTTGTTCACAAACAGACTTTTTTGATCATTAGACCTATGAGCAAATTTCTGGATTTGAAATTTTATTCAAAGGAGCAGCAACTTTGTCCGCCATTCTTCAAGTCCACCCAGGCGTCAAAAAAGTTTGAAAATCGGATCCGTATCTCCACATTGGAAGAACTAACCCCCACTTTGAAAAAATTTATCCGGCAATCTTACGAATTACTTTAGGTCATTGCTTTACTTGGAAGAAGCATTTTGGTAATTTGAATGATGGTCTTTTTTAAAATATCCTTTCCGCGGATCTTGTTACTTTCATTTCTTAGCTCCTGCATATTGTTTTCGACGTTTGCGCAAGATAAGCCAGAGCCAAAATCAAATTTCAACTATTCTGCCTTTTTGGATGGGTATTACGGCTATGATTTTAATAACCCAACCGAGAAAAAACGTCTCCCCTTTCTATTCAATCATACTCGTTCCGATCAATTTGCAATCAATCTAGCCTTAATCACGGGGAATTTTGAAATAGGTCGCTTCAGGAGCAACTTGGGAATCCAACAAGGAACGTACGCACAAGATAATTATAGCGCAGAACCAAAAATTCTTCGCTGGTTTAATCAAGCCAATATTGGTTTTGCCCTGAATAAAAGGAAAAGTCTGTGGCTAGATGCTGGATTAATGCCTTCCCATATAGGATTTGAAAGTGCTATTTCTTCAGAAAATAACACCCTTTCCAGGTCTATCATTGCCGAGAACAGTCCCTATTTTCTGACCGGAGGGAAGCTTGGCTGGCAGGCGAATCATCAATGGTATTTTTCAATTTGGGTGACAAATGGCTGGCAAGTAATCCAAGGGATTGAGGGAAATTCCATGCCATCCTTTGGCACTCAGATGAATTTTAAAAAGTCTGAAGAGTTGACTTTAAACTGGAGCACTTTTATTGGGAATAATTACAATGACGCAAATCGGAGAATGCGCTATTTCAGTAATCATTATGCGATTTGGGACCCTACTGGAGATTGGAAAATAATTGCCGGGATAGATATAGGATGGGAGCAGAAAAATAAAAATTCTACAACTTTGAATTTTTGGGCTGGTGGAGCCATGATTGTAACCTATGACTTCAATCCAAATTTGAAAACCTCCTTTCGAGGAGAGTTTTACAGTGACCCTCAAGAAGTCATTGCGCTCAATCAAAATATGGAAGGTCTACAAACCAGCGGTTTTAGCTTGAATTTAGATCGAAATATTGGTGAAAATTTAATTTTCAGAATAGAGTCCAGATATCTAATCAGTCCAAACGAGCAATTTTTGAAAGACTCAAGCCCAAGTTCTTCTAATTTATTTGTGCTTGTATCGGTAGCATTTCACTTGAATTAAAACATAGATTTATTAGTTTCAAGAAAATAAAAACTATGAGCTACGAATCCTTAATGTATTTTCATCTACTTACTGTAGTCCCATGTATTTTTTTAGGAGGTTACTTACTTGCTGCTCGAAAGGGAGGACCAATCCATCGTAAACTTGGGGGGATTTACATGATTCTCATGATGTTAACAGCATTGATTGCTTTGATAATCCCCGCAGGCGTAGGTCCTCAATTTTTAAATCACTTTGGCTACCTCCATTTGTTAAGCATCATAGTGCTCTGGACAGTCCCAACTGCTTTTTTTGCAATAAAGAAGGGCAAAATCAAGGAGCATCAACGTAAAATGATAATTCTCTATGTAAGTGGAATTATTATCGCAGGAGGATTTACCTTGACTCCGGGAAGGTATTTATATGAGATCTTTTTCGGTTAATCAAAATCGGCTTTCCTGCCTTTTTTGAAATAATTTGAATAATGCTGTGATTTTTTAAGCTTGCCTGCGAATCATTGGGAAAAGATATTCAAATGAGTCCCTCACCCACAGTTATTTCTGAACAGTTTGTAAAGCTCCTTGAAGAAAATAAGGGAATCCTATTTAAGGTTGCGCGGACCTATGCCAGCGGGGAAGAGGAAGTAAAGGATTTGATTCAGGAAATTTCAATTCAGGTCTGGAAGGCTTTCCCTAGGTTCAATCCAGATTTCAAATTTTCTACTTGGCTTTATCGAATAGCTTTAAATGTGGCTATATCAAACCTCAGAATGGAATCCAAACGGAAAGAAATTCATCGAGGATATGATGAACAAATGATCCTCAAAATCCCGGAAGAGGATCAGGAATCTGATCAATCCTTAAAATTACTTTATCAAATAATTGGGACAATGAAATCACTTGACCGCGCATTGATACTTCTATATTTAGAAGAAAAAACCTACGCAGAAATATCGGAAATCATGGGTATCACAGAAACAAATGTGGCAACTAAACTCAGCCGATTGAAGAAGACCATCAAAAACGAATTCTTAAAACAAAACCAACTATAAAATGAACGATCAAGAAATTTTAGCACTCTGGAAAACCCAAGAAAGCAAGATTGAAAAAGTCATGGCGATAAACTCCAAGATTCTAAAAGAACAAATCAGTCAGAAATCGAAAAAAGCACTTCTTGGATTTAAATCTGAAAAAATTACCGGGATAATCTTCGGACTACCCTATTTGATCATTCTTGGAGCTATTCTAGGCATAGGATTGCAGGTAAGCAGCCTGTCTGGAAATTACTTTTTGATCTCAATCGGAATGATTTTCCTGATCAATTTGAAAATCTTCGCAGATTATGTCCGGCATTTAGTTCTGAGTTATCAGATTGATTTCTCAGGAGCCGTTGCTGATATTCAAAAGAAGTTGATTGAGCTTCGATTTTCGCTGATTCGAAGTGTAAGGTATATCGGGTTTCAACTTCCGTTTTACAGTACACTTCATTTGGATAGTTCTTGGTTTCCTTCACAGGCCAACGCGGTTGGAATCATTATTCAGGTTCTAATCACAGGGATATTTACTTTCGCGGCAATCTGGATATTTATGAATTTCAAACCTGAAAATTCAAATCACAAAATTGTAAAAAAACTCTTTTTCATCGCTGGAATAAAAGAAATTGATCAATCCATGCAGCAATTAGAAGAGTTAAAGAATTACTAAAAACCTTTAAAAACTAGCGGAGCAAAATCAGAGTTCGGCTAGTTTTTGAAGGTAATCATCAGCCTGCTTCAATATTTCTGCTTTATCCTTCATCTTATCCAAGGTGCGGTAAGCCATTCCAATTCTTGGATTTTTTTCGAGTTTATCACGATTACGATCATAAAAATGCCAATACAAACTATTGAAAGGACAGGCTCCATCGCCTGTTTTTTTGTTAGGATCATAGGCGCAGTGTCCACAATAATTTCCTTGCTTTTTGATGTAATTGGCCGAAGAGACATAGGGCTTGGTTCCGACTATTCCCCCATCTGCAAATTGGCTCATCCCGCGGGTGTTGGTGATTTCTACCCATTCGATCGCATCGATGTAGATTCCGAGATACCATTGATCCACTTCATCGGGATGGATTCCGGCGAGTAGCATAAAATTACCCGTCACCATCAATCGCTGAATATGATGTGCATAGGCTTGTTCCAAAGACTGAGTAATGGTATGACTTAGGCATTTCATTTTGGTCTTTCCGGTCCAAAACCAATCCGGTAATTTCCGATCATGGCCAAAGAAATTTAGCTCAGCAAAGTGCGGCATTTTTGCCCAGTAGATTCCTCTCATGTATTCCCGCCATCCGATAATCTGACGAATAAATCCCTCCACTTGGGAAATGCTGATTTGAGATTGATTCGCTTTCCAAGATTCCTCCACTCTTTTCACGACTTCCAAGGGAGAGAGCATTTTGGAGTTCATAGCAAAGCTGAGCCTGGAATGGAAAAGAAATGGATCCCAAGTAGTCAGGGCATCTTGATAGTCTCCAAAATGGATCAAGAGATTCTCGCAGAAATAATCCAAAATTTCCAGGCATTCGACTCTGCTAGTTGGCCAGTTGAATGCTCCTGTATCAATTTCCCCAATGGTTTTTACCCCTGCTCTATGGACCATCTCCACCAATTCATTCACCGCTTTAGGATGGAGTTTTGGCTTGCGCAAAAGACGTTTGTCTTTCAGTGCTGAACGGTTTTCTGCGTCA
This sequence comes from Algoriphagus sp., assembly GCF_029254265.1. Lineage (GTDB taxonomy): Bacteria > Bacteroidota > Bacteroidia > Cytophagales > Cyclobacteriaceae > Algoriphagus. Next base: position 34,900 of record NZ_JAQWXX010000109.1, on the reverse strand, counting down.
AAATTCCACTTACCATCTATCGGTTCTTTTCCCTCCATCAAGATATCATAATCCTTTCGCATCTGTCGGTAGAAAGTCTCCATCAAATAGGTCTTTTTCCCTTTAAAAAAATCAGCCAAGAATTCTCTTTCAGTCAGGAAATGTTCTGTTCCAACCGCTCTAGCAGGAATATCCAATGAGTTTGAAATAGTTTTGAGCTGTTGATCCAGACGGTATTCGTCCGGAAGTTGATATTCAAAACTTTTAAAATTACCCTCCTTTACAAGTTTGGAAATCATCTTACTCAAATCTTGCTCATTGTCTTCCTGATCTAATTTGAAGTACAATACTTCATGACCAGCATCCCTGAGTTGATCGGCAAAATTTCGCATGGACAAGAAAAAAGCTACCGCTTTTTGAATATGATGAGTCACGTAATCTGTTTCCTGACGCATCTCAAGCATTAGATAAGTGAACTTCGAATCTGTTTTATCAAACCAAGAGTGGGAAAGATTAAGTTGATCACCCAGAATCAATCGTAGCGTTTTTGTCATAAAAAAGATTTTATCTCTAAAGCCCTTTCGAATTCGGATTGTTTATGAAATCAATATTTAGGACAATGAATAATCACGTCATTATTAAATCTAAAAAATAAGGTAATCGCAAGTTTTTTTTGAGATGATCAAATAAAAAAGGGTTGGAACATTGTTGACTGAAATTTTATAAAATTTCCAAAAACTTTAGTATTTAAAACAAGGAATTGTTCTGGATCTTTGATTTCTACTTTTTGGATCTCCCCAAAGGAAGGAATAAGTGAGCGACACCTCATGTGCCCCACCTGAATTACGAAGTCCAAGCTTAGATACAGTTACGTCATAGGAGTAGCCAATATCCAATCCATTTTCTAATGATACTCCCACTAATCCAATAATTGCTTCATTATTGGGTAAACCATTTTTGGTAGGCAATCCCCTATACCAAACCCCGAGAACCAGTGGCTCCACAAAAAGTTGAACTCCTACGTCTAACTGGTTAAAAGGATCCTGCTGCTTGTAATTAAATGCAAATGACACTGATCGCTCGGCAAAAGCATGTGTGAAGTAATTTCTTCTCCCGCCCTGAAGATCAAACCGGATTCCGCCTTGAGCTGATAATTTCATTGGGAGTTTAGAAATTTGTCCGTCCACAAATGAAACATTTGGCTCTGAAATATGGTGTGCTGAGGCTCCCAACCAAATTTTATTGGAATAAAACATTCCTCCAAAGCTGTAATCGAAAAAGCTATACCTACTATCTATTGGGATTCCATTCAATTCATCTGTAATTCCACCTACCGTACCATTAATAATATCAATCTGAGTCCCAAAGACTAGATCATTGAAGAAAGCATCTCGCTGCATGTAGCTGGCCATTCCCCCAATCCTGAAATAAAGATCTTCTCCTAACTTTAATCTATAGGCGTATGAAAGCCCGATTTCGTTTGTAGAAAGATTTGCCATACTCTCCTGGCTTCCATTAAAGATCAAGCCTATCCCACTATTATAGTCAAATAGATAATGGTCAATATAAGCTGAATAAGAATTAAAATTCTGATCCAGTCCAGGCCATTGATTTCGATAGTTGACACCGATTCTCGTTAGCTCACTTGCACCAGTAAGTGCTGGATTAAGATAGAGAGGAGCAGCGTAAAATTGGGAATATTGGACATCTTGAGCGTAGGAATCTTGTATTGCACCTGATAGTACAATCAAAAAAATGAAAACGCCTAATAACTTCCTCAACATAAGGTATCGCTCCTTCCCCGAACGCAAAATTACTCATTTAGAGCTAGCAATCAGGAAATTAAATCTAATAATGTGGACTAAGAAACTACTAGGGCTTATGATCAGAGACGATCAAATTCGTTTTAATCCTGTCCCGTTTGAAAAAAATCTTCAGTCGGTAACAGGATAATTAAGAATCAATAATAATACCAAAGGAATGATTGGGAAGGATTTAATATAATTAAAGCTCCAAAACGATCTGATTATTTATCAAATCTCTAAATTCTTCTTTTTTTCTAATCAAGTGAGCTTTTCCTTTCCAAACCAAAACCTCTGCAGGCCTTAGTCTTGAATTGTAATTCGAGGCCATGCTAAACCCGTATGCCCCTGCATTTTTGATGACAATCAAATCCCCAGTTTTCACTTCACTAATAAGTCGATCAGCAGCCAAGGTGTCTGTCTCACATATATATCCCACTACATTATAAGGCTTTAGCTTACCTTCAGGATTACTTAAATTATAAACCCCATGGTAAGCATCGTATAGCATTGGACGAATTAAGTGATTCAAGCCTGAATCTACTCCAATAAACGTAAGCTGAGGAGTCTGCTTTACTACATTGGTTTTTACTATAAAGTAGCCAGCCTCACTTACCAGAAACTTTCCCGGCTCCAACCAAAGCTCTAAATCTCTTCCATACTTTTTGCAAAATTCCTGAAAAGCTTCTGTGACTTTCCTACCTACTTGGAATACGTCTGTTGCTATATCATCTGGCTTATACCCTACTTTGAAGCCCCCTCCGAAGTCTAGAAATTTTAAATCAGGGAATTTCATCGCGGCCTCAAAAAGTACGTTGCCACCACGGAGAAAAACTTCTGCATCCAGAATATCTGAACCTGTATGGACATGCAAACCAGTGATCAGCATTCCATATTGGGAGACAATATTCAAAATTTCATCAAGCTGATGGATGGATATTCCAAACTTACTATGGATATGTCCTACAGAGATTTTGGCGTTTCCACCTGCCATAATATGAGGATTGATTCTGATGCAAACCGGGACTGAATTCCCATATGTTTGGCCAAATTGGGCCAAAATAGGGAGGTTGTCCAGATTGATCGTCACCCCTAAATCCACTGCTTCCTGAACTTCTTCAAAACTCACACAGTTAGGCGTATACATGATCTCAGCAGGAAGAAATCCTGCCAACAAACCTAAGCGTACTTCTTCAATTGAAACTGCATCTACTCCTGCTCCGGCAGACTTGACAACCTTTAAAATAGATATATTCGAAAGGGCTTTAGTGGCATATTTAATCTTCAGCGCAACTCCTGAAAAAGCATCCTGCAAAGCTTGAATTTGTCTTGTAATCTTATTCCCATCATATACATATACGGGGGTTCCGAACTGGTCTGCAATTGATTGAAGAGAGACACCTTGAATTTCAGTAGGTTCTTGAGGAGTTGACATGGTTTGAAATTTGCGTGCAAAGATACTCAAAACCAAAAAAAAGGAGGCATTACCCCCCTTTTTTAGAATTTTAAAATGTAATTAAGAAACCTGACGTAAATAAGAATATTCATTCCCAGAAGTCAATCCATACTAAGAAAATACTCTAAGAATGGCAGTTAAATATTGTTAAGCATCTGTAGCTGCCTTTATATAAAATTAAATTTGTTTGATGTCTAAGCGTAATATCATCTTAATCATAGTACTCATGTCCCTTTCCAGCTTTGGGCTGATTGGGTTTCAATACTATTGGGTGACCAATGCGATTAGTATCAATCGTGAACGATTTGATCAAAATGTACTACAGGCTCTTACCAGTACTGTCGAGGATTTGGAAAAAGCACAGACGAGAAATACAATTCTGAGTACCATCATGCAAGATTCTGTATTTCAGGAATCAGTCTTTCAAAAAATCGAACCTATCGAATATCAAATCAGCCGGAGACCGGTAAATAGAGGGCGTCCCTCATTGATTGATACTATTTTCAAAGGCACTGCCCCGGAAGTCAGCCCTACTTTTCGGAGAATTCTGGAATCACAAGGTGTAAACATCAATATTCTTGAAGAATTAGAGCGGTTTTTTGCTTACATGACACCTGAGCAAGCTTCCAAACTTTTCACTCCCGATGAAATGCAGATTCTTTTGCAGGAGAAAGAACGTCAATACAAGTACCTATCTGAATTGGAAAAAAGTCAAAACGAACTTCTAAATTCCAAGCGCGCAAGTTTCCCTCAGGTGATAGCAGAAATCGATATTTCTGAAGATGCTTTTGACAAAATCCGAAAAGCAAATCTCAAAATTGATATTGCAAATCAAACATTTGATGAAATAATGGCTGGGCAAAAGGCAATTCTCGATCGTTTGGACACCACTGAGGTGAGAAAAATAATCAGAGGTCATTTATTGGAAAAAGGAATCTTAGAAAGTTTTGAGATTGGTTTATTGAAAGACGATGGGTTATTTCTGCCAATTGGGCCTGTAGATCAGCAATTCACCTTGGTTCAGCAAGGGATTCAGGCAAAGCTTTTTCCAAATGACATAGTTGGCAAAAACAACTACCTCTATATCTATTTCCCAGAAAAGGGACGGTATGTTATCCGGCAAGTTTGGTTACCTCTCTCCAGTTCCTTGGTTTTTATCGCAGTGATTATCTTTTGTTTCATTTATGCAATCAAAGTTATTATTCGTCAGAAAGCTCTTTCTGATACGAAAAATGATTTTATTAATAACATGACCCACGAGTTCAAAACACCTCTTGCTACTGTGAGTCTAGCTGTAGAGGCACTTCAAGATCCCGAACTCTCGTCTCAGGACAAGTTCCGTTCAAGGTATTTGGGTATCATTAAGGATGAAAACAAGAGGCTTGTAGCTCAGGTAGAAAACGTTCTACAGGCAGCTGCGTTGGATAAAAAAGATTTCAAACTGAAAATCGAAACCTTAAATCTATCGGAGATACTGGAATCAACGGTGGATCATTTTGGACTATTAATTGAAAAACGAGGCGGAAAAATAACCTTTGACAATCAGCTCAGTAATCCGATCATTGAAGGCGATGCATTTCATCTAAGTCATATATTCAATAATCTTTTGGATAACGCCAATAAATATTCTCCAGAAAATCCTGTTATTGATATTTTGGCAGAAGATTCGACGGATGAATTTATCATCAAAATTCAGGACCGAGGAATCGGAATGAGTAAGGATTCTCAACGGAAAATTTTTGATAAATTCTATCGTGTACCCACGGGCAACATTCACGATGTTAAAGGTTTTGGGCTGGGATTATCCTATGTCAAAACAATGTTAGAAGCTCATAGAGGCACTATTTCTGTCTCCAGTGAGCTCGGAAAAGGAAGCACATTTACCATTCACTTACCTAAAAAACAATGAGTAAAGCCAAACTATTGGTCGTAGAAGACGACCCAAACTTAGGAGATATCCTGAAGGAATATCTTGAAATGAAAGGATATGAACCCACCCTTTGTAGAGATGGAGAAGAAGGCTGGAACAAGTTTAAAAAAGATAAATTCGATCTTTGTCTATTGGATATTATGATGCCAAAGAAAGACGGATTTACCCTTGCCAAAGAAATTAAAAAAGTGCAGGAAAACCTTCCTATTCTATTCTTGTCTGCCAAAAATCAAAAAGATGATATCATCGAAGGGTTGAAAATCGGAGCAGATGACTACATCACCAAACCATTCAGTATGGAGGAATTACTTCTCAGGTTGAATGCGATTTTGAAGCGGACTAAAAAAAGTGATGATATTTCTCCACTTAAAGTTTACAGTTTTGGAGATTTTGTCCTCCACTACGATGAACAAATGCTCGAAGGTCCGAAAGGCAAGCACAAATTGACTTCAAAGGAAAATGAGCTCATCAGGATTCTAGCAGCAGAGATCAATAAACTTGTAAACAGAAGTCACGCACTCAAGCAGATATGGGGAGACGACAGCTATTTCAATGCTCGGAGTATGGATGTCTATTTGAGTAAAATCAGAAAGCTGCTGAAAGACGATCCAAAAGTCCAGATTATCACCGTTCACGGTGAAGGGTTCAAATTAATTGTAAGTGAAGAGTAATAAGAAAGGGCGGTTTCAAAACCGCCCTTTAATGTTTTCAATTCGATTCGATAGGTTCTTCGATCAGTTCGGCTCCAATTCCATTTCCCTCGGGGAAGGTTACTTTTTCAGGAGTTATTGTCACTCCTTTTGCAGGGTCATGCGATAGTAGCATAGCACCATCCATATCGACATAATCCAGAAGTGCGGCAATATGGGCAATCGCTGTAATACCAACAGAAGATTCTGTCATACAACCTACCATCGTTTTCATACCAAGCGATTTTGCTTCTTTGATCATCCGAAGTCCCGGAGTAATTCCACCCGCTTTGACCAATTTTACATTGACAGCGTGGAAAAGCCCATGACATTTTTTGACATCTGATTCAACAATACAACTTTCATCTGCCATGACCGGAAGCTTACTTTCTGCGTAGACTCTCCGCATTCCCTCCAGATCATCTTTTCCAAGCGGCTGCTCCATAAATTCTACTCCAAGCTTACTGAGTTCTGCGGAATATGCGATTGCTTGATCTGCAGTCCAAGCACAGTTAGCATCAATTCTAAAAACCGCATCGGTATGCTTCCGAAGTTCCCTTATTATTTCCAGATCATTTTCAGTACCAAGTTTGATTTTGTAAATGGGCCAGTCCACTTCCTTCATTTTTAACACCATTTTTTCAATGGTATCTATACCTATGGTGAAATTAGTCAAAGGAATATTTGCCGGATCCAGCTCAAGAAGCTCATAAAGTTTCTTTCCCTTTTGCTTCGCAAAAAGATCCCAAGCTGCCATATCTAAAGCACACTGTGCAAATGGATTATTTTTAAAAACCTCTTTTCCAAGTTCCCATAGCCTTTCTGGAGTATTCCAATTTCCTTTCTCCACAATTGGCCTGATTTCTTCCAGACATTCAATCATATTTGCTATCGTCATCCCATAAAAAGGGTTGGTCGTAGATTCTCCCAAGCCGTAAAAACTTGCATCTTCTAGTTTCACGATCAAGGTATCCTGCACATCACGACTTTGATGGGCAATAGTGAAGGTGTGTTTCAGCGGAAGATCTTTTACAAAATAAGATAACTTGATAGCCATAAATACTGATTTTTGATCAAAATTAAGGGGTTTTTTATTCTAAGTTGCCTAGATTTACAAATAATTGATTGAAATAATAAAGATTTATGAAATCTACTAACAGAACTCTATTTAGCATTTTTTTGCTGTTTTTACTTCAAATTTCCGGGTGCAAAACAGCAATCCGAGAAGACTTTGAGCCCCTATCAATTAAATCCTTGAGTGAAGCGCAAGAACAATATCTCGAAACGGCTATCACGAATAGGAGATTCAAGCATGCCGATCTACAGCCTTTGATCCAAAAACATGCTGATGTCTTTCAAATAGAAAAGCTTGGCGAATCGATTGAAGGTAGAAGCATTTCCTCTTTGGACTGGGGAAATGGTCCAACCAAAGTGATGCTTTGGTCCCAAATGCATGGCAACGAAAGCACGGCCACCATGTCTCTATTTGATTTGTTCAATTTCCTGAAAGCAAATGGAGATGAATATGATGATTTACGAGCTCTTTTGAAGAATCAACTTCAAATCAAATTCATTCCAATGATCAACCCGGATGGTGCAGAAGCTTTCAAACGAAGAAATGCACTGGATATAGACCTCAATCGAGATGCGATCTCACAGATTTCTCCGGAGGCTCAAATTCTAAAAAATACCAGAGATAAATTCGAACCTGAGTTTGGATTTAATCTTCATGATCAGCAGATCTATTACAATGTTCACAACACTCCAAAACAAGCCACTATTTCTGTTTTGGCTCCTGCCTATAACGAAGCAACGGAAATCAATGACGTTCGAAAAAAAGCCATGCAGACGATAGCAGGAATGAATGAAGTACTACAACAGGTCATCCCTGGACAAGTAGGCAAATACGATGACGAATTTGAGCCGAGAGCATTTGGAGACAATATTCAAAAATGGGGAACGAGTACCATTCTGATCGAGTCTGGAGGATACACCAACGATCCTGAAAAGCAGTACATCCGAAAATTGAATTTCATGATTATTCTTAATGCACTTCATCAGATTGCTACTAAAGGCTATGAGCAATACTCTACCGAGCAATATTTTGCAATTGGGGATAATGATCTTCAACTGATGGATTTGATCTTAAATGAGGTTTTGGTTCCTGTAGGAGAAAAGCTATACCCAGTTGATCTTGCTATTAGAAGGCGAGATGTCACTGCTGGCGAGAGCTATTACATGACTTCATCCGTGGAGGACTTGGGCGATATGCAAGTATACTTTGGAATAGAAACCCTTGATGCTACCGGCTTGAAATATACTGAAGGCAAAGTGTATGAAACAGAATTTGAGAACTTAGATGCCCTTAATGGGGAAAAGGCTATCGACTTACTGAAAGAAGGGTACTTAGCTGTAAAAGTAAAAAATGCCACGAAAAACGATTTGCATGGACTTCCTATTCTTATTTTGAATACTATCAAGGAATACCCATCCGGCTGGATGACAGGCGCTACTCCTAATTTCTTTCTAACAAAAGAAGATAAATTGAAGTATGCAGTTGTCAATGGCTACCTGATTGATCTGGATAATCCAAAATCTCAAGAATTTAAGCAACGCGTACTCTGAATAAGTATTGGTTAAGACTTCTTAAAACCCGCTTTTCGGCGGGTTTTTTGTTCAAGATAAATTGAATTCTTATTTTCAATTATCCAATCCAGCTTATTATGAAACAAAGCCTTTCAGCCATCCTCTTTGCACTAGCGATCGTTATTGCATCTTTTATTTTAGGAAATGCAGTCATCAATCGAAATCGCCCTCAGGGTACAATCAATGTGACTGGATTGGGCGAAAGCAATTTCACATCCGATCTGATCGTATGGGAAGGAAATTTTAGCCGAGAAAGCAGAGATCTTAAAATAGCATATGCAGACTTGGAGTCGGATAAAAATGCGGTAATGGCTTATCTAAAATCTAAAGGAATCCCTGAGGATCAATTGATCTTCAATGCTGTTTCCACCAATCCCCAATATCAGCAAAACTATTCCAATGACGGAAGGTATCTTGGACAGACTTTCACCGGATATCAACTTAATCAATCACTGAAAATCGAATCCAAAGAGGTTGAAAAAGTCGAGAAAATCTCGAGGGAAATCACAGAACTTCTCAATCAGGGAATTACCTTTTATTCTCAAAATCCTCGCTATTATTATACCGAACTTGAATCTCTCAAATTGGAAATGATTGCAAAAGCTACAGAAGATGCTACCATCCGAGCTGAGCGAATAGCCGAAAATTCCAAAGGAAGTCTAGGAGATTTGATTTCAGCGAATATGGGAATCTTCCAGATCACAGGTCAAAATTCCGGTGAAGATTACTCTTGGGGAGGTACTTTCAATACCGCTGATAAAAATAAAACTGCTTCAATCACTATGAAGTTGATCTTTGAAGTGGACTGATCAGATTGCAGTGGGCAGTAAGCAGGGAGCAGTAGGCAGTATTAACCTTTGAAGCCTTTAGCTTACATCGAAGATCTTAATAATGCAGTAGACGTGCGCAATAGTAATCTCCTACAGTGGGTCGTTGGATGTTGAACAAAATATATAAATCCGGCTTTTATTAGAGTGAAAGAACTACTCTTATTCCCCATACTAATTACTGCTATTATGCTTTATAATTTCAATCAAAACTCCTCAAAATCAGACTGGCAAGTGGTGGACGATGTGGTGATGGGAGGAAGATCTGATGGTAGTTTTTACATAAATGAGCAAGGTAATGGCATCTTCCAAGGCAAGGTATCCTTAGAAAACAATGGGGGATTTTCCTCAATGCGCCACTCCATTGATGCAAAGGTGGGAACTAATTCCAAAGTAAAAATCACCTTGAAAGGAGATGGTAAAAGTTATCAGTTTAGAATCAAATCAAGCCCATACGATAGACATTCTTACATTTCAGAATTCCAGACAACTGGCAATTGGCAAGAAATTGTGATTCCACTTTCAGCTATGTATCCTGCTTTCCGAGGGAGGAAATTGGCGATTCCAAATTTCAATTCTGATCAAATCAGCGAACTTGCCTTTCTGATCGGCAACAAAAAACCTGAAACCTTCCGATTGGAAATCTCCAAAATAGAATTGATTTAGGGAAAGGTTTTCTACCATGAAAAGCTCCAAACAAACCATAAGTCTCCACCCCAACAATCTTCACAAAGGGCGCTACGATCTAGATTCTCTTTCTAAATCTTCGCCAGAGTTGGCTCCTCATATTTTTCAAAATGAACATGGAAATTTGAGTTTGGATTTTGCAGATTCTTCGGCGGTTAGACTACTTAATCGGGCGCTGTTAATCCATTTTTATGGAGTCAAATTTTGGGATATTCCAGATGGGTTTCTTTGTCCCCCAATACCGGGCCGCGCAGACTACATTCATTATGCTGCTGATTTATTAGCAGAAAGTAATTCAGGAAAACCCATAAGGGGCTCCAAAATACAGATTTTGGATATTGGTTGTGGAGCGAATTTGATCTATCCTATTTTAGCAAATGCAATATACGGTTGGAAAGCTGTCGGATCTGAATTGAATCCAAAAGCCATCGAATCCGGGAGGAAAATAATTGAAGGAAATCCTCATTTACATGGAAAAATCGAGGTAATTGCTCAATCCGATTCAAATCATATCTTCCAAAACATCATTCAAAATGAAGTCTTTTTTGATCTAACGATTTGTAACCCTCCTTTTCATGATTCCGCCCAATCTGCGTCTGAGGGAAGCATGCGGAAACTCAAAAATCTAAGACAAAAACCCATTGAAAAAGTGGATCTAAACTTTGGTGGACAAGCCTCAGAACTTTGGTGTCCAGGTGGGGAATTGGAGTTTATTCGAAAGATGATTTTGGAAAGTATCAGCTTTCGGAATCAAGTATTTTGGTTTACTTCATTAGTTTCGAAATCTGAGAATCTTAAAGCTATTGAAGTATCGCTACGTAAAGTTGGAGTGGTGGATTTCAAAATAATCCCAATGGCTCAAGGCAATAAGAAAAGTAGGATTGTAGCATGGACTTTCCTCAGCCCAAAGCAACAAGAGGCCTGGCAAAAATTCAGATGGGCATAAAAAAAGCAGGCTATTAGGCCTGCTTTTTTTTATTAAGTGAATTCCAATTAGGAATTAAGCGTGTATTCTACGCTGATTTCCATATTTAAAGCTTGAGAAATTGGGCAGTTAAGCTCCGCATCTTTAACTAGTTCGGCAAATTTTTCTTCAGAAACTCCCGCTACTTTGGCTTTTAATACGAGGTGTGACTTTTTCAATGTACCCTCTTCAAAAGTAATATTAGAGGTTACATCCAATTCTTCCGGACTTAAGCCCTCAGCACTAAGATTAAAGCTCAATTTCATCGCAAAACAACCCGCATGAGCTGCAGCGATTAATTCTTCAGGATTGGTACCAACACCATCTTCAAATCTCGTATTGAAAGAATATTGAGTTTTATTGAGCACATTGCTCGCCGTGGTCAGATGACCTTTTCCTTCTTTTCCAGTGCCATTCCAAACGGCTGTTGCTTTTCTGATCATAAGATTAAAATTTAGGGTTAAAAGTTATGTTTTTTTAAGTCTCAAAATGAGCTTAAAGTTCCAGGAAATAATATTTCCCAATAGATCTTCACTGATTTTTACAAAGACTTGCCTCTCGCAAGGCAGATCTTTCTGAGCATTCAGTAAGTCAAAAATCAGATCTCTGTGATTCTGTTACCTCTTCTAAACTTTCCTGATTGTTGACTGGCAATGAGGAAGGGACTCTTTTTCCGGACAATTCCTGAAAAACTTCCAGATACTGCTCAGTCACATAATCCCAATTATATTTTTGAGTTAGACCCGAGCGAGCTTCTTTTCGAAGTTCATTCATTTGAATTGGATTTTTCTCAGCTTTCCCTACAATCTCTGCAACCGCCTTTACTTTCTTGTCAAAATACCAGCCGTGCTTACCATTTTGTAACATCTCCTGATTAAAAGGCGTATCCAATGCCAAAATTGCACAACCGTAACCCATCGCTTTGAGCATGGCTGGATTAGTGCCCCCATATTCATGGCCATGGAAATATGCATAAGAATGGATATAGAACGAAGCCAACTCATCAGGATCCTTAACATATCCGGTAAATAAAATTCTCGGATCCCGAATTTTCTTCAACTCATCAGCCCAATCATCTTCAAAGGGCTGGTCTCCAACAATTACCAATTTACGACTTGAGTTAGACTTCAAAAATCCGTCTATGATCAAATCGGCATTATTATCGGGAACTAGTCTCCCTACGATCAAAAAGTATGATTCCGTGGTCAATCCCCACTTTTCGATAAATTTACTCTCCGCGGTTTCACGTGGATTCGCACCGTAAGCAATTACCTTAGAATCTGCATTAAACAATTCCAAGTATACACGACGCATCTCTTCTGAGTCATTGATGACTTGGTCATATAGCTTAGTGGCCATTCTTGAAGCCCAAAGAAAATACTTGGAACCAGCACCTTTCCATTTTGGACGAAGCCACTCTAATCCGTCTACATTTATAACTGTAGGCTTACCAAAAAGTCTTGAAATTAGTCCGAAAGGACCATTTCCACTATTGACCACGAAAATCACATCCACATCCGAAAAGCAGGCATGAACCATAGAAAAAAAACTGTGAGTCAATTGAGTCAGGCTTTTCTTTTCAATCGCAGGCGTATAGATGCATTCTATACCTTTTACATAGCGTGGTTTATCTTTAAAAAGTGCCCGATGATTGTATACTCTCACCGAAACCCCACGTGTAACTAGCCGCTCTCCAAGTTCTCGGATCAAGGTATCATAGCCTCCGTACACATACGGATAGCCTTTGGCTCCCATAATAGCGACTTTTAGTTTTTTCTCATTTGTCGCCATAAGTGATTTTTGATTTTTTCTTCGAAAGCTTCCAAGCTATATTCATGAAGTACCCTGTTGCGAGCTGCGTTTCCCATTTCAATCCGCAAAGCTACATTTTTAATTAGTTTGTCTAAAGCTTCTGCTCCCTTTTTCACATCTCCGATCGAAACTAACAAGCCAGTCTTCTCATGAATGACCATTTCTGAAGCTCCTCCTGAGCGTGTGGCAACTACTGGTTTCCCAGAAGCCATTGCCTCCAAAATTACCGTAGGAAATGAATCAGGAAGAATTGATGGCAAAACAAAAACATCTGTTGCAGCTAGAATCTCTGGAATATCTTTCCTGAAACCCAAATAGCTTACTGATTTCTGAAATTGAGATTTTTCTATCTTTTGAATGATTTCCTGTTCTATCCCCTCATAGCCAGGAAAAGGATCCCCTACTAACAGAAAGTGAAGCTGGGGAAATCTATTAACCAAAATTTCAGCCATTTCCAAAAAGAAAAGTTGTCCCTTTCCGGGGTTTATTCGACCTACCATGGTAATGACTAGCTTTTCTTCATCGATTCCCAGATTCTTTTTCGCATCCGGAAATTCAGCCAAATAGGGTTCATAAGGAATTCCGTTATAAATGACCTCAGGTCTAGCTTTCTTTAGTTTATTTTTCAAATGATCTCCCACCGCTTGAGAAACTACGATAGGTTCAGTAGTACTACCATCAAGCATTTTTGCCAACATACTCACCAAAGGTGAAGGGCCAAGCAAGATCTCATGAATATGCCAAATGTGAGGAAGATTCCTTCTTCTTGCCCACCATGCACCGACCACAACTGCAAGGGTATTGGAATAAACAAGCTGGAAATTAAACTCGCGGTGAAGCTGATTCAAATAGCTGTAAGCTTGAATGTTTTTGCTAAGCCGATTGATCAGCCCACTTGGTTTGACATATTTTCTCCGCAGAATGCCCAAATTTTTGACACGGACAATAAACCCTTCTTGAATTAGAAGGTCTGCAAGAGGACCTGGACCAGTAAGCAAAATGACTGGGATTAAGCCTTCTGATCGATACACCTGAAGAACTTGATGGATGATCTTCCCCGAGCCATAGAGTTCAGATGAAGACTGCAATACCAATACATGTCTAGGTTCAATCATTTGACTTGAAGTATACTCCGATTATTCCGGATCGCTTAAAAATAACCGCCAATAATTCTATCAAGAATGCTATTGGCAAGACCAGTCCTATTCCTAAAAGTAATCCAAAAGTTTTTTTTCGTTTCAATCGCAATACAAGATTGTCACGAAACCCAAAAATACTCATAATCGATTGTACCATTCCCATCAATCCCAGATGAATCGAAAACCGACGATCTGCCTTTTTTGAAAATCCAATTTTTGACATTTCGTTTAAAAGTACTGGCTCTGTCCAATGAGTCAAATGCTTTGGGATATCCCAATGCATCCAATTTTTTGCGGCAATTTTTGCCTGCCATGAATTTGCGCGAGGCACCTCAATGTAGACCAAACCATCTTTCGCAAGATTCGAATCAAGCAACTCATTTAGAAGTAATATTGGCTGAGGCAGATGCTCTAATACGTGATTCAGTGTGATAAAATCAAATGGTGCTGCTTCAACTTTTCCTTTGGAGTAAAAATCACGAATGACCTTAACTTGATAAAACTCGCTCGCAAAATCAGCTCTTTCCGCTGCAGTTTCAATACCTGTTCCTTTCCATACACTTTCTTTAGCAACCCACAAGAATTGCCCTTTGCCTGAGCCAAAGTCCAGAAGCGTTTTAGCTTGGGGAAGAAGTTGTTTTGCTTTTGAGAGAATTTTTCGAGCTTCTGAAAAAATGATTCGCTCAAAAATCGACTTCCGATTATCCACCACCCTATAAACTTCGTCTTGGTATAACTCTTCAGATTCTATCGAATTGGGCAGATAAGTCCAATCAACCTTACAATTGCTACAAGTACAGATTTCGAAGTCCTCTAAAGGGTCAGTTGGAATCGAATTACAAACTGGACAGATGATTTGCCGCATGGACTAGTTTTGCAGATCCAGAATAATCTGGTGAAAAGCTTCAATAAATTTCTTTGGAGAAAAATCCTCAGCCCGCTGCAATCCTTTTTGGATCAAAAGTTCACGAAGTGTATTTTCTCTGCTCAAAAGTACCATTTTTTCTGCCAAATCGCCCGAATCTCCGGTTTTACAAACTATTCCTGCTCCTCCACTGACTTCTACCAAAGCAGGCTGATCCGAATGGATTACTGGGATACCTGCACGCATGGCCTCTACAATCGGGATTCCAAACCCTTCATTTTCGGAAGGAAATACATAGGCGAAGGCTCCGAGGTAAAGCGTATTGACCTCCAAATCGCTAACATATCCAGGGAGGACTACCTTATCTTCCAAACCTAATTTTTTTACTAAGTTTTTCACTATTGGCAAGGAATTCATTTGCACACTTTGACCAGATCCTCCTGCAAGGACCAATTTAAATTCTGAATTAGTTTTCTTCAAAAATTGATCAAAAGCATCTACCAGAAGTGCTAAATTTTTTCGCTTATCGAAAGTTCCTATGTGAAGAAAATATTTGCCTTGTTCCAAATTTGACTCTTTTAAAAAGCCTTTTTTAACCTTTTGATTTAGCGTTTTAGGAACTTGGTACACCACTTCAATTTTATTCGGAAGTGCTAGGTGCTTTTCCAATGCGACTTTTGAATGATTCGTAGTGGTGATGATACTGGTTGTTTCTTTAATGCCTTTTTTGATTAAACTCAAAAAATACTTTCTCCACCAGACAGGGTAGTTTTTCGGCATTTGCCAAAAAAACGCGTCATGAAAAACAGTAATCCGGCGGCAGGGGAGAGTAGTAGCGGGCGACACAAAGTCCAGACAAATTAATACATCTGGCTTATACTTCTTGACCAAATCCGGCAGCTGAAATTCCTTCCAACGAAAATAATCAAGATGGTAATTCAATCGCTGAATTTTAGAATTCAGATTTTTGAAAGTCTTGTCTTCCGATTGCTTTTCAGGATCATGTGTAAAAACCCACTCAATATCTGGATGTGGATAATCTCTAGCAGCTTTGGCGAGCTCCAGCATATAGGTTTTAATCCCGGTGGTAGCGGCATTAAGATATTGAAGATCAAGTAGGACTTTCAAGTTATATATCTGTAAAAAGTGGCTTTGTAGAAAGGTTCTACTTCAAATATAATCTTATTCTACTATAGCTATTAACACTATAACCGATCATCCACCAAGAAATCCAAGCGACGTATGTATACATTTCTGCATTTGCCGTAAATAAGGGTAATAACAAACCAACCTTTACAGAGGCAGCTACAAAAGCTAGCCTAGCAATCATCTTATCTTCTGTTTGATAAAAAACACGCAAGCTTAAAACTACTCCTGAAGCAAGTGCGAAAATATAAAGAAGCATACCAATCCATCCCAATTGCACTCCGTAGATCAAAAATTGATTCTCTCCTCCGACTCGAAGCTCATCCGTAACACTTCCAGCATTCCCACTCATCGCCAGGCCTATTCCCAATGGGCTGGACACCATAGAATCCAATGAAAGCAACCATTCCACAACGTGACCAATACTGGAAGTATTTTCAAAAGTCAAGGTGTCCAACACAAAAAAATAAAAGTCCTCTGAAGCAAAGAATATTACATAAACTCCGAATCCAATTAAGGCCAGAAATCCTCCAGCTATTAATTTATAAAGCCCAAAAACCAAAGCCACAAAAAAGATCATCACGAAAAATGCTCCAAATGCTGCTCGAGAAGCAGAAAAGAATAAGCTGCCTAAAGACACCAGCATAATCAGAATATAAAACCAGTTTTGCTCTTTTTTGGTAGTCAAAAACCAAATCAATCCGGTCGCAAATCCCATTAGGACTGAACTAGCCATCTCCAAAGGATCGGAGAAAAAACTCGCCAAGCGCTTGGTTACGGCCTGCGTTTCAAACGTCCAAGTCAATCCAAAATTTCCGGTAGGTTCGATATCGTTTATTGCCTCATTATAAAGTGCATAACCAGTATACTGCTGCAAATGGGCATTTAGTACAAAATTTTCAATCAAATTCACCAGAAAAGCCCCAATCGCAATGATGAAAATAATTCCAAATAAACGTTTGATCTCCAAGTCCGAAAACCGCGTATTCCGACCTAAAAAATATACAAAGCCTGGAATCAGCATACTTTTGAAATACAAGGCTTTATTCACAAATGAAGCTTGCCCAATTGGAAGCAGCAAATACAAAAATGCTAAACCTAAAAACCCCAGCATCATCCAATCCGTAGCTTGAAGCCGAAATGGATATTCGAAAATTTTTCTATTGTAAAAAATAAAAACTAGGATCGCGATCAGCACGATCAATTCCTTCAAAGCCTGAAAAACAGCAATGATAAGCGTGGAAGTTGTAGCTAGATAAATGACACTGAGGCTCGTAATGTAAAAGGGCAAAAAAGCCGCCAGAAAATAAATAAAGTAGGACCACTTCCCCTTGAACACCATCTCCTGAACAGTCCAGAGAAAGCCTCCACCAACACCAATCGCAATTAGAAGAAAGAAGATTAAAGCCATTTTTCAGGAGATTGAACAGGCAAGGTGAATCCATCCCAGATTCCCTTGGCCACAGATTTTAATTTCTTAAATCTTCCTCGGACCGCAAAATAAGCTGCCCAAAACCCAAACCGAATTAAATGGTATCCAAAAGCAAATGGCTTATGGATTAAACTGACGGCTGTACGGATTAAAAAAAACTGATTTCGAACATGATAATAAAACACCCTAGGACTGAGCGTGCCTTCGCTATGGCTCTTCTTTGATGAAGCTCCTGCCTCATGGTAGATAATGGCTTGTGGTGACAAAGCGATTTCAAAACCTTTTTCTATAAATCTCAAACTCCATTCTACATCCTCGAAATAGGCGAAGTACTGCTCATTCAACAATCCTGCTTGCAATATGGCTTCCTTGGAAATAAGCATACAGCAACCAGTTGCCCAGTCAAGTTTATGAAAACCAATCTTTGCATACTTTATCTTTTTTAGCTCTAAACGAGTAATCGCCCGACCAAGCCAGGCATTCCATTTTCCTCCAGCGCTCCAGATCTGATTTCGATCCTTCATCCAATAAATAAGTGGTTGAACTACACCGACAGATGGATACTTTTCAAAAACAAGAAGCATCTCATCCAAAAAATCTGAGACAACCACAGTATCATTATTCAATAGCATGACATGAGAAAATCCCTGTTTCAATGCGCTTCGAATTCCTAGATTATTCCCACCAGCAAAGCCCAAATTGCTTTGACTTTGTACCAATTCAATTTCCGGAAATTGTTTTTGAAGAATTGCTCCCTCCTGATTATCCGAAGCATTATCAACTAAAATAATCCCAAAATCAGGATAATCCAGATTTCGAAGTGAGTTGAGACAGGCCACAGTGAAGTCAAACCCATTCCAGTTGACCAAAATTATTGCGACGCGACTTTTAGCTGTAGAATCCAAGGAAGAGTTTTCGGTTATTTCTAAAGAGCAAAACCATACAAATCAGGAATACAATAATCTCCGTGGAGAGAATCGCATAGCAAAGACCAATTCCCCCAAATTGAGACGTAAGCAGAGAGGCGGTGATAATCATATACACGCACATCATCCAAGAAGCCTTGAAAAGTAAGTTTTTCAAATCTGCAACTAACATTAACGTCACATTTCCTACATTGAGGCAAGCCAAAAATGGCACTGCCGCCAAGATTCTCAAGTAATCCACAGATTCATCCAATGGCTTTCTAGCCAAGGTCTGAATGATCCAAGGAGCTGTGAAGTAGGTTCCTGCAGTAATCAATAATCCCACAAATAAAACTCTGACATAGACATTTTTCAAGAATCGAAAGAATGCAAATTCATCGTTTTGGTAAATTTTTGCTGCATTCGGGTAAATTGCCTGAATGATCAAAGCAGGGAAAAGTCGCAAAACCATGACTATACGCTCTGCTAAACTATACATTCCAAGTGTCTCTGCAACAGAGAAGAAACTCAAAATGATCAGCCCTCCATTAATAGAAATATGACTCGCCAGATTACTGAAAAAGAAAAGAATATTATTTTTTAAACTCTTCCATATCGCTGAAAATTCAGGTCTGTAAAATCGAATTTCCAGAAAAGTATGAATGTAAAAAAGTAGAAAGATATTTATCGTCAACCCGAAAAAACCCATCATGAAATTTACCCAAGGGCTTTGTTCAGGGCTATGAATAAAAAGTACAATCCCGAGTAGAAAGAGTAGTTTGCTGAAAATATTAGTGATACTGATCAGCTTCATTTTTTCCATTCCCTGAAAAAACCAAAGTGGTAATGTCGCCTCAGAAAAAAGCAGCAAACAAGAAAACAGCAGGATGACTTGGTATTCTTTGAATAAATTCAGTCCATAGACCCCAATAATAATAAAAAGCGTTGCTAAGAATGCAAGCAAAATCTTGCCGGAAAAGACATTCGAAACCAAGTGTGAAAGTGCAACTTTGTCCTGTTGGTTGACTGCTACATCTTTTGGCGCGCTGAGATTATAGCCAAACCCGACCATAATATTCAGTAGAATAATTACCGAAAGGGAAAGGTTCACCAATCCAAATTGATCCAGCCCAATACTCTGGATCAAAAGGGGCATGGTAATTATTGAAATGAGGATGTTTGAAGACTGAATTACCGCCAAAAAAAGGAAATTCTGGATAGATTTATTCCTGATGATATGTCCTAGGGGAAGTAATGAAAGTTTTTCAAACATGGCAGTTAGCTATGCTAGGCATGCTTTTGGTACAATCGGCGGAAATAAAGCATTAACAAAGTCAAAAACCCGATTCCAAAAGCGCCTAGGACCATTCCTTTGACTAAGCGGATTTCTGTCCGCTTTAAAGGAAGTCGAGGCTGATCGATGATTTGAATCAGTGGAGAATTATTGCGGTGGTTTACTTTCGCGATTTCTAAGTTTTTTACAATCTCCTGATATACCGCTCCAGTTGCCTGCACATCAATTTGTCTTTTACGGCTTTCTACCGTAGCGGAACTCAGCAATGGATTCGCGTTTGGAACCCGATCTGATGCTGCGGCATAAGCCCCGATGCTTTCATCCAAAATCGCTCGAACACTGTCTGCCTGAGTTTGAAGAATCGAAAGATTTTCTCCCGTCTTTTTCGTCTTGGTTTCAAAGTAGAAGGCATTCACTTTTTCTACCAATCGCTCATTAAACACTTTTGCAAAAAGCTCATCTTTGGAAGAAATAGATACTTGGATAATCGTGAGTTTTCGATCAGGTTTTACAACCGCCAGTTGATTTTCCCGGATCAACTTTGAAACTTCTTTTACCACAGAATCCTGGGAAACAGTGAAGCTGTCTCTTGGGATAGAAAAATCCATACCTTCAAAATTTACTTTGGAAGCCCATTTTTTATCCAACTCTTCAAAGGAAATAAACCGATCAATCAATAAGTGATTCTCGTCAAATGGACTTAATAAAGTCTCTCCGAGCATTCGGTCCGAGCGATAAAGCTCCATAATATTATCGCCCTGAAAAAGTCCGCTAGTGCCACCTAAGGAACCTAAATTAACTCCAACCAAGGAAGCTAAACCAGACATTTGTCCCATACCTGCGGCATCTCCTTCTTCAAGTACAAAGGATGTTTCTCCGTGAAAAACCGGCTTTTTGAAAATTGAAACCATTGCTCCAACTCCCAAACCAATGATTCCTGCCATCAAGAGGACTTTCCACTTTGAAAGAAAAAAGCTTAGCCAATCCTTCACATTTTGAAAGACTTCTTTGATTGTAAATTGATTATCCGAAAAATGTTGAGATCCTGCCATTACCAGTTGATTTGAGAAATGACTAATCCTAATGTTGCCAATCCGGTCGTAATACCAACGACTTCACCCAAACGAAGCGGAACTCTAGGTCCTTTGGTAGGCACGATGACTTCCGCTCCCGGCTCCACTGAGGGATAATTTCTGATTCCAAAAAACCCTTTGGTACGCTTTACTGCACCATTTGCATAAACTACATAGGTTTGCTTTCGATTGGCTCTTCTGTCAAATCCCCCTGCGTTATTGATATAGTACTTTAAACTTTTACCGGACTCATGTCGAAGCGTAGTTGGATAGACTAGATCTCCACGCATCCTGACGGTCTGAAGCAATTTTGGAACAGATAAAATATCACCCTCCTCCAAAAGCAAATCATCCTCAGAACCAGGGTTATTTATGATCGTTTCCAAATTAATTGCCACCGCCTCGGTCTGCTTTAGTTTTACTTCAAATCCAGGTGTCCCTTCAGCGATTTGATCCAAGGATTCCTTTTTGTTTTGCGCCAATTGGGTGTCGACAGGATTAGCTGCTCCTGGCAAATCTCTAAATAAGCGCTGCAATAATTCTTCTTGTGCCTCTGAATTGGAAGGATCGGCTTCAAGTTTCAATCGCAAAGCTTCCAAATTTCTTCTTCTTCGAATTTCCTCAGATTCGGTATTGAAAAACTCAGTTCGACGAATCAAGGTTGCCCCTTTGGAATAGGCAAACTGGTTTAATCCTCCAGCTCGATTAACTAGATCGGAGATTCGCTCACCGCTAGTCTGAATTGCAAAAATCCCCGGGGAATTCACTTGACCTTCTACAGCCACTAATCTTTGCATGGTGAAGGTGGAACGCTTTCTAACAATGACCTGATCAAAAGGCATCAGTTCTGGCGATTCGCTAGTGATGGACAGATTGGCAGCAACCTGAGCCGGAATAATATCTGACAAAGTTCCAAGGTCTGTATCCTCTAATCTTCTTGCGATTTCGATGTCTTGGGAATTTGCAGATTCCTGAAGTCCTCCTGCCAGTACAATCAACTCTTCCAGCCTCATAGATTTGGAGAAAGGATAAACCCCAGGTCGCTTCACCTCACCTAAAATCTGCACGTATTGCTCATTTTGAATATCATAAATACTTGCGATTCGAACGACATCTTCTCGTTGCAATGGGATATCTGGAGAAGTTCCATCCAAAACTGATTTAAGATTCACCTGTATCATTTCGGTGCTTAGATCAGTCTTTGTTCGCAAAATGCTCGCTTGCTCAGTATATGCATCACCACGAAGACCTTCTGCATTTTTCACCAGCTGTGAAAGCGTCAGCCCTTCAGACAATGCAAAAGCTCCTTCTCGATATACTGCACCTTTGATTTGAACTCTGTTGGAATAGCGGTTCAGAATTCGCTGAACAGTAATCTCATCTCCCCCTTTGAGGATAAACATCCCAAACTGATTTTGATAGACATCCGAAACCGAACGCTGATTGCCAGTGATTCGAGAAATGGCTACTCGGTCTTTAAAAGCCTCATCTGTAAAGCCACCTGCATAATTTAAAAGATCTTCAAAGGTATCTTCTGGAGCTATTTCAAATGTAATAGGACGCTTAACTTCCCCGTTTACTTTAGCTCTAGCGAGAAAGGCTGGCACCATGATTACATCTTGGTCTTTCAGTTGCAAATTCAAATCAGCCATACCTTTGGTCAGCATTTCATAGACATCAATCTCTGCGATCAACTTATTATTCCGAATCAGCCGGATCGCACGGAAAGAACCATTTTCATTCGGGCCACCTGCTGCATAAAGGGCATTGAAAACGGTAGAAAATGCACTGAGAGTGAAAGTGCCTGGTAATCGCACCTCGCCAAGAATATTGACTTTGATCGTACGGACATTACCCAAAGTTACTTGAAGAAATGTACTTGGATTAGCTCCGGAAAGGCCGGGATAGTAGCGGGCAACTCTATTTTTAATGATTCCTTGGGCTTCCTCAATAGACTTTCCAGAGACAGAAACCGGACCGATATTATCCAAGAGTACAAAACCGTCAGGATTGACCGTCGCTTCATAATACTGCTCGGATTGCCCATAGATATCGACATATATCATGTCGCCCGGGCCCAAGATGTAGCTTTTCGGAGTAGCCTGATTCAAACTTGGCTCAAAGCTTAGTTTTCTATTTTTATTGTAAAAAAGCGATTCCCCGAAGATCTGGGGTCCCTTGTTTTCAGATTCTACGAAATCTTGCGGCTCATACAATCCTTGGGTAATCGTATTGAAGTCCACTTGCTGCCGAGGCTGTCTTTTGGAGGCATTGGTTGAGCGGGGATTTGCGCCAGTACGATTCAATTCTTCAATTCGGTTTTTAAGTTTAGCCACCTCAGCGGAAGGCATCCCTCTCAACTGGGCCATCTGAAGGAATTCTTCAGGGGAAAGTCCTGCTTCTGCTGCTCTGGAAATTAATTCTTCAATTTGCTGATCAGACAATTCATCTACTTTGAGCTGAGTCAAATCGGTCGTTTGCTGCGCAAAAGAACTAGGAGATACAAATACTAAAGCTGCAACTACAATGAAAAAATACCAGAATCGTTTCATTAGAATCATGTTATATGGGCAGTTCCGGGTCAATCTAGAACATATTAAGGACTAAAAATCCGTGAATTTCTTATTTCTACCAAATATAGTTCCAAAAAGGTGCTTTTCAAGTCTTTCAAGATTGCCCTTACTCGGTACAATTTTTACAAATCTCAATCTGGGTCCGATCTGCTAAAAGTTGTTTTCGGAAATTAAAATAGGGAACAGATTTCCAGATGGATTCCATGGTATTCGATTTCAACTCACCCATCACATGCGCTGCATCCTTGTCAAAGCAACAAGGAACGACTTTTCCATCCCAGGTGACGACAGCACCTTGCCACATGCGCCAGCACTTATTTTCGATTTTTTTCTTGATTTTCCATTTTCCATTTCCTACAGGGATATAGCGAGAATAGCCTAGATCGGAGGGAATCAAATCAGATCCATTTTCAAAATCATAGATCTGAGTAGTTTTAAGCTGAAGTTCATCTACTCCGATTTCCTCGGCCCAAGTTTTCAAAGCGGGGAGTTGATGTTCATTTTTTCCAGTCACCAAGAATTGGAGAATAACTCTGGGGAAATCCTGCTTCGCTTTTTTCCGCTCCGCTAAAAGTAAACTCAAGCCATTTTGGACTTTCTCCAAGGAACCTCCAATTCGGTAATCTTGGTAGACTTCCTGCGTGATACCATCCATAGAAACGATGAGTTGCTTAAGTCCGCTTTGTAGGATTTCTGCTACCTGCTTTTCACCAAGGTAATGAGCGTTGGTAGAAGTCGAAGTAAAGATCCGCTGTTGATCGGCATACCGCACCATGTCGAGAAATCTAGGATTGAGAAAAGGCTCACCCTGAAAATAAAGATGAAGCCAAGTCAGGTGACCTTTGACTTGATCTATGACTTTTTCAAATAGCTGGTCCTGGAGCATTCCAGTTGGTCGGGTAAATGACCGAAGACCAGAGGGGCATTCAGGGCAACGAAGATTACAACTGGTAGTCGGCTCGATTGAAAGCGTCGTGGGATTTCCCCAAAGAATTGGCCTTCCAGCAATTCTAGAAATATGAAATGAACTCCACAAAAGCGCATAATTCCAGACTTTGCTTAAAGTCAGGAATCGAAGAAAAGCCTTTGCTGAGAGCCATTGGTTGTTCACAGGTGCAAATACGTAAGAGCAAGGGGAGAATGCAACCTTTACGATTTTGAGCTTGAGGGAAAATCCAATTAAAAGAAAAAAACCGACCACTTCAATGTGGCCGGTTTCATAAGTATATTTTTAAACTATCTTATTTTTTCAAACTTGTATTCATCGCCGGAACTGGCTTCGTCCAAGGAGTCACATCCAGTTTTCTTGGTGTTGGTAAGATTTCATCCAAAGTGTTTCCATCATACACGCGACCATTTTTCACCACATGGGTGATGGTGTTGGTATTGCGAATGTTTTCCAATGGATTGGCTTCCATAATGACCAAGTCGGCTAATTTGCCAGCTTCGATACTTCCGAGTTCCTTATCTAATCCTAATGCTTCCGCACCCAAGATCGTAGCAGTCTTCAAAGCATCCATGCCGGACATTCCTCCACTTGCTACAGACCAAAGTTCCCAATGGTAACCTAAACCCTGCAGTTGACCGTGAGAACCCACGCCAGCTAATCCGCCCTGATCTACGATGGATTTGATACCTACTGCATGATCTTCGAATACATGATCTTCCGGAGCAAACCAACCACCCAATCCACCTACTCTACGACGTGCTTTAGAATTCAACTCCTCATATGGGGTAAATCGATTGAGCTTTGGATCGTGCAAAGGACTCTCAGTGGTGTAATAATAGTTCTCAGCCCAAGGACCGCCGTAAGCTACCAGCAAAGTTGGAGTGACAGCCATTTTACTTTCTGCAATGGTCTTAGTCACATCCTTGTACAAAGGATAGATAGGAATCGCATGCTCATGTCCTGGATAGCCATCAAACAGCTGAGTCATATTCAATTTAAAGTCCAAACCACCTTCAGTTGTCGGCATTAACTTCTGCTCTTTGGCAGCCATGATCACCCACTGGCGATGCTGTCTGTTTCCGACCAAGTACATCTTTATGTACTGGGTATTGTAATATTTGCTGTATTGCTTGAGGACATCTTTGGTCTGCTCGAGCGACTTCAGATTATACATCCAATAGCCAACGCCTGGACCGGTAGAATACACCCGAGGACCAGGGACCATTCCCGCCTCCACCATATCACTGTAGGTCAAGACGTCTGTTGTTGCAGTTTGAGGATCACGAGTGGTAGTTACGCCATAGGCTAGATTAGCGGCATAGATCCAAACCGAATTCTTATGTAATCCCCAAGTAGGCCACATGTGTGCATGCGTATCGATAAATCCCGGTGTGATCGTTTTACCTGTGGCATCCACCACTTTGGCGCTGCCTGCATCCAGGGTTCCAGTCTTTCCAACAGCTTTGATACGGTTATTCTCAATAAGAATGTCGCCGTTTTCGATGACCTCATTTCCCTTCATTGTCACGATTCGGGCATTTTTCAGTAAGATGCTTCCTTTTGGAGTATCTTTTGCAAAGTAAACTTTCACCTGCGTTTCCGCTGGCTTATAGCTTTCTTTCTCTTTCTGCGTTGCTTTGTGGATACTGTCAGCTTTCGCTTTTTCCTTATCGGTTTTGAAAAGTTCCTTGATTCGATCTTTCTCAGCTTTTGCCAATGAATCAGCCACTTTCACAGCGTCCGGACCCAAGGCTTTCAAGGCAGAAACGCTATCTGCCTCTGCCATCAGTTTTGCTTTCTTTGCTGCCTTAACGGAATCTTCCAACACTTCTGCTTGCCCTACATCATAGACCCAATGCCCATTTCCAAGTGACCAATGCACCTTTTTTCCATCAGCTTCCCAAGCTGGCCATTCTCCACCAATTTCAGTTAATTGACGCGAAGGAAAACTGCTGGATGAAGGATCTGCCACATTGATGGTTGGGGTTTTTCCTACCTTCGGAATAGTGACTACATAAACGTTATTATTTACCTGTGCCAAAGCCAAATTACCTTCCGGCGCCATCAAAATCGTACTTGCGCTAGCTGGCCGCATCGTTGGTTCTTGTGCATTCGAACCTTCCGGCAGCATGCAATAATTCACCGCATCTGCATTGGATCGAGGCATCCCCATGACATATCGGACGGTGGAAATATCCTCCAAACTGGCATGGTCGTGAGAGTCATGATCTCCTGCGGCAGATCCAAAAGGGGTAATTCCCGTAATCTTCGCATAAACCTTTTCGTCTTTTCCTTCCCAATTTACTGAAAGCAGAGAGCCTCCAGGACCATTTAAGAAAATACGAGTTGGATCTTTGGTGAAGTGAGCATTTCCGTAATTTGGGGCATCCATGATTTTGGTGAGCTCGCCGCCAGCGGCCGGAATCCAAACCAATTCTGCCTCAGAACCCGAAAAACCAGGACCTTCTGAATCTTGCAATTCTCTTCTTGGGCCTTTGAATACCACAATTTTATTGTCAGGAGACCAAACTGGACCAACATAAAGCGCTGCTTCTTTAGTAAGCTTTGTGACATTACCCTTACCAGCTAAAGCCGCTTTATAGAGATGTCCTCCTTCAGTTTCTGACCAAGTTGTAAATACCAACTGTGTTCCATCAGGACTCCAGGAAGGCATAGCTTCGGTAAAGTTATTGGTCGTGATTCGCTTCGGCTCTCCATTTGGATAGTCCATTACGTACAATCTGTTCAGAACTGTAAAAGCCAACTTTTTGCCATCTGGAGAAGGTACACCATCACGAATTTGAGTGGCAAGTTTGGCAGTGGTATCCTTGATTTCATAATCGAAGTAAAGTCTTGGACCCATGGCCAATTTCACATCCACTTCGAAAGGAATTTCTATAGGCGCTCCATCCATTACTGGAATACTCCAGATTTTTCCTCCATAGGAGGCAATAACATTTTTGGAATCCGGAGTGAAAGCCATTGCAGGTAATACCCCCTGAGGAGCGATTGATTCTTGCTCGTCCCGCTGCACCGGATAGGCTAGCCAGCGCTCGTCGCCCGATTCAAGATTACGAAGAACTAATCCCGTCTTATCCTCCCAGCGTGTTCCATAAACCATCCATTTCCCATCCTTACTAAGTGTAGGAGTGAATGCTGAACCGTAGCGGGAAGAAATATTGGTTATTTTTCCTTCTTCCAAATCATAAGTCCCGAGTTGATATTGCGGCAAAAGCGCGTTGTAATTCCATGCTCCTGTACGGTGTGAAAAATAAACTTTTTTGCCATCAGGACTTACCACTGGGTCAATAGTCTTCATAGAAGATGGGTCTTCATTAAGCTGAATTCCTCCACCACCATCTTTGTGGTACATCCAGAGTTTAGCTATTCTTCTTCCTTTACTGACTACAATGTATTCTCCATCCGGTGTCCATGCCGCTCCCGGCACGTCTCCGTTTTTATCCTTGGTGATTTGGACTGTATCTTTCTTCACCATATCGATGTACCAAAGGTTGTCAGAACCCGCACGATCGGAAGTGAAAAGTATTTTTTCTCCATCCGGAGAAAATCGAGGGTGTGTTTCGTAAGCTATGCCAGTGGTAATTGGAGTGGCTTTTCCCCCAGAAATCGGAATAGTATAGATATCTCCCAAAAGGTCAAAAGCAAGGGTGTTTCCGTCTGGGCTGACATCTACACTAATCCAAGTTCCTTCTTTGGTGTTGAATTTAACTTCACGCTCAGGTTTGAGGGGAAGGTTTTTAAATTTTGGAAAATCAAGAGAATCCTTTTTTGTGCTATCAAGCTGAGTAGTGAAACCTTCTCTCATCGGCGCCAAAACCGAGTCATTTTTTGGCACTAAAGCCGCAAAGCTCACAGATACTCCTAACGCTACTAGCAAAGCAGGTTGGATGATTTTTTTCATAAATTATGATTGGTGGTTTATTTATTCTGGGAAATAGAGATTATTGCCAATTACCTGGTTTTCAGATGTGTAAAATGAGTTTTTGTATAGTCTATTCGACTTCCCAAACATTCACTGGCAGAGCTTTATTCTTCAGCTCCATCTGTCCAATACTATTGCATTTAAAGTCAGGAACTGCGTTTGCATACTTATCCAAAATCAGGATTTGACCAGGATTAGCCTTCGATTGTAATCTGGAAGCGACATTCACGGTATCTCCGATTACAGTAAAATCAAGCTTTTTTAGGGAAATAGAACCAATGTTTCCCGAGACCATTTCGCCACTGTTTAACCCGATGGAGACATTTGGTTTGAACCCTGATTTTTCAGAAAAGACAGGGAGCGTCTTCATCTTATTCCGGATAGCGATACAAGCTCGAAGTGCTCTTGCCTGATAGTCTTCACCTTTAAATACTGCCATGATTGCATCACCGATAAACTTATCAATGATTCCTCCCTCATTCATTATTTCACGAACCATCAGGTCAAAATACTCATTGAGCAAACCTACCACGAGGTTTGGTTCCTCATTTTCAGAAATAGCTGTAAAACCGCAAACATCAATAAAAGCAACTGCTGCTTCCATCGTTTCATTTTCCCAGATTCCGGATTCAATCTCACGGTTACCCATGAAATTCAAAACTGTCTCATCCACATACATCTTGAGAATGTTGTTTTCTTTTAGGGCTTTAAGGGTCGATTTGACTTGGTGGATGTACTGGCTTGTCTTTTCGATAGTGATTTCCAAATCCTGAAAATCAACCGGCTTGGTGATAAAATCAAAAGCACCAAGATTCATGGCTGTACGGATATTCTCCATATCACCATAGGCCGAAATGATTACAGTTTTCAGTAGAGAATGCTTTTCCTTGACTTTAGAAAGCAATGTCAAACCATCCATCTCGGGCATATTGATATCGCTAAGTATCATGTCCACGTCCTTATTTGCATCCAGAACCTCTAGTGCTATCCGGCCATTCAGCGCAAACAAAAACTCCAGCTCTCCTTCACGAATTCGTTTTCGGAATTTTTGCTTGATTAGGATCTCCAAATCCGCCTCGTCATCGACTACCAATATCTTAATCATCCTTAATCTCTTTATTTCTTTGTTATCAGCCCTACAATTTCCCGCTTAAGCGAATCAAAATCAATTGGTTTGGTGAAAAATTCTTTCGCTCCCGAACTCATGGCCTTTTGATAATTTTCAGTATCTCCGTAGGCAGAAATCATACTGACATTAATTGTTGGAAACTTATCCTTTACTTTTTTCAATAATTCCAAACCGGTCATCCCCGGCATATTTATATCAGAAAATACATACACTACTTCTGGAGGTTCATCCTCACTTAAGATACGTAATGCCTCATCACCTGAAAAAGCAAAAGCCAATTCCAAATCCCCTGATCGAACTTCTCTTCTAAACTTTTGTCGAAAGAGTGTTTCAACATCTCTCTCATCATCAACTATTAAAATCTTTGTCATCTTTTCTTAAGTTAAAATAATAATAAATTCAGTAAACTCACCAGGAACACTTTGAACTGAAAGCTGCCCATTGTGACCTTTGGTGATAATCTCATAGCTCATTGATAGACCTAGACCAGTCCCTTTTCCTGCCGGTTTGGTAGTAAAGAATGGTTGGAAAATCTTTGCCTTAATCTCTTCTGGTATTCCTTTTCCATTATCCCGGATGCGAATCTCTATGCCTTTATCAAGCTTTTTGGTACTTACCCAAACTGTTGGCTTATAAGAAACATGCTCACTATTACCTTGGATAGCCAGTTCTTGTCGCCTTTCAGTTACTGCATAGAATCCATTGTTGATTAAGTTTAACACTACACGACCAATATCCTGAGGCACAACTTCCATTTTTGGAAGGGTCGGATCCAAGTCCAACTTAAAGTCAGCATTAAATGACTTGTCCTTTGCACGTAGGCCATGGTAGCTTAGTCGTAAATATTCATCTGCCAAAGCATTGATATCAGTCAATTCTTTTTGTCCAGAATTATTTCTACTGTGCTGCAGCATTCCCTTCACGATAGAATCTGCACGTTTACCATGGGTATTGATCTTTTCAAGGTTATCGGCTATGTCATTTAATATCTCATCAATCAATCCCTGATCCTGATCTTCCTTTGGCTTTACCCGCTCTTCCTTAATTTCCTGGATCAATTCATTACTCACCTCGGAGAAATTATTCACAAAATTGAGGGGGTTTTGAATTTCATGAGCAATACCTGCCGTAAGTTCGCCCAAGGAGGCCATCTTTTCTGACTGGATCAATTGCTCCTGAGTGGATTTCAATTCTTCGATAGATTTATTCAACTGAGCGGTACGGTGTTGGACCCGTTCTTCCAATAATCGATTTTCTTTTTTAAGATAAAAAGACCTGACCTGAACAATAGTATAGATCAACAGACCAAGTAAAAACACGTAGATCAAAAATGCCCACCAAGTAAGCCACCAAGGAGATTTGATGGTAAATGAGAATGAAGCCGGTTGACTCCAAACTCCATTAAATCCTTTAGTGATTACTTTAAAAGTGTATTCTCCCGGCAATAAGTTGAAATAAGTTTTAGATGTAGAGTTTTTGGTGATTTCGGACCAATCCTCATCGGATCCTTCAAGCACATATCGGAATTCTATCTCATCTCTACTTTTGATAGTAGGATTGGAATAAAGAAAAGTGAGGGAATTTTGATGATGTGGCAAAACCAGACCAATCGGCATTTTAGTTTTATTATCTAAGCTATCCCAGCGAATATTATTTTCATTGAGATAATCTGATAATTCACTTTCATCCAAGTCAAGACTATCCGGAATTGCTAAGTCTCCAACTCTCTGATACCTATTGAAAAATGAGGGAGATTCATCCATTACCTTGATTCCTGTCATTTCCACTTTCGCATCAGTGCTGGAATTTGTAATTGGATCCTGAAGGTTTACCGTCAAAATAGGCGATGCTCCCCACCAAACCTTTCCTTCTGAGGTGACAAAGGCTGTAGATTGATTGTAATCAGTAAACGGAAAACCCTCCGCTCTTCCAAAATTTGAAAACCTCCAGGCTTGATTTGAATCACCTTTTTGAGGCTCATCAATCACTACGATTCCATTTTCTGTCCCAAGATGGAGCCTGCCTTTTGACTCCACCATGTCATATAATCCCTCCGGAATCAAACCATGTTCTTTACCGATATTGGTGATGGAGTCCTGGTTTTTATTGATAATAGAAATTCCTTTAGCCCCTCCGATCACTAATCGCTGATCAGCGGTTAGCAGAAGAGCTGATTGATCATTTGTTGGTAATCCCTCCAGAATGCCAAAATAGCCTATTGTGTTTTTTTCTGGGTCTATAACATTTATTCCAGAATCACTGACGAGCCATATTTTCTGCGCTGAATCTTCTTTTAGCCCCCAAATGGTATTACTGGCTAAGCCTGAAAATGCATCCAGTTTTTTCATAGTTCCTTTCGAACGGTCAAAAACAATCAAACCATTATTCGTAGCAATCCAAATAGACCCATCACTCCTTTTTATGGCCCTCCAAATAGCCATCGCTGTTTCGGAATTACTTCGATATCCTGTAATAGTATTTGTATTTAAATCCAGAATACTAAATCCACCAAAAGACCCTACAAAAAACAAATCATCATCGATTTTTGTAACTCCTCGGTGTTCATTCGATCCTATATTTTCAGGTACAACCAACTCTTTAAGTGTATGCTCTTTTGGATCAAAAATCATCAATCCGCGATAAGTCCCAAACCAAACACGGCCCTTGCTATCCTCAGAGATGCCCCAAGTATCATTGCTGATTAGCCCATCATCCGTTGTAAAATGTCTTGAATCCATTCCAAAAGGATCGTAGAGTGCAAGGCCTTGCAGCCATGATCCGGACCAGTACATCCCCTCCTGATCAAATATATTGACCGCAGGAGGTCCCTGACCAGTGAGATTTGATTTGGTATCAATGGTTTTTATGGTCCCCTTTTTTGGGTTGTAAATACTAAAAAACTGATTAGAACCGATCCAAATATTCTCTTCTTTGTCCAAAGTGATCGAGATGGGAGCCCCTTCAAATCCTTGGGCTGCTGCTAATCTAGTGATAGTGGAATTTTCCAATGAAATACTAGAAAGTCCTGGCGAGAAGGAGGAGATAAGAATTTCTCCAGAGGAAGTTTCTGTGAAATCATAGTTAGCAAAAGTTTCCAACCCGGCCGCCTGATTTAAAAGCTTAATCTTCTTTCGATCAGCATCAATAACTCCAACTCCAATACTAAGGCCTAACCAAAGATTATTTTTTGAATCAATGAAAGATCCGAGCGAATTATTGATTCCTAAATTCAGGCTTTTAAGATCAAGATTGAATATCGTACGATTTTTCAAGTCGATAAACTTGTGCTCGTCCAAGACTCTTCCACCCCAGTAATTACCATTCAGGTCTACATTTCCCCTTGAAAATCCATAAGGCAGCTCAATAGTTTCTACTAATTCTTTTTCTAAATCAACTATAACTATTCCTTTTTGGAAACTTGACACTATCAGTTTACCATCGGGAGCAAAATCCAAATCCGATATCGTGTTCACAGCTCCGGAAAAGTCACTCTTTACGATTGGATAGAGGTGAAACTCAGATCCGGTAAATTTAACCAACCCCTTTTCTGTGGCTATCCAATGAATTCCATCAGGACTAATAATCTGTGCGTAAATGATATTTCCCGGCAAGCCCTGTCCGTTGGAAAGGCTTAAAATTCCGGCATTGACATTTTCTAATTTCAGCGGGGTAATGACCGGAGTAATAATAGGTTCAGGAAGTCTAGTTATTGAACTTTCCAAAGAATCATTCTCCATTACTAAATTGAAGGGGAATTCCTCCAATTCGTCCCAATCGAAAGTAATTTTTTCAACCGGCTTTTTGAGTGGAGTTTCTTCTTCAAGGATGAATGGTTTGGAAGGTAAACGATCCAGATCAAAACGCATGACCCTGCCTATGGGTACACTGTCTTTTGGGATTTCTTTCCAAGAGATCGGTTTTCCATCTGTAATTTTAAAAGGAATAGCCTTTGGAATTTCAAATCCTGATGGGTTTTCCGGATAGGGGATATCCTTATCTGACTGACAGGAGAAAGCCAAAACTAGAAAAAGTATAAAAAGTAACTTTGAATTAAACAATTGATCGCCTTTCACCATGTATAAATGTAATTATTTTAAGTTGGAAGTTCTATTAGGATTTGAGTGCCTTTTCCATCTTCCGACTGTACTTGGATATCACCTCCATGACTTTTGATGATGTCATAGCTCAGTGACATTCCAAGACCCGTGCCTTGGCCAGTTGGCTTAGTGGTAAAGAAGGGTTGGAAAATTTTTTGTTTTACTGCATCAGGCATTCCCATCCCATTGTCTTCCACTTTTATTTGGATTTTATTCCGATTTCTTCTGGTAGTGATTTTAACAAAAGGTTTGTATTCTTCTCCAAGGTTATCAGCCTTGATTTTAAGCTTTTTTTCATTGACGGCATAAAAAGCATTATTAACAAGATTGAGCAATACTCGACCAAAATCTTGTGAAATCACCTCTACTTTAGGGAGTAAATCATCAAAATCAGTTTGAAAATCAGCATTGAAAGTTTTATCCTTAGCCCTCAAGCCATGATAAGCCAATCTTAAATATTCATCAGCCAATTCATTAATATCTGTCAGTTCTTTGACCCCACTGCTCGTACGTGAGTGCTGAAGCATTCCTTTCACAATTGCATCAGCTCGTTTTCCATGATAGGTAATTTTAGAAAGATTATCCGCCACATCACTAAAGATCTCTTCTATCAATTCCTGGTCTCTTTCAGCTGGAGCTTTGGAAAGCTCTTCCTTAATCTCCTGGATTAATTCATTACTGACTTCAGAGAAGTTATTCACGAAGTTTAGTGGGTTTTGAATCTCATGTGCAATTCCTGCAGTAAGTTCTCCTAAAGAAGCCATTTTTTCAGATTGAATTAACTGATCCTGGGTAGACCTTAATACTTCCAAAGCCGCTTCCAATTCTTCTTTTTGCTTAGTTATTTCTTTGGTTCGTTCAGCTACTTGAATTTCCAATTCATCCTTGACCTTTGCGGCTATCAGATATTCTCTTTCTCGGATTATCGCTTTTTGTTGCTCTTTCTCAAGAGCTTTTGCTTGCCTTCTATTGATAATCCACATGGCAATTGCCCACAGAAAGGCAAAAATTCCCGCCGTTTCGAAATATGCGGACCATTTCGCATACCAGCTTTCATTGATTAGTTCTGCTATTTGGGAAAGGGCATTCGTAATTATTAGCGGTAACAAAGCAAAAACTAAATTTTTCCGAAAATGAAACTCCGGGTACTTGAATACCATAAAAATCAAAGTACTAATTAAGGAAAAAGTACCTGCCATCAGGATTAAAGTAAAACCATCACTTACCGCTTTCATGACTATGAGTGTACCTGCGGCGAACATTATAGAAGTAAATAGAGACCTCCACCTGTTAGGACTTTTTTCTAACCCAAGCGGCTTTCTTAAATAAAAAGCAATAATGATGGTGATGAAATTTATCTCGCTCATGCTTTGTAAGATACTTTTTTGCTGGCAATAGTTTGTTTAAAGTTAAGTTAAACTATTTATTCGCTTTATTAAAAAGAAGATAGAGGTGTCCGCTTAACATCATATCATATTTGAGATATACATTTTATCTGCTTTTACCATTCTGATGATTAGATTATTGAAGATGGTGTCTTTGTTCTGGGAGCGATTAATTCGG
>NZ_JAQWXX010000108.1 GCF_029254265.1 Algoriphagus sp. | reverse complement strand
GTCAAAACCGTTTATTTTGACCTAATTTAGTACCCGTTAAGATCGCAAGAAAGCGATTGTCACTGGCTGTCACTTCTAACTTATTTGGCTACTGGCATCTTTGCGGATATACATATTTTTTTATTTCACAAACAAAACTCCTACTCCGGCTTCTTGAGCAGCTTTATTGAAAGCAGGAATTCCCTCTTTCAACAGCTTTTCTCCTTCAGCTTTTAATACTTTCCACTCTTCCCAAAGTTCGGCGTAGCGATCTTTGGAGCCTTTATTTACTTTAGGAATCGAACTCTCGGTTTGATTGATCATATAAAGGTAGTTGGCCGTAAACTTATTCGGGAAGTTTTCCACATCATCATAGGCGGTGGACTTTCGTTGAATCATCTTTTCATCCCAGGCTTGAAGGCCTTTCTGCAAGTTGTCTCCCGCTTCAGTCAATGCTTTGAGTTCTTCTTTTCCTTTTGTTCTAGCCAAGAGTGCCTTTAGTTGAGTTTGATAGTCCATCGCTTCATTCACAAGGTTGTGCATTTCAGTTAATTCAGCTTCCCGGGCTTTCATAAAAGCATCATACTCTTCGTAATCAGCCATTGTAATTTCATACAACGGATTTGGCTTGATGGTAACAGAGGTTTCAGAAGTTTGACTTTCGCTTTTGAGTATTAATTTGTAAGTGCCTGGAATCACCTGATGACCACGGTAGCTAGCTTCAAGATAAGCAGTTGGAATTCCCGGCATAGTTGGATGTCGCATATCCCAAACGAATCTGTTGATTCCTTTTTTCACAGTCAGGGTAGGTTCAGGAGATGGACCACCGTCATAAGACTTAAAAGAAGCATCTTTTTCAGAGCTTATAGTTCGAATCAATTTTCCTGACGCATCATGAATTTCCAGACTTACTTTGGTTGAATCTGTAGTGTTTTCAGGTAGATGATAATAAAGAACTACGCCGTTTGCTGGATTCACTCCTTCAAATGGATCCGTACCATCAAAATCAGAATTACTTCTACTCAGTTGGCTATACCAACTTCCGAGGTAGGTGTCCTCAGGTGAATAGATTTTGGCTGCAGTCACAGATTTTTGCATTTCTCGAACTGCGCTCAAATCATCTAAAATCCAGAAAGATCTTCCGGAAGTCGCTACCACTAAATCCTCATGAGCGATTTTCAAATCTAAGATTGGAGTGACTGGTAAATTAAGCTGAAATGCTTCCCATTTTTGACCTCCATTTCGGGAAATGTAGATGCCTTTTTCTGTTCCAGCGTAAAGCAGATTTTTATCTTTGGTGTCTTCTCGAACAACCCGAGTAAATGCTCCATAAGGAATTCCCGAACTGATATTAGTCCAGCTTTTTCCATAGTCTGTAGTCTTGTAGATCGCCGGTGTATAGTCATTGAATTTATAGCGAGTGGTTGCAATGTATGCTGTAGCAGGATCAGAAGGGGATACTTCGATCGCATTGATCAAAGATTCCTGAAGTCCTTTCGGGGTTACATTTGTCCAGTTTTCACCACCATCTCTGGTTAGGTAAACTAAACCATCATCACTTCCGGTATAGAATACTCCTTTTTCAAGTGGCGATTCAATGATGTAAGAAAGTGTTCCGTAATTCTCTGCACCTACTGCTTCATTGGTATAAGGAACACCACCTTTTCCTTGCTTTTCCTTTTCATTTCTAGTCAAGTCTGGAGAAATAACCTCCCAGGTTGTTCCATTGTCTCTTGTTCGTTGTACATATTGCGAACCATGGTAAAAAGTGCCAGGCTCATGCTGCGACCAGATGATCGGCGCATTCCAATTGTAACGATAACGCATGTCTGATGCATCTCTTCCAAGGTATTGGATAGGAGCAATCATTACATTGGTAGAACCTCCGGACTCCATATCTAGTAAGTCGATTGTCCCAAGATAGCTTCCACCCATGACGTAGCGTGGATCATCTGGGTTGAAAGCTAAGAATGCGGACTCACCACCTGCGGAGTAATTCCAATGCTCCTGCGAAATACCACCTCTTCCCAGTGCCATGCTACTGATTACGACAGATGTATTGTCCTGCTGACCTCCGTAAATTCGGTAAGGAAACTGATTATCCGTATTGATTCGGTAGAATTGGGCAGTAGGCATATTGGATTGTGTGGACCAAGTTTTACCTCCATTAAAGGTGATGCTTCCCCCACCATCATCAGCTAGGATGATGTTCTTGGAGTTCTTTGGGTTAAACCAAAGATCGTGGTAATCGCCATGCGCACCACTGATTTGCTCAAAGCTCTTTCCTCCATCTATTGATTGGAGCATTGGAGCACTTTGTACCCAAACTGTATTTTCATCGTTTGGATCAGCGAAAACTTCAATGTAATACCAAGCCCTTTGGGTCAGTCTATTGTCTTTGTTGACAAGCGTCCAGCTTTCTCCGGCATCATCGGAAACAAATAAACCGCCAAGATCTTTGTTTGAATCACTTTCAATTAAGGCATAAACTTTATTTGAATTAGCTCTTGAGACTGATATTGCCATTTTTCCTTTTTCTTCAGGAAGTCCTTCGTGGATTTTCTTCCAAGTCTTTCCAGAATCGGTGGTTTTATAAAGTCCACTTCCTGGACCACCGGAAATCACTTGCCAAGGCTTTCGCTGATGTTCCCAAAGTGCTGCATAAAGTACTTCAGGAGTATTCATATCCATGGATAGTTCTACGGCACCGGATTTCTCATCCAGGTAAAGCACTTTTTCCCAGGTTTCACCTCCGTTGATGGATTTGTAAACTCCTCTTTCTGGATTTGGAGCATGTAACGCTCCTTGTGCAGCTACGTAAACGATATCAGGATTGGTTGGGTGAATTTGGATTCTGGATATATGTTGCGTCTTTTCCAAACCAAGTTTTTTCCAGGTCTTTCCAGCATCGGTTGACTTGTAAACACCATCGCCATAAGAGGTCATCACACCACGAGGAGCATGCTCACCCATTCCTACATATACAATATTTGAGTTACTTTCTGAGACGGCTACCGCACCAACAGAGCCGGTTTCAAAAAAGCCATCAGAGATATTTTCCCAATGCTGACCGGCATCACTGGTTTTCCAGACTCCACCACCGGTGGTTCCAAAATAATAAGTTAAGGGATCATTGACTACTCCTGTTGCTGTAACCGAACGACCACCTCGATAGGGGCCAATGTTTCGATATTTTAAAGGCGGGGTGTCAGTGGGTTGCTCTTGTGCTATGGCTGAAAAGCAGCTAGCCAAAAAGAAAAGAAGTAGAATTTTTCGCATTGGGTTGAATGGTTTTTAAGGTTTTAAGATACTTAAAAACCCTTGAAAAAGTGTTAGATCCCGCAGTAATAAAAAAAAAGCATGATCAAAAATGACCATGCTTTTATTTGGAATAGTTGGTTTAGTATAATTCAGGATTAATTCCCTTTTGGTTTTACAGTTCTGCTCGAAGAGCTTCTTGATGTTGAGCTAGTGCTAGATTCCTTTCTAGGAGCAGTGCTTACTCGAGAAGAACCATTCTTTTGATTACTCGAAGGAGTACTTACTCTGGAGTTTGCAGGAGCAGTTCGGCTAGTTGATCTCACTTGGGGACTGCTCCGCTGTTGAGGAGCAGATCTTACCGAAGGCTGAGGACTTTGACTCCGCTGAGTCTGTGCAGGTCTTGCTTCAGGTCTTGAAGAAGTAGATCGTTGGCCTTGATTTGATCTCATGTCAGGTTGAGCAGATTGAGTTCTCGTTTGTGTTCTTTGTGGTACACTTGGAGAAGTCCTTCCGCTTGCAGGGGTATTATTTCTGGATCCATTTGTTCCGACTTGCGTTCTTCCTTGACTTTCCCGTGATGGAGTTGAAGTTCTACTTCTATTTTCCTCATAAGGTCTGGTTTCGAATGAACGCGATTCCTGAGCAGGTGCACTAGATCTCACAGTCCTCTCAGATCTACTTGCAGGTACTGAAGCATTTCCAGCACTTGAATTGGCTGATCGTGAACCGTTGGAAACCGATCGGTCTGCCGCTTGACTTCTTGCTGATCTAGCTGTATTCGCATCCAGTACTCTAGATGGTCTAGCTTCTGTGTTTCGGCTTCTGCTATTTTCAAGCTCTGGTCTGTAGAGGCTAATAGAATTTCTGGAAACTGCTGCTCTTCCTGCACGGTCAGAAGCTTGGACTTGATAAACAGGTACTGTTCTTCTGGTTACCCGCTCGATTTCTCTTCGATTTGGTCCTGCGACATAGCGATTATTGTTATAAATCACCGTATTGTTGATGATGGTAGTTTGATTATAGATTCTAACCCGGTTGCGATAGGGTGCATAATAGCGATGAGCATACTGATGATAGATTCGATTTCTTGGGATAAATACGAAATAGAAGCTGGGCAAATTCACCGCTACATTTATGGAAAAGCCAGGAGCCAAAGGAGCCCAACCGTAATAACCGCCACCAGTTCTCCAATTCACCCAAGCTGGTCCCCATTCATAACCTGGTACCCAGGCCCAACTCTGGTAGTAATTATCGAAATACCAACGTCCATAGTGAAACGGCGCCCAACCCCAATCGTAGTAAGAAACCCAGGTGTTACCATAAGTAGTCATTGCCCAATGGCCATTTGAACCATAGGGGTGAAAGCCTTGCTCAGCATATGGAAGCCAGATGTAGCCTTGATTCGGATCCATGACCCAATCTCCATATGGTGCCAATTCATCATAAAACACTTGGAAAGAAACACCAGGAAAAGGATTGGCTTCCGCTCGATTCAAGCTTGTGAAACCAAAACTCAAGAGTAAAACCAACAAGGCCTTAGTCCATTTTTTGAAGTCTTGCGTTTTCATAGTTATTGTGGTTTTGGTGAGAAATAGTTGGTTGTTGGCTTTTCTTTTTTCAGCTTCCTTTTACTTTGTAGATGCAGTTTTTACTAGAAAGGATGCATGCATACTAAAACTAAAATCGAGCCAAAAATTTAATCTTCTTTAAAATAAATACTCTATTGCTTTTCGAAACGGCGATAATTTCAAGAAGGTTGCTCTTAATTCTTAATATTCGATTAAGAATATGATTTATGAATCTTACTTAGATAAAAAAATATATTAAGAATTTTTTTCAAAAGTTTTTATTCAAGAAAGTATGTGTGGATTTGAAAAAAACTAAAAGTAAGTGGTATGAAAAGACTGGTCTTTCAGAAAAAAAATCGAAATTCCTCTTTAAAATAAAATCATGAAAAATTCTGATCGCTATTCCTTATTTGCCATTATAGGTTTGATTTCAATATTGATTTTTGCTTTTCAATCTCCAAGAGAATATTCTTTGAAGGAAATGTTTGGAGAAAGTTTTCTTGTAGGTGCTGCACTCAATTATAATGAGGTCAATGGGCAAGAGGAGAGGGCCTTTCCAGTCTTAAAACAACACTTCAATAGCATCAGTCCAGAAAATGGACTTAAATGGATCAAAATTCACCCGGAACCAGATCAATATGATTTTGAGTTTGGAGATCAATATGTGGCTTTGGGTGAAAAATTAAATGCCTTTGTGGTGGGACATACCCTAGCATGGCATCAACAAGTACCGGATTGGGTTTTTGAAAAAGCAGATGGAAACCCAAAGACTAAGGCAGAATTGCTTAAAACTCTTGAAGATCATATAGAAACCGTAGTAGGTCGATACAAAGGGAAAATTAATGGTTGGGATGTAGTAAATGAGGCTATTGCCGACAATGGTGAATTCAGAGAGTCAAAATGGTTTCAGATCGCTGGCGTAGATTTTATTAAAACCGCCTTTCGGAAAGCAAATGAAATAGACCCAACTGCTGAATTGTATTACAATGATTATAATGTCTTCAATTCAAAAAAACGATCGGCAATTTTAAAATTAGCGCAAGAAATGCGGGCTGAGGGAATTCGAATAGATGGAATCGGCATGCAGGGACATTATATGCTTAAAACTCCTTCTATTGGCGAAATTGAAAAGGGAATACTTGATATCCACGAAGCGGGATT
Source organism: Algoriphagus sp. (assembly GCF_029254265.1). GTDB lineage: Bacteria > Bacteroidota > Bacteroidia > Cytophagales > Cyclobacteriaceae > Algoriphagus. The sequence continues at coordinate 49,209 of NZ_JAQWXX010000108.1, read as the reverse complement.
CAAAGTGATGATCACCGAGTTGGATGTCGACGTACTAAAGCGACCAAAAGAAGCGATCGGGGCAGATTTAGCTAAGACTTATGAGTTTCAAACTGAATATAATCCCTATGAAAAGGGGCTTCCTTTAGAAATTGAAAAGGAGCTCAGCCAGCGGTACGCTGATATTTTCCAACTTTACTACAAGCATCGAGATAAAATCAGTCGGGTTACTTTCTGGGGAACTCACGATAAAGCAAGCTGGCTAAATAACTGGCCAGTAAAGGGCAGAACTAACTACCCTTTACTGTTTGACAGAAATCTTAGACCTAAAGCTCAGATTTTGGAAGCTATTCAAGAAATCATAAAGGATACTAACTAATCCTTAGTTTCTTTTTTTCATGACAAGGCTATCAGCAGGATAAGTGGCTGCCAACATTGCCATTTGGGCTTTGGCCCAGTCGATGATTTCCTGACGTTGTCCGTCGCTCAAATTTGCTTCTGCATGAAGTCCAAAATTCGTGTAGTCTTCCAAAGGCATTTCACCTTTCTCTACCATCTCTATGGTTTCTTCCAGCTTGTGGTTTTGTACCGCCAGCGGAAGTTTTGTAAATGTGGAAAAATTCAAATGACGCTTCCCATCTACGATGTGATCATTTAACCAATATCCGACTGGTTCAATTTTACTGTACCAAGGATAGACCGTACTATTAGAATGGCAATCATTACATGCATTTTTGAAGATAGTCTGAATATTATCCGGCACATCGTAACTTTTTGAGATGTCGTAAGTCAGGTCGTTGCTGGTGTTTTTCTCGTATGGAATAAACTGGATTCCAATAAATAGAATCAAAATGGCGATGGAGATTTTCTTTAGCATGGTTCTGGGGGTTTAAATAGGACTTCAATTTAATTCAATATCGCAGTATTTTTTCTTAATACTTTCTTAAGAATTCCAATTAGTCTTTTTGACTGAATTAATCGATATTAGTTTAATTTTAATTTGAAAAGTAGATAAATACAAAATTTTTAAACTATGCTATTTGTATTTACTTCAGATGAACTTGAACGATTGGCGGGGAATTTTTCTGCTAAAAAACCTAGTATTGAATTTCTCGGAGAAAATCAGCTAAAAGTAAAGGTGTCTAAAGTGAGCATCAAACTTTCATTGGAAGAGGTACAACCAAGAAGGCTGACTTTTAGCTACAAGATGAATGCTGTTGTTAATTTTTTTGCAGATCGATTTGTCAGTTTAAATAAGCCTGGAATTATCTGGGACAAAGAATCGGATCGGATTCATATCGATTTTGATCGAATGCCTCAAGAAGAAAAATTGAAAGATTTCTTTCTTCGTCAATTAATCATCGATAATCAGAAAATGATTATTGACTTTGATCTTTATCAGAAAGTGGAGGATAAAGCCTGAGTTATACTAGCCAATTCTTCTTTTTGTCAATTCATCCATTACCCAATTGGTTCGGGCTCCAGAAACTCCTGTGCTGGGGCAATTATCTGTACCAAGTAAATCGCCGATGATTGTTTCAATCAAAGGTTGTTGAATATGCTTTGGTAGTTCGAAGCTGAAACGCTCAGTCTTTTTACCGTCGACTTCCATAAGGAATTCACCTTTACCAAAAGTCTCGAAACTGATTTTTCCTTTGTTGCCATAAATGATTATTTGATCAATTGTTGCTATTTCAGCACTGGTAAAACACCAATTCCCAGTCCCTAAGACTCCATTTTCAAAAACGAAATTTCCGACTACAATGTCCTCGGCTCGGTAAGCTTTTCCCTGGTTACTGCAGTATCCGGAAGCTTGTGTAATTGGACCAAAAAAGAAATCCAATAAGTCAAGTTGGTGCGAAGCCAAATCAAAAAAGTAACCTCCTCCGGCGATTTCCGGATCGATTCGCCAGTTCTCGTCCGAGCCAGCAACAAGCCCGGGTAGTAAAGCTTGCTTTAGATCTATGTGAACCGTTCGAACCGACCCAATTGCATCTGAATCGATCAGTTCTTTGATTTTCATAAAATGGGGAAGCCGTCTTCGATAATAAGCCACATAGAGCGGGACATTGTACTGTTCACATATTTCAATCATTTTCTGACATTCCGAGAACGTTCTTGCCATGGGTTTTTCCACGTAAACGGGCTTCCCAGCTTTGGCCGCCAAAGTACAGAGTTCCAAATGCACATTGGGTGGAGTAGCGATGTAAATGGCATTGACTTCTGGATCATTGATGAGCTCTTGGGCATGAGTATACCATTTGGAGATTTGGTGTCGTGAAGCATAATCTTTCACCTTTTCTCCATTTCTACGCATCACTGCTACGATTTTGCTATTGGGGATTAGCTGCATGGCGGGTGCAGATTTCACTTCACAGACATTTCCTACACCAAGGACTCCCCACCGAATCTCGTTGTCAGCTATTTTTTTCATCTGTTTATAATTTGATTTTTATAGGTCATATGGAATCTCGCATTGTTGATAATCATCCCTCTGTGTGTCGAATACGACATGCTCGATTTCATGTGTTTATAATTTGTTTTTTAATGGTCATATGGAATGCCTTAGATAATCATTCTCCTGTGTGAGAACTTTTCTCATGAGCATTTCATGGTTTTTCATTTGTTAAATCCTGTTTACCCACCAGTGCAAAGCCATTCAAAGACTCAATAATCAATTCTCCATCTTGGCTACGGGCATCGATATTTTCAAAAAACAGAACTAGCTTCAAGTCCTCGGAATTGTATTCAAATCTCAAATCTTCCCATTCTACAGTGTTGTAAGTGTTAGTATAGAGAAGTTGTAGTTCTTGGATAAACTGTTTCAAATCGATTCGGGCTTCCCCACTGCTTGAAATCACAACCAATATTGATTCACCTTCCTTATCGAGGCTTATGACTAAGTTGTTTTCGTCTGATTTAGGTGTTGCATATCTACTTGCATCAAACTTGATTAACTGGTCAAATCCTTCAATTGGATACCTGAATTCGCCTGTTGCTACAAAGTTTAGCTGCTTGGTTTCTGGCTGATCATATTTCAATTCATAAGAAGGGATATAATCCAGTCCTATGGATTTGATGAAAAGCTCATCCCAATCCATAGAAGGGGAGTTTGATTTTGAATTGCTGGCTGAGGTTTGCATGATGGATTTCAAATCTTGGTCAAACCATGGTTCTAAATCTTTCAAACCATGATAATCCCCCAGATATTGGATAATTGAATTCACCTCTTTCAAGCTTTCCTGATCTAGATTTATTTCCTCACCGTTATCGATGGATTTAATGGCCCCTTTTTCACTGATTTCCCATTGGGTCTCATTTTGAATTTTCCCATTTACAAGCAACTTATTTTTCTCCAAAACACGAATGAGACGGTTGGTTTGATTCAATTCACTCAGGCTAAACATGCCCCAAGGACCAAATGAGGCGAAAATCATAAAAGATGCTAGGGAGATCGGGATCACTTTAATGTCTTTTTTTCCAAATGAGAAATAAATAGCGATAAAGCTCAGCCAAATCCCAAGAAGAGCAATAATGTAACGATTCACAGTAAGACCATATTCCTCGATTCGGATTCCTATGGCAAAAAACAACAGGATGATCAGTGGGAAAAGCAGCAAGTAAAAGGTCTTGTAGAAGAGTTTGATCCAGCCACTTTCTTTAAATTCCTGAGAAGGAAAAAGTAAAAGATTCGTAAAAATACCCAGTACTGAGATGGCTATGATCATGTAGCTTACGATGCCTCGAGGCCAATCCCAGGTCAATATGATTTTTCCTCCATAGACATAAAGGATCACGAGGTAGAAAAGTAAAAGCGGGATCAGCACAAACTGCGTAAACACACGCAAACCCCTAGGATATTCCTGCTCAGAGATCGAGTCTTTAAATTCCAAGGGAATACCTGCAAGAAAAAACCAAGTATTAAACACCCCTACGGTGAAGAAAAAGAGTTGAGCGAAAGTTTTGGGGTCAATCTCGGCATCAAAAAGGGCCATGATCGCAAGTAGGGCAAAGAGAATTCCTAAAAAGAGGACCGCGGAATATAGCGCCCCTAAGACCAAGCGCAGAAAAAGCACCTTATTGTAATTCCAGAAACCAAGTTGACTTTTGCTTTTGGAAAAAGGTAAAATCGCTACGAAAAGATGAATCGTCAGATTGTAAATCAGGTACCTGATATAAGGAGCGCGGTTGGTGTCGAAGCTGAGTTCCAGCGGAAAACTCCAATAGATCAGGCCAAGAAAAGCTAGTCCTCCAATTTGAATCAGAGTTTGATTTTTTTTGGATAGCTGCAACTGCTCGCCTAGAATTCGGATGCAGAAAAACAAGGGGATGCCAAGTGCTGCAGTAAGAAGTAGATTTACCAGCCCTAATTCCTCCTCGAAAAGTTCTAACTCCACTAGATAGATGGCTAGCCCCGTCCCAATTACTGCAGCAATCAGGCTGAGCGGAAATCGTTTGGCAGCTCTGAAGGAGTCCTCTTGAAGTTGATTTATGGAAGGAAATTTCATTACCGGGTTATTTGAAAAGTAAATTAGAGATTTTAAATCCAAGCAAAAAGTCCTGTATACTTCGGGAGTTTTAAATTATCTTAATTACTCCAGTTGCCAGATTGAAATTGCTGTTGTTTTTAGAAGTATATGTATATCCGCTTTTCTGCCAGCAAAGATCTAAAAGCAGCTAAGAATAAGTTAAACTCTAGGTTTTAGGCCACTTCGGTCATCCGTCATCGGTCTTCCAGCCAGTAAAACAAAGAAAATAAGCCTACTGGCATCATTACAGGTAATCATATAGAAGTATTAATTAAAATGGATAGCCAATCGCAAAATTAAAGATCAGATTTTCTTTTCTCCAGGTCTTGCTGCCAATATCGAATGAGTTTCCCCAGCGTTCGCCTTCTGGTAAAAATGGTTTCCTCAAAGGCGTAGCAATGTCAAATCGGATTACAAAGAATTCAATATCGACTCTCAAGCCGAATCCAGTTCCCATCGCAATTTCTTTCCACCAACTGGAGCTGAATTTTCCTCCAGGCAATGCTTCGTTTTCATTCATCAGCCAGATATTCCCTGCATCTAAGAATAGTGCTCCTTTCAGATAAGATACCATTGGGAATCTGTATTCGATATTTCCTTCTAGCCGAATATCTCCCGATTGGTCAAAATAAGAATTATCATCGATTACCTCTGGCTGGTAACTTCCAGGTCCAATGGAACGGATTCTAAATGCTCTAATACTGTTTGGTCCACCGGAGAAATATTGTTTAGAAAAAGGAAGAGAAGAAGAGTTGTTAATTGGGACTCCTACACCGGCAAAAAGTCGCGTAGCTACGGTTTGGGTATTTGTGAAATTGAAGTGATATCGAAAGTCTAAATCTATTTTGGCATACTGCGCATACTCAAGACCAAAGACCTTTCCATCACCTTTTCCTACAAGTTTATCAAGTGCATGAATTGTATTGCCGGCGAAGTCTAGACCTAATCCAAAGAAATATCCATGAGTTCTGAACCGGTCATTGAGCTTGTTGTAGTTAAAAGTATAATTGATTCCAGCAATAAAACTCTGTTCAAAACTTTTCTTAAGGAAAGGATTATTATCAAGTATTTCATCAAACTCAGGTGAAGACTGGGAAAGGTTTACAATGTTTACATTGATTGGATTGATTTCATGATAGACAAATTTATTTGCATTCCAGAAGTAACCATAAGATGTGAGAAATGAATTGAGTCTGTATAATCCTCCTCTGCTTAAATATTCTGTACCCAGACTTATTTTAGTCTTTGGCACCGAATAGCTGAATTTCTCTTTGATGGGAACGAAGAAGATCACTCTTGGGAAAATTAAATCCGCCTTTAAACCGAGTTGAAAAGATTCTAATTTTGACCTATTTTCTCCTCCGGCGATTTGGAGTTCATATCCGATATTGCCGGTCAGATTAAAGGTCTCTCCACCATGAAATAAATTTCTATTTCTATAAACTAGATTTAGAGCGGGACCTGCAAAATTATTGGACTTGGATACTGCTAAAAGCTCTGCTCTAACTGACCTCTTCGTCATGGGAGAGAGGTAAAAACTTGCGGATAGATGCCCGAGTGAATCTTTCTTATTCAATTCTTCATACCGAAGGTTTACAAATTTGTAATTGCCAATGGAGCTTAATCGATTGCTGGAGAGTCGAGATTTGGTTGGATCATATCTCTTCCCTTTTTCGATTAGAATGTAATCATTTAGGAGCTTTGGTTTAAAGACAAAATTGCCTTGGATGAAATCTTTTCCCTCAAGACTAACTGTATCTAGTTTTTCTCCGCTTTCATCCAAAGAGTAATTAGGAAATACTTGAATTTGATCTACTTGATAGGGCAAAAGGCCATTTTCAGGGGTGTTTGTTTTAAGTCTTAAATAGAGTTTAAATAATCTGGCCGTATCAGAAATATTCGTGTCTGCTTCAAAGATTAAATAATCATTATTAAAGTTGTAATAACCCCTTTTCTTTAGCGCTTCATCAATTCTGTCTCTTTCTTGATTTAAAGTGTTTATATCAAATCGACTTCCTGATTTTAACTCTGTTTCGGTTAGAATTTCTTGTATTTCATGCTCAATTTGAAGAGAGTCTCTTTCAAGTTCCAGTTCTGATAAGACATATGGGTAAGATACTTTTACAGCATATTTTACATCAGCAAACTTTTCTTTTCGGTTTACCTCAGAGCTGGTCGAGCCATAAAAATAGCCCCTGTTTTCCAGTCTATTGAGAATGAGCTCCTCGGTTCGAGCTGGATCCACTTGACTGAAATAAACAGGCTCTTGTCCAAATGTTTTGTTAAAAAAACGATTGATAAAGCCGGGTCTTTCTTTTTCTGATTTGTAATGGGCCCAAAGGCCAAAGTACATTCCTAAGAGTTTCGAGTTAGGTTCTGGACGTAGCAAGCTGTTCAGCTCTTCTTCGACAACCTTGAAATCTTCTAAATCTTCTGGCCTTTCAATTTCTAGGGAAGCGCCTGTGTATAATAATTCTCCTTCAGGTATATGCTTCTTTATTTGGCATCCTGAGACTGAGATAACAGCCAAAAAACAGAAGAGTATGTTTTTATTAATTTTCATCGTTCTCCCTATTTTGTTGCTTTTCCTTCAACTCGTCAATTGGGTTTGTTTTATTTTCTTTTTGGACAGGAGTCTTCCAAAGGTCCCGGAATTCATTGAACTCTCGATTGAAAATAATACCACCACCAGTGACAATTAACTGCCCATCAATAATGCTTTCAAATTGATTTTTTCTAAATGCTTTTATACTCCATCTGCCATCTTCAGTTAAAATATATTCAATACTGATATTCGCTAGTAGGGAGTTTGCTTGACCGCTATTTTGAGAGCTTCCTTCCAGATCTACTTGACTGCCAACTTCAACCACGAGACGATCATTGAATAAGCTTTGTTGAGCATTAATATTTAAATCAGTTCGGTTCTGTCCACTTCCTGATTGATAATCTTGGTAGGAGTCAAAATCGAATCCAACTTGAAACCCACTATCTCCAAACAATTTGCTCGAAAGAGCATTCATTTGACTAGATAGTAGCTGACTAGCGCTATTTCTAGCAATAGCCTCTGCACCGCCACTTGATCCATCACTTCCTTGAGACGGGAAGAATCTATCCAAAACCAGAAGAGAGAATGCCTGCTTGTTCAATTCATCTTCTTGTTCATTGACTTGGAGGACTTGTGAATACACACTACCTCCTAGTGCTCCACGATCATTTTCCGGCATATCTAAAGCAAAGGAAATTTCAGGTTTCAGTAGTTCACCTGCTACATTTAGATATACTAAAAATGGAAGACGTGTTTTATACTGAGACTTTGTCTGCTGGCTGCTTCCTGTAAGTTGAGAAGACATTAATTCTGTGGGGGGAGTTTTTACCTCATAAATAGCTCGGATGTCCAGATTTGCATCCATCGGATCACCATTCCAAGTAATTCTACTTCCGGGATTGATCAAGAATTTTTTACTGATCAAGTTATAAAGTGACATTTCATAATGTCCTTCTGTTATTTCATAAGCTCCACTAATCGTGACTCTGCCATTGGGATTAATATCCATTTGCAGGTTGGCACTTCCTGATATTAAAAGGTTGTCACCAGTTTTTGGATCTATTACCACTTTAAATTTCGCCTTCGGATCAGCAGTCAATATAGCTTGGATATCAAACCCGGAAAAAGCTGTAGTTTTTTCTTCTGTTTGCCTGGTTAAAAAGTCATCGGGATTTTCTTTGTTTACAAATATTACCACGCCATCTCTCTCTACCAGGTCAAGCTGTGACTCAGGAATAATAAATGTCAAATCTGTATTTTCTTTGACATTCAAATTGGCCTTGACAACCGGGAGATTTAGATTTCCTTTTATCGAAACATCTGCATCGATAGTGCCACGCCCATATAATAATTCATTCTCTATATTGGTGGAATTGACCACCATAAAGTTTTTGGCAACTAGGTTTAAATTAAAACCAGGATTGGTTAAATCACTTGTTGAGATTTCACCATCAACTGTAAATGTATTATCATCCGCATCTCTTACTGTCAACTGATCGAAATAAACCCCATCATTATCCAATGTGATTTTTTCATCCGATAAAAGATACTTGGTGCTAAGTTGTGCCGGTACAAATGATGTCTCATGAAATTGAAATTCTCCTTGGTATTTTGGATCGCTCGTCTTTCCACTTGCACTTATTTTACCCTGCAGGTAACCTGAAGCTTCTAAAATTTGATCCTGGGAAAGGGCAGCTATTTTTGTCATTTCTGCTTTGAGAAGATCTATTGTCAGATCGAATTCTGCACCTGATTCATTTGCGATGAATTCTCCATCCATATCCAGGTCGATACCTCCATCTCTTAATTTTAAAGCTAAAATATATTCTCCTAAGCTTTTCGCTGTGGCCTCTAGATTTAAATTGCCAAGTGGTACACCCACGGCCCTAAGGCTATCAATTTTTAGATCACCCATTAGGCCTATAGCTCCAAATGGGTTCTCTAGGACCAACTGTCCATTTAATTTTCCTCCGGCTAGAATTTCCTCCGGATTTAATAGACTGGTAAGGGTAGAAAGCCTGAAATTTTGAAAAAGAATAGCTATGTTTTCATCTGTAAACCCTTCAATATTCTTTTTGAGAGAAAGTTCTTGACCATTTTGGGTAAAGCTGAAATCTCGAAAGTTTAAGTTGTTTTCAGAATAGAGTGCTTGATTGGTAGTCGGAATGGTCCAGCTATTTTTGTTCAGAATTAGATCTTCTGGATCGATATGAATACTTATTGTATCGCCAGCTAGGCCGATGTCATAACCGATATGATAAAGTTGCGTTTCCTCTGCAAAAGAGTTGAATTCAAATTTAATTTTTGAATCCTCTAATTCACCAGTGAGGAAAGTATTGCCAATTTTTGAAGGGCCAGATTCCAGATCTTGAAAACCAAAATCAAAATTCAGATCACTCGAATTTGAACTTAGATTAAGTTCAAGACTGTCAATCAGGGAACCTGAATAATTGATATAAGGGAAATCAACAGATGCAGTGAAGGAATTTAAATTTTGGGAATATGACATTTGTATTTTACCAGAATCAAGTTGTTCTAGCCCTTGTAACAAAACGTCACTTAAAATAGGATCCTCATAAATTGATAAATCCATATTCATAACGATGTTGCTATCGAGGGCTAAATTGGTCGAATCAACTTGCCCTAAATACTGCAGAAAATGATTTTCAAGGGCTTGGGCCAATGCAGTTGGATCGGTGTTAGTCTGTATAAAACCTTTTGCAAGTTTACTGTCAATGGAAACGTTTGTCGAATCTGGTTTCACAAGTGCCCTAAGATCTAGCTGGCCAGTTGGGTAATTTTTTTTGTCATACAAAACCAAACCATCATGTAAAAAAACAGAGGCCTTGAAATCATCTAAATTCCCTTCAAAATTTGCTTCCAGTTTTAATTTAGCTCTGGATTCTTTTGAGGAAAATCCAAGCTCATAAAAATCTACACCTTTAAGGTCCAGCGCAAGGTCAACTTTTGAATTTATAGAATCCAGCGTGATGGAACTTAGTAAATCAAAATCCAAAAAGTCTGAATCAAGCAAAAGGCTGATATCGCCGGCCCCATTGGTAAGATCTCCATTTAATTGAAGCCCGGAATAATCAGATCCATATAGATTTATATTTTTCAAAATCGGACTGAAGACTTGCGTTCAGCTCATAGATACTAGTACCATTTCCATGGGCCTGTAGACTTAGCGATAAGGTATCCAAGTCTGGGTTTTGAAGTAAAACGCCAAGTTGTAATTCGCTCAAATCAAGATCCAGATCAAATGCCAGTTTATCTAAATTCTGGTAACTGGCAGCCATTTTAATCTCCCCTAAATCAGTCAACAAATCCAATTCTGCCAACAAATCATCCAAAGTACCTTTTGCATTCGCATGGAGATCTAATTGCTCTGGTAATTGAATTCCATAATCTGACTCCGATACAAATCGATTGATCGTGGTTCGATCGGTTTTAAGGTTGAGTTCAGGAAAATCAAAAAACAAAGAGTCAATTACCAAGGCATTTGCAATACTTCCCTTCGCTGTTAATTCGGTTTCATCCCAAGAGATAGTTAATTGCGGAATTTCCAATTGTGCCAGATTCCCATTAACCGATAAATCTCCCAAAAACGGAAATTTTGCTAGTTCCTGGATCAATGTGTCCTTTGCCAATTCAGGAGCAAAGAAGTAGCTATCTCTTACATCAAGGGTTAGGTCAGAAATTTCTAAATTCAATTTAGACTGCTCAGGATTATCGATTAATTGCTGGATTGATTCGTAAGTGAAATCAGCTTTTGAATCAACAAGACTTCGGTTGGTTTCTATAAAGAACCTTGAAATTTCAGTCCCTTTGCCAGTAGTTTTTAAGGCTAAAATCAAGTCTTTCAATTCAAATCCGCTGGCTTCTAAAAACTGAAAATTTTCGAGGTTTAGGCTCACTGATTCATCTGCCAAGGAGATATCGCTAGCTATCAAAGTCAAATTTTCGAGAAGGATAACTTCTGGATTAAAAATTCCTGACTGAGCTTCTTGATCTTTGGTTTTATATTCAATCTGGTTGTTCTCAAGCGCAATCGATTTTATGTCTACTATCCAGTCTGGCCAGGTGAATTCAGAAGAATCAGCTTCTATAGAATTGGAAGAAAGACTATCAGGAATCGAAAAATCATGGTATAAAATACTGGACTCCGAAAGGCTTATTTGATTAATCTCCACATTTTGATTTGGCAAATCTATTTCAGGAATCTGAAGTATTAACTCTCCGATTTTCACCTCTGCCAGTTGCTGTTCCAATGGATTATTGTAATCCAAAGTGATGTCGCGTAGGTTTAGATTTTCAATTCGGATAATCGGTAAAATCGACTCCTCTTCAGTTTCTTCAGAAGGAGGAAAAGGTTTGGTTTGTTTGTATTGAATGCTGCTTTTTTCTAGAGAAATAGACTTAATCCCAAAAACATTATTTTCCAAATCCAAGGTTGGAATAGCCAATTCAAAATCCCCAAGCTTTATTTGAGCTTCAGTTCCCGTGACTTCATCCAGGTAGGTGATGTCAAAATCTTTGAGCGTAATTGGCGAAAGTGAAATGTTTAAAGCTGCACTTTCTTCCGACGTACTTTCAGAAACTGTCGCATCTTCTGAAGAAGAAAAGGCTTCAATTAGGTATTCAAAATTGAATTTACCGGTACTTTCAGGTCGATTAATTCTGGCAGTAAGGCCTTCCCAATCGAAATTGCTTACATGGATAGAACCATCTTGAATCAGTGGAAGAAATGAAACTCCAGCTTCCAGATTTTTAGAATATACCAAGGTGTCTCCATCAACATCCGAAATGTAAAACTCTTCAAGGCTGATACTTCCTGAGAATGTGATAAAAAGCTTCCCAACACTTACATCAGCGCCAGTTTTGTCATGAAGATAGGTGGTGGCCTTATCCACTATTATCCCCTGACCCCATGGGCTTCGAATAAAAAAGATCAAGGCAACGAAGAGAATCAATAGGCTAGCTATTGAAATGCCAAGGATCTTCAAAGATTTGAGCAGGTACTTTTTTATAATTTCTGATTAAGCATGTGTCAATCACTAAGTTTGAATATCCTAAATAAAAGACCAAGAAATAAGCCAGAATGTTAAGAAAAGAATAATTTTAAGTATCACCCTTTTGGTTCTTTTGAGAAAATATTGGAAAGCCAAGAAGCAAAATAGGATAGATGAGAAATTATTAATTCCGGTTATGATTTTTATCCACCCTAAAACTCATAAAAGAAATGACCAAACCCGTCAGAGAAATCCCTAAGGAAAGGGGCCAATGGTAATAAGACACCGCGATTGCAAGAATCTGTAAACCTAAACCCGTCAGCCAAACTAAGTGTCCTGACCAAGTTTTAGGAGTTCTGCGGTTGATGTCTGCATTACTTTTTCCCTCGTCTATCAAGGGCCGGAAAAAGTCACGATACTGCCAGAGCAAGGTCATATTGAGAATTAGAAAAAAGCAAATCACATAAGGGGTGCCGCGCCATTGCAGCGAGATAGTCACCATTAGAATATTGGCCAATAGTGGAAGCATCATGATACTCCCGAGTAGTTTATAACGGGTAGTCACCAGTAAGTAGCCGATGACGACCTGAGAATAGGCGATAAAAGCGCCATAAAACCCAAGGTCATATTTCGTCAGTTCATCTATCAACCAGACTGGTCCCATCCATCCAAAGAATTTATGCTCAAAGAACAGCTTCGCCATTCCCGATCCCCAAAAAGTGAAGCCTAAGAAAACTGAAATGCCTTGGACGAGAAATCTTTTCATTGAAATGATAAGGATCGAAATTACCAGAAGTTACAGAATTTAATAACTTTCTTACTTTACAACTATTTGAAAACCTTTTTTTAGATATGGATACCAGCCAACTTGCCACAGGCAGCAAACTCAATCATCCCAAAATCGCCCAAGGAATCTTCATCAAAGGGTAAAACTTTAAAGGCATGAAATGCCCATGAGAAGTGCTTCTCACACAACTTGTCGCGAACTGGTTTCGGGAGGGGGATGTCCCGATAAATATCAGGATCAGGGCATTCCATGTGACAATTAAAAATCAAATTATAAACACATGAAATTAGAAAAGCAGATTAACTAGCGGAGTTATTTCTTTTTTGCGGGCTTTTTTGTTTTAGTCTTGATTGGTTTTTGGTTTACCTATTTTACCAGTGGTTGGCTTTCTTATGGCGGATTTGATTTTAGTAGCCCTGAGTATTTGGGATTGGAAATCGCACAAGCGATGGAATCTTTTCCCATTTGCCTTACTTGTGGTTTTGATGTACCATTTTTCCGTTTTGAATTTTTACAAATTTGAATTTTGGCAGTCCTTCAGCGAATGGATTGTAGGCTAAACTACATCAATCAGTACTTGTAATCCTTCTGAAAGAAAGTATCAAGACCATGCATCCTGCTCTTTGGGTATCTTCTTTTGGATTAGATGGGTGAATTTGAATGACAATCGGGTTATTGGCTTTGACAAAATTTAAAAACTGTATCTTCTAAGTTATATTCAGGTGTTTCCCAATTCTCCATCTTTTGGAGTGCTTTGCTAAGGCCAGAGTAAAGTTGTAAAACATGATCAATCACAGTCAAAAATAATCAAGGATCGATCCTTAAATAAAAGCATATGAGATTAATTACGATTACCCTTTTTCTACTGGCAATGCCTTCCATACTATTCGCTCAGGATGCTTGGTTGTCAACTCCGGAAAGCATTAATCAATTTCGGGCACAGGTAGAAAGGATCAAACCAGCTACCTCGCGTTTTGATCTTTTGATCACTGATCAGGCTATCCCTTTAGCTGGTCGTGAGGTAGCTATTCGAATTTATAGACCAAAAACTGCTGGCTTAAAACCCACCTTGATCTATGTACATGGGGCATGTTGGGTAGCGGGAAGTTTAGACAGTCACGATGAGATAAGTAGGTATTTAGCTGAGAAGAGTGATGTGACGGTGATCGCCATTGATTATCGATTAGGGCCTGAGCATAAATATCCAGCTGCTCATGATGATGTCTATGAAGTGACGGACTGGTTATGGAATCATGCAGGTGAACTTGGCTTAGATACGGCAAACTTTGCCATTTCCGGAGAAAGTGCCGGAGCATATTTTGCCGCAGCGACCACTTTAAAAGCGAGGGAAACTAAAAACAGTCCCAAATTCTCTTTTCAATTACTTGTTTATGCCGCTATCGATGGGGGAGGCTCGTCCTGGTCAGTATGTAAAGATTTATACTTTGAAAATATAGAAGACGTGCGAAGTGACTATGGTTCACCCCTCTGGGCTAAAAATCTGGTGGGACTTCCACCGACATTTAATATTCTGGGTGAATATGAGATTTCAAGAGTAGAGGAGGAGTTGTTTTTGAGGAAACTGAACGATGCGGGAGTGTCTACTGAAAGCTTTATGTATGAAGGTGTCGGACATGATGTGACGACTTGGGGTTCAGTCCGTAAAGAGACCCCCGCTCATCTAAAAGCGGTAGAGTATATCAAGGCTGGGTTTGGGAAAAAATAGCAAATTGTTCAAATTTTCTAAAAAGGAATACCTTGTTGGTGTACTAAAAGAGACTTGTTAGAAAATCATTTGACTATGCCTTTTTTTGTGGGGCATGACCACATACGATTTAAGGTTCTAATCTTATCACAATGGGGTTGTCTATGATACCTCTTTATTCGAAACGTCCAGCAATTGCTTAACCTGCTCATCATCAACTTCACCAAAATCTTCGTAGAATTGGCCAACAGCTCTAAAGTCATGTGGTATCATCAAACATATTACTTCATCTACAAACGGTGAATTTTGGAAGTTTTGAATGGCATCTGGCGGAGACACAGGAACTGCAACTACAATTTTTTTCGGCTTTTCTTCATGCAAAATTTCAAGGATTGAAAGCATGGTGTTGCCAGTAGCGACTCCATCATCCACCACCAACAGAATTTTACCATGCAGATTCAGCTCATCCTTAGCTCCGCAAAATTTCTGATAGCGCAGCCTTAGATTTTCTCTGATTTTTTCGGTTTCTGATTCGATATAATCTTCGGGAATATCATTGGCGGCATTGCTAAGAACTCTATTTTTTAATGTTACCGCACCTATTGCATATTCTTTATGAAAGGGATGGCCGATTTTTTTAGAGAGTACAATCTCTAGTGGTAGATTAAGCGATTTGGCGATAATATAACCAAGAGGCACACCTCCTCTGGGGATGGCCAAGACCACAGCATTTCCATCTTTATACTCCTTTAATTTTTCAGCTAATAGTAATGCGGCTTCATCTCTGTTCTTGAACTTCATCACTTTTATTTTATAGTTAAATAAGTATCAAACCAATCAATGGTTAATTGCGCAACCTCTTCAAGTTTTCCGGGTTCTCCGAATAGGTGAGTTGCCCCTTCAACGATTTCTAATTTTTTTATACAATCCAATTGATCAAAAGCTTTTTGATTTAATTCAATCACTTCATAATCATCTCCTCCAACGATTAATAGGGTAGGGACTCCTATTTTGTCTAGAACAGGCATGGCCATATCCGGTCTTCCTCCTCTGGAGACTATTGCTCCAATCTTTTGACCCAAAGTCGCAGCTGCAAAAAGTGCTGAAGCTGCACCCGTGCTCGCTCCAAAATAGCCTATAGGAATATTTTTCAGATTCTCTGATTCTATCATATACTCGGTGACGTCAACCAAGCGTCGCGTCAAAAGATCTATATTAAATCTGTTTTCATAAGTTAGATCTTCCTCTTCAGTTAGCAGATCAAATAATAGTGAGGAATACCCAGCCTCAAGTAATTGGTCTGCGACGAAATTATTTCTGCTGCTAAGTCTGCTGCTTCCACTCCCATGACAAAAAATAATCATCCCTCTAGGATTAACCGCTTTTCTTAAAATCCCTTTCAAATCGAGATTCTTTAAAGGAATTACCAGCTCTATTTTATCAATGTTATTTTTCATGATTGCACCATAAAATTTTCATAAATAAATCTGAATCCAGTCAAGCTAAATCAGCCTGAGTGTTTTCTTAAAAATAAGACTTCGGTATGATAGTAAATATGATTTTCATCAACATAGAAAAAGTAACCCTATGAATGAATAAAAACAAAACAATCTGGAAATCAGATTTCTCGATTTTGAATAAAGAAAAGTGGAAGGGGCGTTTTGAGAAACGACATATTTAAAATGCGTGATTAGCTAAGGAAATATCAAACATGCTGATCAATCAATATCATATTTCCGTCCGGGTCTTTCACAACAAATGATGCTGGCCCTTGAGTGGACTCATCGGCTTCACTTTCAAGTTTGATTCCTTTGGATTTGACAGATTTTTGGATTGCACGTACATCGTCAAAGTTTTCAACAGGTTGTGCATTTTCATCCCAACCTGGATTGAAAGTGAGGATATTTCCTTCAAACATCCCCTGGAAAAGTCCCACGAGGGCATTGCCATTTTTCATGATGAGATAGTTCATTTCTTCACCTCCAGCAAATTTGCTGAAGCCTAAGTTTTCGTAGAATGTTCTGGAAACCTTCAGGTCCTTGACCGAAAGAGAGATTGAAAATGCGCCGAGTTTCATAGGAATTAAGATTTATGATATTAGATATAAGTTTTTTAACCGACAAGAAATTTAAACCTCCCTACTTCCAACCTCCAACCTCCAAACCTCCCGCTTCCAACCTCCCGACTTCCTACTTCCAACTCCCTACTTCCTCAGCGTCTCCAAATAACTTACCAAGTCCACCAACTCAGTTTCACTAAGTGGGAATTTTGGCATCAAGGACTCGGTAAGCTGTGTTACAGACGCGATATCGGCTAGCTTGTAAATCGTCTGTTCTCCACTACCTACGAGTTTCACGATCAGATCGATTTCAGTTTTGGAGTTTACAATGCACTGGATTTCCTTTCCATCTTTAAATTTCACAAGTTGGGTTTCGTAGCCGAAGCCCATACCTTCGGAAGGATTTAGGATGGAATTATATAAAGCCTCCTTCGAGAGCTTATCCCCAATCTCTGTCAAGCCGGGGCCGAAGTCAATTCCTTCATTTCCGATTTTATGACAAGCCAAGCAATAGCCTTGAGCGATGGTTTTCCCTTTTTCTATGCTTCCAGACTTTGCTAATAGGGAAGCTACATTTACTTTAGGCCCAGCACTATTTCCGAATTTCTCAGTGGCGGCAGCACGAATCTCGGAGTTCCAAGTGGACATCAAAAGCTTCTGCGCAATAGGCATCATATCAGCTGGAATCTGATTTTTGTTTTCCATTTCCCATAGATAGCCTTCGCTGTTGTAGCCTTTCATAGCTTGTGTCGCCGCTTCCCTTACAGCAAGGCTTCGCTTAGTATCTGTGAAGACAGTAGCTAAGCTTTTGGCCATATCGACATTGTCCACGGTTCCAAATTTATCAATAGCTTGGATCGCTTTAGTTTCATCCGAATTGGAAAAATAACCCGGCATTTCAGCTACTCCATAGAGTTCAATGTAAGTTTTGGCAGCAGTCTGGGAAATGTTCTGGTCAGGTGAGTCCATGACCAGGTCAAGCAAACGAGCCTTTTGCTCTTTCAAGCCATATTTGCTAACAATCTCAAGAAAATCCTGATCATCGGCGATTTCACCTGCTTTTTGCGAAGCCAAAGCTAAAATCTCCCGATCCGGAGATCCAGAATCGAACACCAACTGACGAAGGGCTATAATCTGCTCTTCCGGAGAACTCGTTTTTAGTAGGGATTTTAAAACCAGATTTTTTGCATCTTTGTATTGAAAATCCAATGCTCGATAGTATCGTAAATTTGCTGGGGACTTTTTCTCCTGAATCAATTCGCCCAAAAGCGTGGCTGTATTGGCACTTCTGGATCGCCAAACTAAATCGGTAGCCTCCTGACTTTCGGTCCAACCAGTTCCTACTTTTTCTAAATACGTGGGCAAATAAATATCCCAGAATCCTTCGGCCGCAATCCCAAGTGCCTCCAAATACCAGCGATCTCCAGCCTGATAGTTTTCAGCTAATCTTTCCCAAACAGCAGGCATTTCGATATAGCGAATTGCTAAAGCTACTTCTCTCCTGACTTGCGGAGATTCGTCATTTGCTAAAGGCAAGAGAAAATCTGCATGATTGGTTTTGTTGATTCTAGAAGCTCTTACAGCAGCTACTCGGATATCTTGATTTTCATCTTTTGCAGCCGCTGCAATATATTCTTGTCCATTTGGAAGCTTGGTAAGGAGCCAGAAAGCGCGTGCTTTCATCCGGGGATCCTCGCCTTCATAAAGCTCTTTCAAGGCTGTTTCAGCTTTGGTGCCCATTTCCTTTAAAGCCATAAATGCTTTGAAATGGGTGGCTCGATTTGGATTTTGGAGGAGTTTAATCAGAGATTCCACATTAGAATAGTCTGGCTTTTCTAAGTTGTACTTTACGCCCTTTGGAGCAAGTCGGTAGACACGACCTTTGTCCAGATCACCCATCGCATGTCCACCTACACCCGGATCATACCAATCGGAAACAAAGATTGATCCATCGGGAGCAACTGTTACGTCTGAAGGTCTAAACCAATTGTCCCGCTTATTTCCATCCATCAGATTGATGATTTCAGCCGTGAAACCGGCAGCGGATTCCTTCACTGGATAAGCGCGGATGATATTTGGACCTGCATCGGCATGTATTACTTGATTTTGATATTCTTCAGGCAAAAGTTTTCCCTCGTACACCAAGATTCCGGTAGGGGAGCCCGCATAAGTTTGTAAAAGATTTGGCACTACGCCTGGATCATTCAGGTGCCAATGTCGGAGCGGAATGGAATCTTCCATATTGATTCGGCGTGTCCTCCAATCGCTTCGAGTCATTTCATCTTTGAAACCATAATTCCCATAATCCATGACGTAATTAATTCGAGTTCCTCGATTACCATCATCATCGTTATCTGATTGCCACATTCTACCGTAGCTATCTACTGCGACTTCATAGTTATTACGGAAGTTCCAGCCTAATATCTCGACATTAGTATGATCCGGATCCATTCGGAATACCATTCCTTCCTGATAGGTTTGGGTTTCATTGGTAATCGGTCTACCGATCGGATCAATGATTGGGTTGCCTTGCGCATCACGGAGTCCTTCGCCGGCATTCCCATAGTTGAAATACAGTTTGCCATCAGGTGCAAAAGTCACCGCATGCATCCCATGATCATGCTGCTCACCACCCACACCAGAGAATAGAATCTCTTTCTTTTCTGGAACATCATCCCCATCTGCATCAGTAAATACATAGAGATAAGGGCTGACGGAAACATAAACTTTATCGCCCAAGACTGCAATTCCTAAAGCAGCATTGATGTCATTTCCTTGGTAGAAAACTTTCGAAGTATCCGCTACGCCATCACCATCGGTGTCTTCCATGATTAGGATTCGATCACCTTCTGCTTTGGTTGGATTACGGGGATTCAGTTTAGTACGGTAGTTATAAGCTTCGGCGATCCAGACCCGGCCACGATCATCTACATCCATATTCGTGGGATTAGTCATCATCGGTTCAGATGCGAAAAGTGTCAGTACTAATCGCTCATCAGGCACTTCGATACCATCTAAGGCAAATTCCACAGAACGCTTTTGAGCATCGCTGAGTTGGGCGAATTCTTCGTCAGTCAGTTTGGGCTTGGATTCGGTGCAGGCAAAAAATGAACTTAGTGCAAGAGCGAGGATTGCAGAATGTCTCTTCATATGATAATAGGTTTTTGGGCTGGAGCGATAAGTATTTACCTGAAGGACAAATTATTCCTTTATCAGGGGATAAGCAAGGATAGATACTTGGAAAGGTTTTAGAAGTAAAATAAGAATCAGAATTTGAAAAGTTAGATTGAGGGTTTTCTATTGTTCTTTTGGCTTGGCCCAAAAGAACCAAAAGGCCAAGACGCAAAAAAGCTTCCACCGCACTAGGCCGAACGCCGGCCCGCTTTTGCGTCATCCCAACGCGCCTATCAGATGAAAGATTTTGCTTATCGTTATTTTCCCCTTAGCCCACCGTTGGTATCACAAGGAGGATTTGTTTTTTATCAATATTTTCAGAATCAGGATTAATTTAGGAATAAAGCAGAATGGCTTCAATCCCCCTTGCCCCCATAACAAGGGGGAATCGCATTTTCTAAACCTCAATCTTAAAACCTAGGAGGTGTAATTTTCTATTTTTTTAAAAATAAAATCCCATTTGTAGTCAAAAATTCATTCCTACGCGGACCTAAATTTCCCTTTCCAAAGGGGGTTAGGGGGATTTAATAATTCACTACTCCTCAACCGGAAAAACTGAACGATCGATTCCCGGAATCACATTCATCGCCGCAGTTCGTGTCTCCACGAAACGCAATAAGTGTTTAAAAATTGATTGGCTTTTTTAACCGCAAATTGCATGGAGGTTTTCACTGAAGACCTTGAATTTTTATTAAAAAAAACTAGTCTTCCAGAGGAAAAACTGATCGATCTATACCAGGGATAACGTTGATCGCGTTTTTATAATAAACCTTCCGAAGCACTGAATCGGGCAATCCCATTCCATACATCTTCCAGTTGGCATGCCGCTTCCTGTAGTAATCGAAATACTCATCCTCGGTCTCCAGTACTCGGAAATAGGTGTAATATTCCTCCATCTTATAGGTGTCTTTTCCAAAAAGAATCCGATCCTGATACGCGATGAAAAAAGTTCTTGCTGCCTTTGGCTGTCGCCCTAATTCTGCCAAAACGGCTCCAATTTCGGTGTACATATTTGGGAACTCATCCATGAGTTCTCCAAGTTTCTTCAGGTCATTTCCGTACCATCCCAAATGGGCATTGATAAATTTGGTGTCGGGGTGTTTTCTGAATACGGCGTGTTGCTCAGCCATAACCGAATCAAAGGAAGGAAGCGTTTCAGGGTTTCGGTAGCGACTCGGATATTGCTTTAGCTCAAGCCAGCGCTCATTGAACTTGTCTTTTGGTTCCCAGAATGAGCTAGGTTCACCAGAATGAATTAACACTGGAATTCCCAATTCACCACATTTTGCCCAGATCGGATCGAGGCGAGGGTCATTGACAGGGATCCGATTTCCATCATTATCCTGATCATTCAGCCCAAGTTCTTTGTAAACCTTTAGCCCTTTTACTCCTTGTTTTACCCCTTCCTCCAACATCATCAAGGGCTCTTCCGGCCAACCTGGATCATCGAGATTTTCGAAATTGATATTAAGAAAAACTACAAATCGCTCTGGGTAATTTTCAGCTACATTATCTAAAGACCATTCTAGGATTTTACCGCGAAAACCACTCAGATTGACCATTACGCCCATATTTAGCGAATCCATTTCCTCAACCAAATCTTCCAAATCTTGGATTGGCATGATCCATTGGTGATTATGGACATCGATAAAAGGAAATTTAGATTTGGTAAGCGGATGCTCGGGTACGACCAAAGTCGAGATGGGATCATATTCTTCCACATCCATCACATTGAGTCGGTACTGGATAAGCCCGATGATCCAATAAGTAATACCAAGAAAAATGAGTACCCCTATTGGCAGGAGTACCCATTTTTTTGCTGAAAAAGCCATTTAAATACGGTTTATTGTACGCTGATCGGAACAGCCACTAAGGTATTTTCCCAAGCGATATTCATTAGTATTTCAGAACCGGATTCCTCGAAACTGATAGTGAATACTTCCACTTCCGCAGCCGGGGTAGAAACTGGCACGTTCACTTTTACTACATCTCTGGAATAATCAGGCTCCTGAACACCCAAGAAAACTCCTAATTCTGAATTTAGGGAAATCTCAAAAGATGTTGCTCCAGGTACAGCGTACATTCTTTAGGTCCCTGCTGCTACCGCCTGTCCGGCAAAATTAACATCTTGGCTGAAGGTGATTTCCGTGGCTGCATTCGCCCCTAATCTCCAATAAGTGCCATAAGGCTGTAAAGCACCAGAGGCTTCATCGCCAAAGATCAATCTGCCTTTCTTGGAAGGCTGGGAATAATTAACTGTAATATCTACACCCTGACCGGAGAAAGTTGCGGTAGTAGGAGGACTTGTAGGAAATAAAATTCCGTAACCAAAGAATGCAACAAAAGCTAGGAACAAGACTCCGAGGCCGATTAAAATTTTCTTCAACATATTAGCTGGGGTTAGGTAAAAATGAATTGATCAAAATTAGCTGAAATCTTAAACGAAAGCAAAAATCGAATTTCAGCCCATATTTTCCTTTTTAGTTTTATTTTTTAGTTTCTACCCGTTCCGGTATTGCATTGGCACGAAGCTCAATAAATTTATTTGGTCCATTTGGGGTTTTGATCAATTCAAAGGAATCATAAAGCTCACCGATTGCCGTGTAAGACTCGAAAAGTAATCGGTCTCCCTCAATTGTGATCACTTGAAAAAGCTGAGTGTTACCACCGCTTCGCTCTTTTTGTGCACCAAATTCGTCCCAATCTCCTCCGACCTCATACATCTTACCTCCGCTGACGGATACCACGTAGACAGTGCCTGTTTGATCCCGGAGGTTTACACCTTCAAGTAGATTTTCCCCTGGAGATACCCGACCTCTTGCATAGCTGTGATCATGACCTTGTAGGGCCAGATCCACATGGTACTTGTCAAAAATAGGCTTCCAGATTTCTCTGATTTTAGGATTGTCACGACCTGAGGAAGCAGAATACATTGGATGGTGATAGGTGAGGATAATCCACTTTTTAGTGGTTTTGGATAAGAGGCTATCTAACCACTCCGCTTGACGTTCAAGTTCTACGTTTGAGTTTAGAGAGATGATACGAGCGTCTTGATAGTCCACAAAATAGGCAGTTTCTTCCAGTCCTTTTGGACCATTCTCAGGCAGATTAAATTGAGGTCTCCACTGTACTGAAAGGCTTCTGTATTTGGAGGCTTCTTCGGAAGGTGATTTTGGTTGGTACTCATGATTTCCCGGGGTGGGCATAGAAGGAATCATGCTATGAATAAATCCACCAGCAGTAAACCATTCGTGCCATTGTTGTTCCCGATGCGCGTTGTTTACTAAGTCTCCTGCGTGAATAAAGAATTTAGCATCCGGAGCGGTTTTAAATCCTTCTCGAATTAGCCGGGACCATAGTTCAAGAATGTAATTTTGGGCATCACCAACATATAGGAAGGAAAATTTTTCTTCAGTTTTTTCTGAAGCCGTGGTAAACTGAAACCATTCACTCCAGCGCTCACTGTCTCCTACTCGGTAGGCATAGGTAGTAGCCGGCTTTAGATTTTTTAAGGAAATTGAATGGTAAGTAGATTTTACTTTGTTTTCCTCAATTTCCGGACTTTGAAATGAAGTGGAGATCGCTGCCAGTCTAAATGCATTCATAATGAATCTAGGATCTGCAGAAGCTTCGGTATATTCAATTACTCCTGATTTTATTTTAGCGGATGTTCTCCAAGTGATATTGGCACTGTGCGCTGGGTCCTCACTGATATTCAGGATGATTCGATCGGGATAAACTGTAGGATTACTCCAATCAAAATCAAACTTAGGTTCCTTATAGGTCTTTTTTTCCTGTGCAAAAAGAGCCTGTGAAAATACTGCGGCTACGAGAAAGAAAATTAGGGAGAAGCGGGAGGTCATTTGGGTAAAATTTTGATTAAGAGTATTAAAGTAGAATATATAAACCGCTTTCTCAAGCAAATTTCCTTCAAACTATTCCAATCTCAAAAAGCTAATAATTTCGAAACGATTTGGTAAAAAAGACATGGGAACCCGTATAAAAATCAGATTTTGGACTTAAGTAAAATCAATTTCTGGCTACTGGAATTAGAAAAAATAGCGAGGATCCAGATTAAAAAACTGATTAATAAATTTTAGAATAGTTCTTTTTCAGCTCTGCCAATATTCCTTCCAGACCATTGAGTCTGATTTCATAGAGGGTATGAAGCCACATCCCAAGTTTGCCTTCCGGAAAACCCTGTCCATGCATCCATACTAGGTAATGTTCGGGGATGTCACAGAGTAAACGGCCCTTATATTTTCCATAGGGCATAGTTTTCGTGACAAGGTCGATAAGGATTTGTTTGTCCATAGCACAAATTACCTATGATTTTTTAAAGGCTATTCTGATTTTTCCAACTTGCACAGAATTACATCTCCACAGAAGTTAAAATTCTTGGAATTGATCCAATTGCCAGATTCAATTATGAAGTTAATTTAAGTCGTAAAGGATTTTATAGTATTGAAAAATCCTTTTGGCAACTTTAAAACTTGATCAAAATTGGTTACTACTGAAATAAGTTTAATCGGAAGTTAGACTCTAAAGAATCAAAGGGAGGTAGATTTTATCCTCTTTTGAGCCAGGATTTACCTTTATTCTTTGAGTAGAAGGAGCCATTGTCTGTGGTGGCAAGGAGTTCTTTTCCTCCATCTTCTAAGTCCGTGAAACTACCTGGGCCTGCAGGATTACCCATATATCTTAGGTTCCAAGTTTCGCCACCATCGGCAGAATATTCAATTTTTAGGGTGTTGGTAGGACATATCCGAATATGTTCTTTTCCTTTTTTTATGACTTGAGGCATTTAATAATTCTTTAAAACGCATGAATATGATAAAATCTGTGAGAAAAGACACTTTTATGAGTGTTTTTTATTCGATTTTGATAAAAAAATTATCAATTATGTTACAAAAGCTGTTTTAAAATGAAGGTTTTGTGGATCTCAAATAAAAAAATAATATTGAAGAGCCATTTTAGTTCTGTACTTAAATAAGGTTATTTGATTTATAGAACTGTATTTTAGTGCTTATAATAAATGGTATATCAGACCTAAACTCTTTTAAATGGATTATATCCTAGTAAACAACGAAGCATTTTACAAAATCACAAACAGTGATTCCTTAAGACCTTTTTTTATGAGTATCGTCAGTGATTCCAATCACTGGATGTTTATTGCAAGCAATGGAGGGTTGACTGCGGGTAGGAAAAACAACAATTTTGCGCTTTTCCCATATTACTCAGACGATAAGATCACTGATTCCTATGATATTACAGGGAGCAAAAGTGTTTTTCGAATTCATCAGAACGGCGAAAAAAGAATTTGGGAACCCTTTTCAGATCGATATACAGGGGTTTATGACCTCACTCGAAATCTTTACAAAAGTGAATTTGGGAATAAAATCATCTTTGAAGAAATCAATCATGACTTGGGCCTGAGTTTCCAATACAGCTGGAATTCAAGCAACAAATTTGGCTTTGTACGGAAATGTAAACTGGTTAACAATTCCAAAGAAACACTTAAAGTGGAGCTTGTCGATGGAATTCAAAATGTGCTTCCATATGGAGTGGATCCTGGTCTTCAACAGTCTTCAAGTAACTTAATCGATGCCTATAAAAAGACAGAACTTATTGGGGAATCCCATTTAGGGCTTTTCACACTAAGTGCTATCATTGTCGATAAGGCTGAGCCAAGCGAGGCTCTAAAAGCAAATGTTGCCTGGTCTTTAGGATTGGATCATTCTGAAGTACTGTTATCCTCTTTACAATTGGATCACTTCAGAAAGGGGCTTCCGATCAAAGGGGAGACTGATGTGCGCGCAGAAAGAGGAGCTTATTTTGTTCTAAATGAACTCAGCTTAACTAGTGGAGAAGAAAAAACATGGATGACACTTGCTGATGTCAACAAAGGTCCGTCTGCTGTGATTGAACTCACAGAAACGATCAAGAAAAATCAGAACTTATGGGAAGAAATTGAGGAAGATGTTCGGTCAGGTACTCAAAATCTAAAAGCTCTGACTGCTTCTGCCGATGGAATCCAATTGACCTCAGACAGGCGAAAAAACTCACGACATTTCGCTAATGTGATGTTCAATATCATGAGAGGGGGCATTTTTGACGATAATTACAACATAGAAAAAGCAGACTTTTCAAAATTCTTCTCTAAAGCCAACAAAAATGTGTTTAACTCAAGCAAAAGAGTTTTAGACGCGTTACCGGAGAAGTTTTCACATCAAGAGCTTATGAAACTTGCCGGAGAAAGCAAGGATAAAGATTTCAGCAGAATATGCTTCGAATACCTCCCGCTCAAATTCAGTCGCAGACACGGTGATCCAAGTAGGCCATGGAACAAATTCTCCATCAATACCCAAAATGAAACTGACGGATCTAAAATCCTGGATTATCAGGGGAATTGGAGAGATATCTTTCAAAACTGGGAAGCATTGGCTCACTCTTACCCGGAATATATTGAAAGTATGATTCATAAGTTTTTGAATGCGAGTACTTTCGATGGGTATAATCCTTATCGCGTCACCAAAGACGGCTTTGATTGGGAGATCATCGAGCCTGATGATCCCTGGTCTTATATTGGTTATTGGGGTGATCATCAGATTATCTATTTGCTCAAGTTTTTGGAGTTTCTTGAAAATCACAAAAAAGGCGGACTTGAAAGGTTGTTTAATGCTGATTTATTCGTCTATGCGAATGTTCCTTACAAAATCAAGCCCTACAAGGATATTATCAAGAATCCCAAAGACACCATCGAATTCGATGAAAAGTCAGATCATGAAATCCGTCTAAAGCGAGAGCAAATGGGTAGTGACGGAGCGCTTTTATTTAGTTCTGAAAATGAAATATACAAAGTCAATTTTCTTGAAAAGATTCTGGCAACCGTACTTTCCAAAGTATCGAATTTCATCCCAGAGGGCGGAATTTGGATGAATACGCAGCGTCCTGAGTGGAATGATGCAAACAATGCTTTGGTAGGAAATGGAGTCTCGATGGTCACCTTATATTATATGAGGAGATTTCTATCCTTTTTCCAAAATCTACTTCATGATTCCAATCTTGTGGAGGTTTCGCTTTCTGAAGAATTAAGTCATTTATTCAAGGGTATAATGGATACCCTAATCAATAATGAGCAGGTTTTGTCAGGCCCGGTTTCTGACCAAGATCGTCGAAAAATCATGGATGGATTGGGTGAATCAGCTAGTAGTTTTAGAGCAAAAATCTATTCTTCCGGATTCTCCGCAAGAAAATTTAACCTTGATTTAGAAGAGCTAAAGCAATTCACAAAATTGGCACTTCGGTATCTGGATCATTCTATCCGCGCAAATAAGCGGACAGACGACTTGTATCATGCTTACAATTTGATGACAGTTGAAAATGAAAATGAAGTCTCTATTTCCTTTTTAAGCGAAATGTTGGAAGGGCAAGTAGCAGCCTTGAGTTCTGGTTTCTTGTCTTCTGAAGAAAGTCTTTCAGTATTGGATGCGCTTAGAAAAAGTAATCTATACCGAGCGGATCAGAATAGCTTTATCCTTTACCCCAATAAAGAACTACCGCTTTTTGTCAATCGAAACCTGATTCCAGCTAAGGCAGTTGAAAAATCGAAATTGCTTCAAAGCTTGCTCCATGATGGAAACCGGGAAATAATTGAAAAGGATGTCCTGGGAGATTTCCACTTTAATGGAAATTTCAATAATGCGGAAAGCCTTAAAACAGCGCTCAATGGACTTGATTCAAAGTATGATGAATTGGTGAAAGCCGAGAGTAATTCTCTTCTGAAGATTTTTGAGGAGGTTTTCAATCATAAAGCATTCACCGGAAGATCCGGTACTTTTTATGGCTATGAAGGACTTGGATCTATTTATTGGCATATGGTTTCCAAACTTGCAGTTGCGGCACAGGAGTGCTGTATCGAGGCAATTAAAAACAATAACAATAAGAGGCTTATTGGTCAATTGGTGGAACATTATTATGAAATCAATGAGGGAATAGGTGTGCATAAATCACCTGAACTCTATGGGGCGTTTCCAACTGATCCATATTCCCATACTCCTGGAGGAAAAGGTGCCCAGCAGCCGGGAATGACAGGACAGGTGAAAGAGGATATTCTAACTCGTTTCGGAGAACTGGGAGTTCGTGTACTGGATGGCTCTGTGGAATTTAAACCTGATTTATTGCAAAAGAATGAGTTTTTAAAGCATGAAGAAGCATTTTCCTACCTTGATCTTGATTTCTCACCAATGGAGATACCCGTACCAATTGGTGCTTTGGCTTTCACCTATTGTCAGGTGCCGATTCTTTATCATTTATCCAATGAAGAGCGAATAGAACTTCACTTCAAAAATGAATCGAGTAAAATAATTTCTTCCTTGAAACTAGGTAAGGATTTTAGTCAAATGCTTTTCCAAAGGACTGGAGAAATTGAGCAGATTCATGTATTTGTAAACAAATAGAGGAATGAAATCGAGCATGACTAAAAAGTCACACACTGGTATGATTATCAACCATGCGAGATTCCTCCCGATAGCTATCGGGATGGCCTTAAAGAAAAATTGTAATCACATGAAATCGAGCATGACTAAAAAGTCACACACTGGTATGATTATCAACCATTCGAGATTCCATGTGACAATTGAAAACAAATTATAAACACATGAAAATAGGATTTAACATACTGATAGTAAGTTTATTCACTTTTTCGCTGTTGAGTTGTAATCAAAAGATAGAGGGAGGAAAAACAGTATCTGCTGCTGATATTTTAGGGAGCCCTGACTATCAGGCCATTTCATACGGTGGCTACAGGGCAAAAAGCAGAGATATTCAACCTACGATGGAAGAACTTAAAGAAGATTTGAGAATTCTGGAGGCAATGAATATAAAAGTGCTTCGAACGTATAACGTTCAATTCATGGAAGTTCCCAATCTTTTGGAAGCCATTTCTCAAATGAAATCCGAGGACCCAAACTTTGAAATGTATGTAATGATGGGTGCCTGGATAGACTGTGAAAATGCATGGACTGACCTAGAACCTAATCATGAAGCAGAAAGTCCGGCAAACGCGGGAGAAATAGAAAGAGTAGTAAAACTGGCCAATCAATATCCTGACATTCTAAAAATGATAGCCGTCGGAAACGAGGCTATGGTAAGGTGGGCAACCAGTTATTTCGTCCAACCTAAATACATTTTAAAATGGGTTAATCATCTTCAGGACCTGAAAAAAAGTGGGGGGCTTCCAGCTGATATTTGGATTACCAGTTCAGATGATTTTTCTTCTTGGGGTGGAGGTGACGCATCGTATCATACAGAAGATTTGGTAGCACTTTACAAAGCAGTCGATTTTATATCTATGCATACCTATCCTTATCACAATACCCATTATAACCCTGCATTTTGGAGGGAAAGTGATAGTCTAGCTGACCTTTCTGAAAAAGAGAAAATTGATGCTGCAATGATCCGGGCAAGAGATTTTGCAAAGTCACAATATGATTCGGTTCGATCTTATATGAAAAGTATAGGAGTGGAGAAATCAATTCATATCGGAGAAACTGGCTGGGCCACAGTTTCTGACGGGTTTTATGGGCCTGAAGGGTCTAGAGCCACAGATGAATACAAGCAAGCTTTATATTATCAGCATATGAGAGAGTGGACAAATACAGAGGGTATTTCATGCTTTTATTTTGAAGCTTTTGACGAGCAATGGAAGGATGCAAAAAACCCTGAAGGATCTGAAAATCATTTTGGGTTGATCAATTTATCAGGCCAGGCAAAATATCCACTCTGGGAAATGGTGGATGAAGGCAAGTTTGAGGGCTTAACTCGTGGTGGCGAAAAAATCACTAAAACGTACAATGGAAATTTCGATTCACTGATGCAGGATGTTTTAGTACCCCCTTCCAAGGATTAACAATTGAAACCAAACAAAATGAATACTTACTCAAAGCTGCTATTTCTCTTTTTTCTTATCTCTATTGCCTGCACTTCTGAAAAAGAAAAAGACCAGATAAGTCTGGAGGGCCGAAAAATACTTGTCAATGAATCTCCTTATTTTATCAAGGGTATTTGTTACAACCCGGTTGCTAAAGGTGATACTGTTCGGAATTTTAAACCGCTCACTGAAGATTTAGCCCTGATGAAAGAGGCAGGAATCAATACAATCCGGGTTTATTCGCCAATAGAGGAAAAAGCTGTATTGGATGAAATGGATAAGGCGGGGATGAAAGTGATCATAGGTTTCGGGTACAATCAGGATGGTGAATTTGATATTCTCTCAGGAACTTTTATTGATTACGTCAATAGGTTTAAAGATCACAATGCTATCCTAATGTGGGAGGTGGGAAATGAGTATAATTATCATCCTCAGTGGTTTGAAAATGACATTAAGAATTGGTACAAGGCCATGAATGATGCTGCTAAACTTATTCATCAAAATGACCCGAATCATCCTGTAACGACCGCGCATGGCGATCTGCCTGATTCATTAGCGCTCAGTATGGGGACAGAAATTGATGTCTGGGGGATGAATGTCTACAGATGGGATGATGCGACTGATCTTTATAAAGAATGGGAAGCTGTAAGTGATAAACCTATGTATTTGTCTGAAGCAGGAGGGGATAGTTACATGACCATCTCCAAAGCGGGATATGAACAGGGCGTAAATGAAAAAGCACAGGCAGATGCGAATAGAAATATTTTGAAATCTGTCTTTGCGAATCAAGAAGTGGGATCTGGAGTTACCCTCTTTGCATTCTCGGATGAGCTGTGGAAAGCCGGAAACCCAGCTGTGCTAGATCAAGGCGGATGGGCTCCCAATAGTAGCGGAGTTCCTTATGATGGGACTCCTAACGAAGAGTACTGGGGAATTGTAGATGTTGATAGAAACAAAAAGTTAACTTTCGAAGTGGTGAAAGAGGCCTATGATCGATAAGATATACAGTGTTTAAAATGGAATTGAATCCAATGAGAATCATTCTAAAGGATTAATTTTTTTGAATTTTTCCTATATCTTAGAAACTTGTTGATTTTCAAAATATTGAAACCTAAATGATTTTTGAGTACTTCATTCTCATTTATTAAATAACCTTAAACCCAAAATATGTCCCACTACAAAACCGCTCCCGAGGACATCGTTCCTTTGATGCAGAAATTTGCCTTTGGAGCAGGAAATTTAGCAAATCAACTTTTTCCCGCAGCGCTAGGAGCATTCATGTACTACTTGGTCGTGGCTTATAAAATGGATCCGCTGGATGCAGCTTTATTATCCTCTATCCCTAGACTTTTGGATGCCATTACTGATCCAATCATGGGTTATATTACCGATAATACCAGATCCAAGTGGGGAAGGAGAAAGCCATACATTTTTCTTGGGGCTTTTATTACAGGGATCACATTTATCATTATGTGGCAATTAAATCCAGAGGATTCATCCACTTTTCATTTTTGGTACATTCTTCTTTTGTCATTTGTCTTTTATATAGGCTATACGATTTTTGCAACCCCCCTAATAGGCTTGGGTTACGAAATGACTTCGGATTACAATGAGCGGACCCGTCTAATGGCTTCATCTCAAATCATTGGGCAATTGGCATGGATGATAGCACCTTGGATTTGGTGGGTGATTGCACAGCCAAATATATTTCCAACCCAAACCGAAGGAGTAAGAACGGTCGCAATAATAACGGGAATCCTCTGTTTGTTCCTTGCACTTTTACCAGCTTTGCTTTGTAAGGAAATAGATCAGACCAATCTCACTGGTAGATCCGATCTGTCTCTAAAGGATTTCAAGAAAAATATGTTGAATCTCTTCAAAGGAATGAAAGAGATATTAATTAATAAGCAATTTTTAAGAGTATGCGGAGCCACCTTTTTAGTGTTTAATGGCTTTCAGATTATTGCACAGTTCTCGCTATTCATCATAGTCTATTACATGTTTAATGGAGACTATGGAGCAGCTGGGCAGTGGCCTGCCTGGTACAATACCTTAGCGGCAGCTTCTACCATGTTTTTGGTGATTCCCATTATTACCAAAATGGCTGAGAAATGGGGGAAAAAGAATGCATTTATTATTTCAACATTCATTTCAATAATTGGATATAGTATGAAGTGGTGGGGATTTAATCCAGAGATTACCTGGCTCATGTTTATCCAAGTACCATTTATGTCATTTGGAATTGGTGGTCTCTTCACTCTAATGATGAGTATGACTGCGGATCTTTGTGATCTGGATGAATTGAATAATGGAATGCCTAGAAAAGAGGGGACCTTTGGAGCAGTGTATTGGCTGATGGTAAAAATAGGGTCTGCACTTGCACTTGGCCTTAGTGGTTTGATCTTATCTATTGTCGGTTGGGATCAAAATATGCCTACACAAACCATGGAAACTTTAACTAATCTCAGAATCGCAGATGTTATTGTTCCGGTGGTGACAGCTCTATTAGCTATTCTTACCATGTGGAATTATAATATCACAGAGGATAAGGCAAATGAAATCAGAAAAGAATTGGTGAAAAGAAGAGGAAGATTGTAAAATCAGTCCTTTCTTATTAATCTATTAACCTGCTTGAGTATTCGGGCAGGTTATTTTTTTGGAGGAAACTTAGGTTTACAAATCCAGATGCCCTGAAATATATTGTTGTCGAATTTTTCTGAACACAATACATGTTTTTAATATGACACTAGATAGATCGGAAAATGAGGAATATGTTGCCCTAATTTGACGAAATATGACTTTTATCATTATGAAGTCTGGTCTGATTTTCAAAAACTTCAGGGATAAAGTTCGACCTTTAAGAGATAAACATGATCCATCCAACCTTTCCTAATTATGAGACTTTTCCTTTTTTTCATTTTGGCGGTATTCTCTTCACAATTTTCCAAAGCTCAAGATAGCACTGCAATTAGCTTAAGACGGAATACCATTAAAATCGATTTGACAGGTAATTTGATTTATGCCAACCACTTTAATTTATCATTTGAGCGAGTTGTAAAGCAAAATCAAAGTTTTGTAGTGACTGCTGGTTATCTAGAGTTTCCCCGAATAGCGAATTTTGGAGAAAACATTGTGGGGAAAAGAGAGGAAAATAAAGGCGGATACAAAATAGGGGGGGAGTATAGGTTTTACCTGAAAAAGGAAAATAAATTTGCGGCACCTAGAGGTGTTTATATTGGGCCATATGTCACAGCACTTGGTTTCAAATCGGACAGAGGAATAGTTTATTCTGGGGCTGAAATGCCTGAAGAAGCAAATTTGAATTCAAGATTAAATATCTTAAGTATCGGAGCACAGTTGGGATACCAATTTGTTTTCAATGATCGCTGGACTCTAGATTTGGTTTTGGTTGGTCCTTCCGTTTCCAGGTATAATTTTAAGGCACAATTACAAGGTGATTTTGAGTTTGATTCGGAAGATGTTCAAAATGAAATCCTTCAAGGATTGCTCAATAAATTTCCATTGCTGGAAGAATTCCTTAATGAAAATGAATTGGATTCATCGGGGACATTGGACACTTGGTCTCTGGGTTATAAGTACCAGTTTTTGATTGGATATAGGTTTGGCAAATACAAGAATTTGAAAAAGAAGTAAGGAGCTTTAATCTCCTATTTAAATGAGATTAATTTTGAGAACAGCTACTATCCCTAAACTTAGCGGTAAATTGAAGCTAGAATTAACCTATTGAAAATCTATTTTATAAAAGAGTCTTTTAGATTGCTCAAGCAGGGATAGTATATCCCTGCTTGAGTAATCTTTACCATAGCATTTTTTATCCTAAATTCTTCCCAAATACACCGAATCAGCCAGAAGGTATTGCCTGGTTTTGGCATTTTCCTGAGCAAATATCAGATAAATATGCCATGATCCTCTCCCCAGCTCAATATCAAATGGAACCTGCGCCTGTATTGCATTTCTTCGGGTCAAGCCTTGAAACCATTTATACCTTTTCTCTTCTACATTATAGCAAAGCACCGAGACTTCATCATTTGCCCTGGCATTTCCTTCAAATGAATTGTCTTTCCAGGTGATTTGGATAGTACCGCCTTCTAACCTTAGCTGTGAATCTTCAGGTCCCAAAAGATTTCCCTTACTTATCTTTAGAAAGGAAGGATCGACTTTAGTCTCCAAAGTATGATTATAGCCTTTTGCACTGAGTTCAGAAAAAGCCCAATGCATTCCCTTTTTACTTTGGGTTAGAAACTGCTGATAGCCAAAGTTCAAGACCTGCTTGATCGGCTTCAAAAAACCATTAATGGTAGTCAGCTTTTCCCGCTGAATCAATTGAAGTGGGCTGGGATTGAATTTGTTTTTATGATTGCCGGATGGTTTGCTGCGAACCACCGTTTTGCCATTGAGGGTATAGAAAACTAGATTGCCGAGTTTTCCCTTTGGTAAAATAAGGTTTTGATCAGATAAGATGGCCATGGCTTAAAAGTCTAAAGGTCACACAACGATAACCTTAAGTTAGAAAAAAGTAAACAAAAAAAATATTAGTCTATCTAACTTAATGAATACAAGAGTAATAAGAGAAGCTTTAGATAGGGTTTAGTTACGTTTAAATTGTACTTACCCTAAATAAAATCTGACAAATCCCTCTATAAACCCTAAATAAACCTACTTTTTATCTTCCTCTTGACTTGGGATTGCTGGAGGGAGATGCAAAATGATTATGAAAGTCTCTTGGAGGATAGGTATAAGAGATTAGGTTTGATGTGAAGTTTTGGGTTATAGACTTATTGTTTTAGATTAATTCCTCCCCTTCTAGAAGTAGTAGGAACGTGATTAGGTCTAGGTGTAGTCCCTACAATTGTCGGGATGGTTTGTATAGTAGGGCAAAGTTTCAAACCTCACCCAGCAGCAAACAGATTATTCATTACCATAAACTGATTTCCTGCAAATAAAACGACTAATTGGGGGGCATTGATGTCCCCATAAAGATCTGGAACATTGTCAATCCCAGGAATAGTAAAATTGACGGCACTTTCAGGAGGTGAATTCCAAGGAGGGTTGAACCGATAATCTTGGGTAAATGCTTTGGAGAAAAAGAAAAACAGGAAAGCTGCAGTTAAAAGGGTTTTCATTGACTTAGGAATTGAATTCGTTTCGATTTATCCAAATTCTTTTATATTTTGATTTTAAGTTTTAAAATTATCCCTATGCTAAGTTCAATTATCGCTCCTGTAGATTTTTCAAATGAGGCAGGAACTTCCTTGAAGTTTGCTGCTGAAATAGCCAAAAGAGCCTCGGCAAAACTAACGATCATTCATGCAAACCCAGCTGATGAAAATGAAGCGGAAGCAAAACAGAAGCTAAGCCAACTCCTGGCAACTACTCAGGATAACTTTGGTGCTGATCTTCGTTGTGAAGCCCAAATAGTAACAGGTGATATCATTTCTGTATTGACCAGTTGGATAAAGCGCGAAGGGGGAGATCTGATTGTGATGGGTACCAAAGGTGCCAGTGGACTAAAAAAGATTTTTATAGGAAGCAACACAATGAAAGTCATCGGTAGCATTAAGCTGCCTATCCTTGTCATTCCGGAAACTGTCCGCTTTGAAGAATTCAACAGAAATGGGAAGAACCGCGTGATCCTTGCTACTGACTTGGAAGAGTTGGAACATGAGACAACCTTGGATATCCTG
The DNA here is from genome assembly GCF_029254265.1 of Algoriphagus sp. Classification (GTDB taxonomy): domain Bacteria; phylum Bacteroidota; class Bacteroidia; order Cytophagales; family Cyclobacteriaceae; genus Algoriphagus. The sequence continues at coordinate 13,783 of NZ_JAQWXX010000108.1, read as the reverse complement.
GAAGACATCACTTCACTAATGATAGAACCAAGGCTCCGGATCGTAAACGTCCGCCCAAAAAACACAAAACTTAACTTTCAACAGGGCTTGGTGAGGAAAGCTCTGGTCTCCGGATTCAATCATAGCCTGGAGACTGAGCCTGTCACCGTGTTTAGCAATAAAGTATTGGAGGGGATTAATTTTTACCTCAGCAAAAACAGCGATACCGGATTGATAGCAATGGTAGCCCGGGATTCCGGTGGACTTTTCCCCCATCATTTTACCCAAGACATGGCCTCTATCACGCATTATCCCCTTTTGGTGCTAAATGATTCTAAGAAATAAGGGGAGTGATTTGGGGTGAAAGATTGGCTTTCGGATTTTGATTGAAGAGCTAATCATGGTCATTCTTTTTTCTTAAGAATCTTAGTCCCGCTAGATTAGTTATGGATTACATCATAAAATCAAAACATCTTAATATGGTCGATCTCTGATTTCGATATTTAGGATCACCCATAAAGAACTGGTATCGGATGGATATTTCATGGGCACCTTTAGTCTGGCTGCCAATATTGGAAACCATAAAGTCATAGCTGTAACCAATCACCATTCCTGTATCGAGTTTCAAGCCTACTAAAAAAATGATTGAATCTTGATTGGGTAATCCACGCATACCTGGGATTCCCCGGTAGCTAAGACCAGTAATCAAAGATCTATAAAGGAATTGACTCCCAATATCGAATTGTTGAAAAGGTCCTTGCTTTTTGTAGTTAACCATGACAGAGGCCATGTTGTCAAACTTGGATCCAAAGAACTGATTGGCTCCCAAAGGGAAATTCCAGCCTCCATGAACACTCCATTTTATGGGAAGAAAACCAACTTCATCATCCGGATAAAAACTCAATCCCGGTTCATTGACATGATGGAAGGAAGAGCCCAACCAAAAATTTTCATTGTTCAATAGTGCTCCAAATCCAATATCAAGATAAGAATAGGGCTCAAAATCAGGAACATTATCTATTGTTCCAGAATTAATGGTTCGGTTTAACAAATCCACTTGGTCGCCAAAAATCAGATTATCCAAGTCGGCACTTCTTCTTACCCATGAAACTTGTGTTCCCATTCTGAAATTCCAAGAATCTGAAATTTGAAGGTTGTAAGAGTAAAAAGCTGAGACATCTGTGGTATTGACTTTCATATTGGTTTCCTGAAAGCTATTTACTGCAAATCCAATCCCGCTTCTCAGGTCAAAACTATAATGATCAAAATAGGCAGAATAGGCATTGAAGTCATGGTCAAGACCGGGCCATTGTTTACGATAATTAAGTCCTATCCGTGAAAGCTCTGTACTTCCTGTAAGTGCGGGATTTAGATAGAGAGGAGCAGCGTAAAACTGAGAATAATGAAAATCCTGTGCATTCCCATCAAAGCTGATGATTAAAACTAAAACTACTATTTTCAAAAACTTTCTCATTTCAGCAGCATAAAGAGGTCCGTCTGGGTTTGGGTTCTTCCATCCAGAGTTTTGAATTTTAATTTGTAGACATAATTCCCGGGTAAGGCTATCTCTTGGTTAATTTTTCCATTCCAGCCTTGTGAATTTAGATCATCAGTATAGAAGATGGTTTCACCCCATTTATTAAGGATCCAGAATTCAAGTGATTCGATATTGATATACTTCGGGAAGAAATAATCGTTGATACCATCTTCATTTGGAGTGAAAACATTTGGGACAACCAAATAATAATCGAAAACAGAGATTTTCTTTTTTACTTCTGCAGAACATCCAAAAATATCAGTGACCGTCAAAATTACTTCATACTCACCTTCAGAAGTGTAGGTATGTTTTGGATTTTCTTCAAAGCTTTCCGTACCGTCTCCAAAATCCCAGAAGTAGGAGGTTATTTGACCAAATGATTTGTTCAAAAACTGAATCTCGAAATTCACCAAGTAGGAATTGTACTGCTCAAAGGCTGCCGATTCAATTTCAGCCTCAGGAATTACGTCAAGACTTTCGACTTCAAATGTTTCGTTTTTAACACATCCTTTTCCATCTGTGACTACCACTTCATATAATCCTGGAGAATTAGTAACCATAGTTTTCCCGTCAGTTGATACGTTTCCGCCGGACCATTGAATAGTATAAGGGGCTACACCTCCCGTGACTGTTATTTGAAATTCTTCCTCTATCAATCTAGGACTACATTGAACATTCGTCGACCGGAAGCCAACGATACTTAATGCGGGTGGTCTTTTAATATCAAAGGACTGATTTATAAAACACCCTGAAGCATCCTTTACGGTCACAGCATATTGACCTGAGGTAATCCCTGTTAAAACTTCAGTTGTGCCCCCATTACTCCATTGAACGGTGTAAGGAGGGGTTCCTCCTGTAATCCCTAAGCTTATTTCTCCACTTTGAGTATTAATGCAGTCCAGTGCATCTGTCACCCTTGGTTCAAGTTGAAGCAGCGCTGGCTCGACTATATTGAACTCACTTCGTATCTCACAGTCAGTTTCGTCTTTCACTGTCACAGCGTAAAAACCAGCAGGGAGATTGAAAAGATTTTCAAGTTCGGGTCCATGATCCCATCGGATTGTTGTTTTGCCTACACCACCATTCAAATTGAGTTTAATAGACCCATCTTGTTCTCCAAAGCAAGAAATCTGCGTTATCTCAGGGATAGTTTCAAATAGAGGAGCATCCTCTATGGTAATGGTTTGAGATCTTGTACAACCACTTTGATCAGCTACTATGAGGGTATAATCTCCGGGGCCAAGATTGTCAAAAGAATTCTGACCTGAACCAAAGGACCAGCTTATTGAATAGGGAGGTAGCCCGCCACTCACGTCCAAATCCAGTGCACCATCATTTGCTCCATAACAACTGATATCTGTTTTTTGATAATTGATCACCAATGCAGCAGCAGGTTCTGTAAGCTGAATTCCTGAAAGAATTTTAAAGCATCCGTTAGCATCAATGATCTTTACGTCATAGGTACCTGCTGGAACGCTGGATAAATTTTGAGAGGTTGAAGAAAATAAAACTCCATTTCTTGTCCATTCAAACTGATAAGGAATAGTACTTATTCCTCCTGATACAGAGATTTCAATAGCTCCTGATTCATCACCTGCACAAAGGATATTAGTTTTTGAAACCACATTGGCTAGGACTGGCTGTGGCTCAGTTATCTGATATGTTTTTGAAATGGAGCAACCAAACTGATCTGAAATACTAACTTGATAGGATCCAGGTTTAAGATTTGCCAGATCTTTTGAATTTGAGGTGAAGCCAGTTGGACCAGTCCATGAATAAGTAAAAACTCCATTTCCACCCGTTGGATTGAGTTTGATTGATCCATCATTGGCACCTGAACAGCTTATTCCAAATCCATTAAAATCTGAAACTTGGTCAGTCAAAGTAATGGAAGGATTAACCGTAATTCGGTAAGTCTTTGGTACCCCTGAACAAGAACCTCCAGTATTTGTGCTCACGCTTACTTTATATTCAACTGTAATTGGAGCAGTGGTGGGATTGATTAAAGTTTGAACAGGGATTTGATTTCCAGTACCTGAGGAAGTAACACCTTGAACACCTTTTGGATCTGCTGTCCAGGAGAATTGGGCTCCAGCAACCTCCGAGCTTAGGCTCACTTCTTCTGTTTGAGATTCAGTACAAATTTCTTGGTCTTGTCTGGAAAAGTTGATGGAGGGAGAAGGCTGGACAGTAACCTTCAATTCAAAAGGCTGGCCAGTACAAGGACCTAGTGAAGGTGTGAGGGTATAAGTAACTTCAAGTGGAATTGTCAATTCATTAAGGAGATTTTGCTTGATTGCAGTCTGGGGGCTCGTAGAATTTGAAGCTCCTTTTATTCCAACTGGAGCATTCACAGTCCAGGTAAATAATGAACTTGGTACCAAATTTTTAGGCTGGAAATTCAATTCCAGATCATTACAAATAACCCTTGTTTCATTCGAATAAGCGGGGTTTGGATTTACTCGTATGGTGTATTTAGGAGGTGCAAGACTACATTCTCCGGTAGTAGAATTTGCGATTTTCGCAGTGAATATCACTTCAATTGGAGCGCCGGTATTGTTTATCAAAGTCTGAGCAGGGATTTCATCGGTTCCTGTCGTGACCACCCCTTGGACACCATTATCGGTTGATATCCAAGTGATGGATCCGCCCGCAGGATTTGTGGTAATCTTGACAGGCATGGAAAGGTCTCCGGAGCAAATTTCTTGATTAGGCAGGTCGTAAATGAGACTTGGGGCAGGCTTTACGGTAACAATTAAATCGAATGGTTTTCCCGGACAATCTCCCAGAAATGGAATTATTGAATAGGTTACATCTATGGTATTGATGGTTTCATTTAGGAGTTTTTGCTTAATCGAGCCTTGAGGAGAGCTTGAATTGGAAGCGCCAAGCAAACCGGCTGGAGCACTTACCGTCCAAGTGAATTTTGTGCCTGATAATAAATTTTTGGGTTGAAAATCAAATTCCTGGTCACTACAAACAGCCAAATTTTCGTCTACGTAAATAGGTTCTGGATTTACTCTAATAATGTATTTCACTGGAGTAATTATGCAATTTCCCTGGGTAGGAGCCTTTATTGTTGCGGTGTAAATAACATCCTGTGGAGATCCGGTTGTGTTGACTAAAGTTTGAGCGGGAATTTCTGATGTTCCTGAACTCGTCAGTCCTGTTACACCTACCGAGATCGCAGTCCACTCAATTACTTCTCCTGGTGGATTAGAAGTGATTTTCACCGAATTGCTTTTCTCACCCGAACAGATTTCCTGATTTGCAATTTCAAATAGGATTATTGGTGCTGGGATTACTTTGATTTCGACCTCATCAGTAGCAATACAGTTCGTTACTTGGTCTCTCACTGTTAATTTATAAACAGTCGTTTGATTTGGTTTAACCGTTGGGGTAGCCGAATTGCCATCCTGTATTGGTGAAGCAGGCGTACTGGTCCATTGATAAATAAACGGCCCTGTGCCACTGGGTACAGTCCCGTCTAGATTTACTTCTTCTCCATTACAGATTTCTGTGTCTGGTCCTGCATCCGCAATAGGTAGCTCATTTACGGTAAATGTTTTTTCGGAAATGGTCGTTCCACAGGTAGAGGTAACCTCTAAAGTGATTTTCTTAAGTCCAGGACTTGAGAACGTAACAGGGCCTGGATCCAAACTGGAAGAAGTTGCAGGAACTCCACCTTCGAAAGTCCATTTATAAGTTGGGGTGCCGGAATCACAAACTCCCACTGTTGCTTTTGGAGTAATAGTTGTTGGCCCACATGAATCAGGAATAGCAGATATATTTATTACAGGTGGTGCAGTCACGGTGATTTTTTCTTCTTTGAAGACATTGCCGCAACTTGCATCAATCGTCAACCTGATTGTATAAATTCCAGGGTTCTTGAAAAGGAAACTTGGGCTCTCAGAATTTTTATTTGATCCATCGGTAAACTCCCAATCGGAAGTTGTTCCACAAGTTCCATTGGAGTAAGAAACAGTCCAGTTGAAAGTCTCTGGATTTGCAGTGCCGCATGTCCCCAAAATATTGGAGGTGTTTGTAGCCATTACGGTTGCAGGACCACATACTTCCATGTTATCTAAAGTGAATGATGACTCAGGTTTTGGGATAATACATATCGTCTTGATCTCCTCCTTGATTCCACATCGATTTCCGGTAATCAACTTGATTGTATATATGCCAGGAGTGTCAAATCTTGGAGTAATGTTTTTAGACCCAGAAATCCATGAGTTGGGGGTGTTTGGGTTTGGACGGGTTCCTAGAGATGTTCCACTCTGCAAGGTCCAACCTGTTGCTGGTGATATTTCCCAAACAAACTTTCCTTCTTGACTGCACTGCCCATTATTATTTACTTCCGTTGCAAAAACAGTCGTGTTTTCAATCGTAATGCTTTGTTCTACACATATGGTTTCTTCAAGTAATTTAATTACCGGTTTTGGAGGTTCTGAAACATAGATTGGTACTACCGAAGCTTGAGAGGCTGAACATGGGTTTCGAGCGACAATTTTTACTGAAAATGAATTTTGGAATCCATCGGCTTCAGAGCCGCAAGATGTGTTCGTAAATATATGTGTGACAGATGGTGGAGCAGGATGTGTGAAAACCTGAGGGGTTGATCCATCTGAAAAGGTGACTGTATAAGTTGTACCTTCTGGATTGTTTTCAGTCCCTGTGATAGGGAAAGTTAAGGCTTCACCAACGCAGACATTGGTGTTTCCTGGGTTTCCAAGTCCTACGGCTGGATTTGAACCAATAAATACACCATATTTTTTGGAAATTTTACATCCGTTTTCTGAGGTGACTGAATAGGTCAGATTGTAAATACCGACAGCGTAGATATGCTTTAATTCTGTCCAATTTGTACCGCTAAAACCCGGACTACCGTCTCCCCATTCAATTTGGTATAGTGTGTTTTTCTCATTTGTCCCTGCTGCATTGTAAAAGGTGAATTCTGATGGCTGATTTTCACAAACGATAAAATATTTCAGATTTTCAAAGTCAGTATCTCCCTTGTCACTAGTCACATTCATCGACGGGATTTCTTTTATAGTCACATCTTTTTTAACCGAAATTGGAACTCCATTTTCGGTAACAGTTAAAGTAACCGTAAATGTTTTTGTTCCGCCGCCAATTGCTGTATTGAAGGTGTGAGTAGGGTCTTTGACCGTTGATGCCGGAGTTCCATCCCCAAAATCCCAGCTATAAGTTAGATCTGTGCCTGTGGATAAATTTGTGAATTTAATAGGGGTGTCAGCACAGACATTATCAGGAGTAAAGGAAAAGTCGGCTACCGGATCTTCTGAATTAGAATAGAAAAGCTTCAAAGGCTGAGGGAAAATGGTCTTTCCTAATCCCGAGCCTAGGGCATAAGTGAGCCCAAGAAGAATGATTATTGTTGGAAAGAATATATTTTTTGCTGGAAACCTACTCATGTAAATATTTCAAAAGCTTAAAATTTAAAACCTTAAATCTTATTGATTCAGGCGATTGATTAGCCGTCGTTTTTTGCTGGTATGTGATGTAAAAGGAATGACCCAGAACAAGTTCTACAAAAAAGAAGCAACCAGTATTAAATAATTTGGTTGGTAAACGATAATTCAGTTTGCAAATTAGTTATTTAGTCTTTTAGATAAAATACCCTGTACAGGGTATTTTTAGTTTTTTCTTGGTGCCTATCTTTATCTAAGAATCTTCCGAATAACTAAGATTCATTTTCCTTTGTCCATATTGCTATTGGAGAAAAGATTTTAAAGAAATAATTAGCCACTACTAAAAACCACATTAGCTTTTTCAAATTAAATCTCTAATTTGAAATTCTTTTTAAATCTTTTTCATGACTCCTAGTTCCAACCAAAACCCTGAGCAAATCGCAAGAGATCTAATTGACAAACAATTAGAGCAGGCTGGATGGTTGGTGCAATCAAAAAACGAGGTTAATCTCTCAGCTGGTAAGGGTGTTGCAATCCGTGAATACCAGACTTCTTCCGGTCCTGCAGATTATGTTTTATTTGTTGATCGCAAACCTGTTGGAGTGATTGAAGCAAAACGAGAAGAGGAGGGAGAGCGATTGACGGTGGTGGAGGATCAATCACGGGAATATGCAACTAGCAAGCTGAAATACCTGAAACATGATGATTTGCCTTATGTGTATGAAAGCACGGGGACAATTACACGTTTCACGAATTACAATGATCCAAAGCCTCGTTCACGTCCTGTTTTTCATTTTCACAAGCCCGAAACATTGGCTGAATGGAATGGACATGCAGAAACCCTTCGTGCAAGACTCTTAGATACTCCTGTTTTAGATGAAGCAGGGTTACGTCCAGCGCAGATCACAGCAATACGGAACTTAGAGAAGTCTTTCAAAGACAATCGCCCAAAATCATTGATTCAAATGGCGACTGGTGCAGGTAAAACATTTACTGCTTGCACCTTTGTGTACCGTTTGTTGAAGTTCTCCAAAGCAAAGCGTATCCTGTTTTTGGTAGATACCAAGAACCTGGGCGAACAAGCCGAACAGGAATTTCTGAAATATCAACCGACAGATGACAACCGGAAGTTTACCGAATTATATAATGTGCAGCGATTGACTTCAAGCTACATTGCTTCAGATAGTCAGGTTTGTATTTCAACCATACAACGTTTGTATTCCATCTTGCAGGGCAAGGAGCTGGAGGAATCTGCTGAAGAAGAGAATCCAAATGAATCAGGATGGACATGGCAGAAAAAGGATCCTTTGCCTGTTGCATACACACAGAAAAACCCGATTGAACAGTTTGATTTTATCATCATCGATGAATGTCATCGTTCGATTTACAATCTCTGGAAACAGGTGTTGGATTACTATGATGCATTTCTGGTTGGTTTGACTGCAACGCCTGACAAGCGCACCTTTGCTTTCTTCAATCAAAATGTTGTTTCTGAATACACCTATGAAGAGTCTGTTGCAGATGGTGTGAATGTGCCTTATGATGTTTTCACCATTGAAACAGAAATCACAAAAGCAGGGTCGATCATCAAAGCGAAAGAGTTTGTTGACAAACGGGAAAAGCTTACTCGAAAGAAACGGTGGGAACAGCTGGATGATGACTTGGTCTATACCCCAAACAAACTTGATAAGGATGTAGTCAATCCAAGTCAGATTCGAACAATTGTCCGAGCATTTAAAGAGGCGTTACCAACGATTTTCCCAGATCGATTTGATGAGGATGGGGAGTTTGAAGTGCCCAAAACATTGATTTTTGCAAAGACAGATAGCCATGCAGATGATATCATCAATATCGTCCGAGAGGAATTTGGGGAAGGCAATGATTTCTGCAAAAAGATCACCTACAAGATCGAAGAAGATCCCAAGTCTGTACTGAACCGTTTTCGTAATTCCTGGGCTCCTCGCATTGCTGTAACAGTGGATATGATTGCAACCGGAACGGATGTAAAACCATTGGAAGTTTTGCTGTTTATGCGGGATGTGAAAAGCAGCAATTACTTTGAGCAGATGAAAGGCAGAGGAACACGAACGATCAACTTTGATGATCTGCAAAAAGTAACCCGTACCGCCAAACATACCAAAACACATTTTGTCATCGTAGATGCCATTGGTGCGATCAAATCAAAGAAAACAGACAGCAGACCGTTGGAGCGCAAACCAACAGTGCCTTTAAAGGATTTGCTTGGTGCAATCAAAATGGGTGCACAGGATGAAGACTTGTTTCTTTCTCTTGCAAACAGATTGCTTCGTCTGGAAAAAGAATTGAGTCCTTCGGAGAAAGAGAAGTTTTCTGAACTGGCAGAGGGGAAAAGCTTACAAACCGTAATCAAGAACCTACTGAATGCTTACAATCCAGATGAGATCGAACGGATCGAATCCGAAGTAGCCCAAAACAAAATAGGGGAGGCTCCGGATGAAATATCCAAAGCAATTACACTAGAGGTGGATCAGCTTCGGACTACTGCTGCGCAAGTCTTTACAGGAGAACTTACCGAATATGTAGAGAAAGTACGAAAAGCTCATGATCAGGTAATCGATGGAGTCAACTTAGACAAGGTGACCAAAGCAGAATGGGATACCTTCACCACCGAAAAAGCAGAACAGGTCATTCAGGATTTTACCGAATACATTCATGCGCATAAAGATGAAATCATCGCTTTGGAGATCTTCTATGATCAACCTTACCGAAGAAGAGAACTGACCCTAAAAATGGTGAAGGATCTTCTGGATCGAATCAAACTGGATCGACCACTGCTTGCTCCTAACTATATCTGGGAAGCCTATCAGCAACTGGAACAGGTGAAGGAGAACTCACCCAAAAAAGAATTGATCACATTGGTTTCCCTGATCCGAAAAGTAGTTGGAATAGACGCTCAGCTTACATCTTATGATGCGACGGTAAATGAGAATTTTCGCAAGTGGATTTTCCAGCAGAATGCCGGACAGCATAACAAGTTCACCGAAGAGCAACTGGCTTGGCTGCGAATGATCAAAGATCATATTGCTTCCAGTTTCCATATCGGAATGGATGATCTGGATTATACTCCTTTTGATCGTGAGGGCGGAAGAGGAAAAATGTGGGAAATGTTTGGGACAGAAACTGCCAACTTATTTGAGGAGTTAAATAAGGAGCTTTCAGCTTAAAGAAAAGTTAGGATTACCTTTGTAACAATGATGTATTATAGAAGAAAAGTGGTTTTGGCAATTTTGGAAGCTTTTGGAGGTGAACTGGAAAAACTTCAGCTACAAAAGCTGTTGATGCTTTTCACTACCTATCAAGAGGATAAAAGTTTTCATTTTGTCCCCTACAAATTTGGCTGTTTTTCTTTTCAGGCAAACGCAGATCTTTCCACCATGAGGAAGTACGAACAGGTTGCTGAAAGTGACAAAACTTGGAAAAAACTCGATCAGGCTCTCTATTGGAAAAATTTAAAGCCTGAGGATAGAATAGCAGTGACCAAGCTTAAAACAAAATTTGAGGGCAAGACTTCCAGAGAACTGATCCGCTATACCTATGTTAATTTCCCTTACTATGCCATAAACAGTACCGTAGCTGACCGATATCTGAATACCAAGGAAATGGCAATTGTCAAATCTGTGATACCCCAATCTTCCAAAAAAGCACTTTTTACTATTGGCTATGAAGGACTCAGCTTAGAGGAATACATGAATAAGCTTCTGGCGGCTGATATCAAAGTGCTGTGTGATGTGAGGAAGAACTCTTTCAGTATGAAGTATGGCTTCAATAAATCCCAATTACAAATGGCTTGTGATGGGGTAGGAATTCGGTTTATCCATATTCCCGAGGTGGGAATTGTAGCTAACAAAAGAAAAGAACTGAATACCCAGCAGGATTATGATGTACTTTTTGAAGACTACAAAAAGACAGTACTTCCTCAGACTTTATCCCAACAGGAAGAAATAATGGAGCTGATCAAGACACATTATCGGGTTGCAATTACCTGTTTTGAAGCAAATATCTGCCAGTGCCATCGCAAGCATTTGGCAGAGGCGATTTGTCAATTACCTGATTTCGAGTACGAACTTTTACATTTATAAAGTATGCCTAGAGAAAAGATACTTTTGACAGTCACCACTTATCCTTTGCCTTCAAGAAGCTATGATGAATTAGTCTGCACGGCAGGAATGCGGGAAGATGGTACTTGGATAAGAATTTATCCAATGCCATTAAGTTATCTCAAAGGAATGAAATCTACCGGGAAAGTTAAATCCAGAAAATATACATGGATAGAATTGGATCTGGTAAAACGATCTGATGATTTCCGTCCTGAGAGCTACTCACCTCAGGATTATGAATTCAAAGACATTGTCATTGGAGACACGATAGACACCAAAAGTAACTGGTCAGCCAGAAAGATCATATGCCTGCAAAATGTCTATACCAACCTAACTCAACTAATAGAAGACTCTAAAGATCCTAAAAATATCTCTTTGGCAACTTTCAAACCGACAAAGATAAAGCGTCTGATTATTGAGAAGGATGAAGCTGATTGGAAACCAGTTTGGAAGGCCTTACAAGATCAGATGGATATGTTTAATGAACCCAAAGCAGAGGCAAAAGAAATATTCCCGAAAGTACCTTGGAAATTCAAGTACGAATTTGAAGATGATGAGGGTAGAGTTTCCAAGCTTATGATCGAGGATTGGGAGATTGGTCAGCTCTATTGGAACTGTCTTAGAGATGCCGATGGTGATCAAGATGTCGCTTTGGAAAAAGTGCGCCAGCAATACGAAACCAATTTTTTGGAAAACAAAGAACTTTACTTTTTTCTGGGAACTACCAAAGAATGGCATACACGCAGAGCTAATAATCCATTCGTGATAATTGGAGTCTTTTATCCAAAGAAAGAAGCTCAAACCTCACTATTCGGATGAAAAAAGACTGGATTGAGGTTGAGTTAAAAACAATAGGAGAAATAGTTACTGGAGGAACTCCTTCCAAAAACGATTTTTCTAATTATAGTTCCAAAGATTTCCCATTTTATAAGCCAACAGATTTAAATCAAGGAATCCTTACTGTTGAGTCGAATGATTTTTTGTCATCGAAGGCATATGCAAGTGCTAGAAAAGCGCCTAAAAATTCAATTCTTGTAACGTGCATAGGTGCAACGATTGGAAAAACTGGGTTTATCAAACGAGAAGGATCTTTCAATCAACAAATAAATGCTATAATCCCAAATGGAAGTATAGAAAGTAAATTTCTGTACTATCAGATAATAAGCCAGGATTTTCAAAATAAGATTGTTCATTCATCTTCATCTACAACCCTTCCAATTTTAAACAAATCAAAGTTTTCAATATTACCAATTCAGGTTGCCCCCCTCCCCGAGCAGAGAGCGATTGTAGCCCGGATCGAGGAGTTGTTTAGCGAGTTGGATCATGCCATCGCCAATCTCAAATCCGCCCAAGCCAAACTCGAAATCTACCGCCAAGCCGTACTGAAAAAGGCTTTTGAGGGGGGATTTACTAATGGTGAAAAATGGCAATGGAAAAAATTCAGGGATTGCGGTTCTTGGAAAGGTGGGGGTACCCCATCAAAGGCAAATCATTCTTTTTGGGAAAGTGGAACGGTCTTGTGGGTTTCGCCTAAAGACATGAAAGAAAAGTTCATATCAAATACTATTGACAAAATTACAGAAGAAGCAATTGAAAACTCCTCTACAAAATGGATAAGTGGAGGTTCAGTATTATTTGTTGTAAGGAGTGGAATTTTAAGAAGGACCTTACCTATTGCAATTTCAAAAGTTGATCTTACTGTAAATCAAGATTTACAGGCATTTACTCCAAATTCAGATTTAGATCCAGTTTTTGTTTATTGGTTTTGCAAATCCAGAGAAAGAGATATTAGGGAAACTTGTGCAAAGGATGGTACAACAGTGGAAAGCGTAGACTCAACTTCACTAAAAAATTATCTTATCCCTTTTCCTTCAGCATTGGAATTACAAACCCAAATCGTTCAGGAAATCGAATCCCGTCTATCAGTGGCGGATAAGTTGGCCGAGACTATACAGATCAATCTACTGAAATCAGAATCACTGCGACAAAGTATCTTGAAGCAAGCCTTTGAAGGCAAGTTGCTTACTGAAGTGGAGTTGGAAGCCTGCCGCAAGGAAGCGGACTGGGAGCCAGCGGAGAAGCTGTTAGAGAGGATTAAGGGAGAGAAAAAGAAATTGACTACTTAAAATTTTTATAATATGAGACTTGATTGGAGTAAATTAATTACACCCAAGCGATTTGGTGCTAAAACTTATGATGTAATCACAGATGCTAGAACTGAGTTTGAAAGAGATTTGGATAGGATAATTTTTTCTTCTCCATTTAGGAGACTTAAAGATAAAACTCAAGTTTTTCCTATACCCAAAAGCGATTTTGTTCATAATCGTCTAACTCACAGTATTGAAGTTTCAAGTATCGGACGCTCCCTTGGCAAACTTGCGGGTATTTTTATTTTGAAAAATGAACCAAAGATAGAAGTTGATGAGGGTACTGGAGAAATAGGGCCTTCAACTTTTGGTCATATTGTAGCTGCTGCTTGTCTTGCGCATGATATTGGGAATCCCCCATTTGGACATTCTGGTGAGCAATCGTTTAGAGTTTTTTTTAAAAAATTCTTTAAAAATGATAATAATAAAGTATGTATATCCGCAATCTTGCCAGTATGATTAAATCGAAGCAATGATGAGTCTGTCAAAGAGTTTTTGACCGAAGTATCTTCTGTTGAGCTTGTAACAAAACTCGTCTAGGTAATTCTG
>NZ_JAQWXX010000106.1 GCF_029254265.1 Algoriphagus sp. | reverse complement strand
TGTAAAGCCGCTCTTTCAGCCGATCACTCGTCTGAGGATCACTAAATAATTCTTCAAGTGTTCGTTTCTTTGTCATCTATTTGTAAAATTAGCAGACACACTTAACTGAACACTCTCTTACAATATTCTAAACCCTTTACTGGTTAAATTTATATTTAACTTAACCTTAATTGTTCCTCTCTTAAATTAAAATGGAATCATTATTAATGACTTTAAAAAGTAATTTCTCTTTGTATGAAAAAATTTTTCCTTGTAATACTGTTAAGTGCTTATTCACTTACCGCAGCTTTCGCTCAAGATGATGCAGCCGAATTGGCTAAAAAACTGGCAAACCCAATAGCTTCTTTAATCTCTGTTCCCTTCCAAAATAATACTGACTACGGTATTGGCCAATGGCAAGGAACTCGGAATACTTTGAATTTTCAGCCCGTTTTGCCTATCAAAATCAATGATAAAATCAATATGATTACCCGGGTGGTGCTACCTATTGTCACTCAATACAATATCACTGCTCCGGGCGAAAAGCAATCCGGGCTGGGCGATGCGGTAATGTCAGCTTTCTTCTCACCCTCAAACTCGGAGAAATTGACTTGGGGAGTAGGCCCTGCTTTTTTACTACCTGTTGGAACCAATGATTTTCTGACTACGAAAAAATTTGGGATGGGACCGACCGCAGTTGCATTGAAGCAAACCAATGGATGGACCATAGGTGGATTGGTTAATCAACTTTGGTCCGTGGCCGGAAGCGAGGATCGCCCTGATGTCAGCCAAATGTTGGTGCAGCCTTTTGTAAATTACAACTGGAAATCCGGTGCGGGAATTGGAGCCAACATGGAATGGACGCAAAATTGGAAAGCCTCCACGACTACCGTGTGGTTTAATCCTACAATCAGTGCTGTAACTAGTTTAGGAAAGCAAAAAACCCAGTTTGTAGTCGGGCCACGTTTAAATCTCGCCGCTCCAGATGGGGCCAAAGCGGATTGGGGCTGGAGGGCAGTGGTGATTTTTCTTTTTCCGAAATGATAAAATGAGAAAAGGTCACTTGAATTTTCAAGTGACCTTTTCTCATTTTCTTTCATAACTCGGATCTTACCCCAGCTTTGCTAGACTTTCTTCCAAAGTTTTGATTTTCGCCTCAGCATCTGCTTGTTTCTTACGCTCCATTTCAATGACTTGGGCTGGTGCGCCAGCCACAAAACGTTCGTTGCTCAGCTTTTTCATGACTGAGTTTAAGAAACCTCTGGTGTATTCCAGCTCTTTACTGATATTCTCCCGCTCTTCTTCCACATTGATCGTGTCACCTGCGGGGATAAAACATTCATCGGCTTTTACCACAAAGCTCATCGCGTTTTCTACAGCCTTTCCAAAGCTAAACGAAGATAGATTCGCCAGTTTGGTCAATACAGATTCAAATCGAGTATAAAGTGCTTCATTCTTAGCATTGATGGTCAAATCCAAAGCCTCTTTTGGAGACATTCCTTTTGATGCGCGAAGATTCCGTACTTGAGAAACTACCTCGAATACTTGCGCTGCTTCTTCAATGATTTGGGAGTTGAAGGTTTTTTCTTCCGGCCATGAAGCCAAAATCAAGGACTCTTCCACTGATCTTTCTTTGATTAAATGCCAGATTTCCTCTGAGATAAAAGGCATAAATGGATGAAGAATCCTTAGAATATCCTCAAATAATTGGACAGTTCGATCATAAGTCGCCTGATCGATCGGATGTTGATATTCTGGCTTGATCATCTCCAAATACCAAGAGCAGAAATCTCCCCAGATCAATTTATAGGTTGTCATCAAGGCATCGGAAATTCTGAATTTTTCAAAATGCTCGTTGATTTCGACCAAAGCTTGATTGAATCGACTTTCGAACCAAGCGATGCTAGATTCATTCTGTGAGCCATCAAGCTTAGGGTCGATTTCCCAGCCTTTTACCAGTCGGAAAGCATTCCAGATCTTATTAGCGAAGTTTCGGCCTTGTTCGACTAGCTTGTCATCATAAGGTAAATCATTTCCAGCAGGGGAGGAGAAAAGCATTCCTGTTCGTACTCCGTCTGCACCGTATTGTGCGATTAGTTCGAGTGGATCAGGAGAATTACCTAGTGATTTGGACATCTTTCGACCCAATTTATCCCGTACGATTCCCGTCAGGTAGACATTTTTAAAAGGTTTTTCACCCGTGTATTCATAGCCTGCAATGATCATTCGAGCAACCCAGAAGAATAAGATCTCCGGAGCAGTCACCAAGTCATTAGTGGGATAGTAGTATTGCAGTTCCTCATTTTGCTTTCCTGTGGAAAAGACTTCCGTATCAAATACTGAAATCGGCCAGAGCCAAGAACTAAACCAAGTATCCAAAACATCTTCATCCTGAGTTAAATCTGATTCAGAATAGTTTGTCCCAAATTTCTCATTGGCAAGAATCAATGCTTCATCCTTGGATTTGGCAACTACATATTCTCCATTTGGTAAGTAATAGGCAGGGATCTGATGTCCCCACCAGAGTTGGCGCGAGATACACCAATCCCGCACATTCTCCATCCAAGCACGGTACATGTTCTTGAATTTCGGCGGATAAAGTTGAATCACATCATCCATCACAGCTGTCAATGCAGGCTTGGTGATATCTTCCATTTTCAGGAACCACTGCAGGGAAAGCTTCGGTTCAATCACCGCATCGGTTCGCTCAGAGTGGCCTACATTGGATTTGTATTCTTCGATTTTTTCTAGTTGCTCCGCTTCTTTCAGTCGCTTTGCAATCATTTTACGAGCTACAAATCGATCCTCGCCAACCAAAATTTGCGCTTTCTCATTCAAAGTACCATCATCGTTGAGGATGTCGATTACTTCGAGTTTATGCTTGATTCCAAGTTCGTAATCATTGATATCGTGAGCAGGAGTCACTTTAAGACAACCCGTTCCAAACTCCATATCCACGTATTCATCTTCGACGATCGGAACAGAACGATTGATCAAAGGAATGATCGCTCGTTTTCCTTTTAGGTGTGTGAATCTTGGATCATTTGGGTTGATACAGATTGCCGAATCTGCCATAATCGTCTCCGGACGAGTTGTGGCAATAGTCAGAAACTGATCTTCCGAACCTTCAATTTTATAATTGATGTAAAAAAGTTTTGATTGGATTTCTTTGGTGATCACCTCATCGTCCGAGAGTGCAGTTTTTCCCTGTGGATCCCAATTAACCATTCGGATGCCGCGGTAGATTTTTCCTTTCTGATGTAAGTCCACAAAGACATCTATCACTGCCTTGCTAAGTCCTGGATCCATGGTGAATGCAGTACGATCCCAATCACAGGAAGCTCCAAGTTTTTTCAACTGCTCAAGAATGATTCCACCGTATTTCTCTTTCCATTCCCAAGCATGAGAAAGGAATTCTTCCCGGGTCAGGGATTTTTTGTCTATACCCTGATCCTTCAGCATATTTACCACTTTCGTCTCTGTGGCAATGGAAGCGTGATCCGTTCCAGGAACCCAGCAAGCATTTTTCCCTTGCATTCTAGCTCGTCGGATCAAGACATCTTGAATGGTATTATTCAGCATATGACCCATGTGCAGGACTCCGGTGACATTTGGCGGAGGAATTACAATGGTGTAAGGTTCCTTGCTGTGATCTACTTTGGAGGAGAAAAGCTTATGCTCCATCCAGTAGTCATACCATTTTGATTCGGCTGCGGTTGGATCGTATTTGCTGGCAATAGACATTCGAGGGTAATTTTATTGAAGGTGCAAAAATAGGGGAAAAAGGGAAGTTTTTTCCTTAAAAATGATCCTAATATGTCTTTTCAGCAATTGTCAACTCCTCAGATGTACCGGATGACTTCTACTTCAAAGATTCGGTCTTCTCTAGCTAGTTTTAAAATGGCCTATTCACCGACTTTTTTACCAATCAGAATTTTGGCAATGGGTGAGATGAATGAAATTTTGTGTTTGGTGATATCAGCTTCATCCACCCCTATGAGTTGATAGGTCTGAGATTTCCATGGTTTTGGCGTAGTATGGATTTTGAGCATCAATGTCGCGCCAAATCGCAATTTACCCTTAGGTTGCTCGCTGAGCTCGACCACCTTGGCCGTGGCGATTCGCTCGTCGATTAGATGGATTATGGCAGTAATGAAATTCGATGCGATTCGTTTTTCTTGTTCAGTGGTAGCGCTTAGCGCTGTTCGCTCTGTGATAAGCGCATGTTTTTCGGCCATCAATTCTTCCAAATCCTTCGGTGTAACGTAATTGCTGACCTCATCGGGCAAATCGGCTCCAGGTGGAATAAAGGGGGCTCTTCCTGATCTTCTTCTTTGACAAATCCTCTGCTCATGGTAGTCAGTTAGGAATCATCATGCTAACTACCAAGAACAGAATAATCTAACTTCGCTTGAAACTTAAATAATTTAAAAGAATAGAGGTGTCCGCTTAACATCATATCATATTTGAGATATACATTTTATCTGCTTTTACCATTCTGATGATTAGATTATTGAAGATGGTGTCTTTGTTCTGGGAGCGATTAATTCGG
>NZ_JAQWXX010000105.1 GCF_029254265.1 Algoriphagus sp. | reverse complement strand
CCGAATTAATCGCTCCCAGAACAAAGACACCATCTTCAATAATCTAATCATCAGAATGGTAAAAGCAGATAAAATGTATATCTCAAATATGATATGATGTTAAGCGGACACCTCTATTGATTTAATTAAAAACCTGAAACATTTAATCTTCCACCAGTCACAGTTTTACCCGCCAAAGAAGGTGTAGGAGTAGCTGAGCCCAAGATTGCTGCTTTAATCTGAGCAGCAGAAGCATTTGGGTAAATAGAGGCATAAAGAGCTGCAGCTCCAGTTACGTGAGGAGTTGCCATAGAGGTTCCGTTATAACTTGCATAACCCGAAGTAATAGTAGCTCTTTTCCCTTTTCCTGAAGAAGCAGGTACAGTAGACCAAATACCAGACCCTGGAGCTCCAATATCCACCGTAGTAGCTCCATACTGAGAGAAGCTCGATAATCCTCCACTACTTGTGATTGATGCTACCGCTATCACATTAGGACTATCATAATTTGAAGGATAGCTTGCAGATGCGTCATTATCTGTACCAGAATTTCCAGCAGCAGCGATAAATAGAATACCCGCAGCATCGGCTCGATCAATAGCATCTTTCAAGGCCTGAGAATATCCTCCTCCACCCCAAGAATTATTTGTGGCTACAATGTTCAACCCTTGACTTTGCTTTAGATCTGTGAAGTAATCAACCGCCTTTATAGCATTCGAGGTAGTTCCCCCACGGCTTCCTAAGAATTTCGCACCCATAATTTTGACATTCCAAGCTACTCCAGCAACTCCTTTTCCATTTCCTCCCACACCGCCGATTGTACCAGCTACGTGAGTGCCATGATCGTCACCAGTTCCATCAAATAAGGTGTTATTATTACCATCAAAGTCCCAACCATAAACATCATCTACTAGACCATTTCCATCATCGTCAACACCATTTCCAGCTATTTCGCCTGGATTAACACCAGCATTAGCAGCGAGGTCTTCATGATTATACATATAGCCTTCATCAATGATTCCTACATATACAGAAGAGCTACCCAACTTATTTGCTGCCCAAGTAGATGCCGCCTGGCTACCAAATTGGTTTCCTCCTGCAGACATTCCCCAAAGAGAGTTGTTCGTAAAGTAGGGGTCATTGGAAGTAGCAAAATGCTCATAGATCCAATTTGGCTCTGCATATTCCACTTCAGGCATTGATTTCAGTTTATCAATAGCTTCCATGGTTCCTAATTTGGAATCCACTAAAATCAAATCACCTGATTTTCCACCTTTTCTGGCATAAGCAAGTTCCATTGCTCCAGTTTTAATTTCCTCAACGATTGTGGCTTGCACGGCGGATAGTATATCGTCCGAAATTCGTGACTTTGTGGTCACTGTCTTCATCTTAATCAATAACTGACCTGGAACAAATCTCTGCTGAAGTGCAGAAGTTGTCTTTTCGGATAAAACAGGCTCATTTTCGCTGATCTCAGCGCAGGAAACAGCCAATCCCAGCAGGGCAGGGAAAACCATTAGATGTTTGAAGTTTTTCATAAGGTTGTTGGTTGATTATTTTTTTGAAATCTATACTTTTTGATAAATAAAATTTCATTTTTTTCCCGTTAAGCAAAATAAAATTACCCACTCTCTTGAATCAGAAATTTTATCAAATTCTCCATTAAGCTTTCAAAAAGCACTTATTTAAAACCTCGAATTAAAATTTAGATCAATTCAAGTTCAAAATTTTGATTTTCTCCTCTTAAAAATGATTTTTAACCCAAACCGATTTTATTTGAGCATATCTTAAAACAGAATAAAATTCTGATACTAGAACCTAAAAATTATCAGAAAAAAACTTTAATATTTTGGAAAATTTACTTGGCTATTTATGGGAAAAAATCAATTTGAATCCTAAGCATCGATCCATTACCTTAATGAATCAAAACACTTCCCCCTTTTCCTATGACCCGAGTTCTTAATCTTCTTTCTTTTTCTTTGATTTTATTCGTTTCTTTTTCCTGTCAAAATCCACAAAATCAGGACCTCAAAATCGAAAAAAAACCAGCCAATTATTCGGATCTTGTATCACTTTTTAAGAAATGGCAAACCTTCGAAACACCACCGCTTTTTGAGGGAGCTCCTGACTATCGAAAGGAGACTTTTGAAAAGCGGCTCCCTGAATTTAAGCGACTTCAATCTCAACTCATGGAAATGGATACTGCTGGTTGGAGCATTGCCGAGCAAGTCGATTACCGAATCGTCTGGGCCGAGATGAACGGTTTTGATTTCAATCACCGCATTCTTAAGCCATGGGAACGGGATCCAGCTTATTATAAATCCATTTGGACTGAAAGAAGCGATGTTCCGGCACATGAAGGACCTACACATCATGGGATTTTGGAGCTTTGGCAATATGATTTCCCGCTGCAGTCGGCAAGTCGTGAGAAATTTGCAAAAGAATTAGCTGGAATTCCTGCCTTAAATGAGCAAGCAGAAACTAACCTGACTGGTAATGCCAAGGAACTTTGGGCAGCCGGAATTCCTAGTATCTCCCAGCAAATCACAGACCTTCAGGACATGCTCACTTTGCCGGGAATCGCTGAAGATGCTGAATTGGTCAAATTGATTACTGAAGCAAAAAGCTCAACAGAAAAATTGGTGGCTTGGCTTGAAAAAGAAGCTCCATCCAAAACCGGTGAATCAGGAATAGGAAAGGAAAATTACACTTGGTATCTCCAAAATGTTCATCTGGTTCCGCTGACTTGGGAAGATGAAGTAATGATCCTAAAGCGGGAATTGGCAAGAGCTTGGGCTTCGCTGAAATTGGAAGAGCACCGAAACCGGAATTTGCCTCCACTTCAAGAGGCAAATACCCCGGAGGACTTTGCCAAGCTAAGTGAAGATGGGGTCAATAGCTTAATAAGTTTCCTTCGAGATCAAGAAATCGTAACCGTAAAAGATTATTTCGAGCCAGCTTTGCGTGTTCATATGGGAAGTTTTATTCCTAAGGAAAAGCGAAACTTCTTTACCATCGGAATGCACATCGACCCGAGACCCCTTTACTCGCATTTCTACCATTGGTTTGAGCTTGCTCGCATGGATAATGAGCCGCATTCAAGTGAAATCCGTCGTGAACCGCTTCTTTATAATATTTGGGACTCCAGAAACGAGGGAACAGCCACAGCAGTGGAAGAGATCTTCATGGATGCAGGATTATATGAAGATTCCCCAAGATCTAGAGAGATCGTCTACATCATGATTGCACAGCGGGCTGCGAGAGGTTTGGGTTCGCTCTACGCCCAAGCAAATGAAATGACCATGGTGGAAGCCGGGGGAATCCACTCCAACTATACCCCAAGGGGCTGGATGAAAACGGAGAAAGAGTTGCTCCTATTTGAGCAACACCTTTATATGCGTCAACCAGGCTATGGAAGTAGTTACATCACCGGGAAGTATTTATTGGAAAATGCAATGGCGGATTATGCTCGGATTCAAGAGGAAAAAGGAATTGAATTTAAGCTCAAAGATTTCTTTGATCAGATCAATGAAATTGGAAGTATCCCGGTTTCAATGACGCATTGGGAGATGACGGGGATTGATCAGCAGAAAAAATAAGATCTCCCATTTATAAATTAATTGAGACACTTAACATCACAAAAAAGAAATCATTAAAACACTATAGTTAGAAATACATAAAGATCTCTCAGAAGAAAACGGTGATCTGGCGAAGCAAAAAGGAATTGCCAGAAATAGCTATATCAATGAAGCTTTAAATTTTTACATCCGACTTCAAAAGCAAAAAGAAATGGCCGAAGTCTTCA
Organism: Algoriphagus sp.; assembly: GCF_029254265.1. GTDB lineage: Bacteria > Bacteroidota > Bacteroidia > Cytophagales > Cyclobacteriaceae > Algoriphagus. The sequence goes on along the minus strand of NZ_JAQWXX010000105.1, from coordinate 9,238 downwards.
AATATTCCTCCGTTTGGGTGAAAAATTCTTCCATGCAAATCAATATTGAATTTGATCTATTAATGGAGGAGGAGGCAGTGTGAGGTCTAGCTAATCAACCTTCATAAAAATATACATACGGAATAATCAGGACGGCATTATATACTCCATGAAATAGCATAGCGGTCCGGATGCCATGATTTAATCGAAGAAAACTTAGAATTAAACCTATAAAAAACTGCATCCCAACTAAAAAAGGAATCCAATAAAAATGCTCTCCAAAATTGAAATTTGAATAATTCCCTAAATGAACTAATCCAAAGAATATAGCTGAAGTATAAACCACAAACTTCAAATCAGGTGTCTCTTCATTATTAATCCTGATGAGCAGATATACAAGGTATACCACAAAGCCAACCGCTATATACCACTGCTCACTAATGATGAATACCGAAAGACCAATACCCCACCAGATAGAAGCTTTTTTGAGATCAAGGTGAAGCCTGAAGATAGGCTCCTCGATTAATGGTGCCAAAAAAATCGCAGCAGCAGCTACTAGCCACTTATAATCTTTCATCATTTCCTCTAGTTTCGAGTCAAACTGATCTAGTCCTACCCATTCCATCAATAGCGCACTGGGAACAATGATAATCAAAGCCCCCAACAGTAAAAGGATGAAATTTTTAGGACTTATCGAAGTATAAGAAGTAGCCTGTTTGGGATTCTTAAGAAAGGATTGGAAATCTTGAAAGATGGTTTGTGTCATTTTAAACTAATTAAGCTTCCAATAAAACTATTTCAAATCAAACGGACAAGACTTGAATAAGAGTTTATCTAAAATAATTAGTTGAGACTGGGTACACTTCACAAATTAAAAACCTTAAATATGTGACTATATACATAATTGGAACATTAAGTAAAAATTAGACGAATTTTAGACATCTAACTTCCGCACTAAGCCTTCTGTCGCTTCATTCATTGCTTTGACTTTGTATTCAAAGTCTCCTTTCAGCGAAGCACGGTAAGTATGGAGATTTTCCAACAAATTATCCAATTCTTCAGGAAGGACTTCCTCCAAAAGTTGGCGAATCCGCTTCGCTGCGGTAGGTGACTTTCCGTTGGTGCTAATGGCGATCTTGAGATTTCCTTTGGTCACTATTCCCCCCAAATAAAAATCACAGAGTTCGGGAGTATCAGCCACATTTACCAAGAGAAAACGTTCCTTGGATTCACTCCGAATTTGTCGATTTACTGCTTTATCATTGGTCGCTGCGATCACAATATGCTTGCCTCCGAGATATTTTTCATGGTAGTGATCTTCAATTAAGGTGACGTTTTCACTTTGCGCAGCAAGAAACAAAAAGGCCTCTGAAAACCCCAGTGAAACAACCGTGACCTGTGCTTTGGGACTTGATTTCAAAAGGAATTCTAATTTTTCGGTCCCTACAAATCCCCCTCCAATGAGCAAAACATTGAGTTGATGCACTTTCAGAAAAATAGGATAGAGTTGATTCATTTTAGAAGTGTTAAGATTTTATTATCAAAGATTTACTCTTCCTACTCCAATTGCCTCACGATAAATTTCTGCCAACTTAAGGCTCTCCCTTACCACTTCCCCTATTATTATAATAGCGGGAGCTTCGACTTGGTTTTCTTTCGCTCTTTGAGAAATCGTAGAAATATGCCCTGCAGTGATTTTTTCCTCTCGGGTAGTCCCGCTTTGAATAATTGCTACCGGCAGATCCCCTTTTCCAAATTGGGAGTAGACCTTTACAATTTCCAATAGCTTTTTTGTCCCCATCAAAACCACCACTGTGGCCGAAGACTGGGCCGCAAGAGCCAGATCCTTAGAAAGTTTTCCTGCGGAAGTCGTCCCTGTAACCACCCAAAAACTCTCGGAAATCCCTCGTTTGGTCACCGGGATACCTGCAGAAGCCGGAACTGCTATGGCTGAAGTTAACCCGGGAATCAGTTTGGTAGGAATACCGAAGGCCTCGATATATTCAATTTCTTCGGCTCCACGACCAAAGACAAAGGGATCCCCTCCTTTCAAGCGGACCACATGTCCATGCTTTTTGGCTAGGCTCACACAAAGCTGATTAGTATCTCCTTGGGCCTGGGAATGCTTTCCCACACGCTTTCCTACAAAAATCTTAATGGCAGACCTTGGCGCATGCTTTAATAAAACAGGATCGATCAAAGCATCATAAAGGACCACATCTGCTTTGTTCAAAGCCAAAACGCCTTTCAGGGTAATCAATTCCGGATCGCCAGGACCCGCTCCTAGCAAGGTCACTTTAGGTTGAATCAGATTTCTCATTCACTCACCTCCTCTTCCCGATAGTTTTTCAATAGATGATAGATTTCAAAAGCTTGTCTGGCATAGGCTTTCGCAAATGCCTCAGTCGGTTCATGTTGATTGATTTCATAGACTTTTTCTGCAAAAGTTCCACGTAAGTTGATTTTACCAGTAGCTATAAAAACCTCATCAAACTGGGCAATGATATTCGCATAGCTATTGGTGCTGATGTCCTCACTGAGCAAAATAGCCTTTGCGGAATTGATCAGCCCAGCGTAATAGTAATAGATACTGTCCGACCATCTGCCTTCTGACAGCGCTTCCTGACCGAGTTCCAGCTTTTCTAGAGCTTCCAAGAGCAAAGTCGCCACTAAGTCAATCACGACTCCGGCGCATTCTCCAACTCCAACCGCTACTTTATAAGCCCCTTCATGACCCCAATCCACAAATTCCGATTCGGTGAATGTCGATGCATCTCCCAACCCTTTGAGTAATTCATAGAAATACATTTGACCCTGCAGATCGTAATAACTAATAAAATCCAATCCATTTGCATTTCTTTCAAAATCATTAAGTAAAATCCGCAACGCCTGAGGTCCACGACGGCTTGGGATTTTTGTCACTTTATCTGCAAATCGTCCATTACCATCTCCGAGATTCCCCCCACCAAGCAAGACTTGAAGTGCTGGAATTACAGTTTTCCCAGATTTCATGGACATTCCCTGAAAACCGATATGCGCCATATTGTGCTGCCCGCAGGCATTCATACAGCCTGAGATCTTAATCACGAGATCCTGATTTTTCAGATACTGCGGGTATTCTGCCACAATCAACTTTTCAAGTTCCACCGTAATCCCGGTCGAACTCGCAATTCCCAAATTGCAGGTGTCTGTCCCTGGGCAAGCGGTAATATCCCCTAGGGAATTGTATCCTCGATCGGCCAACCCGATTTTTTTCAATTCCTGAAAAAAGTAAGGCACCAAATCTTCCCGTACATCCCTAATCAGGAAGTTTTGACGAAGGGTAAAACGAATCTCATCCTTGGCAAAGCGCTCCACTAAATCCGCCAATGCTCTTGCTTGTGCTAAAAAGAAGTCGCCTAAATGCACTTTTACTCCAATAGCCACATAGCCTGCCTGCTTTTGCGTAAGTACATTGGTTTGTTTCCAAAGCTCGAAATCCAATCCTAATGCCTGATCTAATACCGGCACTTGGGGATTTGGAAGTGATTTGTTAGTTTCAAATTCAGAAATATCAATGGGATAGCTCCGATAAGGCAAGGCCATTTTTTCAGCCTTCACTAATTCCAAAAAAGCATCAAGCCCCAAGTCCTTAATCAGAAATTTCATACGGGCTTTGTTTCTTCGGGCCCGCTCGCCATGCCTATCGAAAATTCGGAGCACCGCTTCAATAAACGGAATGATTTGATCGGCTTCCAAAAACTCATAGACCAAATCGGCATGCCGAGGCTGAGAACCAAGTCCCCCACCAAGCAGGACCTTAAAGCCTTTTACCCCCTCCTTGATTTTTGGGATAAATCCCAAATCATGGAGATAACTCAGCGCATCGTCTTCCTCTGAGGAGGAAAATGCCATTTTAAACTTTCGCCCCATTTCCTGACAAACTGGATTTCTCAAAAAATAGCGATAGGTAGCATCGGCATAAGGCGTAACATCGAATGGCTCTTTTGGATCAATTCCTGCCATTTCCGAAGCGGTAACATTCCGGACCGTATTTCCACACGCCTCACGAAGTGTGACGTCATCGCGTTCCAGCTCAGCCCAAAGCTCCGGTGTACGATCCAAGCTCACATAGTGAATTTGGATATCCTGACGAGTGGTGATGTGTAATCTTCCGGTAGAATACTCTTCAGAAACCTTGCAAATTCTTCGTAACTGAGCGGAATTCACTCGACCATAAGGTAATTTGATTCGGATCATCTGTACACCTTGCTGCCGCTGTCCATAGACACCACGGGCAAGCCGAAGACTTCGGAATTTTTCTTCATCTATTTTCCCCTCCTTGAATAGATTAATTTTTTTCTCCAATTCGAGAATATCCCGTTCTACAATTGGATTTTCCAGCTCAGTTCGAAAGCTTTGCATAATTTCAATAGAATAAACTTTCCCTATCGGAAAAGTAGGTTTTAAGATTACAGATTTAGGATTTTTGACTTACTTGATCAATAAAACCCCAATTGTGAAATCAGGATTTTGCTTCTTTTACGGACGATCTCCTTTAGGAATTCAAATCTCAATCGGTTCTCAGATTTCTCAATTAGAATTCTGCTTTCAATACTAGTCGATGAATCCCACCCCAACTGTATCAAAACTACTTTCGTCAATAAGGATGAAGGAGCCGTTTGATTTGTTAGATGTATAAGAATCCGCATGAATGGGCTTACTGAGTCTGAATTTGACTTTTCCAATATCATTCAACTTCAATTGCTCGGCATCCTCTTTGCCTGAGAAATCTGTATGAATTCGGGACTCGATCTCATCTACTTTTGCCAACACCCGATTCACACCGTGCTGCAGAATGTATTTATTCCCAACCTTCAGAATTTTTGAATTGACTTGGCAGATGGTTGCAGAAATTTGCTTTTCACTTTGGGGAATAGTTTCTCTTTTGACCAGCATATCCCCTCGACTCAAGTCCACCTCATCGGCCAGCGTAATGGTAATCGAACTTCCCACCTCAGCTTCCTGATATTCCTGATCAAAGAAATGAATGCTTTTAATGGTCGTTTCATTTCCAGATGGGAGTACTGTCACTTGATCCCCAACCTTCAAACTACCGCCATATAATTTTCCGGAAAAACCCCTGAAATCATGGTAGGCTTCCGTCTTGGGACGTGTCACATATTGAATTGGAAAACGCGCTACGGAATTCTCCTGAAGATCAGCTGGCTCCAAAACCTCCAGATGATCCAAAAGGGTATTTCCAAGATACCAAGGCATCTCCTGAGATTTTCTGGCGATATTTTCTCCTTTCAAAGCTGACACTGGAATAAAGGTGATCTGATCTTCATTGAAATCGCTTTTGGCCACCAATTCATTGAAATCATCCTTGATTTTTAGGAATACTTCTTCCTCATATCCTACCAAATCCATCTTGTTGATGGCGACCACCACATGGGAAATTCGGAGAAGGTTTGCGATAAAGAAGTGTCGATATGTCTGTTCAATCACGCCTTTCCGCGCATCAATTAAAACTATAGCTACCTGAGAAGTAGATGCTCCTGTCACCATGTTTCGGGTGTATTCCACATGACCGGGAGTATCTGCTACGATAAAATTGGTCTTGTCCGTATTGAAATAAATATGCGCCACATCGATGGTGATACCTTGCTCCCGCTCAGCTACCAATCCGTCTGTAGCCAGCGAAAAATCCAGGTAATCATAACCTCGCTGCTTAGAGCTACGCTCAATTGCCTCAATTTTATCCGTCGTCAGCGAATTAGTATCATACAGCAATCGCCCAATTAAGGTGCTTTTGCCATCATCAACTGAGCCCGCTGTTGCGATTTTGATGAGTTTTCTTCCTTGTGTATCCATTTTTATAACTTTTTACTTATTGAAATACTGTGGAAATACAATTGAAATAAATCCCGCAAGCGGGATGAAATAACTTAAAAGTGAAAATTATTTCTCCGAACGAAGTGAGGAGTATTTCTATCGTATTTCAATTGTATTTCTTTATTAATAAGATTGCTTCGTCGTCGTGCCTCCTCCTCGCAATGACGATCAGACTAAAAGTATCCTACTTTCTTTCTCGTCTCCATCGCTGCCTCAGAGCGCTTGTCGTCAATGCGAGCGCCTCGCTCTGAAATCGTAGAGTCACGAATCTCCGCTACGACATCATCCAAGGAAACTGCCTCAGAAAGCACTGCTGCTGTACAAGTCATGTCACCGACAGTTCGAAAGCGAACCATCAGCTCTGTTACCTCTTCATGAGCCTCCCGAAAGACGTGCTCATTGGCTGTCCAAATCATCCCATCCCGAAAAAACACTTCGCGCTTGTGAGCATAGTAGATACTTGGGATCTCGATGTTTTCTGTTCGGATATATTCCCAAACATCAAGTTCCGTCCAGTTAGAAATCGGGAACACACGGACATTTTGTCCAATGTGAATCCTGCCGTTTAGCATGTCGAATAGCTCTGGGCGTTGGTTTTTTTCATCCCATTGCCCGAAATCATCTCGTACAGAGAACACTCGCTCCTTGGCTCTCGCTTTTTCCTCATCGCGTCTAGCACCGCCGATACAGGCATCAAACTTAAATTCCTCGATGGCATCAAGCAGTGTAGTCGTCTGAAGTGAGTTTCGACTGGAATAACGACCTCGCTCTTCCCGAACTTTACCCTGATCGATGGAGTCCTGCACATTTCGGACAATCAATTCAAGCCCAAGTTCGGCTACAAGCTTATCCCGGAAAGCGATCGTCTCAGGGAAATTATGTCCTGTGTCCACATGTAAAAGAGGAAAAGGAATTTTTGCTGGAAAGAAGGCTTTTTGAGCTAATCTTACCAAAGTGATGGAATCTTTTCCCCCAGAAAAAAGTAAAACCGGACGCTCAAATTGCGCCGCCACCTCCCGAAGGATGTGGATCGATTCTGCTTCTTTGGGATTAGGTTTTAATAGGCTGTTCATTTATGATATTTGATTTAAGATTTACGCCCTCATATTTAAGATTTACGACTTATGATTTAAGAGACCTTTGATAGTGGAGCCATAGATTTACACTTTGACTTACCTTATTCTGATTTCTGACTTAAGCTTTCTGACTTTTTCCTCTACCTTCTTGCTCACTGCATACTATTTACTGCCTACTGCTATGCAGCCCACACTCCTTCTTCGAATCCTCCCACCACCAGCGACCGGCACGGGCATCTTCTCCTGAAGAAATTGCACGAGTACAGGGTGCACAGCCAATACTGACAAAACCCTTGTCATGAAGCGGATTGTAAGGAATTTTATGAGTTTCGAGGTAAGTCAGCACCTCGTCGAAAGACCAATCCAGCAAAGGATTGTATTTCCAGATTTGGTTGGATTCATCCCATTCGAGCCACTTCATCTCGGAGCGATTGGCAGATTGCTCCGCGCGTAGACCCGTCACCCAGATTTCATTTCCCGCAAGTGCTCTTTGAAGTGGTTCTACTTTCCTTACAAAGCAGCAGGACTTCCGATTTTCTACAGATTCATAAAATCCATTGATCCCGATGGTGTTAACCAAAGCTTCTACCGAGCTTCTCTCTGGATAGTAAACCTGAATTTTTGTTTTGTATTTGGCCTCGGTACGGGCCAAGAGATTCAAAGTCTCTGGGAAAAGCCTCCCAGTATCCAAAGAGAAAATCTGGATCGGCAAGTTCTGAGAAGCAATCAGCTGCGTAATCACTTGATCTTCCTGACCCAAAGAGGTCGAAAAGCACACTTTCCCTGGAAATAGTTCAACTAATAAGGTCAAACCTGTCGCGGGAGCAAGTTGTGCTAATTGAGCTTCCAATTCGATCAAATTTGTTTTCATGGCTTAGGCTTTAGTGGCTTTTTCCCAAGCTCGCTCATGAAAATAGTAGAGCGCTACTTTGGACACAACCTCTATGGAACCTATGGAGATAGCCATTTTCAACTGACCTGTTACAAAATAGGAGATGACCATGGTGTCAATAGTACCGACTATGCGCCAGGAGATTGACTTCAAGAAACTTTTGAAATGCTTGTCTTCACCAGTGTTACTGACAAACCATTTTTTAATAGGCTGATCGATTATCATACGTGCTTGATGCGAGTTTGAATTTCAAAAGTATATAAACCCTATCTTTTTTATAGGGTTTAAAGGAAAAAAATTTTATTATTTTTCTAATATATCTTGTAAAGTTTTGTTTTCCAGTATTTTGAGTGTTTCATCACGAACTTGAATCATCACTTTATTTATTCCACACTCAACTTCGGACTTACATTCGGCGCAGGGTTCGTAGTAGTTGAGACTTACGCAAGGAAGTAAGGCGATGGGTCCATCGAGCAGTCGAATCACTTTCGAAAGCGGAATATCTTGGGGTTCTTTGATCAGGTAATAACCACCACCTTTACCTTTTTTGCTACCGAGCAAGCCAGCCTTTTTGAGTTCGAGTAAGATATTCTCTAAAAATTTATGAGAGATGCCATGCTCTTCAGCGATGTCATGGATCAACACTGTCTTTTCCTCTCGATGCTTACCCAGATAAGTCAGGGCATGAAGGGCATACTTTGTCTTTTTTGAAAGCATAGACAAAAATAACTCATTTCTTCGAATAGCCTAGTACGGGAGTGGGGAATGAAAAAATCCCCGAGGGTATCGGGCCATTTTAAGACCTAAAGACATTTCATAAATCCTGTCACTACTTCCGGAGAAGCAGTATATAGGCAAATCAGTTAAGAGTATATCTATAGAATTTCCTATAGATATCACCATTTTCTTCTCTGACAGAAATTCCTCCAACAAAGAGGTTATCACCTTGAAAAACAAAATACTTTGCAATAGGCAACTCGTAAAATTTTAACTCCTTTGAATTCAAATCCAATTGAACCAAAGAGACGGCTCTAAAATTATTTCGGATAATCTCATATGGATTATACTGGAAATATTTTTTCTCTTTCAAATGTGACACAACTCGATATACTTTCTCTTTATGAAAAAAAGCAGTTTCATAGTCGACTTCTTTAGAAATATATTCCAAGGATTGAGCTCGATTTGGTAGGTAAGTAAGCAAATTGGGACTTCCGAAGTCATCCGATCCAGAATAAAAACTCTCCATTGCTCTTGCTCTAATATTATAGATATATATAGAGTCAGAGAATTTATAATTTTAGAGGTGTCCTTTTAATTGCATATATTTATAGCTTTTCAAACGCTCAAAATGGATATATTTAAAGGTCAAGGAGTCATAGAGTTCAGTAAAAGCTTCCAAACTGAACTTGACTGC
>NZ_JAQWXX010000013.1 GCF_029254265.1 Algoriphagus sp. | reverse complement strand
ATCACAAGACAGATTGCCGGAAAGGTGGTCAGAATACCCAATTCATCGAATTGACCCTGGAGTAATCTTCCTGGAAGGAAAGTTCTGTCAAACCAGCCAGCCAAGTTCCCTTCAAAACTAAGATTTCCAGCTCCAAATCCGGGAACGGGAATCAGGAAAATCGCAGCATAATAGACCAACAAAATTGCTCCTCCAACGATCAGACGCTTTTTTGAGTCAAAATTGAGGAAAAGAACAGTGGTGATAAATCCGGCAATCCCGATTCTTCCGAGCACAGATCCTAAACGTATTTGTTCCCAGTCAAAAAAAGGAAAAGGAACATTTTTGACTAATAAACCAAAACCAATCAACTTAAGCATTCTGATAAAAGCTTTTCGATAAATCTGTTTTTTCGGCACCTTGGTTTCTAGCGCTTTACCCAAAGAAAAAGGAATAGATACTCCCGATATAAAAATAAAGAGCGGGAAAATAAAGTCGTAGAATGTAAATCCGATCCACTCGGGATGCTCAAATTGTAGTGCCAATTCATCCAACCAAGCCCAGGAAGTCTTTCCTTCAAAACTTCGAAAAAAGGCATCCGCTCCACAGATCATCAACATATCAAAACCTCTCAGGGCATCAATTGATACCAGTCGCTTGGAAGTCAAATTGGTTGGGCTTTTCATGATTGTTTTTACATTTTTGGTTCCCAGCCTTTTTCATATTCCCTACTCCACAACTTCATCGCCTCCTTGTCATTCTTTATTCTTCCATTTGAATTATCCAGTTCCAAAGCTCTGCCTGTTCGGTAAGAAATATTCCCCAAATGGCAAAGCATGACACTCTTCACGATTTCCTGATAGGGTGAAATCAGCTGCTCTCCTTTAGTGATGGCATTTGTGAAATTGGTGAAATGAGCAATATCCATGTCAAATCCTGCACCGCGTTGATCCACTACTGTATTGCTGGTGGGTTCAGCACTTTTAACGAGTTTATTAGTATTGTCATAGATTTTATAAGAGTTGTCAAGCAATTCCAGCGTACCATTTTCACCATGGAAAGACACGCCGGAACCCATGTCATTGATTCCTCTTTTGTTACAGCTTCTACCTTCCCAGAGGATGCTTTTCCCTTCAAAATCGAAAGATGCTGTCTGCGTATCAGGGGTCTGCCAATCATCTTTGAAATGATATCTCCCACCGCTTGAATAAGCTTTTTTGGCATAATCTACATTTAATCCCCATCGTGCCAAATCAAGGAAATGCACACCATTGTTCACGATTTCGCCTGTTCCCCAATTCCAGAACCAATGCCAATTGTAATGGATCAGATTGTCTTTGAAAGCAGATCTGGGAGCTGGTCCTTGCCAAAGTTCGAAGTCCAGCCATTCCGGAACAGCCACTTCTTTCCCAAAACCAATTGATTGGCGGGTATTGGTGTACCAAGCTCGAGCATAATATGCATTGCCGATTGCTCCGCCGTGAAGTTCAGCGATCGCTTCCTGTACTCTTGGCCAACTTCTGCGCTGATTGCCCATTTGTACGACTTTACCATAGGATGATGTAGCCTTCGAAAGCAATTCTCCCTCGGCTGGATTATGGCTTCCTGGTTTTTCGATGTAGACGTGTTTTCCTGCCTTCAATGCCATCAGAGCCATTGGAGTATGCCAGTGATCCGGTAAAGCAATGGAAATGGCATCTACATTTTGATTATCCAAAGCCCTTCGGAAATCAGAAATACCCTGTGGTAATTTGCTTACTCCAGACTTTTCTGCAAGTGCCAAGCCATTGGTGACAGCTCTCGAATCCACATCACAGATGTATGAAATCTCCGCATTCGGAACTTTCGCAAAAGCCTGAATATGTTGAGAACCTCTTCCATTCACTCCCATGATGGCCACACGAACCTTGTCTTTAACCGGGTATTGAGATAATATATTGAAAGAATGTGCTGAACTCATTACTCCCAAACCCAAACTTCCGGTAGCTACGGTTTTGATAAAATTCCTTCGATTGACGTCTTTTTTCATAGTTAGATGGATTATAGATTAAGAGTTCGAGCTTGAAGAGGCAGAAAATACTTCCCTCCCATGTTTGATAGTTTTTATCACTTTGAGTTCTCCATTTTCATCTTTCCTGCAAAGGATCAAATCGGCAATAGCGCCTTCCTTAAAAAGAACATGACCGGGATTCAAAAGCTTTTGTGGACGAATTGAAGCCATTTCCCAAGCATCTGAAAGAGATGCCAGCTTATTTTGAATCAGGAAAGAAACTCCTCGTCGTATATTGGAAGCAGAACCTGCAAGAATTGAGGGATTAGATTTCAAGTGTAATTTTCCCTCTGGAGTTAGAGTCACTTCACCACCGATGTGAAGCTCATAATCTCCTGGAGGCATTCCGGCTAAAGAAACAGAATCACTAACCAGGATCAGTTTATCCTTTTTTACCTTTTGAAAAACCTGAATCACCTCAGCTTGAAGATGAAAACCATCCGCAATAATCGATGCTCCCAACTCATCCTGCGCGAGTTGCGACCAGAGATAATTCGGATGTCTGGCAATGATCGGGTGCATCCCGTTTCCAAGGTGAGTTGATAAACTGGCCCCAGCACGCACTGCATCCAATATTTGCTGATGGGTAGCATTGGTATGACCAATAGAAACCAGAATCCCATGTTCGACACACTTTTCAATAAAGGAATTGGCATTTTCCCATTCTGGTGAAAGGGTAATCATTTTGATCAGGCCTTTCGATTCCAGCTGCCATTTTTGAACTAAGCTCCAATCCGGAGCACATACAAATTCTTTAGGATGAGCACCTCTTGGTCCATCAATCGGTGAAATAAATGGGCCTTCTATATGCAAGCCTTCAATGCTCATTCTGGACAATTCATCCATTTTTCGTAGGGAAACAATCTGAAGAATCAATTGACTGATCTGCTCCGCATCATTTGTAATGAGGGTCGGGAAATGAGTGGTGACTCCTTCCTGATACAAAAGTTTGGAGATTTCGGCCAGTTTTGCAGGATCTCTTTGAATCTCGTTGTAATCGATCCCTCCATATCCGTTGACTTGAATATCTGTAAATCCGGGACCGATAATCAGATCATTTTCTAAAGAAATTTGTGTTTCTGAGATGCTATCTATGATCCCTTCAGAAAAAGAAATCTGAATAGGTAGTCCGTTTTGGTATGAGTTGCCTTGAAGTATCATTTCGCAAAAGCCCATTTTCTAACCTTATGCCCAGCAACCGCATAATAAACCAAATAGAGATAGCAAGGGAAAAGGACCCAATAGGCTAACCGGACCGAATACAAATCGGCAAAATATCCATAAAGCAAAGGCAAGATGGCATTGCCACAAAGCCCCATAATCATGATGGAAGCCCCTAGCTTTGTAAATCTCCCTAAACCATCTAAAGCCAATGGCCAGATTCCTGCCCAAACCAATGAATTGGCCAAACCAAGCAGGACAACAAATAAAATGGAGATATCTACGGTCATTCCCCAAAACTGGATAGGACCTTCAGCAAACACAATCATCAAGGTCAGAAGCGTACCCAAAACGGTGCAGATTCTTAAAATATTCACTTGAGAGATGAATTTGGGAATCAATGAAATCCCAATCAAGTATCCGATGATTGTAAAAGCTAAGGTAAATGAGGGAAAGACTTTAGCATCCATCAAACTGATGCCAAATGAATTTGCATAAGGAATCACTGTATCGATGGCAATCACTTGGGTACCGACATGAAGGAAAATAGCGAAAGCGCCCAATATCAGATGTGGGAATTGGAAAATGGAGGTTTTTCCTGAATTGGCGACCGCTACTTCTTCAGATTCATGCTCCGTATCGATTTCAGGTAAAGGAGAAAATCTGATAAAAAGACCCAGTCCAATCAATACTGTACCTACAATGGAATATGGCAAAATCACCCGCTGGATCAGTTCGTCCAAAGCTGCATCGCTGGCTGCTTCCGACATTTGATCCAGCTGCTGAAAGAGCTCATTATCCCCTACTCTTAAAACTACTGCCGCAAAAAGGATTGGTGCCAAAATACCTGCTCCTTTATTGAAAATACCCATGATACTTATTCGCTGGGCAGCTCTTTCTTTGGGGCCAAGTACGGTTACATATGGATTTGCAGCAGTTTGTAAAACCGCCAAACCAGTTCCTAAAGTGAATAAACCTAATAAGAAGAGTTCGTAAGTTCTAGCCATCGCCGCCGGCACGAAAATAAATGCCCCTATAGCCATCACGAAAAACCCCCACATCATTCCTCTTTTAAAACCTACTGCTTTGAGTAAATAGGAAGAAGGCACTGACATGACCAAATAGGAAATGTAGAAAGCAAATGCAACCAGATAGGAGTCGAAATTGCTAAGTGTAAAGGCAATTTTGAAGTAGGGAATTAGGATTGCATTTACCCATGAGACAAAACCAAAGATGAAAAACATCATCCCGATTATGGCTATGGAAATCCAAGTATACCTTTGACTTAAAGACTCCGCTTTTACGGCCACTGATTTTGAGGACATAGTTCTTTTGGGCTGAAACAAACAAAGGAATTCTCAAAATGAATACCTGAGAATTGGTATAAATACAAAATTTTTTTTCAGCAAAACAAGACTTTTCCGATCAATGACCTGAAAGTTGTGACGAGGAACCTTGGTCTAAAAACAATTGATAATTGGGGTGACTTTGAAGGATAGAAGCAGGATGATCCGGAGTGATTGGACCTTCTATACAGTTTTTGATTGCTGATGCTTTTCGGGTATCCGGTACCGAGCAAATAATAGCTTTCGATTTCATGATTTGCCGAATAGACATGCTGATTGCCTGTTGAGGAACCGCCTCTAAATTTGGAAACCAGCCCTCACCCAACTGCTGCATCCTACAAGCATGATCAAGGTCCACAACGATGTAAGGTTGTTCAGTTTCAAAATCTGCAGGAGGATCATTGAAAGCAAGATGTCCGTTTTCTCCTATCCCCACAAAGGCGACATCAATGGGATGCTTGCTAATCAATTCACCCAAGCGCTGACATTCCGCTTCTGGATTTACTTCTCCGTTGATTAAAAAATAGGCCTTCAATTGCGGTAAATGATTGAAAAAGCGCTCCATCAAATATTTTCTAAAACTTGCCGGATGGGTAATCGGTAGACCTAAATATTCATCCAAATGAAAAACAGTCACCTTGGACCAGTCGTTGTCTTTTTCAGCAAGCAGCTGTTTTAAGGTCTCAAATTGGCTGGTGCCTGTGGCTAAAATGATATTGGCATAACCTTGCTTTTTGATTGCCTCTCGGATAAAGTCGGCACCTTTTTTACCAGCCATCATCCCTAATTCAGCAGGATTTTCACATCTGGTTAAATTCATAGATTTAGCTTTTAGGGGTGATTTTAATAACCACTCAAATTATCGAAATAATTTTAAATCAAGGTTAGATGGCAAATCCCTTACTAGCTATAATTCGCACCTAGTTAGAAAAAAACTTAAAGGGATAGCTTTTCAGCTTCCGTAGTCTCCAATTCCACAATAATTTCATTTTTGCGATTTATCACTTCAAATGGAGGATTATATCCCAAAAAGTAAAATCGATTAGTGTACCCAATTCCTTCAGCCTCTAAAGCAGATTTTAATTTATTTTTAAACGCCTCTATTTTTTCATCAGTGGCCCAACCACCAAAGGTGATGGCAGCGACAGTTTTTGCTGGTTCTTCACGGAATTCGATTTGAGATTGGTTCGGCTGAGGAAGGGTTTCTTTGTTAAATTTCTTTGGAACCATAAACATCATGGTCATCGAGTCTTCCAAAGACATAGCTACAGGAGAGGTCATAGCTATTTTCTCATTGCTTTTATTTCCACCAAAAATATATCCTGCCAAAATGGAAAATCCTTTGCTTGATGATTCTTTGTATTTATTTCCTGAGAGTTTGACGGATGTGAATAAGCTTGCCTCATAGCTACGAATTTCAAAGTCTTCATATTTCTTGTTGACCTTATAAGGATAAGTTTCAATATTCTTTTGGCTTCTCATCGCAAAAATTTGGATAACGACAAATACCAAAATAATTATTCCGAGTATGATTAATGCGATTTTCATTTTTGGGGTTTAAGCTTTAGCTAATTTCGTTACTTCTGATTTACAACTACTTATTAGTCTAAGGATTTTTCTACCCAATTCGTTTCATTTTATTATCTGATGTTCTCTTTCTTATTAGTTGCTTATAATTTATCAGGATTTAAATCCCTACTTCTAGCTTATTATAAGCCTATTCTAAAAAGCTATTTAATCAAATAAGCTTTCTAAAACTGATTAGATTTATTTCCAGATGCTTTTTGTGGAAATTATTGATTGGGTGACTTCGGTAGAACCAAGGGCTTAGCCATCCACTTTTTTCATCTGTTTATAATTTGTTTTTCAATGGTCATATGGAATCTCGCAAGGCCTATAATCATCCCAGTGTGTGACTTTTTAGTCATGCTCGATTTCATTGCATAATTTGAGAAGCTTAGACTATCAAAAAATCATAAATCTGCAATCCTGATTACCATCCCCAGGTTCCTGGAGCCCCTTTAAATGGACCAACGATGTCAGAGGTGATCCAGCCTCCGTAGAAATCCCCTTCCTGAGCCTGTACTTTTTCATCATTCACAAAGCAGGTATCCATGTGGTGGGCGTAGACAGAAACCGTGTTTTTTAGCTGATGATAGGCTTTGTTTGGATTTAAGTAGCTCCAAGCGGACCTTGAAGCTGTTTTGCCCCCTACTCGGATATCATAGTAATTGGCTGCTCCTTTCCATTCACAAAAAGAAGAACCCGTAACAGGAATCAACACGCCTTCTTTGAAAGCATCCATTGGAATATAATAAGTTGGCGGATGGCTGGTTTCCAGAATTCGAAAAGATTGATTAGTGTCTAGTATGATTTCAC
Organism: Algoriphagus sp.; assembly: GCF_029254265.1. Classification (GTDB taxonomy): domain Bacteria; phylum Bacteroidota; class Bacteroidia; order Cytophagales; family Cyclobacteriaceae; genus Algoriphagus. The sequence goes on along the minus strand of NZ_JAQWXX010000013.1, from coordinate 8,892 downwards.
CATTAAACACTATTCGAAGATGCTTTCTGCATTCTTCCAGTCTTGGTGGACGTGGATAGTCCCAGACTGATTCCTGACCTGGTTTTGGTTTGAAGGGCTTGATAGACATACAAGTTGAACCCACCTCCCTCACTTTTGTTACCAAATCTTGTCTATCAATAAGTGCATGTTAATCTACGTTTAGGACTTAGGCGTAAACTTTAAGGCTTGATCCCGAATAGGACCAAATCGAGTGGTGAGCATATCGATAAGGTAATTTTGGTAAACGCGCCATGGACGCTTGGAACCCTGCTTCGGTAAATCATTTTCAGCACGGGTGATGTATCCCGAGCTTAGATTCAGAAAATTCTCTTCGTTATCGATCTTGCCAGCTTTCGGAGTCACGACATCAAACCCATTCTTATCCATGTATTTTAAGATTTTGCACAGGTAATTTGCTGTCAAATCTACTTTTAAAGTCCAAGAAGCATTGGTATAACCAAAGCAATAAATAAGGTTAGGTAATTCACTTACCATCATGCCTTTATAAATGTAACAATCACTGACCTTAATTTGACTGTTGTTCACCGAAAGTTGTGCTCCACCAAGTAATTGAATTTTCAGACCCGTTGCCATGACAATAAGATCTGCTTTGATGAATTCCCCATTTTTCATTTGTACTCCCTGCTCTGAAAAATGTGAAATTTCACCAGTTACGACATTGGCTTGACCATTATTAATGCTCGTAAAAAAATCTCTGTCAGGTACCACACAGAGTCGCTGATCCCAAGGATTATAACTCGGATTAAAATGCTTTTCTACTGGATATCCGTCGGGAAGTTGTTTGGCTGCGGCATTCATGATTATTTTTTTCATGAATTTTGGGAAAGCTTTCGAAAACCCAAAGGAAGCCATAGAGAGCAGAATATTCGTACTCCGGGTCAGGCGGTATGCCCAACTATTCGGTAAAACTTTTTTTAGAAAAGCAAACTGTCCATTCCGATTGGGAAGATTCATCACATAAGTTGGAGAACGCTGAATCATCGTCACTTGCCCTGCCCCTTGGTTTGCAAGGCTAGGGACCAAAGTAATAGCGGTAGCCCCACTTCCAATGACTGCGATTTTCTGATTGGAAAAGTCCAGGTCTTTGGGCCAGAATTGAGGCAAAAGGATCTTTCCTTGGAAAAGATCTTCCCCTTTAAATTTTGGGCGGTGCGCCTCTTGATAATTGTAATATCCTGTGCAGATGCTCAAAAAACGACTTTTTAGCATTTTCAATCCCTCGGGTGATTCTACTTGTAGACTCCAGCATTTCTCTTCGTCGGACCAGTTGGAGCTGAGCATTTTATGATTGAAAGAGATAAGCTGATCTAATTTATTTTCCATTACAGTCTGCTCAAGGTACTTCAGGATTTTATCTCCACTAGAAAGAGACTGAGGATCATTCCAAGGCTTAAACCTGAAACCAAAAGTGAACATATCTGAATCTGACCGGATTCCAGGATACTGGAAAAGAGACCAAGTACCTCCGATGGAATCTCTAGCTTCAAGGACTAAAACGCTCTTTTCGGGACATTTTTTCTGAAGCCAATAAGCCATTCCGATACCAGAAATGCCTGCTCCAACTATGATGATATCGTATGTGTTCTTGGTTGTCGAATAAGGATGCAACATGAAATCAAATTATGAAAAAAAGCTGTGCATTAAGAGACACACTTTGGAAATCTGCACGCTTACTTTTGAATTCCTAAATTGCAGGCTCGATATTCTCAATTTTGCCTTAATTTTGAAATTCAATTTCTATCCATGACAGAAGAAAACTCATCACTGAATTTTATCGAACAAATTATAGCCGACGATTTGGCAGCAGGCCTTTCGCCGGACAAGCTTCGTTTTCGATTTCCACCAGAGCCAAATGGCTATCTACATATTGGTCATGCAGCTTCTATTTGCCTGAATTTTGGTTTGGGAGAAAAATATAATGCGCCGGTTAATCTTCGTTTTGACGATACCAACCCCGCCAAAGAGGAGCAGGAATATGTTGACGCAATTAAAAGGGATATTCAATGGCTTGGTTTTAAATGGGCTATTGAGTGTTACTCATCTGACTATTTTCAGCAGCTCTATGATTGGGCGATTCAATTGATTAAAGAAGGTAAAGCCTATGTGGATGGGCAATCTGCCGAAGCTATGGCGGAGCAAAAAGGGACTCCAAGCACACCTGGTGTAGCTGGTCCCTTCCGTGACTTATCAGTTGAAGAAAACCTGAATTTATTCCAGCGAATGAAGGATGGGGAATTTGAGCAAGGAAGCTATGTTCTTCGGGCGAAAATTGATATGACCTCTCCGAATATGCTGATGCGAGATCCGATTCTTTATCGGGTTGTTAAAAAAGCACATCACCGTACAGGAACTGACTGGTGTATCTATCCAATGTATGATTGGACTCATGGAGAGTCTGATTATATCGAACAGATTTCTCATTCCATCTGTACCCTGGAGTTTAAAATGCACAGGGAATTATATGATTGGTTCTTGGATCAGATCATAGATCCAGCGAAGCTAAGACCCATTCAAAGGGAATTTGCACGAAGAAACTTGAGCTATACTGTAATGAGTAAGCGAAAGCTTTTGGAATTGGTACAAAGCAAGACCGTTTCGGGTTGGGATGATCCACGGATGCCGACTATTTCAGGTTTGAGAAGAAGAGGTTATACTCCAGAATCGATCCGGAATTTCAGTGATCTTTCGGGTATCTCTAAGCGTGATAGCGTCACTGATGTTTCCTTATTGGAATATTGTATTCGGGAGGATTTAAATAAGGTCGCAACTCGGGTAATGGGGGTTTTGGATCCGGTGAAGTTGGTGATAACCAATTACCCTGCAGGGAAAACCGAACTATTGGTTTCTGAAAATAATCCAGAGGATCCGAATTCAGGGACTCATGAACTCCCGTTCTCCGGAGAATTGTATATCGAGCGGGAAGATTTCAAAGAAGAAGCTGGATCAAATTTCTTCCGATTGACTTTGGGAAATGAAGTCCGTCTTAAAAGCGCTTACATTATCAAAGGGGAATCTGTTGTAAAAGATACAGAAGGCAATATTTTAGAAATTCATTGTACTGCTGACTTGGATTCAAGATCAGGTTCTGGTACCGAAGCCAGCACAAGAAAAGTAAAAGGAACACTTCATTGGGTATCAATCCAACATGCAATTACCGCTGAGGTTCGGGAATATGATCGTTTGTTTTTGGACGAAGCTCCAGATTCTAATGAAGACAAGAATTTTATGGAATTCGTAAATCCTGATTCTTTGAAGATCATTTCAAAAGCATATTTAGAGCCGTTTTTGGCTGATGCCAAAGTGGGCGACAAGTTCCAGTTTCAACGCTTAGGATATTTTACGCTTGATAAAGATTCATCGGCTGAAAAGCTTGTTTTCAACAAAACTGTAGGCTTGAGGGACTCTTGGGCTAAGCAGAAACCTACTCCTACTGCACAATCTAATCCTTCAAATTCTCAGAAAAGCAATCCAAAACCAGCACAGGATCAGCAGGTTCGATCTGCGATTAATGAGATTCAGAAAATAGCCAAAAAGTACACAAACCTTTCTGGAGACAAATTGGCTGCTGCCCGTGCAGATATTGCCAGATTGGCTGAAGAGGTAAGCTATGAGGAATTGGAGCCTTTGTTCCAGACTGCAGCTAAAAAAGTAGGAACCCGAATCGGGGCGATGATTACGCTGGGCGTGTTGTTGAATAAAGGTCAAGCGCGCAATTCGGAAATCGAAGCCTTTATAGCAGCAGGACTGTCAGACGAGAATGAGTTGCTGGTTGAAGAGGCGAAAGTTGTTGGCAGTGGGCAGTAAACAGTATTACATTAGGCAGTTTTCAGTAGGCAGTAAGCAGTGAGCCGTTGTCAACCTTTGAGGTCTCTTTTTGACCTCGAAGGTTTTAAGAAAAGTGAGTAATCAGTTGGAAGTGGCAGCGGGCAGTTTACGTCTCCCGTACAGTTGTCGGGTGCGAGGATTTTACTAAAATTTATCAGTATTCGCTCTCTTTCGAATCCGAAGCAATCTGTTCGGTAAGAAGCATTGAAAATAAATTATAAAGAAATGCTCGTTGAAATTAATCAACGAGCATTTTTATTTCCTTTCAATAGATTTATTCTCGATCTTATTTTAAAAAATACATTTTCCAAACACCCCGGTTCTTCACATCAATGCTTCCACGGTATTCACATTCAAATTCGTCTTTGATCAGTTCATAGGTTGTTTCTGAAAGATTAATCCTGCCTTCAACAGAATTCGTTTCCATCCTTGAAGCGATATTTACTGTATCTCCCCAGATGTCGTATTGCCATTTTTTGATTCCTACAATTCCAGCGACTATTGGGCCAGTATGGATTCCGATGCGCATTTCAAAGTGCATCAAGTCATTACCAAGTTCTTGATTCACAAAAGCCATCATCTCTTTTGCCGCCAAAATCACGTCTTTAGGATGGGTTTTGTTTTGGATTGGAAGACCTCCGGCACACATATAAGAGTCTCCAATAGTTTTGATCTTTTCAAGACCATATTTTGTCGTGATCCGATCAAATTCTTTGAAATAAAAATCAATACTTTCTACTAATTTTTCGGGAGAAATATTCTCTGAGATCGCGGTAAAACTTTTGAAATCTGTAAACAAAACAGTTACTGAATCTATTCTTTTGGCCATTACTTTGCCGTCATTCTTTAACTCTTCAGCAGTTTCTTCCGGCAAAATATTTAGCAATAATTCCTCAGATCTATTTTTTTCCTTTTCAATAATCAATTTGGTTTCCTTTTCAAACCGATAGCGTCGATAAGTCATTATTGCTACAAGAATCACAAAAAGCAACATGACAAGTACCGCGTAGATAAAAAATTGCTGTCTCTTTTCCCTGAGTTGGGAGATTAAGGCTTCCTTCTCCAAATAATCGACTTCCACTTGTTTTTGAGATACTTCGTAATCGGTTCGGAGGTTTGCAATCTCTTGTACCGCCTGAATATTATTTACGCTATCTCGATAGAGAATGTATTGTTTATAAAATTCCAGCGCTTTTGGAGCATTTCCTGATTGTTCATAAATCTTTGATAACAATAGATTTGACTCACTGATTTGCTCTTTTAGTCCATATTTTTTAGCCAGATCAAGGCTTCGCTGCGAATAGGATAAGGCTGTTGCTATTTCATTTTTTTCTAGATAAATAGAGGACATAAAATTCAAATAAACTGCAATGGCATAGTGATCAGCATATTTTTCTAGAATCTCAATGGCCTGATTTATTCGATCTTCAGCAATGCTTTTATTGCCATACTCGGCGAAGATCATTCCCAAATTACCCAAGCAATATGCTTTACCTAAGGGAAAATCTACACGTTCAAAAATCTGTTGAGATCGCTCGGTAAAAAGTAAGGCCGAATCCAATTTCCCCATGTTCAAGTATTCATCTCCAGCATTGAAAATGGCACTACCTAAACCAATTGAGTCATTTCCATTTTCGAGGATTTCGATACTTTTCCGATAATAAATAATAGCGTTTTGGCTATTCTCATTTGCTGAATAGGTGTCAGCTATTGCGACAAACACCTTCCCTTTATAATCAATATTCCCAGATTTCTCTGCATATTTTAAAGCAATAAAATAGTTTTCCAGGCCCTCTGACAAATTGCCTTTTAGCTTGTACGAATTACCTATCTGAAGGTGTGCGGCGTATAAGTTTGAGAAAAGGGAGTCTTTTAAAGATTTCTGAAGTAGGATATTGCCATATTTCAAAAGTGTATCAGGATTTTGTTCTTTGGCTAAAAGTTTGTTTAAGAGTGCTAGATTTTTCTCTCCACCGGCATAATAGGCACTCTTTAAACTGTCAAGGACAAACGTATTTCTACCTTCCTCAGATTCTGATTGTCCATAGACCTGGAAGGATAAAATGAAAATAAAAATGGATAAAATGCTGATTTTCAAATTAAAAAATTTATGCTTTTGTGGTTAGAATATTTTAATCTTTGGATCAATGGTGTATTTTTTTTCTACTCCGCCTGAGTTGACCATAAATTTAATTTTGTACTCTTCAGGTGGAGATGAATCCTTTATTTTACCTACATGACCATCGATATGTGTCGATCCTGCACCGTTTTTACGGTTATATATCTTAATAAAAGATTTACTGCCTTTCTTGGACTTAATATCTTTTATGATCACAAAATCTTCTTTACTAGTCATGATATACATAGCGGCTCCTACCCAAGACAGTTTCGAATTTGATTTGGTGTAGCTTGTGAAATCTTCTCTTCCAGGAACATCATCATGATTATCGCAAATAAGAACGCATTCCAGAACCTTGTCTTTTTCCTTGTTCGAATACTGGATGATTTTAGTGGTATCCACATAGAGTGTGATAATGGTATCTTTCATTTTTGACATGATTCAGGATTTTTTATGATAAAAATTAAAATGGACAGAGTTTTATGATTTTTGAAATTAAAAGGCTTAAGCTGTTCAAAATAGAAAAAAGAAGGCATAAACCAATATCCTTTTTCAGAGAGGATAGTATTTTGCAAAATATAGTTTTCGAAAAAGGCAATGTCTCCGAGCATTCTGTCATAGAAAATGTCTTTTAGGCCAGGTCTAAAAGTAGTGAGATTAAAAAATAATGATGGATCATTTACCACTGATCTAATTTAAAAATGCATGATTTCCAGAGAATTTGTACTTTGTATGTATGCCATATCTATCAACCTTATGAAATACTTTAAAAAACCTTTTGCTGCGCTGATAATAGCTTGCTTGATTTCCGCATCGATTCTGGAACTCCATGCCCAGAAATTACCGGTAGACACCTCATTTTATTCGAGTTATAGCTGGAGAAATATCGGGCCAAATCGCGGAGGAAGATCACTCGGTAGTTCAGGAAGTCCGAGTCGTCCCTACGAATACTATTTTGGAGCCACCGGTGGAGGACTCTGGAAAACCATAGATGGCGGAAATGAATGGTTTCCAGTTACCGATGGTCAAATCTCTTCCTCAAGTATAGGTGCTGTAGCTGTTGCTGAAAGCAATCCTGACATTGTCTATATCGGTGGAGGAGAAACTCAACTTCGCGGAAGCATCACTCAGGGCGATGGAGTCTATAAAACTACTGATGGAGGTAAAACTTGGAAGCATCTCGGACTTCAGGAAACGCAAGCCATCTCCAGAATCAGAGTGGACCCTACCAATGCTGATCTAGTTTATGTTGCTGCTTTGGGACATCCTTATGGGGAAAATGAAGAACGGGGAGTTTTCCGATCGAAAGATGGAGGAGAAACTTGGGAAAAAGTGCTTTATGTTAGTGATAAAGCAGGTGCTGCCGATTTGATCATCGACCGAACGAATCCAAATGTACTTTATGCTTCTACCTGGCAAGTCTATCGAAAAGCATGGAAAATGTGGGGTGGTGGTCCAGATTCTAAGCTTCGGACATCTACTGATGGTGGAGATACTTGGACAGACCTGACTTCCAATCCGGGAATGCCAGAAGGTCCGATCGGAAAGATCGGGGTGACCGTCTCTCCTGCCGATCCCAATCGCGTTTGGGCTATTGTTGAAGCAAATGAAGGTGGGGTTTTCAGGTCTGATGATGCTGGGAAGACTTGGGAGAAAGTAAATGATGAGCGAAAATTAAGACAAAGAGCATTTTACTATTCTAGAATTTATGCTGATCCAATTGATAAGAATACAGTCTATGGGTTGAACGTGGACTTTTGGAAATCGACAGATGGTGGAAAAACTTTTGATGTGGAGATCACTGTTCCACATGGCGATAACCACGATCTCTGGATAGATCCAAATGATCCTATGCGAATGATCAGTAGCAATGATGGTGGTGGTGTAGTAAGTATTAATGGTGGAAAAACATGGACAGAGGAAGACTATACAACTACACAGTTTTACCATGTAATGACTACTTCAGATGTCCCCTATCATGTAGCTGGAGCTCAACAGGATAATAGTACTTTAGCAATGCCTTCTGAAGGCTGGGATCATATGCTTGGAAGAGGTCCTGGACATGGTTGGCATTATGCAGTTGGCGGAGGAGAAAGCGGCTGGATCACTCAAAGCCCAACAGACCCAGATATATTTTATGCTGGTTCTCAGGGAGCTTTGCTCACTCGATACAATCGAAAAACCGGACAGATTCGTGACATTCAGGTTTACCCTAGATTCTTTTCAGGCGAACCAGCTTCAGCCTTACCGGAAAGATGGCAATGGACCTTCCCTATTATGTTTTCTCCATTGGATCCCAAGACGATGTACACCACATCTCAGCATGTATGGAAAACTACAAACGATGGACAAACTTGGGAAAAGATCAGTCCAGATCTTACCTATGCCGATCCTGAAACCTTGGGAAAAACCGGTGGTGTGATCACCATGGATATGAATGGCCCAGAAATTTATGCGACTGTCTTTGCTCTTGCACCTTCTATGCATGATGTGAATACTATTTGGGCAGGTTCGGATGATGGAAAAGTTCATATCACTCAAGACGGAGGGAAAAACTGGGTGGATATTACGCCGAAAGACTTACCTAAATTTTCCAGAATCAGTATCATTGATGAAGGGAAATTTAAGCCAGGAACGCTTTATCTAGCGGCTAACCGTTACCAAGTTGATGATCGACAACCTTATGTCTTTAAAACTGATGATTTTGGTAAAACCTGGACAAAAATTATTTCCGGAATTGAGGATGGACATTTTGCGAGAGCAATTCGGGAAGATTTAGAAAAACCGGGATTGCTTTATTTGGCTACTGAGCACGGGGTTTATGTTTCCTTTAATGATGGGGACATGTGGCAATCTCTTCAACTTAACCTTCCCGATACTCCGATCAGGGATTTAGTGTTGAAAAA
>NZ_JAQWXX010000010.1 GCF_029254265.1 Algoriphagus sp. | reverse complement strand
CAAGCTCAACAGAAGATACTTCGGTCAAAAACTCTTTGACAGACTCATCATTGCTTCGATTTAATCATACTGGCAAGATTGCGGATATACATATTTTTTTTTTTTTATTTGTGGTATGTTTAACCTAAATTATTAAAACTATGTTAAAGAAGATTGTTGCAGTATTATTTGTAGGAGCTTTCATGTTCGCGAGCTTACCACATGAGACGAATGCTGGGGTAAGGAAGGGTAAGTGGATTGATTATTATGGAGGTAATTCAATTCCCATTGGTTCAATTTGTGTCACTTCTCTTTTAATTAACAAATGTGCGGTTAATGATTTTAGAAGTAACCCCGTACCTACAAACCCAACTCCTCCTACCATAGGTGGTTGATATGAATACAGTTTTTGACTTATTAAAAACAGGGTTAATAAATAGCCTTGTTTTTTTTACTTTCGCATTTTCGGCTTGTAGTGGTCATAACCAGCCTTTTTCAATTACTTCAGAATTCGAGTCTCGGCCTGCAAAAGCTTTGCTCAGCGAACGGCACACCAGAATAAATCAAGACCAAAATAACCGATATACACACAAGCAGGTTCTCGGTGATACTCTGCTGGCAGGTTTTAATCCATTTACCAGAAAGGGGATCATTGATTTTATTCATTTATCCGATACATCAAGATCTTTTAAATTAAAATTGGTTTCGGGTCAGTCAACTTTGTCAATCGATGCATTTTATGTTCACAACCTAGACAGTATTTTTCTTTTGAATGCAAATGCTAAACTGATTTACATCGCTGATTTTGAAGGAAGTGTAAAATCAAGGTTCAATCTTGATCAACCGGAGCTCTACAATTACCAAATTTTGCCTTTCCTGCCACTTAAGCCAATCTGGAATGGAACCCATCTCATTCTCAATGTCCGGCCAATTTCTTTGTTAGAAAACGGACGACACTTAAAAGAGCCTCAATTCGTTAGATTTGATCCCACAAATTCAAATATGGAACTATTGGGAGCCATGGTTGAAATCGCGGATTATTTGGGTTCAGGGGAAGTTAATACGGATTTTTATTCACCTTATTATGAAATAGTTAATGACTTTCTTTATGTTCTTTATCCCTTCTACCCCTATGTGTTCAAAATTGATTTAAGTTCACCATCATTCGAAATAAAGAAATTTGGGCTTAGAAGCTTCTTGGTAGAATCCACTACGGCTCCCACTTCAAAAAAAATTCACTCAGATCAATTTCTAAATAGCGTTTATAGATCTGAAAGTGTGACTTTTTCAGATTTACACTTCCACAACGGTCTAAACCTTTTTTCAATCGTATTGATGCACCCGTTTGAAAGCATCGATGAGAATGGAAGGCTGAAATCTTGGAAAACAAGAAAAAGCTCATTACTAGTTTTCGATGAGAATTTCGAAAGTCTATGCGAGCTCGAATTCGACGAAGGTAACCTATTGCTAAATTCTACCATTCCCTTTTCTACTAGTTTGAGAACAGCAGTTGCAATTGAAGATGAAAAAATTAAAGATAGCATCCATTATTATCTTAACCTTGAGCTTAGCGGCTTGCTCGAAGAAGGAGCAAACTGAACTCTTTAAAAATCATTTAGAATATTTTGATTTGGTTGGCTTAAAAAACTACGATAAATATCAATTGATCCTTATCGTAGACAGTCAAGGTTGTGAATCATGTAAAGATTCTGCCATGCAGCTCATCCGGCTACTTGAGACAGAGTATGTCGTCAAAATAATTGACCTAGGAAAAAACACAAACCAGCTTCAAATTGAGAACGCCCTTATCGATTCGAGCAGAATATATTATTCTTTTCCGTTTAGTTTTGATGGCTTAACGGTGGTAGACTTATCTTCACAAGAGCTTCATTATCCTCTTTTTGAATCAACCCCAATATTATGATGCTTTTGACTTGCAAACTAGTAATCGCGATTCAAGTTTTGGGAGGGATCAAAATTTCTTTTCAGGACAAAATCAATCAAGCGCCAATTCCTTTTGCGCAACTAGCCATATGTGGCAAAATCTACGAGGCAGATAAAACGGGAGAGCTTACCATTGATTCTAGTGATGAAATTTGTGATTTTACAGCTTTTGCTTTTGAGTACAATACCCTAGAGGGTAAAATTGCTTTGAACGGTAAACAGGCACTAGTATTTCAGCTCGAGCCCAAGGTGATTGAAATGAAAGACTTCACTGTAAAGGCAGAAAAAATTGACTTTAATGACGCCAAAGATCTAGTCGAGCAAGCCATAAAAAATTTTAGAAATACCCATCAAAATCCTTATGACAAATTAGAGATTAAGGATAGCATTTCTTACTCACTTGGAAAAGAGGAATTCTTCCGTGAATCGAGGGATTATAGATTTGTTTCTAAGGATTCAAAGTTGCTTCAAATTGATCTCAGTAAGACCATTATGGAAGCAGAACTTTACGACAAGCTTCAAAGTATTATTGTGGGGCCTTTCGGAGGACCAATTAACCAAAAAGTGAAAGAGTACTCAATGGATCGCACCGATATTTTGGCAAACCAAGATTGTGATTACTTTGAAAGCTTGGCTTGTTACTTCCAAAGTTTCTTCTCTACGCAAAGAGCAATTTCGCTTAACCCTTATTTTTTCGTACCAGCGAAGAGTCAAAAACTTGACCATTACGGTTATTTCAATTCAGACTTTTTGGCCACTCACAATTTTAAACTTCTTGGGACAGATACTGTGCAAGGCAGGCCGGCTTATGTCATACGGATAGCAAAAAATCGGAAATCAGCCCCCATTTCATTAGGTGGAGAACCGGTGTCAGGTTGGTATGATCCTCTGGGTACAATTTGGGTAGACGTAGCGGATTGGGCACTTCTGAGAATAGCTTACCGCTATGAATTCCTTTCCAGACCTAAGTTTCTTAGCCCACCAGTAAACAAAGCGGAGTTTGAGTCTGGTCCCATTTATTTCGAGAATATCCTAGAGTTTAAAAAAGTGGATGACACTTATGTTCCTTTTCGACAATACACCAATGAAAAGGATAGAAACCTAAGAATCTTTTATAACGATGTGTTTTTTGAACCAGTTTACGTGCAGCATTTTATTGAATACCAAACAAATTAGGTTACCCTAGATTGGTTGGATTAGGGTCATTACTATTCTATTTTACTCGTATCTTGAGCCATGGAACTCCAACTCTCCACCCCAGCGCTACTTTTTTCTGCCATCACCTTATTGATGCTGGCCTTTACCAATCGATTTTTGGCGATTGCCAGTTTGATTCGGGGACTTCATAAAAACTACATCAAAGGTCCCGATCAAGAAATCATCGTGGAGCAAATCCACAATCTGCGTCGCCGCCTGACACTGATCAAAAACATGCAGCTCTTCGGAGTTTTTAGCTTTTTATTGTGCATCATTTGTATGTATTTGCTCTTCCGAGGCCATACAATGGCTGCTAATTGGGTATTTGTTGGGAGTATGGCTTCGCTCTTGGTTTCCCTCTTGATTTCCTTGATTGAGATTCAGATTTCCACTAAAGCATTGAATTTGGAGTTGAAAGACATGGAGGACATCTTTGAAAAGCGGAGTAGTGGGCTGGATTTTATTTTCAAAAAAGAAGGAAAGAAAAATGAAGATTAACTGGAATTGGATAGTAGTTCTCGCACTGATTATTTCAAGTTGCGGACAAAACTCCACTACTGATGAGCTTACTGTAGCTGAAGAAATTTCCACTGTTGAGACGGGAGATTTTCTGATTCAAGTAGATGATCTGGAGGAGACTCGAGATTTTTATACTTGGACTTCTGATCGTATTCCCGTGGTCTCCGCACATCGTGGAGGTCCTTATCCGGGTTTCCCTGAGAATGCGATTGAGACTTTTGACAATGTTATCAAATTCACTCCGGCGATTATTGAACTGGATGTAGCCATGACTAAAGATGGGGTGCTAGTCCTAATGCATGATGACGACTTGGAGCGAACTACCACAGGGAAGGGGAAAGTTGAAGAGGTGACTTACGAATACATTCAAACTTTATTCCTGGAAGATGAAAAAGGCGCTCAAACTGAGTTTAGAGTGCCCACTTTCAAGGATGCGTTAATTTGGTCTAAAGGGAAAGTGCTACTGACTGTAGATGTGAAGCAGTCTGTCCCATATGAAAAATTAATTGCTGAAATCCGGGAGACGGGTTCAGAAGCGCATGCCGCAGTGATTACCTATAGCTTTGCGGCAGCTAAGAAAATGCATTCCTTGGCTCCTGAGTTAATGCTTTCCATCACGATAAGAAACGAGGAGGAGATTCAGCGATTTGAAGAAACAGGGATTCCATGGACTCGGGTGATTGCATTTACAGGAGTGGCTGAGCGTCCACAGGAATTTAATCAAGCCTTGCATGAGAAAGGCGTATTTACAATTTTGGGTGTTTTGGGTAACTTGGATCGAAGTGCTATAGCTAGAGGAGATGAGATTTATGCTGGTTTTGTGCAGAAGGGAGCGGATATATTGGCTACAGATCGACCGATTGAAGCTGCCGCAGCAATCAAAACCCTTGCCCCATCAAGCAGTTCAAAAAACGACTATTTTACTAGAAAATGATCATAGATTTAAGAAGTGACACGCTGACTAAGCCTACAGCAGGAATGCGAGAGGCAATGTTCTCTGCTCCAGTTGGTGACGATGTATTTGGTGAAGATCCAACGGTAAACGCATTGGAGGATAAAATTGCCAAGCTTTTTGGAATGGAAGCAGCAATCTTTTGCCCATCTGGTACCATGACGAATCAGATCGCGATCCGTCTGCATACACGAATCCAGACCGAGGTGATCTGTCATAAATATTCCCATATCTACCTCTATGAAGGTGGAGGAATCATGGCAAACTCTTTGGCTTCGGTGAAGTTGTTGGACGGAGATTTGGGTAAAATCACTGCTGCTCAAATCGCCGCTTCCATCAATCCAGATGATATTCATGCGCCAGAGACGACCATGGTGTCGCTAGAAAATACGATGAATAAAGGAGGAGGCAGTATTTACACCTTGGATGAAATCAAGCCTATTCGAGTACTTTGTCAGGAAAAGGGATTGAAACTTCACTTGGATGGAGCTCGACTTTTTAATGCCTTGGTGGAAACTGGGGAGAGTCCGGCCGATTGGGGAGCACACTTTGATACGATTTCTGTTTGCCTGAGCAAGGGCTTAGGATGTCCAATAGGGTCAGTTTTGCTAGGTTCAAAAAGCGATATCAAGCGGGCCAGAAAGGTCCGAAAAGTATTCGGTGGAGGCATGCGACAGGCAGGATTTCTGGCAGCTGCAGGGATTTATGCTTTGGATCATCAGGTCGGAAGACTAAAGGAAGATCACGCTAGAGCTAGAGAATTGGGAGAAATGCTAAGCAAATTGCCTATGGTTTCAGAGATTTTTCCTGTGGCCACCAACATCGTCATTGCCCGATTGGAAGGAACTACTCCTGAGGAATTCATGAAAAAACTGACCGATCAACATATCAAGTCTGTCAAGTTTGGAAAAGACTTGGTTCGCTTTGTGACCCATTTGGATTTTGGAGATGAGCATTTGGAGGAGTTTGGGAAAAGGATTGGGGGGATTTAAGTTGCCTTAAATCAAATTTCTTCGTTAAATTAGATCAAAAGATAAAATTATGATTACCAAAGAGAAAGCTATTGAAGTTATAAAATCTTTTCCTGATGAATTTTCAATTGAAGATTTAATTGATAGAATGATTCTTCTTAACAAAATTGAAATTAGCCTAAAACAAGCAGAAGAGGGGGAAACTTACACAACTGAGCAAGCAAAGAGAATAGTTAAGGAATGGTCAGGGAATAGTCAAAGTAATTCATAAATAAAGCTTTCCAAAAACCTTTATTTAATCAACTTCCGGTAATGCAACATAAATATCAAAATCATATTTTTTTCCAGTATCAAAATTTAAACAATTATCGTAGGGAGGGCCGTCAAATAAATCAGGACTTAATTGTTCAAGTGTAAGGTTAATATCCTTTTTAGAGATTAAAGAAATGTTTATACTATTTATATTTTCTTCATCTGAATTTACAGCATATTCAAAACTATTATCAAAACCCAATTCAACGGTATCTCTTCTTATAGTCCTACTATTGAGAAATTCCTCTCTTTGAGACACAAATAATAATTTTACACTTTCTAACGAAGCGTTGTTTCTTTCAATGACTTTCCCTTTAAATCGAGTATAATCTTTAGTGAAATTTATACATCCGCCAAAGAATAGAACAGTCACAAAAGCTGCCAATATTTTATAAGAAATAGATTTCATTTTTGACTTAATTAATAATTATATATGTATATCCGCAATCTTGCCAGTATGATTAAATCGAAGCAATGATGAGTCTGTCAAAGAGTTTTTGACCGAAGTATCTTCTGTTGAGCTTGTAACAAAACTCGTCCAGGTAATT
>NZ_JAQWXX010000124.1 GCF_029254265.1 Algoriphagus sp. | reverse complement strand
GTTGGCAGTTGGCAGTTGGCAGTTGGCAGTTGGCAGTTGGCAGTTGGCAGTTGGCAGTTGGCAGTTGGCAGTTGGCAGTTGGCAGTTGGCAGTTAAAGCGAACTTCAATGCCTGAGGAGGGTTCCATTTTTAAACAAAAAAACCGGTATTTCAGAAAATACCGGTTTTTTGTTTTTTTATATAATATGTATATCCGCAATTGCACCAGAAAAAGGTAAAAAGCGACTTAATGTACGGTAAACACTAGCAAAGCTGGTACTTCCGTCATCGGTCATCGGTCTTCCAGCCTGGTAAGCAAAGAAAAAGAGGCCTCTGGCATCATTAAGGATAATCAGATTATAAATATCAAGTTTTTAAAGTCCAAAGAATCGTGGCAACCAAAGGGAAATCTCTGGAAATAACATTATTAGAATCAAAGCCAGTACCATCGCAAAGAAAAATGGCAAAAGTGGCTTTATGACTTTTTGAATTGTAGTATTGGCAATCCCCACTCCGATAAAGAGAATTGATCCCACAGGTGGGGTACAAAGTCCAATACAAAGATTGAGTACCATCATGATCCCAAAGTGAACAGGATCAACCCCCAGAGCAGTAACAACAGGAAGAAAAATCGGTGTAAAAATTAATACTGCCGGAGTCATGTCCATAAAGATTCCTACAAAAAGCAAGAGGACATTGATCATGATTAAGATGACCACGATGTTATCACTTAGCGAAAGCATGGCATTACTGATATTTTGAGGAATTTCCTCACTGGACATTACCCAAGACATGGCCATCGAGGTAGCGATTAGCAACATCACCACAGCAGTAGTCTCTGCAGATTTCAATAAAACTGCCGGCAGGTCTTTAACTCCAATTTCACGATAAATCAGGGATAGAATCAAGCTATAAACAACCGCAATAGCCGAAGCTTCGGTAGCTGTAAAAACCCCTCCAATAATTCCACCAATCACAACAACCAACAAAAACAGGCTAGGAATAGCATCCCAAAAAGTCTTCAAAACCAACTTCATGGAAGATGGCTCCCCAGCAGGAAGTTTTTTGATCTTAACCATAATAGCAGCAGTAATCATCAGCATTAGACCCACTAATAAGCCGGGTAAATATCCAGCAACAAATAGTGCTGCCACAGAAACACCTCCTGAAGCCAGTGAATAAACGATCAGCACATTGGAAGGAGGAATGATTAATCCTGTCGTAGAAGAAGTGATATTTACAGCTGCTCCGAGTTCTTTCGGATAGCCTTCTTTTTCCATTCGCTTTCCCAAAATCCCACCCATAGAAGAAGCTGCAGCTACGGCAGAACCTGCAATAGCACCCATGAGCATTGCTGCAATTACATTCACATGGAGTAAGCCGCCGGGAAGTCTTCCCGTCAAAGCCTTAGCAAATTCAATGAGTCGATTGGCAATTCCTCCACGGTTCATCAGTTCTCCCGCAAGTATAAAAAAGGGAATGGCCAATAAGGAAAAACTATCCAGACCTGTTCCCATACGCTGCGCAACGGTTGTAATTGCAGGCATGCTCGCCACAGTCACCATCAAAGTCAACATGCTTGACAGCCCCAAACTCCAAGCTACGGGAACACCAATTCCCAGAAAAAACAAAAACGATAAAACAAGAATCAATACAGGTAAAATCTCCATTATTCGGCTGTTTTAATAGATTGAAAAGACTGGCTAATTGCTACGGCCTGATAATAAATAACCAAAAGGCCACTAAAAGGGATAATCCCGTAAACATATGCGAGCGGAATCTGTAATGCTGCTGACTTTTGGCCCAAAATAAATGTGATGTAAACCAAATTACTTCCTCCGATTAACATCACAGTCAAAGCAAAAACCAAAACGCAGATATCAATCAAAACCATCAATTTCAGCTGTCCTTTTGGGCTAAGGCTAGTCAATAAAATATCAATTGCCAAGTGCTCTTTTTTCCCTGCAACAAAGGCAGCCCCCAGCATTCCGACCCAAATTAACATATATCGAGCTAGTTCATCTGTAAAGGAACTTGGATCTTGAAAGACATATCTGGATACCACTTGCCAAGTCACATTGATCACCATCAAAGCCATCAACACAACCAGCAAAGACGAAATAACGCTATCCAATTTGGATTTAGATTCGAGTGAAAACATAGGCCTGTTATTTTAAATGGGTTTAATCAACTGCTTGAATCGCTTTGGCGATTTTATAAATTTCAGGTTGATCTATCTCTAGCTGAGAATAAATCCCCTTGACTGCCTCGCGAAAAGGAGCCTTGTCAGGGTAAGTGATAGTGACTCCTGCTTTTTCTAATTCTCGCATGGACTCTTCAGTCGAAGCAGCCCAAAGTTTATATTGATACTCAGCTGATTCATCAGCGGCTTCCTGAAGCCATTTTTGTTCTTGTGGAGTCAATGATTCCCAAACCTTGGTGCTCACTATAACAACGTCTGGAAGTGCTGTGTGCTCATCCAAACTGTAGAATTTACATACTTCGTAATGCTTTGAGGTATATAAACTTGGCGGATTATTTTCCGCAGCATCTACGATTCCTTGCTGAAGTGCGGTGTATAATTCTCCGTAGGAAACCGGTGTTGGTGAGCCTCCCATTGCTTTCACCATATTGGAAGCAGTGACACTTTCCATTACCCGAACTTTCTTTCCAGCAAGATCCGACGGTGTTACAACAGATTTATCTTTAGTATAAAAACTCCGCTTTCCGGCATCATAATAGGTCAATCCGCGCAACCAATATTTTTCACCATCAAGCAATAATTGCTTTCCTATTGGGCCCTGCAACACCTTTTTCTGATGGGCATCATCTCGGAATAAATAGGGAAGCCCAAAAACAGACATCGTTGGGGCAAAACCTTCCAATGCTGCAGCAGAGACCTTGGTCATCCCCAAACTACCTATTTGTAAAAGCTCCAAAAGCTCCCGCTCCGAACCCAACTGCTGATTTGGAAATACTTTCATCCGTAGTTTTCCATTGGATTTTTCCTCCACCCGCTTAGCAAGAAAAACCATCGCATCATGAACTGGATGGCTGGGAACCTGAGCGTGACCCATTTTAATCATCTTGAAATTGAGTGGGCTGCTACAAGAAAAAGGAAGCACTCCTACCAGAACTATAGCAAGAATAATAAGAAATTGTTTTTTCATGGGTTTATTGATTTGGGCTGGAATAAACTTAAGCTGAACTCTGAGAACAAAGTACGACCAGCAAAATCCTGTTATTAAAGATGCTCTGATCTAACTCATTTTCAAAATGAATTTAGGTTTATGGTTTTTGACTTAGCAAGGCTAATCTAGCTTAGAAAAAAAATCTGCTTTCAGATCACCTTTAGTAATTCAAATAATGGCCCTTAGAATGAAAATAGGGGTATTTTAAAAATTTCAGAATATTTGGACGCAGAAAAAATGACCTGAAAACGATTCCGTAATAATCTATCCTTTCCAAATCATCTGCTTCAAAAATTACTACTCTTTAAATGGAAATTTCACTGTTGCTTTCTTTTTGGAGGATGAATATATCCCTCGAATCAATTCCAAGGACTTTCTCGAAGTAGGCCCATCCACAGCATAATCATCGCCAGTCTCCAAACTTAAAATGAATTCTTCCCACTGTTTCTGGTGCAAAATACCGCTGATCGCCATAGGGTCTGCAGCTCCGGAAGAGCTAAAAATTTGACTCTCTTCAAGCTTTGATTCTTCTCCCTTGATTTTCCAATGGGTGATTTTTCCTCCTTCAAGTATCGCACTTCCCTCCGATCCAAAAATCTCGATTCGCTCAGGCAGGCCAGGATAAAGCGCTGTCGCAGAAGTAATATTTCCAATGGCTCCACTTTTAAATGTGACCAATGCCGCACCCAAATCTTCGCCTTCGATCTGATGATAGGCTGTTTGAACTTTTCCAAAAACTTCCGAAACCTCCCCCATCAAGTCCAATAAAAGATCAATGGTATGAATTCCCTGATTAATAAACGCACCTCCACCATCTTCCTCGATGGTTCCTTTCCAATCGCTTTTACTGTAGTATTCCTTATTTCTAAACCAATTTACGTACGCATTCCCCATCAAAAGCCTTCCAAATAAGCCTGTATCAACCGAAGATTTCAATTTTTTGTAGTCTGAAGAAAAGCGGTTTTGAAAAATTATAGCAAGCTTTACTCCTTGCGTTTGGCAGGCATTTATCAATTGATCTGCCCGGTCTAAGGTCACTTCGATTGGCTTTTCAATGATTAAATGCTTTCCAGCTTTTGCTGCCGCTAAAGCAGGCTCCAAATGCCTTCCGCTCGCAGTACAGATACAGACTACCTCCAAATCAGGATGCGCTAAAAATGTGGTGATATCGGAATATCCTTTTACTCCAAATCGGGCTTCAGCTTCTTGAGCTCGATCTGGCGTACTACTGCAAACGGCTACCAATTCAGCATTGTTGATCGACTTTATAGCCGCGGCGTGAATACCAGCTATTGCTCCAGTCCCGATTATCCCTACTTTTTTCATAATCTTGAGAAAGTTGTCAATTTATCCCATAGCTCAGCACTTATAGGAATTCCTAGCTTTAAATTTTCGCTTCTAGTCTTAAGAATCTGCTCTCCGGGATAGCGAATCGATTGGTTTTCAAAAACTGAAGAGGATTTTAAATCTTCGATAATTGCATCAGCTTTTGTGTCCAACCAATCAGTCAAACCTAACCTGACTGGATCAAAACAGACAAATACTTGTGAGAGGCCTTTTTCGACACCATCTTTCCCAACCTCCTCTGTGGAATTTCCCCCTGAAAGGATAGAAACGAGTAAGTCCATCATCAAAGAAAGACCAGCACCTTTCCACATGCCCGCTGGTAAAGCAAGATGGCTTGCAAGAATATCTACCGGTGACTTCGTTAAATTCCCATCGCTGTCAAATCCTCCATCGAAAGGCAATTGCGCTCCTTTCTTCTTAGTAATCTCCATTTTTCCATATGCAAATTGAGACATCGCCATATCCAACACCACATGACCCGAGCTCCTTGGAATTGCTATTACCAATGGATTATTTCCCAACTTCGGTTCGCTTCCTCCCCAGGCAGGCATATTTGCGATCGTATTGGTAAAACAGATCCCTATACAACCTGCATCTGCCGCCTGCCACCCGAAATTACCGGCACGCATCCAGTGATTTGTATTCTTAAGTGTCACTGTGCTCATCCCGAAAGTTTTTGCCAACTCGATCGCTCTATTCATAGCAAATTCTGCGTTGAGATTGCCGGGGCCGAATCGACCATCGTAACGCTCCATCATTCCTAATTGAGCTATTAGTTCAGGATTATTTTCAGGGACTACAAATCCCTTTTTGATGAAATCTAAAAAAAGCAAAAAGCGATTCACTCCATGAGAATGCACTCCATCCCGATCAGCTTGAGCAAATAGAACTGCACAACGATGCGCTCTCTGATTCTCAAACCCATGCTGGATCATGCAGGCAGTTAGTGTATCTATCAAATCTTCAAAAGAAACTCTCAATTCTTCCATTTGCTTTGCACTTTTCAATTTCAGGAATACTTGGTTCTAATTTAATTTCAACATTGGCATGGCACGCTTGCAAAGTTGAAGGCAAATACCCCAAGGATCCCGTAGCATAATTAAGTGTGATCCGTCAGGATGCATATCATCAGAGAAAAGAGTTGCTCCAGCCTGAATCAGCCGATTCATATCTTCAGTGGGGTTTTCTGATACCAAAGCCAAGTGAACGGCCAAGGGATGAAACGTATTAAAGTCAAGCGTTTCCCCTTTTGGATTACTGTAGATTTCGAGCATAACAGTCCCACTATCATCCGCCATAAAAGTCATAAATGGAGATTCCTCCATCTTTTTAACCACAGTCAGGCCAAGGTGATTTTCGTACCAAAGTGACGTAGCGGTTGCATCAGGCACATTCAAAGCAAAGTGTTCAAATTTCATAGTTTACTGAAAGAAAGGGATTATTGATCTCAACAATAATGAAGAATTGTGAAAAGCTTTCCTAGAATTCCAGCACAAATCCTATTTTTAACTATCCTTGAACAGTATACTAGATCAAGTTATCAAACATCTCCTGAATTAACGATCATGAAACCACTCCAAAGAACTGCCTCCAACTCCAATGCTTTCCCAGTCAAAATACTCCAGTTCGGGTTTGGAAATTTCCTACGAGGATTCGCTGATTGGATGGTGGAGGAAGCAAACGAAAAAGGAATATTTCAAGGGAATATCCAAGTTGTCCAAATTCACAGCAAGCATTTAGACCCAAAAATAATGAGACAAGATGGTTTGTTTCATGTCATTGAAAGGGGTCTGAGTCAAGGTGCCTTGATCGATCATGCCCAGTTAATCACTTGCGTTACTGGTGTGACTTCTATTTTCGAAGATTATGAGGGCTACCTAAAACTTGGCGAGAATCCTGCCCTGGAATTTATTATTTCCAATACCACAGAATCAGGAATTTATTTTGACTCAGAAGATTTTCCGATCGAGTCTATTTCAAAAACTTTTCCAGGAAAATTGACCGCTTTGCTTTTTAATCGATTTCTACATTTCAGCGGGGATCCAGAAAGAGGGCTAATATTTCTTCCTTGTGAATTGATTGAAAAGAATGGTCAGCAATTAAAGTCTTGTATTCTGTCCTATGCTGAAAAATGGGATTTACCAGAGGGATTCAGCGATTGGATCTCAAACCATAATATTTTTTGCGACACGCTGGTAGACCGAATCGTACCAGGGTATCCAAAAGCAGAAATAGCCGAAATCGAAGAGAAAATAGATTGTAAGGATGAGTTGGCAGTGATGGTGGAGCCTTATCATTTTTGGGCAATCCAAGGACCTGAGGAAGTACGGGAAAGATTCCCTCTCGATCATGCTGGATTAAATGTGAAGTTTGTCGAAGATTTAAGTCCTTATCGGACTATGAAAGTTAGAATTCTAAATGGGGCACATACCACTCTAGTTCCTTACGCCTATCTCCATGGCTTTCGTACTGTTGGGGAATCTGTAGAAGATCCGGGATTGTTGGTGTTTTTAGAACATGCGATTTATGAAGAAATCATTCCAAGTATGGAATATTCAGAAGAGGAGTTGACAGATTTTGCAAAGGACGTATTAGAACGTTTTGCAAATCCTTTTATCAGGCATGAGTTGAAATCAATTGCCCTGAATAGCATCTCAAAATTTAAAGTTCGCGTGCTTCCTTCCCTACTTTCTTATTGGGAGAAAAATCAGTCCTGGCCAGCCAATTTGACGATGGGATTTGCCTCACTGATTCTTTTTTACAAGGGAGATTTCAAGGGGGAGACCCTTCCTTTGAACGATGACCCAACTGTAATTTCGATATTTTCTAAAGCTTGGTCTAAACCAAACCTTGTGGATACCCTAACAGAAGTTTGTACCAATCAGACCCTTTGGGGCCAAGATCTCTCCCGATATGAGGGGTTGATTTCAATGTTGGAGTCTTGTATTCAAAGATTAATCACTTCAACCAAACCCTAGGATCCTGTCGCAAAAGCTGGACTAACGTACCATATAACTTAGGGTGGTAATCAAAGAAGGTTTTTGGTCTCTCGAAGAAATTCTCCAAAGCGACTGCAAAAAACTCATGTTCATTCAAGCCTGCCGCCCCCCTAAAAATTGAGCTTTTCCCAGCTTCTATTTTGACCATTTCAGGCCCAACTAATTCCTGATAAGAACTCCATGCTAGGGGGTTAAAAAACTCACTTTCGCCGTTATAGTAGATTTGATTTTCTAATTTAAGAGCATGGGCAATTTCATGAATCCCCAAGTTAACCCCGTCATGATTATCTTTCATCCCATCTAAAAAGCAGGACCAAGACACCACGATTATTCCATATTTAGGATTTACTTCACCACGATGGTAGCTTTTTGTGATGGAGCTATAATAGGCATTGGGATAAATCAGAATTTTATCGAAATGAGGAAGTCGGATACGTCTCCATCCAAAAGTCACCATCACAATGGTAGATCCAATCAAAACCTCCATCTCTGGAGTCACCTCTTCAATCCCTCCTCTCCCTATAAATTCCTTAACAGAAAGAATCCGCGAAAGCTTTTGCATGAATTCTTCTTTGTGGGTTGGGTTAAGATTTTGAAAATACGGAAAGGACCGTTCCAAAATCTTGATATCGTTAAGTGTCAACCTTCTTGGGTAGAAATTCGCTCTTGCTTCCTTTAACCACCAGCCTAATCTGTTGAAATATTGCGCTCGATGCTTCATAAAATAAAAACGGCAGAAACCCAAAGGTAACTGCCATTCTAAGTTTTTGCAATCGGAAAATTAACGTGCGTAATTTACTGCTCGCATTTCCCGAATCACCGTAATTTTAATTTGTCCAGGGTACTGCATTTCTTTTTCAATTTTCTGAGAGATGTCGAAAGAAAGCTTACCCGCAGTGGTATCATCCACATTATCAGCATCTACAAGCACTCTAAGTTCTCGACCCGCCTGCATCGCAAAGCATTTGTTTACCCCATCAAAGCTCAATGCAAGTTCTTCCAACTCCTTCAGGCGCTTGATATAACTATCCATCACTTCTCTTCGAGCGCCAGGTCTTGCACCTGAAATTGCATCGCATGCCTGAACAATAGGCGAAATCATAGATGTCATTTCTATTTCATCGTGGTGAGCTCCAATCGCATTACAGATTTCTGGATGTTCCTTGTAGCGCTTAGCTAGTTCCATTCCTAAAACAGCATGCGGAAGTTCTTGCTCTTCTGGCCAAACTTTACCGATATCATGGAGTAATCCTGCTCGCTTAGCGAGTTTGGCATTTAATCCCATTTCAGCCGCCATGGTAGCACAAAGCTTTGCAACTTCTCGAGAGTGCTGAAGAAGGTTTTGCCCATAAGAAGATCTGAATCTCATTCTTCCTACCATTCTGATTAACTCCGGGTGAAGTCCATGAATTCCAAGATCAATACAAGTTCGTTCACCGATTTCAACAATTTCTTCTTCGATATTTTTTTCCGTCTTGGCAACCACTTCCTCGATTCTTGCAGGGTGGATTCGACCATCTTGCACCAATCGATGTAGTGAAAGCCTTGCTACTTCTCTCCTCACAGGATCAAAGCCTGAAATAATAATTGCTTCAGGAGTGTCATCTACTACGATCTCTACGCCGGTAGCTGCTTCGAGAGCTCTAATATTTCTTCCTTCTCGACCGATGATTTTTCCTTTGATATCATCACTTTCAATATTGAAAACCGAAACGCAATTTTCTACAGCATGCTCTGTCGCTGTTCGCTGAATAGTATCCAAAACAATCTTTTTTGCCTGCTTAGTTGCAGTTAATTTCGCCTCGTCAAGAATGTCTTTTATTTGGGATGATGCTTTTGACTGTGCTTCTTCAGTGAGCATTTTGACTAATTCCTCCCTGGCTTCTTCACGAGTTTGGTTTGCAATTTTCTCCAGATCGGAGATTCGCTGATTGGTAATACGATCAAGCTCCTCTTTTTTGACTTGAACAGAATGTAGCTGAGCATTAAGGTTTTCCTTTTTGCTATCCAATTCAGCCTCTTTGCGCTTTACCTGTTCTAACTCTTTTGATACTTGTTGCTCTCGTTGTTTGACTTTATTTTCATTGGTGATGATGATGTTTTTCTTATTGTTCATCTCTTCATCAAACTCCGATTTCAGCTTCAGGTATTTCTCCTTTGCTTCAAGAATCCGATCTTTTTTGATGGACTCGGCATTAATCTCAGCTTCGCGAAGCATAGATTTCACACGCTCTTTAGTCTCTTCTTCGAGCTTTGCGTTTTTATTTTTTATCAATGCGCCGGCAATTGCGGCTCCCGCACCAGTCCCTACTAGGGCTGCGAGGACAATATATAGTATGTCTCCCATAGGTATTTTGAGTATAAATTAACCTTTGGAGAATCCGAAAAATCGTAAGAAATAAGTTGTTAACTAATTATAAAGCCTTGGACAAAAGCGCGTTGATATTTAAAATACTGGTTCTTATATGCTCACTATCTCCAGCATTTGCTTCATTGGTTTCCAGGGCTTCCACCATGCAATCAAAAGCCACCATTGCTAGTAAATCCTGATTATCATCCAGACCAAATTCATCTTTATATTTTCGCAGTTTCTCATTTATCAACTTGCCTGCTTGCCTGATCTTGGATTCATCCTCGATCTTGACGCGCATAGGATATTCTCTAGCTCCTATTTTTATTTTGATAGCAAGTGTCTCCATATCAATCTGATAAATAGGTGATCAATTGGTCGATTTCTTGTATATAATTATTGATTAAGTCACTCATTTCGGTCGAATCTCCTGGACTCACCGGTCGGTTCTCCACAATGTTACTAATTTTAATCTTATTTTTAAAATGCTCGATTTCCTGCTCTTTTTCTTCCAAAGACCTATTGACTTCCTCCAATTTTTGCTTTAACTGCTGATTTTCTGCACTCAATTCAAGCAATCGATCGCTGGCTTTCGTCGCCAGTTTTTCCAATTTTAGCAGTTCCTCTTGAATCATTTCTATGTACGGATCAATGCGCCTACTTCGTTTTCAAAGGCTTGAATCAATTTACTCATTGTTTTGTCAATTACCTTATCCGTCAGTGTATTTTCCTGATCCTGCAGATGAAAACTTAATGCATAGGCCTTTTTACCTGCATCGATTTTATCCCCTTGGTACACGTCAAAAACCCCAATTCGTTGCAATAATCTCCCTCCTGCTTTTAAAGCTACTTTTTTCACCTGATCATAAGACACTGCCTTATCGATCACTAAAGAAAGATCTCTTCTAACCTCAGGGAATTTAGAAATCTCCTGATACTTTTTCAGGCCTGCAGCTTTCTTGCAAAGCAAGTCCCAGTTCAACTCTGCATACCAAACTTCCTGACGAACCTCGGCAAGCTTCAGTGACTTCTCTTCTACCAAACCAATTTCTGCCAAGACCTTTTCACCTAGCTTCAATTGCAATCCATATTCAAACGGTGCATTGTCGATAACGCTCATCTCGCTAAGGTCAATATTCAGGATTAGCAGAATATTTTCAACTGTCGCATACAAGTCTGCAAAAGCAAAAGATTTAGCCGGCTCGATCCAGCTTTCCGCTGACTTTTTCCCAGAAAGGAAAAGCGCAAGTTTTCTGCTTTCAACATAGCCACTTTCCGCTTTGCCATAAACTGTTCCGAATTCAAAATATTTCAAATCCGTCTGTCTTCTGTTGATATTTCTTGCTAAAACTTCAAGTCCAGAATAGAGCAGTGACTGCCGCATCACGTCCAGATCTTCGCTGAGCTTATTGAAAATTTTAACAGATTGATCTGGATTTAAAAACCCTGATTTTTCAGCATAAGTTGACTTCGTCAAGCTATTTGTGATCATCTCCAAATAGCCTTGTCCAGCTAAAATTTGAGAAAGCTTGAATTGCAACTTATTCAAATCCTTAACCGGATGCTCAGCCAAATAGTCCGTATTGAGATTTTCTGATAAGGCAACTTGCTCGAAGCCATGAATCCGAAGAATCTCTTCGATCACATCGGCTTCTCGAGTCACATCCACACGATATGGTTTTGCAATAGCAGTAAATCCTGTTTCCGATTCTTCGGTCACTTGAATTTCCAGACTTTCCAAAATTCGCTTTACTTCCGCTGCCGGAATTTTCTTTCCTATTAATCGGTCTATATGCCCGTAAGAAACTTCAATTTGAAAATCTTCAACCGGGTTAGGATACAAATCAATTATCTCAGAGGCAACTTTGGCACCAGCGATTTCTTTCAAAAGCTTTACCGCCTGCTTCAGCGCATACACAGGCATATTCGGATCTGTGCCTCGCTCAAATCGAAATGAAGCATCGGTCTTGAGTCCATGATGCTGTGCTCCCTTCCGTATGATATCCGGAGAGAAATAAGCCGACTCCAAGAAAATCGAAGTGGTCTGGTCAGATACGCCAGAATCTACTCCTCCAAAAACACCCGCGATACAAAGTCCTCCTGTCGGATCCTTGATCATCAATTCATCACCTGTAAGCTTTCGCTCTTTTTCATCCAAAGTTTTGAAAACCGATCCCTTTGGGCTTTTACCTACTATGATTTTACCTTCTGAAATACGATCTGCATCAAACGCATGAAGTGGCTGTCCAAGGTCATGAAGGATAAAATTGGTAATATCCACCACATTGTTGATCGGCTCAAGATCTAATGATTTTAAGAAATTTTGAAGCCATTGCGGAGATGGGCCAACTTTTATATCTGACAAAACTACTCCAGCATAGCGAGGGCAGTCAATAGAATTTTCTACTTCAACACTGATTTTAGGACCATTTGCCTCGATTTTCAAGTCAGCGACGGAGTCGAGACAAAGCTCCTTTTTCAAAAGTGCTTTAAGATCCCGAGCCACGCCCAAGTGTGAGGCAGCATCCGCTCGATTGGGAGTCAATCCGATTTCCAAAATATGATCTTGGTCTACTTCAATCAGCCTGGACGCTGGTGTTCCATTTGGCAAATCGGTGTCCAAGACCATTATTCCCGCGTGACTTTTTCCTAAGCCCAATTCATCTTCTGCGCAGATCATTCCTTCGGAAGCCTGTCCTCTGATTTTAGCTTTTTTGATTTGAAAGGAATCGCCTTCTGTAGGATAAAGCGTTGCACCTATCGTAGCAACCAGAACTTTTTGGCCTTTAGCAACATTTGGTGCACCGCAGACGATCTGGGAAGGCTCAGCCTGCCCAATATCCACGGTAGTCAAACTCAACTTGTCCGCATCAGGGTGCTTTTCGCAGGTCAAAACCTCACCAATGACAATACCATCCAAGCCTCCTTTGATAGATTCAAAGGCATCGATCCCTTCCACTTCCAATCCGGATTGCGTCAGCAACGCAGCAATTTCTTCCGGGCTTTCGGTTATAGCAATGTATTTTTTTAATCGATTGATTGATATTTTCATGTGTTTATAATTTTTCTATTTGGCCACATGGAATCTCGCAAGGCTTATAATCATCCCAGTGTGTGACTTTTTAGTCATGCTCGATTTCATATGTGAGTGAGGTCCAGGAATCTTTCGATTCAACCATAGATAAATAAAAAGGGTCCGAAAACCCTTTTTTGATCAGTTTACAAATTTAAGAGAATTGGCTTAGTCAGAAAGGCTATTTCTCGTAATTTTTCTCCCCTGCTAGGATCGGTATGGGAAGTAGATTTTCCTTCGGAGGAAGTGGGCAGGCATATTCAGGATTATAGGCACAGTAAGGGTTGTAAGCCAAGTTGAAATCGATTGTAATACTGTTTTTCCCGTCTTGACGGGCATTGATATACCTTCCTCCTCCGTAGGTTTCACCTGCACTGGTTTGATCTGCAAAAGCCAAAAAGAAATTTCGCTTATCGGCTTCGTCCAAAGATTGGAGCAAAAGCAAGCGGTTGACATTCCCACCCAGCTCAAACTCCGCATAGCTATGTTCGATGTATTTTTCCCGCGAGCCGTCCGTAAGAGGCACTTCCCGGACTTTTTTATTTTCAACCGGGATCATTCTTGCCTTTACTCGGTAAGTGGGATCGATTGGATAAAAACTTAAGGCTTTGAATTCCCGCTTTTGGGTCTCAGTTAACGGAGACTCGATATTGAATCGGATGAATTTAAACTGTCGTTCCCGCTCTGCCTCAATCTTTTCGATGTAATCCTCTGGACTTTCTGTAGCGGTAAGCGTGTAAAAAACTGCCACAGCAATCACTATGGAAACCACAAGGAGTATCAGCGTATTCTTTTTCATAATTTAAAGGATGCCTTCATCGGCGAAGCTAAAATAGCCATCATCTGTATAAATCACATGATCGAGGACAGGTAAATCCAATTCCCGACCGATTTTAACCATTCGCTCTGTCAATCGCTTGTCTTGCTCAGATGGCCGAAGATTACCGCTTGGATGATTATGAACTAGAATTATTGACTGCGCTAAATGCTCCAATGCAATCTTAAAAACCACTTTCGTATCGACCACCGTGCCTGCAGTTCCTCCTTGGGAAATCAAATGCTTTTTCATCACTTGATTAGATCTTGAAAGTAGGATCAGGTAAAAAAATTCAACTTGCTCGTCAAATAATTCCGGTTTCATCAATTCATAGATATCTCTCGAGCAGGTTATTTTGGGTTTCACCTTAGGCTCAGCATCTTTTCGTCTTCTTCCAAGTTCCAGTGCGGCCACTATTGCTATTGCTTTGGCCTCTCCTATGCCTTTGAATTTTTTTAAATCCTGAATGGACATCCTGGCTAAGTCTGCCAAATTATGATTTACAGAAGACAAAATGTGCCTAGAAAGATCTACTGCACTCATAGACGGAGTACCTGAACCGATCAAAATGGCGATTAACTCGGCATCTGAGAGAGCAGTTTTTCCTTTGAGAAGCAGTTTTTCCCGAGGTCTATCCTCTTCTGCAAGTTCTGAAATTTTTATGGAGGTAAATGTATTCATCGTAGCTATTAAAAAGTTTAACTAAAGCTACAAACAATTGGGTATAAAAAAACCCTGACAGGCAGGGTTTTAGAGAATTAATTTTAGAAATTAACCTAGCGCGGCTACGAACTTGGCCAATCTTGATTTCTTGTTGCTTGCGTTGTTCTTGTGAATCACATTCTTCTTAGCCAATTTGTCCAACATAGAAGATACCTTCTTGTAAAGGTCAGAAGCTTCTACTTTGTCAGTAGTTGCCTTCAATCTTTTAATGAAAGTCCTTGTGGTCTTAGCCTGATATCTGTTTCTCAAACGCTTCGCCTCGTTTGCACGAATTCTCTTTAGAGCTGATTTGTGATTTGCCATATCCTGATATTAAATAAATTTCGTTACGTTCCCCTATTCCGAATCGGAGTGCAAAGTTATTGTAATTATTTAATTCTGCCAAAGGAAATGAAAACATTCCTTTCAAAGCCTTCTTTTTTTGAATTACAATATTCTTCAATTCCGGTCTTAAAGGCACAAATATAGCTGAAAATCTATCGCTTATCATGCAAAGATTTTGCTTAATTTTATTCATGGCAACTTTTATCTCTTGGTTAATTCCTTTCTTTTTTATTTCAGAACCAATTTCACCCTGGGGTTTTTATGCCCATTCGCTGATCAATCGAATGGCAGTTTTTTCTCTTCCTCCAGAACTTATCGGTCTGTATAAGTCAGAAATTCAATTTCTTACCGAAAAAGCGGTAAACCCAGATCGCCGAAGATATGCCGTGGAAGGGGAAGCGGAAAAACATTACATCGATCTGGATCATTATGGGGACAGTGCGCTTCAGATTTTGCCTATTTATTGGAGTGACGCTATTGAAAAATTTTCTGAGGACTCCCTTCGGCAAAATGGAATCGGTCCCTGGTCGGCCTATTTGACTTTTGTCAGCTTGACAAAAGCTTTTGAAAGCAAAAACAAAGCTGCAATCCTAAGGCTATCAGCAGATTTAGGACATTACCTCGGGGATCTGAATGTACCACTTCACACCACTAAAAATTATAATGGGCAACAGACTGGTCAAAATGGAATTCATGGCTTTTGGGAAAGTCGCATTCCAGAGCTTCAAGCTGTGGATTATCCGCTTTGGGTTGGTAAAGCCGAATATGTAGAACGACCGCAACAAGCTATTTGGGATGCAGTAGCAAATGCGCACAGTCAAGTAGATTCTGTGCTCCGAATAGAGCGGGAACTAACTTTAGCATTTCCCGAGGATCAGAAATACAGTTATGAAGAGCGAAATGGATTGACGGTTAGGGTGTATTCACGGGAATTCACCGAAGCCTATGCGCTTGCGCTCAATGGGCAAGTTCAGCGACAAATGAAACGCTCGATCAAGATGATTTCCGATTTCTGGTACACTGCTTGGATCAATGCCGGCCAGCCAGATCTTTCGAAGCTAATCGATGGAGTTATCGAGGAAGAAAAACTGGAGCGTGATGCAAAGATTAAGACGCGAGCGCACGATAATCAGTAGACAGCGTTACAGTCGGCAGTAAGCAGTTGGCAGTAAGCAGTAGTCAGTTAACAGTAAGTAGTAACCAGCCGGCAAAGGGCAGTTGTCAGTTTATGCGAACTGAGTCCTGTTCACTGCCATCTGATTTTCATGATTTCTCGCCCTTGTGAGTGTCTTCACTCACAACCAAATCGTTAGAAGCAGATTTCAACTTTTTAGATTTCTCACTTGAGACTTCTGATTTATTTTACGATTTCAAATACTCCTCAATAGCCTTCCCCAGTCTTCTAAAGGTATCCTTAAACACTGCCTCATTTTCCTCCAAGAGTGTCACTCGAAACCCTCTCAAATCCGAACAAAAGGAAGAGATCGGCACCACACAGATTCGCTCAGATGCCAGTAAATAATAGACAAATCGCTTGTCTAATGGCATGGTATCATCAGTCAGCCAAGTATCTAGTAAGGCTTGAAGTTTTGAGTCTGTAATTGGCAATTTTTGATTTGGACGAAGTAAGGACTCGTCAAAGACAATGGTATTGTAAAAAGCCCCTTGGGTGGGATTGAATTTAATTCCAGGAATATCACCCAAAATTTCCGCCATCCATTCACTGCGCTTGCCGATTTGGGCATTTGCATGAGTTCGATAGGACCGATATTCCGGATGACTCATGATTCTTGGAATCGCCAACTGAGGCAAAATCGTCGAGCAAACCTCGATCATCTTGGCATTTTCCAAGGTTTGGCAGAGTTTGGAAAATTCTGTCGAAACTTCACGATTATAAAATTCCATCCAACCGCATCGTGCTCCCGGCCAGGGGAATTCTTTGGAAATCCCTTTTAGAGAAATAGCAGGACGATTTCCAATCACCTCAGATAATCCAACTGCGGTAATCCCATTGTAGGTGATATTTTGATAGATCTCGTCTGCGATCAATAGCAAATTGAACTCCTCCGCAATCTTCACGAATCCCTCGAGCACTTCGCGAGGATAAACCATTCCGGTGGGATTATCAGGATTGATGATCAGGATGCCGACGATGGCTGGATTGTATTTGACTTTCAGGTACAAGTCCTCCATATCTGGAAGCCACTGGTTGTCGGGATCGAGTTTATACGTAATTGGAGCAGTATTGGCATGAGCAGCTTCCGCAGAACTATGGGTGGAATAAGCTGGCGATGGACCGATGATTCGAGCTGTTGGAATTAGAAATTGGTAGAGTTTGGCGATCGCATCCCCTAATCCATTGAAGAAAAGAATATCCTCTGCAGTGATCTGAGCTCCTCCACCTTTGTTGGTTAATTCAGCTAGAAACTTCCGCGTTTCAAGCACGCCTTTGGAATCCGCATAGCCATAGGTTTTATCCTGCTTCAGTAATTCAGCAATGATCTCCTTCATCCAATCCGGGACATGATTACTCTTCTGAATAGGATCCCCTATATTTTCCCAAGTCATCTCATAGCCTAAAGCTTCCACTTGGCGGGCTTTTTTTACGATTCCTCGGATTTCATAGGTTAATTCTTCGGCTCCAGGGCGCAAAAGTAATTGTCTCATCGGTAAATAGGCTTGATGGCAAAATAAATCTGAACAAAGAAACGAAAAAGGGGAATAAAAATTACTTCAATTGGTAAATGAGGAAATTATTCAAAAAAAAGGTATAAATCCGCAACTTTCCATGAATGAATTACCCCTTATTCTGAGGTAAATTTTTTGATATAATTACAATCATTAATTTGTTTTTCGACGTAGATGGTTAATCTTGGTTATTATTAATTCAAAGAATCTGTCCTTGAATTTCCTCGTTTAAAAAACTTCTTGATATAGTGATCCCAATCCTTATTCGCATTCTTATCTTCTTATTATTTGCCTTCTTTATCGACTGGTATTCCTATCAAGCTTTTAGAACGCTATTTCCTAGCCAAGCCTGGATTAAGATTGGATTTTGGATCTTCTCTATCTTCGTATACCTTTTTATCGCTTACGGTTTTCTAAACTTCGACCGAAGTAGCAATAATAACCTAAACTTAGGAAGGCTTATCTCCTTACTGGTGCTATCCTTGATTCCAAAGTTGATCATCCTTAGCTTCATGTTTGGGGAGGACATCATACGCTTCTTAACAGGAACATATCAATCCGCTACCGGAAACTCTAATGGAGATTTTCTGCCCGATCGTAGAAAATTTGTGAGCCAAGCTGCATTACTGCTATCGGCTGTTCCTTTTTTGGGAATTCTTCACGGAGTATTAGTAGGCAAATACCGCTACCGTGTAGTCAATCATACGCTGGAGTTTGATGACCTACCAGAGGAGTTTGACGGCTTTACCATCACGCAGATTTCAGACATCCATTCTGGGAGTTTTGACAATAAAAAGAAGTTGGAATACGGGGTTGATCTGATCAATAAGCAAGAATCAGATATCATCTTGTTCACAGGCGATTTGGTCAATAACCATTCAAAAGAAATGGAGCCTTGGATAGATACATTCAAAAAGCTGCAAGCTCCTATGGGCAAATACTCCATTTTGGGTAATCATGACTATGGGGATTATATGTCTTGGCCGAGTAAGGATGCTAAAGAAGCAAATATGCAGCGGCTGTACGAAATTCAGGAAGAATTAGGTTTCAAGCTCTTACGCAATGAAAACGTTAAAATCACGAAAGCCGGAGCAAGCATAGACCTGATCGGGGTGGAGAATTGGGGAAAAGGATTTGCGCAACATGGCGACTTGCCCAAAGCCGCAGCAAATCTGGATGCAAAAAGCTTTAAAATTCTGATGAGCCACGATCCTTCCCACTTTGATGAAGAAGTGAAAAATTTCGCTCAATTTATCCACCTTACACTTAGTGGCCACACCCACGGAATGCAGTTTGGTATTGAAATCCCTGGCTTTATCAAATGGAGTCCTGCTTCCCTCCGCTACCCTAAATGGGCTGGTATGTATGAAGAACTAGGCCGCTACTTGCATGTAAATCGTGGATTTGGAGTTCTGGCTTTTCCAGGCCGGGTAGGTATTTGGCCTGAGATTACGGTGTTGAAGCTGAAGAGGAGGTAGAATCCCTCAAACTGTTCTGACCCCAATAGCCATTTCGGATGGAATCCTGAACCCATATCATGGGATTTTAAATCCAAATAGCTTTTGATATTTCACACTCCGAAGATTTCAAATCTTCGGGTCTAGCTTCGAGATTACACATCACCAAGGGCTGGAAAATCTGGAATAGTGAATAAGGTTCAATGCAGTGTAATCTGAAATCCAACACTACCTGAAAGTTCTGAAGACTCGCGGACATAGGATCTGTCTGAAGGATTGATGATAATATCTTTTCCTCTCAATCCTCCGTAACCAGCCCTCAAAATCAAATGGCCTTCAATGAGACCTGGTTCGCCTCCAAAAACCTTGTAGGTAAAGCCCAATCCGCCTGAATAAGAATTATAGTTTAAAACATATTTGGAAGGATTGTTACCATGAATGACCTGCATCCAACCTACTCCAAAATCAGGCATGATGGCAATTTTTTTTCCGACAGGGAATTTGTGGTAGATCAAAATTCCATGATCTCTAAATCTTGCCTCCTTAAAAAAGCCAGCTAAAAAGCGATTTTCTTTCACATTGGCACCTTGGCCCCCGACATAAATTCCTATTCCGGGATAGTTGCTATAGCGAAAATTCAGTTTAAGTCGATATCCAAGGTCCATTTGATAGACATCCCCTAGAAACGTTTGGTTTTGAAAATCCCGATACACAAACTCCAAGCTTGGCTCAACTTTAAAGCCTTCACTTTTTTTCTCTTTTACAGCGATTTGATCCTGAGCAAAAGTGGATTGAATGATTCCACAGAACAAAAATACAAACCACAAATACGGGGGCCTCATGGCTTAATTGCTTTTAAAAACCCCAAAGCCACTACGCCATTTTCATCCTTCTCTGACGAATTTATTAAAAGATAATTTTGTATTTGAGGCTCTCCAAAGAAATCAATCTCAAGCAAGTAGGGAGACTGAATCTCCAAATAATAAAAATTATCCAGCTGTCGTGAAGGTGCTACGAATCTGAATTCTCCCAAATCATTGGTCAGCTCGGTATAAATAGAGGAGTTTGACTTGGGATTTTGAAAATCAGAAAAATTGAAATCCTGAGTGAAAATCAGCTCCAGCCCGGGAATTGGCTGGCCTTCTTCATCTACGATAACACCAGTGAAGGTATCGAAACTATCATCGATAAACTCCTTACAGCCCATAGCAAAAGCCAAAAGGCTAAATAAGAGAATTTTGGCAATACTATCTTGTTTGAAGTACTTCATAGCTGATCGGAGTAGAGTCCAGGTTTCCGGCAATTTTTATCATTTATACCTAAACCCAAAAATACATAACGGGTTAAACTTTCTTCTTTCGTGCTTTGAGTCCTCGATATAGAAATGCAATCAATCCCCAAATGATAGCTATGCCCAATAGCCAAGATGGAACAGGAAATAGATCGAAAAATTGAACCAGAAGGATGATCCAAATCAGACCAAATGGCAAATCGTAAAGCCGCTCTAACCAATTCATTTTCTTTTCAAAAGGTATCTCGTAGTTCCATTCGAATAGCCAAAGATCAGGGTATCCCCAGAAAATCCATATCGGTTTTGCCGGCTTCCTTCGCTGGTAATGATTTCTATTGTTTCGTTATTCCACGTTTTCCAAGAGAATGTTGGAATCAAAGAATAATCTAAAGGTTCGGAGATTCCATTTCGTTTGAGGTCATCTCTTAAAAACTGGGGATCTAAAATTAGCTTCCCGTCCTTGGTGTAAGTCTCCACATAGCCTTTTCCATAAAACTCATCTTTGACGATTTCACCATTTCCATCTTTCGAATAAAGCATGCTCCATTTCCCAACTAATCGAGGGTCCCGTTCGGCCTTTTGGAAAAAAGCTAGGCAAGCCAAGCTTAGAAAAGCAATTAGAATCTGCATAAGCCTATAGTTTGATTAGCTACGATTTTCATCATTCTTTCGCTGACTTTGATAAGCCTTAATCCCTGCAATTTGGGAAATGACCAATAAGACCATGGCGATCAGTGTGAAATTTGGGATCTTATTTTTCCCTTCCATCCAAAATCCGGTGTGCCAGAAAGAAAGGGCTCCAATTACCAGTGCTGCAAGAATTATAACCAAATGAAAATAAAACCTACGTTTACTCATTGGTTCCTTTCTTTTTTGCTTTTCAGATGCTCGTAGTAAGAAATAAGTTGACTTGAAGACAATAGTCCTGCAGTAAGCAGCAATAACAAATATGACTTTAAACTGCTTTCCGACCTTAAGAATTCTATAGTGCCGAACAGCACCAAAGCAATGCTGATACTTAAAAAAACGATGGTTACTTTTTTCATACGGAGACCAAACTAAAAAATATTTATCATAAATCAAACTAAAGGAAACTTAAATATAATAGGCAATAAAAAACCTTCGGAGTCCTAAAGACCCCGAAGGTATATTACACTGCATAAAGGTTGATTCACTTCGTTCGCCAGGACGAATTACATTTCAAACTTTTGATTTTAGCCTTCTGACTTTCTAACTTACTTTAAGTTCTTATATCGAATTCGTCTAGGAGTCACATCGCCCAAGCGCTTCTTTTTGCTTTCCTCGTAGTCGGAGAAGTTACCTTCAAACCAAACAACTTGAGAATCGCCTTCGAAAGCCAGAATATGCGTACAGATACGATCCAGGAACCACCTGTCGTGGGAAATTACTACAGCACAACCACCGAAGTTCTCTAGCGCTTCTTCCAAGGCTCTCAGCGTATTGACGTCCAAGTCGTTGGTAGGCTCATCGAGAAGCAGCAAGTTGCCACCTTCTTTCAGCATCATCGCCAAGTGAACCCGGTTACGCTCTCCACCTGATAGTACGCCTACTTTCTTCTCCTGATCTGATCCTCCAAAATTAAACTTAGATACATATGCTCTTGAGTTGATTTCCTTGTTCCCCAACTTCATCAATTCATTTCCATCGGAAATAATCTGGTAAACCGATTTATTCGGATCCAAGGAATCATGTTCCTGATCCACATAGGAAAGCTGCACGGTCTCTCCCACCTCAAAATTACCGGAATCCGGTTTTTCCTGTCCGGTGATCAATTTGAAGAGCGTGGATTTACCCGCACCATTTGGACCGATAATTCCGACAATTCCACCTTGAGGAAGGGCAAAGCTTAGATTTTCAAAAAGCAACTTATCTCCGTATGCCTTAGAAACTCCGTTTACCTCAATCACTTTGGCACCTAATCTTGGTCCCGGTGGAATAAATAATTCCAGTTTTGATTCTTTTTCTTTCGCCTCTTCTCCGACAAGTTTATCGTATGCACTCAGACGGGCTTTTCCTTTAGCCTGTCTTGCTTTTGGGGACATTCGAATCCACTCAAGCTCTCGCTCCAAAGTTTTCTGACGCTTGGATTCCGTTTTCTCTTCCTCTTTTAATCGGTTTTGCTTTTGGTCCAGCCAAGAGGAATAATTTCCTTTCCAAGGAATCCCTTCGCCACGATCGAGTTCCAAAATCCATCCAGCGACATTATCGAGGAAGTATCTATCGTGAGTCACAGCAATAACAGTTCCCTTATAATTCTGCAAATGCTGCTCTAGCCAATGCACCGACTCGGCATCGAGGTGGTTGGTAGGTTCATCGAGTAACAAAACATCTGGCTCCTGTAAAAGCAAACGACAAAGAGCCACTCTTCGCTTTTCACCACCAGAAAGGTTGGCCACGTTGGCGTCACTAGGCGGCAGTCTAAGCGCATCCATTGCTTTATCAAGCATGACATCAAGTTCCCATGCATTAGCCGCGTCAAGCTTCTCCTGTACCTCTCCTTGGCGGGTGATCAACTTGTCCATCGCGTCCGGATCTTCCATCAAGGCAGGATCCATGAATTTTTCGTTAATTTCTTCAAATTCCTTCAGCAAAGCCACCGTCTCGTGTACCGCTTCTTCGACGACTTCTTTGACTGTTTTACTGGGATCGAGCTTGGGCTCTTGCTCCAACATCCCAACGGTATAACCTGGAGACCAGACCACTTCGCCTTGATACTCTTTGTCAATCCCCGCGATGATCTTCAACAGTGAGGATTTACCGGAACCGTTAAGACCTAAGACACCAATTTTGGCTCCGTAAAAAAATGACAGGTAGATATTTTTTAAGACTTTTTTCTGTGGCGGATAGACTTTGGAAACGCCAGCCATCGAAAAGATGATTTTTTCTGAACTCATAAGTTGATTTTTACTTTATAAATGTCACTAAGTATCAAAGATGGCAAAAAAACCCCTTTCTTAGGATAAGTGCTTTTGAATTAATTAATTTGCGAAAAGTTGAAAACGACCACCTAAACCCAATTGTAGCGAAATGGACCATCCTTATGGATATATCAAAGAGAAGAAAGTTTTTTTAAAGGGTTTTTTAGGGCAGGCGGATCGGCAGATAGGAGAAGTAAAAGAAGATGAGGCCTCCACACTAAAATACTTTGAGGCTCGGTTTGACCAACTCAAAGAGAAGGTTGAAAAATTAAAATCCGATATACAAGAAAACGAAAACAAGGGATCATTTCTGATGAAGTTGATTCACTTGAGAGATTCTTTGATGCAGGCTGATGCTTTGGGAGATTTTGTCCCATTAATCGAAGTACTTAACGACCAAGAATCGGCTTTGAATGAAATCATCCAAGCCAATCGCTCCAAAAACCTAGAGATTAAAGAAGCTTTAATACTTGAAGCTGAAGCTTTAAAAGACGATACAGATTGGAAAGAGACTACAGAAGCATTCAAAGACTTGAAATTGCGCTGGATCAAAACCGGTCCGGTGGAAAAAGAATTGCAGGAAGAAATCGAAAATAGGTTTGAATCGATCGTTCAGCACTTCTTCGAAAACAGAAGACATTTCTTCGAGGGATTAGCTTTACAGGCGGATGAAAACATCAAAGTCTATGAATCGCTAGTAGCGCAGGCCCGAGAAGCGCATGATCTCCCAGATGTAAAAATGGCTTTTGATATTTCCAAAAAGATCCAAAAACAATGGAAAGAATCCGGAAAAGTGCCTGCTGAAAGAAGGCAACCACTTTGGGATGAATTTTCCAAATTGAACAACCGGATTTTCTCTAAATACAAAAGAACTTTGAATCCTGGCCCAACCATGCATCCGAGGGAATTGATGCGGATAGTGGAAACCTTGACTGAAGAGATCAAGCAATTAGCAGGAAAGCCAACTTCTTATGAATTGATCGGTCGGGCCAAGGCAATACAGGAAGAATGGCGGAAGCTCCCCCAACGCAAACCTAAAGAGGCGAATTTGATTGTTCGATCTTTCCAGTTTTTCTCAGATATTGTATTCGAAAAAGCATTTTTGGAAAAGCTGGTTCATGGAAAATATGAGGATTGGGACCAAAAACCTCTAGAAGAACAGACTCAAATCAAAATTGCTTTGGTAAAAGATCTCCTTCGCAGAGATCAGACAGAATTGGAGGCGGCACAGGAGAATTCGGATAATTTCCGCGTTCAATCAGCTGATTTCGACATTATGATGAAGAAAAAACTTTTTAGCGTGAAGCGAAAAGTAGATGTAAAAAATTATATTTTGAAGCAACTTTCTTTTAATTAAGGAGTATAGGAAGAGATATTTAAAAAAAAAGATATTTTTGCACCCTTTAACAGCAAGAACTCTTTAAATCTGTAACATATGTATTGGACACTCGAATTAGCTTCTTACCTAGAAGATGCACCTTGGCCAGCCACTAAGGATGAATTATGCGATTATGCGATCCGATCAGGCGCACCTATGGAAGTGGTAGAAAACCTCCAGGAACTAGAAGATGATGGTGAACCTTATGAGACCATCGAAGAGATTTGGCCGGATTATCCTACCAAAGATGATTTCTTCTTCAACGAAGACGAATATTAATTGAAAGCCTCGGTCAACGGGGCTTTTTTGTTTTAAAGTCCAAGTACTTGTCTCAATCGTGAGTACCCTGTCTTGCTCACCGGTACTTGTGCTCCAGTTCGTAGTTTCACCAAATAAGTATCTCGCTCGTAGGGCTCTATTTTCGATATTTCATTGAGATTGAGCATAAATGATCGGTGTACCCTAGTGAATTTCAAAGGATCCAAGGCCTCTTCCAAAGACTTCATAGTCATTTTTTTAAGGTATTTCCCCGTTGCGGTATGGATGGAAATGTAATCGTCCTCTGCCTCAAAATATAGCACTTGGTGGGTTGGAATAATCTTAATTTCATTTTTTACCCGCACAACCAATCGGTCACTTTTTTCTGCCAGATTATTCACCCCTTCTTTTTGAGTCGACACTTCATTGGATTGAAAATGAATTAAAAATTTTTGAATCGCTTGAGCAAAACGAACTTTTGAAAACGGCTTGAGCAAATAATCTATTGCCATGGAGTCAAATGCCTTTACTGCATATTCATCAAACGCTGTAGTGAAAATTACTGCAGGCGGTTCATCCAATAGCTCCAACATTTCAAATCCTGTAATTTTCGGCATTTGAACATCCAGAAAAATTAAATCCGGCTGATGCTGTTGAATAGCCTTTAAGCCCTTAAACCCGTCCTGACAGACCTCTACAATCTGAAACTGGCTGAATTCCGACAAATATTCTTCAACCAAACTTGCCGCGAGTGGCTCATCGTCAATGATTAAGGTTTTGATCATTTCGCTGTGGGATTTTCAAATTTACAGTAAAGGTGGAATTCTGTTGGCTAGTTTCAAGTAAGTCTTTTCTTCCAAAAAGTAAAAATAAACGGCGCTCGATTGATGAAACTCCAAATCCAGTTCCTTTCGGAGCTGATGCTTCAGGATCAAAAGGATTGGAGATAGAGATATGTAGGTAATTCTGCTTCTTCTTCGCTGAAAACTGAATCAAGACCTCCTCAGTAACCCCGTAAAGGCCATATTTTATGGCATTTTCTAATAATGGCTGAATCAATAACTGAGGCAATTTCAAACTTTTTGCTTCGTCAGACAGTGAAAAATCCACTTCTAAGCGATGTCCAAATCGGACCTTTTCTATATCAAGGTATAAATACAAATAACTCAACTCCTCTTCTAAGGTAACCCACTTGGCAGAGTCCTTGCGAATGGTTCCCCTTAAGAATTCCGATAGCTGAAGTACCATCTCACGTGCTTTTTGAGGCTGAGAGATGACTAGTGCATTGATCGAATTAAGACTATTGAACAAAAAATGAGGCTGAAGTTGCTGTCTGAGTTCGGTCAGTTCGGCCTCTTTGGAAAGCTCATTCATCATCACTTCCCTATGCTGCACTTCTTCCTGTTGCTCCAGTTTTGAAATAACAATTGCAATTAAAGACACGAAAATTTCCGCCATAGCTAAAATAATCCAGCGTAAGTAAAAATGATCGTTTAGAAAATCCTGATAATCCAAATCCTCTTCAAATACCCAGGATAGTGCATATTTATGAATAAAAACAGCAATGAAACTCAATGCGATCGGAAGGATCAACAGTAGCCAATTATTCTCTCCCTTTGGAATGTAAAAACTAAAAATCCGATCTAAAACAAACACCCCACCTAAAAACCACAAAGAGAAAATCAAGGAATCAGCAATAGCAATTGAATATTCTATTCCATAAAAGCTAAGCAATAGAAAAGACCCAAGGAACCAGAGGAATCCGGCCCCTTGGATAATCCATTTTGCTTTGGAAGGATTTGAAAAAGCTCTTGCAAACAAGGTTGGTCAGTTTAGAGATTGGAATCTCGTTAATAAGATTTGATTTCCAAACCTCCAAAGAAGACTGTTCCTTTAATTAATAGCACCTTCTCTGGATCTACCTCTGTAATTCTAGAAAGGCGCTTGTCCTCTACCCCTGCGGCAATATTGCTGACTTCCACTCTCACGTCCCAATGCGGAGGAACAATTAATTTCATTCCACCAAAGATGACATCTACCTGCAAAGTAGCCATTCCGCTAAAATCTGCTTGGGTCAGATCTAAATCCACTCCTCCAAAAGCAGCAGTCAATTTTCCACCACTGAAATTCTTCGACATAACGCGCTTATTCACTCCGCTAAATACCGCATCAATATTCAGGCGATCAGAAAAAGTAGATCCTGATGTTCCAAAATTTGAAGTTGACTTTTCTGTTTGAGAATAGGACGATCCGGTGGGCTCTGAAGCAGGTTGATCAGAAAAG
Source organism: Algoriphagus sp. (assembly GCF_029254265.1). GTDB lineage: Bacteria > Bacteroidota > Bacteroidia > Cytophagales > Cyclobacteriaceae > Algoriphagus. The sequence goes on along the minus strand of NZ_JAQWXX010000124.1, from coordinate 19,877 downwards.
GAGTTGCTTTCAGATTTGATGCCGGATCGCATCTGTTTCTGTATATCATCCAGCACCTTGTTTTCTCGGTTTTTTTGGGTAATCAGATATAGTCCTAAAACGATCAGGATAATAGGGAAGAGGTAAATCTGTATTCCAAAATCGAAATCAAATTCTCGCTCAAATAAGAAATAAACACCTAGTGCCAGCATGATGCCTCCAAAAAAGCTTTTGAATTCATGCTTGATAAGGGTGAATGCGCCAATAGCTATTAAAACCATCGGCCAGGACAGGAGCCAATCCGGAAAGAAAAAGCCCAACTTTCTAAGGAGCAATAGAACGCCTATTGCGAGAATAATAAAGCCGAAAATAATTCCGCTGTCATTTTTTGATCTGCTATACTTTGCCATGAGTGTTTTATTAAGTTGATGGTCAAATGTAGCTCAGCCACCAATTTAGAGGAATCTACAATAGGCAAGTCTTCTCAAATAGTCGGTGAAAGTGACGAAAAAGTCGGTGAAAATGTAACGGGAAAATTCACCGACTAAGCTCTGGATGCTAAAAACTCTGCGTAATCCATGTCTTCAGGGGAAGTGATTTTGATGTTTTCAGGGTTTCCAGAAATCAAACTCACTTGCCAGCCTTGGTGCTCATAGACAGTGGCATCATCAGTGAATTGCTGAAGTTCAGCGACTTCAAATGCTTTTTTTATTTTTTCTACTTGAAAAGTCTGAGGAGTCTGCACCAATCTGAAATATTGGCGCTCCTGAAAAAAAGATTTGCCTTCATCAGTCAGCTTTCGTATCGAATCTTTAAGTGGAACAACAGCTATTGCACTTCCACTTATTGCAGCCTCTTCATAGCTCTTTCGAATGACGGATGGGCTGACAAAAGGTCGAACTCCATCATGAATAGCAACCAAGACTGTATCAGATTTCAGATTTAGCAAACCATTTCGCACCGATTGAAACCTGGAATTGCCACCAGCTACCATCCGATGGGGAATATCAAAATCATAGGCTAAGCATAAGTCCGCCCATAAAGCAAAATCTGGTTCAGGTAGAACCAAAATCAAATCAATAGTGGAATCCTCATTATAAAAGACGTCCAAAGTTCGCATCAAAATAGGTCTCCCTCCAACTGGCAAGTACTGCTTTGCGATGGTCCCACCCATCCGAGTACCCTTGCCTCCAGCGACCAATATTGCAGCCTTATTCATATCTATCAATTATCAATTCGATTGGAAAAATAGCGAGCTATTTAAAATAAAAAAAGCTCCAAAGTTTGGAGCTTTCAATATTAGAGGATGAGCATCGCATCTCCGTAGGAGAAGAAGCGGTACTTCTCTTTAATAGCTTCTTTGTAGGCCTTCATTATTAAGTCATATCCACCAAACGCCGCTGTAGTCATCAAAAGAGTTGACTCAGGTAAGTGAAAATTAGTAATCAAAGCATTAGCAATTTTAAAATCGTAAGGAGGGATTATGAATTTATCTGTCCATCCACTGCTAGCTTTTAATCTACCGTTTGCAGTTACAGAAGATTCAATCGTTTTAAGAGATGTTGTTCCCACTGACACAACCCTTTTTTTCTCATCCAGAGCTTTGTTCACCAATTCGACAGTAGTATCAGGAATAAAATAATTCTCTGAATCCATTTTATGCTTTGTCAAATCTTCTACATCTACTTGACGGAATGTTCCCAATCCCACATGAAGTGTAATAGGTGCTACCTCAACTCCTTTAAGTTCCAACCGCTTTAACAAATGCGGCGTAAAGTGAAGACCAGCAGTAGGTGCTGCGACAGCTCCAACATTCTTAGCAAATACAGTCTGATAGCGCTCCCTATCTTCTGCTTCTACTTTTCGTTCGATGAACTCCTTCAAGATTGGAGTCTCTCCAAGCGTATCAATAGTTTTATGAAACTCTTCGTCTGTCCCATCAAAAAGGAATCTGATTGTTCTACCTCTTGAAGTAGTATTATCGATCACTTCAGCAACAAGATCAGAATCTCCAAAATAAAGTTTGTTTCCGACTCTGATTTTCCGGGCTGGATCTACCAATACGTCCCAAAGTTTCAATTCAGGATTGAGTTCTCTTAATAGAAAAACTTCAATTTCTGCTCCCGTTTTCTCCTTGTTGCCGTACAACCTAGCAGGAAATACACGCGTGTCATTGGTAACAAACACATCTCCATCACCGAAATATTCTGTGATGTCTTTAAATACGCGATGCTCGATTAGACCTGTTTTCCGATGAACAACCATTAATCGAGATTCATCACGATTTGGAGAAGGGTGAAGGGCTATTAATTTCTTTGGTACTTCAAATTTGAAATCCGATAATTTCATAGAGATGTTTTAAATTTCTGAGTGATGTTAGAATTACTCTAAAAAATGCAAAGATAATAACAATAACGTCCAAAATCAGCTATCTTAACAAATTGTTTTAACCAACTATTCTAGGCATGCTCTTTTTCCAACTTACTTGGGAAAGTTTCAGGTTTGCACTTTCTGCCCTGAAATCCAATTTGACACGTACAATACTGTCCTTATTAGGGGTTACAGTGGGTATTTTCGCAATTATTGCAGTATTTACTCTTGTAGATTCACTGGAAAACAACATTCGTTCGTCATTTTCTTTCTTGGGGACAAACGTAATGAGGGTGGATCGATTTCCTTTTTCTAACGACGGCCCTCCACAGAATTTCCCTTGGTGGAAATATTTTCGTAGACCTCCTGGGACAGTAGCTGAGTACAAGTTTTTAGAAAAGAGGTTAACAACCGCTGAAGCTGTGACGATATCTGCCTCCGCAGGAACTATTATTAAAGCAGGCAGCAATGCTTATGAAGGCATGCAATTGACAGGAGTAATGTATTCCTATCAAGACGTGTTTGACGTAGCGATTGAAGAAGGCAGGTATTTCTCTCAGTCTGAAATCGATGCTGCCCGGAATTTCGCGATCATCGGAAGAAAAATAGCAAATACTTTATATCCCAATCAGACTGTAATAGGAAAAGAAGTCAAGATAAAAGGAATGAAATTTATCGTGATTGGAGTGTTTGAAGAAGAAGGAGAAGGGCTTTTCGATCTACCTTCTAAGGATGAAGCTTGTCTGATTCCTTATGGATCTTTTACAAAAATGTTCTATACCGGAAGAAATGGAATTGAACCTACAATATCCGTAAAAGGGCAAATAGAAGACGTCGGGTTAGTGGCCTTAGAAAATGAGATGACTGGTCTTTTACGTGCAAAAAGAGGACTTCGCCCTACTGAAGAAGATAATTTCGCCTTAAACAAAACTGAATTTATTCAAAATGCTATTGGCTCCATATTCGATGTGATATCAATCGCAGGCTGGGTGATTGGAGGATTTTCAATTTTGGTAGGCGGCTTTGGAATTGCCAATATTATGTTCGTATCTGTAAGAGAACGGACTAACATCATCGGTATACAGAAGTCACTAGGCGCTAAAAACTATTTCATCCTCTTTCAATTTCTATTTGAGGCAGTTTTTCTGAGTCTTATCGGAGGATCAACAGGGATTATTTTAGTGTTTTTCTTGAGTTTTATTCCTGTAGGCAGTTTGGATATAGTACTCTCTTTTAAAAATATTTTATTGGGATTAGGCGTCTCTTCAATAATTGGGGTTGTTTCAGGTATAGTTCCCGCGACGCTGGCAGCAAGGATGGATCCTGTAGAGGCGATTCGTACCACATAAAAAAAGGGGCAAAAGCCCCTTTTTTTATTTACAATAGGATTTATTATTCGATTTCTTCTTCGACTTTGGCTGCCCCTATGCTAGAAAGTCCAGAAGCCAATTTGATCTTTTTCTCTAGCTCTTCCATCAATTCTGGATTATCCAAAAGAAGAGTTTTTACCGACTCTCTTCCCTGTCCAAGTTTTTCACCATTATAGGAGAACCATGAGCCCGCTTTTTTAATGATTTCAAGCTCCACTCCAAGGTCAATTATTTCTCCTACCTTAGAAATCCCCTGACCGTAGATAATATCAAATTCTACCACTTTGAAAGGTGGTGCTACTTTGTTTTTCACAACTTTTACCTTAGTACGATTACCAAGAATATTATCTGCACTTTCCTTAATTTGGCCTATTCTTCGGATATCAAGGCGAACAGAAGCATAGAACTTTAAAGCGTTACCACCGGTGGTTGTCTCTGGGTTTCCAAACATCACTCCGATTTTCTCCCTCAACTGATTGATAAAAATGCATGAACAACCGGTCTTGTTGATTGCTCCCGTAAGTTTTCTCAGAGCCTGAGACATCAATCTTGCCTGAAGTCCCATCTTGCTATCTCCCATATCTCCTTCAAGCTCCCCTTTGGGTACCAAAGCTGCTACGGAATCAATCACAATAATATCTATGGCTCCAGATCTTATGAGGTGCTCAGCTATTTCCAATGCCTGCTCACCATTGTCTGGCTGGGAGATGAGAAGATTTTCAGTATCTATCCCAAGTTTTTCAGCATAACTTTTATCAAAAGCATGTTCCGCATCAATAAATGCAGCCATTCCTCCTGCTTTCTGGGCTTCAGCAATACAATGCAATGTAAGTGTTGTTTTACCTGAAGATTCCGGCCCATAAATCTCAATCACTCGACCTCTCGGGATTCCTCCTATACCCAAAGCAATATCCAGCCCTAAAGAACCGGTAGAAATTGCGGGGATATCTTGTACCTTATTGTCGCTTAGCTTCATTACAGTTCCTTTTCCATAAGTTTTTTCAAGCTTATCGATGGTTAACTGAAGCGCTTTCAATTTTTCTGCGTTATTACTCATGAGTTTTCGATTAAAGAATCAATATTTAGGTGAAATTAATTAAACAACAATTCCAAACCAAAGAAGTCAGAGCTATTGTTTTGGATGACCAAATTCGTAATTTTAATTGCCTTTTAGCACCCTTTTTCGTAATACCTCAAGATAAAACAGAAAATCGTCAGGTATTGTCAAAGAATTATATGCATCGATTCATCGCAACTCTTTTTCTTTTCACTTTTTTATTCTCCTTTCGATTATCAGCTCAAATAGCTGGCAAGAATACTGCCTTTACATTTGGTGAAGAATTGAATTTTGAGGTGTCCTATGGTTGGTTGGATTTGGCAGACGCAAAGCTTCAAATTTCTAGAAGACCTCATAATCATAACAATATTTCACATTACAAAATCGACGTCTTTGGTAAAACCAAAGGTGCAGCAACAATTTTCGGGAGAGTAAATGATAACTGGGGAACCATCCTTAACCCGCAAACTATGCTACCACATCAATCCTATCGGCACATTGAGGAAGGAAAATACCGAAAGCATGAGTTGGTATATTTTGATCAAAAGAATAAAAAGGCAAGTGTTGAACTCTATGACAAAGAAAACCGAAATCTCAAGGAAGTGAGAGAATACGACCTCAAAGGAGAGGTTCAGGATTTGGTGAGCGGTTTTTATTATTTAAGATCTTTAGACCTTTCCAATCTGAAACCAGGAGAGATAGTCATGATTCGTGGATTCTTCGACAAAGAAATATATAACATAAAATTAATCTACGAGGGAACTGAACAGATCAAAACGAATATTGGAGAGAAGGATACCTATATTTTTTCTCCAGAAATCCCTCCGAATAAACTTTTCAGAGGCAGCTATCCAGTAAAAGTGTGGGTAACCAAAGATCAGAATAAAATTCCTGTTAAAATCAAAGCAAATCTGTTTCTAGGCTCGTTGAATTTGGACATCATTTCTGCGAAAGGATTAAGAAACAATTAGATAACTTCTGGTTAACTTTTCATTAATAAAAATCAATTCTCAGGATTTTTTTATATTGATTCCTTAAAAGGCAAATTTTTATTTGGTTTCTATGCTTAAATATTCACTAATTTTAAGATAAATATTAAGAAATATAGAATGAGTGATAGTCAAAAAATCAAGGTTCTAGTCGTTGATGATGAGCCTGATATCGTCGAAATCCTGAAATACAACCTTCAAAAAGAAGGTTATGAAGTAGCTACTGCGGAAGATGGTATTAAAGCTGTAAAAACTGCTGCTAAATTTTTGCCAGATGTCATCTTATTAGACATTATGATGCCAAATCAAGACGGTGTAGAGACTTGTCTTCAGATTCGTCAAATGCCAGAACTCAAAAATACCTTTATAATTTTCCTCACTGCAAGGATGGAGGAATATTCAGAAGTAGCAGCATTTGATGTGGGAGCGGATGACTACATCACCAAGCCCATCAAACCTAGAGCTTTGATGAGTAGAATCTCGGCACTTTTCAGAAGAGAATCCAAAAAAGAACAAGAGCAGGTTCAGATCAAGATCAAAGACTTGATCATTGATAGAGGAAGCTACACCGTTGATCAGGCTGGAAAGACCATCACACTTCCAAAGAAAGAATTTGAACTACTTTATTTTCTGGCAAAAAACCCGAACATCGTCTATAGCAGAGATGAATTGCTCCAAAATATTTGGGGGGCAGATGTATTTGTCCTCGCCCGAACTGTAGATGTACATATTCGAAAAGTTCGAGAAAAGATAGGAGATGATTATATTACCACTGTAAAAGGTGTAGGATATAAATTCGAACTAGGATAAAATGCTTTCAAGTTCCAGAGGAATCTCATTCGTATTAGCATTAGCCACCTCCGCTTTGGTCGTGGCTTTTTTATCATTAATAGAGGAATCTACTTTAATCATCCTCCTAGTCGCATGGGGAGTTTCTTTCTCGTCAGCTTACATATTGATGTCATTCACGCTTGATTTTTTAGTGTTTAAGGAAATCGGTAACATCTATACCCTACTAGAAAAAATACAACGAAAAGATCTCTCTGAAATAAACGAAAAAGGAAAAAAAACTTCGATCTCTCCACTTCGCAAGATCAATAAAGTCATCAATTCCTACGCGATTGCCAGGCAAAAAGAAATTGAAACACTTCAGAAGAATGAAGAATTCCGAAGGGAATTTATCGCAGATATCTCACATGAATTGAAGACACCAATTTTTGCTACGCAGGGCTACATTCACACCTTGTTGGACGGAGCAATAGACGATAAAGCGGTACGAATGAGGTTTCTGAAGAGAGCTGCAAAAAGCCTAGACTCTCTTGATGTATTGGTCCAGGATCTACTGACTTTGAATCAAATGGAAAGTGGAGTGGTCAAATTCAACTTTACCGAGTTTGATCTCAAAGATCTTTTATTAGAAGTAATCGACCAATTGGAGCACAAAGCTTCCAAGCGGGATATGAAAATCAACTTTGAATATGAGGAAGGAAAAAACTATCTCACTACAGGAGATCGCCCTAAAATCTATCGAGTATGCCAAAATCTGATAGTTAATGCGGTCAAATACAACGATGAGAAAGGAGAAGTTCATGTAACCTTGAAACTCCATAAAAACAGCATTCAGTTAGATATCAAAGACGACGGTCCAGGAATTCCTCCTGAAGATATCAAGCGGATTTTTGAGCGATTCTATCGGGTGGAGAAAAGTAGATCCAAGGAAAAGGGAGGCACAGGCTTGGGACTGGCAATCGTCAAACATATTCTGGAAGGACATAAAAGCAAGATTTCCGTCACTTCAACGCTGGGAAAAGGTTCGATTTTTAGTTTTTCACTGCCATTGGTGAAAAAAAATATTCCAGAAGAGAAATTGAAATCAATTACCTAAAAGAAATACCCAAAGTTTTTTTCCCTACATTTGCACCCTCTTTAAAAGAGGCAGGAGAATCCATGAAGAAAGTAGATTTTGAAAAACTCATTCTGTTTGAAAATGAGGATTACCTGGTGATCAACAAGCCGCCCTATCTGTCAAGCTTAGACGACAGGCATGAGGCGCAGAATATTCTGGACTTAGCCAAGGCACACACCACCGATTCTCAACTGTGCCATAGATTGGATAAGGAAACCTCAGGATGTCTGGTGATCGCTAAGAATCCAGTCGCTTACAGGCATTTGGCGATGCAGTTTGAAAGCAGAAAAGTAGACAAAGTCTATCATGCAGTAGTCGAGGGGATCAAGGAATTCAAAGATGAATTGGTCAACCGAAACCTACTTGCAAACAATAAAGGGATAGCAAAAGTCAGTAAAGAGGGAAAGCCAGCACAAACGATCTTCAATACCTTGAAGACCTATTATGCACACACACTAGTCGAATGTAAGCCTATCACAGGGCGATTGCATCAGATTCGTGTTCACCTGGCCTATCTCAAGTCTCCGATATGCGGAGACACTTTATATGGTGGCAACCCCTTATACCTTTCTTCACTCAAGCGCCGCTTTAATCTCAAGAAAGATACCGAGGAGCAACCGATCATGCAGCGCGTATCATTGCATGCTTATTCGATAGGTTTTCAAGGTGTAGATGGAAAGGAAATAAAAGTTCTGGCCCCCTACCCCAAAGATTTCCAGGTTTTAGTGAATCAGCTTGAAAAAACGAGTTAATCATTAGAATTAAAAAAAATAAGTAGGAATGGAGACGCTAAAGCGCATTTTAGGGCTAAAGCCGTGAAAATTAGGCTTTAGTATTGGAAATATTTTGGATGAAAAACAAAATACTTCTATCTTTGTGTCCCTTTTTGAGGGTGAAATAAATTTAACAAGCTAAAAATTAAACAGTTACACAGTGGATACTTTGAGCTATAAGACCGTTTCAGCCAACACCGCAACTGTAGATAAGCATTGGGTTATTGTGGATGCCCAAGCTGCAGTTTTAGGTAGATTGGCTAGTGAGGTAGCGAAAATCTTAAGAGGGAAAACGAAGCCGAGCTTCACCCCACACGTAGATTGTGGTGACAATGTCATCATAATCAACTCCGACAAAATCAGGCTAACTGGTGACAAGTGGAACTCCAAAGTATATGTGAGACACACAGGTTACCCAGGTGGACAGCGAATCTCTACCCCAAAATTATTGAAGCAGAAATCTTCAACAATCTTGATCGAGAAAGCTGTAAGAGGCATGTTGCCTAAAAACAGATTGGGAAGAAAATTATACGGCAATTTGTACGTGTATGAAGGATCTGAACATCCTCATGCAGCACAACAGCCTAAATCTATCACGCTTTAATCGTCTATTTAATGGAAATCATTAACAAAATCGGTAGAAGAAAAACCTCTGTAGCCAGAATTTACATGTCTCCAGGAAAAGGTGAAATCACCGTTAACAATAGATCATTGGAAGTTTACTTCCCATTTGATTTGCACCAGATTGTAGTAAAGCAGCCACTAGCGCTAGTGGGTGTGGATGGCAATTACGATATCAAAATCAATGTAGACGGAGGAGGAAGTACTGGTCAAGCGGAAGCTGCCCGTATGGCAATCTCAAGAGCATTGTGCGAGTTCGATATCGAGCATAGAGGTCCTTTGAAGAAAGAAGGATTCTTGACTCGTGATCCAAGAATGGTAGAACGTAAGAAGCCAGGACGTAGAAAAGCAAGAAGGAAATTCCAGTTCTCTAAGCGTTAATTCGGGATTTTACTCTTTTATATCAGAAAAAATATTTATTCATGGCCAAAATAGAATACAAAGACTTACTAGATGCTGGTGTCCACTTTGGACACTTGACGAGAAAGTGGGATCCAAGAATGTCTCCTTATATTTTCATGGAGAAGAATGGTATCCACATTATCGATCTTAACAAAACGCTTGCTTGCCTCGACGAAGCATCTAACGCAATCAAGCAAATCGTACGCTCCGGCAAAAAGGTGATGTTCGTCGCCACTAAAAAGCAAGCTAAAGATCTTGTAGCTGCAGAAGCTAAAAGATTAAACATGCCTTACGTAACTGAAAGATGGTTAGGTGGTATGTTGACTAACTTCGCTACTATCCGTAAGTCATTGAAGAAAATGTCTTCATTGGATAAGTTGATGGTGGAGGATGCTTACAAGAACCTTGCAAAGAAAGAGCGTTTGATGGTTTCCCGTCAGAAGGAAAAAATGGAATCAGTTTTGGGCGGTATCGCTGACCTTAGCAGACTTCCAGCTGCACTATTCGTAGTAGACATCAAAAGAGAACACATCGCAATCGCTGAAGCACAAAAGCTTGGTATCCCTGTTTTCGCATTAGTAGATACAAACTCCAACCCAAATGAGGTGGATTTCCCTATCCCAGCTAATGACGATGCATTCAAGTCAGTTTCTTTACTAGTAAAAGCGTTCGGCGAAGCTATCGAAGAAGGTCTTTCTGAGCGAAAGAGAGACAAAGAAGATGCTAAACTTTCTGAAGAGGAAGAAGCAAAGAAAGCTGTTGACGCGGATACAAAAGAATAATCCACAAATGATTTAATATAAAAAAATTGAACATCAGGTTTAGGCCGATGTTCAATTTTTTGTTTTAATCGATTCTCTGAAACCTGAGGGTTTCTCTAAAAATAATTTTACCGTTTAATCAAACTGATACTACAATGGCAATTACTGCACAAGAAGTAAACAAACTGAGACAAATGACCGGTGCCGGCATGATGGATTGCAAAAAAGCTCTAACTGAGGCTGAAGGCGATTTCGAAAAAGCGGTAGATATCCTTCGTAAAAAAGGTCAAAAAGTATCTGCATCTAGAGCAGACAGAGAGACCAAAGAAGGTGTCGCGGTAGCAAAAGTTGTCAACAATGGAACAAAAGGAATTCTTCTTACTTTGACTTGCGAAACTGATTTCGTAGCTAAGAATGAAGAATTTGGAGCATTTGCAAATACTTTGCTAGACCTAGCAGTAGAAAAAGGAGCAACTTCAATCGAAGGTATCCTTGCGTTACCTTTTGATTCAATCACAGTAGCTGAAAAAATTACTGAAATGACTGGTAAGATCGGTGAGAAGCTTGAAATCTCTCATTTTGAGATCGTTGAAGCTGAGTCTGTAGTTTCTTACATCCACTCTAATGGTAAACTAGGTGTATTGGTAGGTCTTACTAATACTTCTGGAACTGACGTAGAAGAGGCTGGGAAAGATGTAGCGATGCAAATTGCTGCGATGAATCCAGTTGCTTTGGACAAAGACGGCGTAGATGCCTCTATGGTAGAGCGTGAGATCGAAGTAGGAAAAGAGCAAGCAAGAGCTGAAGGCAAGCCTGAAGAAATGCTAGAGAAAATCGCTATGGGCAAATTGGCTAAGTTCTACAAAGAGAATACTTTGTTGAGCCAGTCTTTTGTAAAAGACAACAACAAAACGATCGCTCAGTACCTTGACAGCGTAAGCAAAGGAATGACTGTATCTGCATTCAAAAGAGTATCTATCGGATAATCTGAATCAGATTCTAATACTAAAAAGCCCTTTCAATTGATTTTGAAAGGGCTTTTCTATTTTACCAAAAAAGAGGATTAGGAATTCATGAGCGTCTCAATCTCCTCCGCTTCTACTGGAATATTACCCATCAAATCCAAATATCCATTTTCCTGAACCACAATATCATTTTCAAGTCTTACTCCGAATCCTTCTGCAGGAATGTAAATCCCAGGCTCTACGGTAAAAACCATCCCAGCTTTGATCGGGAAATGCATCGTGCCCACATCATGTACATCCAAACCTAAATGATGAGAAGTCCCATGCATGAAATACTTTTTATATGCTGGCCAATTCGGGTTCTGATTTTTGATATCCGTTTGATCAATTAGTCCCAATCCTACCAATTCGCTTTGCATGATCAAGCCAACCTCTTTGTGATAATCTTGGATAGTCACACCCGGCGTAAGCATCGCAGAGGCTTGATTCTTTACACGTAGGACAGCATCATACACCGCACGTTGTCTTGGATTGAATCTACCATTCACCGGAATAGTTCGGGTCATATCTGCATTGTAATTGCCATATTCAGCACCTACATCCAAGAGTAAAAGCTCACCGTCGAGACATGCTTTCTTGTTCTCAATATAATGCAACACACAAGCTGAAGCTCCTGATGCAATGATCGGTTCATAGGCAAATCCTTTACTTCGGTTCCGCACAAACTCATGCAGAAATTCTGCCTCAATCTCATATTCGGTAACACCAGGTTTCACAAAAGACAATATTCGTCTGAATCCTTTCTCGGTGATATCACAAGCAATTTGAAGCTGATCGATTTCTTCTTGCTCTTTTACTCCTCGCAACTCATGCATGATTGGAGCGATTCGCTCATATTCATGAAGGGGATACTTTTCTTTACATGTTTTGATAAAGCGCGCGTCCCTTGTTTCCACATGAACCCCTGCACGTAAATGCTCATTGGTGTTCAGATAGATATTTTTGGAAAGTGACATTACTGTATTAAACACCAAATCAAAATCTGCTAACCACTTAATATTTTGAATCCCTGAAGTTGCTTCAGCCTCTTCTTTGGTGTACTTATGGCCTTCCCAAACGGCAATATGCTCATTGGTCTCTCTGAGAAAAAGTACCTCCCGCATGGCAGGTACCGGGCAATCCGGCGCCAATAAAAGAATGGTCTCCTCCTGATCAATACCACATAGGTAAAACAAATCGTTGTTTTGTCTAAAACGCATCGTGCCATCAGCATTAGTTGGCATGATATCATTGGAATTCAAAATTCCAACACTATTGGATTTGAGTTTAGAAATTAACTTTTTCCGATTTCTCTGATAAAGTTCTTTTGGGAGTGGGGTATACTTCATGTAGGATTTTGATTTATCTGGCAGGAATTTACAAAAATCTCCTTCAAAAGGCAGTAAAAACAAACCTAAAACCAACTAGTTGCTTTAATTTGTACTTTGCCGAAAGAGGTAGCATACGCATGAATTTAAGCATAAAGGAATTAGCCAACGGAATTCGAATTGTCCATCAAGAAGTTACGCATACGCGATTGGTTCATTGTGGATTTATCCTAAATATTGGAAGCAGAGATGAAACCAAAGAGCAGGAAGGGTTAGCTCATTTCTGGGAGCACATGGCATTCAAAGGCACCAAAAAACGGAAGACTTTCCATATTCTCAATCGACTCGAATCACTCGGTGGTGAATTGAACGCCTACACTACTAAAGAGAAAATTTGTTTTTACGCCTCCACTTTAAAGGAACATTATAATAAATCTGCTGAGTTGCTATTTGACATCACATTTAATAGCACCTTTCCCGAAAAACAAATAGAAAATGAGCGCCAGGTTATTTTGGAAGAAATGGCAATGTACCGGGATTCTCCTGATGATTCCATTCAGGATGAATTGGACGAATTGGTATTTGAGAATCATGCACTGGGAAGGAATATCTTAGGAACAGAAGCTACGGTTTCAAGTTTTACTCAATTAGATTTTTTTGATTTTATCTCCACTCACCTAGATACTTCAGAGATTATTTTTTCAGTAGTTGGAAATATTTCTTTCAAGAATGCCCTAAAGGCAATCGAAGGCGATCTTGCACAAATTCAACCAAAACGAAGTTTGTATGTAAGAAGTGAATTTCACAACTATACTCCGAAAGATAAAACTGTGGAGCGGGACGTGACCCAATCACTCTGTGCAATTGGCCGACCTGCCTTTTCGCTTCATAATTCAAATCGATATAAACTGTTTTTGCTTAATAATATCTTGGGAGGCCCCAGCATGAACAGCAGATTAAATCTGATGCTTCGTGAAAAACATGGTTTGGTATATAGCATAGAATCCAGTTATCACCCTTTTTCAGATACGGGATTCTTTGGAATTTACTTCGGAACCGAGAACAAGACTTTAAAGAAAGCCAAAAACCTCGTTTTGAATGAAATGAAGAGATTACAAACTGTGAAACTGGGAACAGTTCAACTTCACATGGCAAAAGAGCAAGCCATTGGCCAGATGGCAATGGCTGAGGAAAACTACTCGGGGCTGATGCTAGTATATGGAAAAAGCCTGCTCGATCATGGCAAGGTAGATTCCCTGGAGTCAATTTTCAATCAAATCAGATCGACCACAGCCGAAGACATACTAGAAATCGCCAATGAAATCTTTAATCCCTCAGAACTGACTTTTCTGACTTATAAGCCTTCCTAACATGGAATTTATTGACCCAGCCCTATTGAATTATTGTGAAAAGCACACTTCAAATGAAGATGCGTTGCTTCAAAAAATCACCCGCGAAACACGAGCCAAGGTATTAATGCCTCGGATGATTTCGGGTCATCTGCAGGGAAAAATGCTAGAACTTTTTACTAAAATGCTTAATCCAAAAACCATTTTAGAAATAGGTACCTATACTGGATACTCGGGAATCTGCATGGCTAGAGGTTTGTCGAAAGACGGAACATTGATCACCCTTGACATCAATGATGAACTGGAGAAAATGGTCAGAGAATTTTTTGAAGAAAGTGGACTCGCCGATCAAATCGATTATAGACTTGGAAATGCACTAGACATCATACCCGAATTACCAGGGCCTTTTGATTTGGTTTTTATCGATGCAGACAAATTCAACTATGATAAATACTTTGATTTGGTGATCGATAAAGTAAGTTCCGGAGGGATCATAATGGCAGACAACGTGCTTTGGTCTGGCAAAATATTGGTAGAAGAAGGAAAAAAAATTGATAAGGATACACAGGCAATACTTGATTTTAACACTAAAATACAGGAAGATCCTCGTGTAGAAAATGTCCTCCTTCCGATCCGGGATGGCGTGATGATGGCAAGAAAAATCTAAGTCTACTAAAAAGGGAATCATTTTTGCTAAAACATGGCTGAAACGTAAGTGAAAGCCTTTTTCATATGAACTTATCCCGACTATATTATTCTATCTTCATTATCAACTTGTTTTTTATTTCAACCGCATTTGGGCAAATCCCTCAAGTGCCGGCTGAAATCGAATTTGCTGACTTAATAGTTCGAATTAACCCACAAGCTAGACGAGAAATCCAACTTGACGTGGATGCTCAATACAGAAACCCCAATTACTTTAAAGTCAAGCAAGAGCGGGTAAATCTCTACATGCCAATAATTGAGCGCGAGTTAGCATCGGTTGGAGTCCCTTTAGATTTAAAATATTTGGTGATTCAGGAAAGTAGTTTGATCGGAAATGCAGTTTCTACTTCAAATGCAGTAGGTTTTTGGCAATTCAAGCAGGGAACTGCGGAGGAAGTTTTTCTACGTGTAGACAATCAGATCGATGAGCGACAGAACATAGTTTCTTCCACTAGGGGCGCAGCACTATATCTTCAAAAGCATAATAACACATTTGACAATTGGATGTGTGCATTGGTTTCTTACCAAATGGGATTGGGCGGTGCAAAAGCCTATTTTGGCACCCAATACAACGGAAAAAGAGTTGTGGATATTGACCGTAATAGCCATTGGTATTTTAAGAAATTTTTAGCCCACAAAATAGCTTTTGAAAATCAAATCGGAGTTTTTGCAAGTAATTCCAATCAGCAACTAATTGAAGTCAAAGTCCAGGGACCTACAACATTAGCAGCTCTGGCAAAAAAGTATGGCGTTTCTGAAAATCATTTAGAGGAATACAATACTTGGGCAAAAAACGGAAAAATCCCTGGGGATAAAAGTTATTCTTTGGTATTTATCAAGCAAGGTGAACTTCCTGTACAAGAAGCGATTGTCCAGCAACCTACCCCTCAGAAAAGTCAAAATTATACAGCTGACAAAAACAGCCCTGCCTACAAGCGAGCAAATTCCTATCCTAAAGTAGCAGGAAACACTACCAAAGCTTCAGAGCCAGATCAAATTACAGTCAATGATCTAGATGGCGTTCAAGCCCCTAAATCTACTTCACAGACTAAGTTCACTGATCAAATTGGCATCAAGGAGAAAAAATTCCGAAGGCTGAATGACCTTGAGGAAGAGGCTCCTATTGAGGCAGGGAAATACTATTATACTGAAAAGAAAAAGGCCAGAGCGGAAGTAGAGACACATATCGTACAACCAGGAGAGACTCTCTGGAGTATTTCTCAAAAATATGGAATCAAACTTTCTTCACTTAAATCAAAAAACAGAATACGTAGAGACAATGAGCTTAAAGTCGGTATGGTGCTAAATCTACAAGAGTCCAGAAAACGAGGTGAGGAAATCCAAATTATCCCTATCTCGACTCCTAAGGTTCAAAATACGGTGGTCGCTCAAGCACCGGTAAGAAAAGAGGCAGTAGTGCAACAATCACCTGCCACAGATTCAAAATCCACTGCTAGTCAAATCACCCACACGGTTTCTGCCGGTGAAACTGTATTTGCAATAAGTAAACGATACGGAGTGACAATGGATCAGCTTAAAAACTGGAATAAAATAGGTAGCCAAAACATCATTTCTGTAGGTCAAAAATTAGTTATTTTCAGACCTTAATTTTCAATTTCCCAATCGTTTTCGGATGTATAAGTATTCTTTCCTTTTTGGGATCTTAATGGTTTTTCTTAGCCATGTCACTATGGCTCAAGACCGAATCATTATCCCTGATACCGTTTTGATAAATGGGGATACGCTCTTGATGCTGGGAGATTCACTGATCCTCGAAGAGCCTATTAAAGAGATTTTCTGGAAAACAGGTGGAAATTATAACCTAAACATTCAACAAGTAACCCTCTCCAATTGGGCAGCGGGGGGTGCAAGTACACTTGCATTGAACTCAGGACTCTCACTTTTTGCCAACTACAAAAAAGACAAAAAGGTCTGGGATACCCAGTTAAATATTAACCTCGGTTTTAACAGACAGGGAAACCGAAACTTCGAAACCAGAAAAACAAACGATAATTTTCAGTTCGTAAGTAACTATGGACGTGAGCTTTCGGAGTTTTTCTATCTTTCAACCCAGCTGGATGCGAGGACTCAACTTTTAGCTGGATACAAGTATTCCCGACCAGCGGGAAGTGATTTAGAGACTCGAACCAAGATTTCAGATTTGCTTTCTCCCGGGTATGTGCAATCCTCAACGGGTTTGAACTATCGAAAAACATATAAAGACAAAAGTAGAATTTCAATTATCCTTTCGCCTTTCACGGGAAGATTTACGATTGTGATGAATGACTCTCTCAGTCAGGCGGGAGCTTTTGGGGTCGAAAAAGGTGAAAATGTACGTGCTGAGGCGGGAGTTTCAATAGCCGCTTCGGTTACCGATATCCGCTTGATGGAAAATGTGACTTGGAAGTCTGATATCAATCTTTTCTCAAATTATGAACGATTTGGAAACATGGTGGTCAATTTCAATTCAGTTATCAGAATGAAAGTGAATCGCTTTATTTCAACACGTATCGAAACTGTAATTATTTACGATGAGGAAGTTTTCATTAAGCAAGACGACGGTAGTTCCAAACAAGCGGTACAGCTACAGAATCTGGTCAATTTTGGAATTTCTTTGGATTTTTAGAAATCAGTTTCAAGCCCAAAGCGCTTTTGAAATTCCCCTAATGCGGGATGTAGCTCTTTCAAGCGTTGAAGCTTGTCTGAATCCGTATAGTAGACTTTTACTTTCTCCTCCAAATCATCTCGAGATTCCACGACAATTGGACATCTTCCCACTCCAGTTTTCTCCCGAATAATACTGACCAGTTCAGGCTTCATCTTTTGCGCTAGCTCATCTTGCACATGGCCCACGACATGAAGAATCACTTGATTGTCTTTGACATGAATAGTCTGAAGGATAGCAAGCTCCATATTTTTATCATGGGCTTTGAAATGCGCCAAAATCTCAGGAAGTGCTTGATCGAGAATTTCTGAAGTAAGCTTTTTGTCTGAGTTTACTTCAATTACTTCCTTCTTCTCTTGGGTAGCCAAAAGCGATTGACTTTCTGCCTCCGATTTTTTCTCCTCCATCAATTTCTTGGTGTGGAGAATATTTTTAGGAATAGAAATAGTCCGCTGTATAGGACTTGAAGACTTGGAAGGTGGAGAAACTACTTCTTCTTGGACAGTTGGGATTGGAGCAGAACTCTCCTCACTCAGATTTTTTTTTTTGTGTCCTCAGCCGAAACCATTGCCAAACTAAAAGCCCGAGAAAGTTTGGAGATTTTCATCAAGGCAAGTTCAACGTGTAGACGCTGATTTTTGCTAGTCTTGTAATTGATATCGCACTGGTTAGCGATGTTCAAAGCAGAAAGTAAAAATGAAACGGAAGCCGATTGGCACTGCTCCAAGTATTTTTGTCTGGTCGAGTCAGAAACTTCCACCAAATCAATGGTAGCGGGATCCTTTGCCACCAAAAGATCTCTCAGGTGCTCACACAGCCCCACAATGAAATTATGACCATCAAACCCTTTTTTTAAGATCTCATCGAAAGTCAGAAGTACCGCAGACAAATCTTCCTTGAGGAAACTATCTACTACCCTGAAATAGTAATCGTAATCAAGAATATGAAGATTGTTGATGGTCTCTTGATAGGTGACTTTTTTTCCGGCGGAATAGGTGACAATCAAGTCAAAAATAGAAAGTGCATCACGAAGTGCACCATCGGCTTTTGTAGCAATCAATCGAAGGGCTTCTTCTTCATAATCTACCTTCTCCTTTTTCGCGATACCTTCTAAATGGTCAGCAATATGCTTTACCTGAATTCGATTGAAGTCAAAAATCTGACAGCGTGAAAGAATGGTAGGGAGGATCTTATGTTTTTCTGTAGTAGCCAAGATAAAGATGGCATACTTAGGAGGCTCTTCCAGTGTTTTCAGAAATGCATTAAATGCATTTGCCGAAAGCATGTGCACCTCATCAATAATATAGACTTTGTAATCTCCTTTTTGAGGAGCATATCGTACTTGATCTACTAGATTTCGGATATCGTCTACTGAGTTATTGGAAGCTGCATCGAGCTCATATATATTAAATGAGCTATTATTTTGGAAGGAAACGCAGGAGTCGCAATTGCCACAGGCTTCAAAATCCGCCTGCAGATTTTCACAGTTGATTGTCTTAGCGAGGATTCTGGCACAGGTTGTTTTGCCCACACCTCTTGGACCACAAAACAGAAATGCTTGAGCTAAGTGCTTGTTTTTGATTGCATTCTGTAGCGTGGTAGTGATATGCTGTTGACCCACGACACTTTTAAAGTCCGCAGGTCTGTATTTCCTTGCCGAAACGACGAAATTTTCCATCGCTGCAAGATATAAAAAACTCAATATTCAGAGAGGACTTTGAAGACTATTCTGATATATTTTAGCGTAATAGACTGACAAACAATCGAATGAAAATTCAAAGATTTTAGAATTTTTTTACTGAACACAGATATGAGCTATGGAACCAAAAATCCCTTACTTTTGTCATCCTAACAAAATGGGGCTGACCGGTATTGACAGTAAGTGTAAAGATCGGGCTCGCATGCAGGCTGGAGTATGTACGGCCTTAAAAGATTCATACGAACCATAAATGGCGAAAATACTTACGCCATGGCTGCTTAATCTAGCCTTTTAGGATAGATTGCTTAAAGGGTTGAGTCACAATAGTGATTCCCCGGCCACATCTCGCCATCCGTTGTCTGATCCGGGTGGATCTGAGGTGTCGACTTGATCGGGCTGCTGCTTGTGATGCTATTAGGCAAGCTTAAGATTTAGTAGCTAAGTCGAACTGAGGTGTGTCACCCAGCATAGGTCGATCGAAAACCCAACAGGTGACTAAGCATGTAGACGGTATGCTGTTTCCTTATCTGGACGCGAGTTCGAATCTCGCCAGCTCCACAAAAAAACTCTCGGGATTTTCTGAGAGTTTTTTATTTAGTGAAAACTTAATAAAACCTAGAAGTCAACCACTTGCCATGACTATTAGTTAAAATTCGGGATTTACGTTTTATTAAAACCAATCATGGATAATTAATTTCTTAATAAACTTTTAATTTCCATTTTGATAAAAAAAACATTCTAATTCAAACAATTCTATAACGCAATTGATTACCTATTAGATTTTTATGTATATCCGCAAAGATGCCAGTAGCCAAATAAGTTAGAAGTGACAGCCAGTGACAATCGCTTTCTTGCGATCTTAACGGGTACTAAATTAGGTCAAAATAAACGGTTTTGAC
>NZ_JAQWXX010000122.1 GCF_029254265.1 Algoriphagus sp. | reverse complement strand
TCAAAACCGTTTATTTTGACCTAATTTAGTACCCGTTAAGATCGCAAGAAAGCGATTGTCACTGGCTGTCACTTCTAACTTATTTGGCTACTGGCATCTTTGCGGATATACATATAATATAAAGCCAGGTCTGAACATCAAGTTTGATAGCTAGACCTGGCCTTTAAGTTTGAAATGACAATCACACAATTATCTAATGAATACGAATCCAAAGTTTAATCCAATGTTTGATTGGCCATCTAATCCACCGCCAGAAAAAGATTGATAGTATTTAGCACCGATCTTGAAACCAAAATTTTCAGATGGTGCGATCAAAAGCCCCAACTCTGGTCTTAGCGCAAATTGCCAATACGTATTATCAGAGCTAAAAATACCCATATCAATTCTTCGATTGTGTGCGATTGTTCCTAATCCCAAACTACCATATGGTTTGACAGCCCCTTCGGTGGTTGCAAAATAAGTTCCAGTCGCTAAGATTGGATAACTTTGCTGATAGCGGTATTGAACTCCCGATAAAGAGGCTGTTCCTTCGGTATAGACTTTATTTAGCTCTCGCTTGTAAAGCGTAAAATGACCAATTTCTCCACCAATTGTAATATTTCGTTTAGTGAATACTTGGAATTCTGCGGTGAATCCTCTTCCAGAAGCCTGATCAATAAAATCAGAGGTATTTCCAGTGGGGATACTTACAGCATAATTGAAAGAGAACAAAGACTTTTGTGCATTAGCTTTTTCAGCAATAATCATCACCAAAAGAGCAAGTAATAGGATTGACTTTTTCATGATTATTTGGCTAAATAAGGTGATTGTTCAAATGCTTGATTAATAGTGGTGCCGATTCTAGCAGAAATTGTATCCACATTGCCTTCTAAAAGGCCATTAACGACTCCAGTCCAAACGACTGGGATTTGGTCAGAGGCATTTTGATTTTTAGGATCAGTCATTTGCATGATCACAGAACCAGTTCGGATACGAGTAACTTGAGGCGGGTAATATCCAGGATAATACCAGCCCCATCCTGGACCCCAACCTGGGTAGAACCAGCTCCAATACCACCAATCATAATAGAAGTATAGCTGATCAGTTTGGAATACTGCAGGAAGAATAATCAAATCCGGATCTGCTGTTGAAGTGACTTCTGTATAACCCAAACTTCTCATGTTGGATCGGATAGAAGCTAAAATTGCCGCAGAATAAGCTGGAGAAACATACTCTGGTTCAAAACCTGGCTCACCGGGAATATTTTCCTGATCTACTTTGATCACCTTATCTGGAAGGGCAAAAGTGTTTTTACTTTTGAAATTGTAAGAGTCTTCATAGTTGGTGTAGACGATGTCCAATTCATCGATGTATTCGGCCCCATCTGGGAAACAAGAAATTGATACCATTGCAAGACATGCTATGGTCACTGTGGCTTTAATTTTTTTAAACATTGTGGGTTTTGATTTTCATTAAAATTCGCCGATAAACGGCAATTCCTGCTGCATCGCATTTCGGATGGTATTGTGGATATAGCTATCCAACTGCATAAATTTTGCAGCATCAAGGGCTGAAGTAGCTTTCTTGAATTTCTTATAATATTTAGAATGAAGCTTGCTAAGTACTAAGTCATTTTTGAGTGAAAGTGATGCTAATAGATCCGCTTCTTCCTCACCCATAGAATCGTATCCCTCTAGATAGTCATTTATAATTTTGATTCGCTCTCTTCCTATCACTTGTCGCTCAGACTCATATTCCTGGTATACATTCCAGAAACTCTGTGAAACAGATTCTGGAAGATCCATGTAAGCATCGATAAGCAACTTTTTGTCTTTTCCAAAAGCAGCTTGAATTAGTGTGATTTCATCATCAATTGTTTGAGCAATTGACGGAGTTAATCCTATAGCAAATAGCAAAAGAGGTAGAATGACAATAAATTTTTTCATTTCGAAATAATTTAGTATGATTATCCGCAAAGATGCCAGTAGGCTTATTTTCTTTGTTTTACTGGATGGAAGACCGATGACGGATGACCGAAGTGGCCTAGAACCTAGAGTTTAGCTAATTATTTACTGCTTTAAGGTCTTTACTGGTAGAAAAGCGGATATACATATAATTTAGAATGAATTACTTAAAACCTATCCCAAAGATAAAATTATGATTTGAGATTAGGTTTTAAAGGCTCTTGGAGTTGCTCGATTTTGCTGAATTGTCGCAATTTGATATAAAAATAACACTCGATTTAATTGAAAAAGAGCTAAAAAAAGGCTTAAATCTCACCTAGAATGTCTCATTGATATTCAGGTAAAAACCTGAATTTCCTTTTTGGCCAAAGCCATAATCAGCCGTGATTGTGGTTCGATTCTCCTTATTGATCATGAATCGTATGCCCAATCCATACCCAGGATTCAAATTGGTGAAGAGCTTTTCATTGGTTGTTCGACTGCTGAAACTTGCTGCATTCAAGAATACAGTTCCTCCAAATGTCTCTTTGTTTTTTTGAAGAGGAAATCTATACTCAGCCTCTGAATAGGCCATGCTTTCCCCTCGGAATCTTCCCTGTGCATAACCTCTTCCACCTCGCCCAAACATGTCGTATCCAATTGATGGAAGTCCCATGTAAGGCATATTTCCTGAGACTAAGAAATTCCCAAACCCCCAAAGTGCGATCAAATGCCTTTTTCGCTTTTCACTCAGATTGAAATAATGTCGGTAGTCAAGTAATAGGGTAGAAGAAGATTGTTCTGAACCCAGGAAGGATGGATTAACCTTGTAAGAAACCAAGGCAAAATTCTTTTCATAGGGCGAAACAGCTACATCACGGTTTTCCATGATCGCATTGAAAGTTAAACCCGAAATCGTGTATTTATCGGTATTAAATCCCAATTGCTGATTATAATAATCATGCGAAAAATTTAATTCCGAGGGCAATTCTGTATCGATGAAGCTCTCTATTTTAGAGTAAACATCTAAGTGATAGCCTACACCTAGATAAAATTTAGAATCTCCAACACGCTTTAAAACTGTCTCATAAAATCTGATCCAACTAAAATCCATCTGTTGTTCGCCCCAATAAACTCCTTGTTGCAGAGGGTTTTCAGCAAACTCATTTGGTGCGCGGCTTCCTAAGCCATAAGTAGGTTGAGAAGTAATGAAATACCTCCAGTCGCCAACTAAAATCCAATCGTCTTCATTCAAGAAAATAGTACTTCTTGAGCTGAAAATCCATTGTTTTTTGGTGGTATAAAGAAAATTGCCAACCAAATTAGAAAGGTGTGTGGTACTTGGATCACCCATTCGCCAGGTGGCTGATGGTGCAATTCCGAAAAGCCAACCATTGGCTGGGTTGGAGCCAATCGCTGGAAGTGGTACTTCTTTAAACTGATTAAACTTGTTGGGTTGATAGCTGATTGAATCTTGGGAGAAGGCTGTGTTTCCAGCCAGAAACAGGCTTACTAGTAATAGGTAGCTTTTCATTCAGAGGATGTGATAATTTGAATTTAGGTTCTTTTTCATTCCAGTTGTTTGGCTTTTTGGATTGAAATTTTGATTCATTAAGTTCTGAATTTATGTTTTTTCTAGGGTATGAAAAGGGCCAATCCTAGCTTAAAGCTGTTTGTCGTTTTTTCCAGTATAGCTAAAACTGTGTTTTAGAATTCAAACTTCAAGCTAATTCAATTTTTTTTAGAAATTATCAAATCCATCAAGGGAATAAATTGAAAACAAATTTCTTGAAGTTCAAAGAATTAAAAAGGGGAAAAGATATTAGACTTTTCCCCTTCGTCAGTTAATGTTTTCTGTTTAGTTACTTTTGAGGAATCCTAAATACTAGTCCACCTTCAAACCCAAACTGATACATAGAGGAGTATGAACTTAAACCAGCACCTGCTCCTCCGGTTCCAAAGTAAAACCCCCCTCCAACAGATTGAACCGCAGACATTAGAGAAGCTTGAACCCGAAAAGCCACATTTTCAGCTAGCCAAATATTAGTGCCTCCTCGCATACTCCAAGCAAGTTTTGTTGCATTAGAGCTTCTGTTATTATCTGGATTTTGTAAAGAAAAAATTCCCATTCCAATACCTGCTCCGAAGAATGGTTCAATGGTTTCATTTACTGGGAAATAGCGTGTTCCATTGAGCATGATCCAATTTAAAGCTAGATCAAAGTCTGTACTTTGAATTGATCCATTGAAAATACCGCCATCTTGATAGATCGTAGGAGCATTTGTATCTTGACGAAGGTATTGAATCTCAATAGCGCCTTTTCCTGGTATATGATATTCTAATCCAGCTCCCCATTGGAAGCCTCCTTTGATTACCCCATCATAGTAGGATGAATTTGAGAAGTAGGAATCAACACGGTCATCAAATACGTAACCGCCATAGGTGTTTAATCTAAGCTCTTGGCTCATTGCTAGGTTAGAGAAAGCCAATAAAAAGAGAATGAGTAAGCCTTTTTTCATAATTGTTTCTTTTTCAAGTGATAGATAGGAACTGTTTTATTTATAATCAAAATTTCCGGGTAGATAGGATCGGTTAATTCAATGTTCACTAAAATCTAGTCTTTTGGATATATCTTTTTCCAATCATTTTTCATATCTACAATGGTCCAACCATTTTCAGTAGCATAGTCCCATCCTTTATCAAATCCTCCAATTGGAGAACCTCGATCATAGGCCCATTCTCTATCCGCATCTGTGTGATGCACATAGACTTGTAATGATTTGCCTTCAGTTCCTGCTGAATATTGGAGCATTTGTAAATCTCCATCGGAGTTCCCGAAAGCGGCTATCGGAGGCTTGCCTATATGCTGATGAATTCCAACAGGTTTACCTTCTTTGTCATCGATGAAGTTTAGTTCTGGGAGCTTGATAATCGTCCCTTTTCCATCTATTAATTCAAATTTTGATTTAATCGAACTACCAATTACCTGTTCAGATGGAATTCCATAAACTTCCTGACTCCAAGGTCTCATAAAATCAATTCCACCTCCTGAAACAATAAATGTCTTAAAGCCATTTGCCCTTAAATAGTCAAATACCTCGAGCATGGGTTGGTATACCATTTCCTTATATAAGAGATTGGTTTTAGGATGCCTTGCTGTATTGATCCATTCAATGACATCCGCATCAAACTCTTCTGCAGTCATTCCAGAATGAGATGCCATAATCAGTTTTAATAATCCATGCTCTCCAAAAGAAAGAACCTTTTTTACATCTCCCGCTATGGCTGCTGAAAATAAGGGGTCAGAATTCCATTCTGGATGTTGATTAGCCATTTCTTTCACACGGTCTAGACTAAACTGAAGCTGGAAATAAAAAGGCTGTTCGGACCAAAGGCAGCCGTCATTATCAAAGGTTGCAATTCGATCAGCAGGGGCTACAAAGTCAGGACTTCCTACTGTAGTAGTCGCCGCGACAAAATCTAAGATTGAACTTTTAGCAGCTCCCTCATTCCAAGAGGGCAGAGGATCCGATAGGACAGGCTCAGCAGTGCTTGAGTCTACATCTGAAGGCTTTGGAGACTGGCAAGCATTTAGTGTCAAGACGCTAAATAGGGCTAAGAGAATTGTTCTAGTTTTCATTGTTCAGCGAAAATAAAAGGAAAAAAGCCGGTTCATTTGAACCGGCTTTATGATTATTTATTATGGCCAGTGGACATATTTTCGATTTGTTTCTGGACCTTCCCTAAGCTCCAGTCACCAGCAGTCTGACTAGGTGGATATTCTTGGAAAGTAGAAAGGAAATTGAATGCGTATCCTTGGATGGACGTCAGGATATAAGCTCTATCTATATACCAATCGTAATAAGTGTTTGAGCCATGAAGTGCTTTCTCAAAAGGATCTCTTCGTAGATTCATCAAGTAAGGCGCTCTAAGTTCTACAAATGGCTCTAACCAGATTTGAAGTTGGCTAGCTCTATTCTCTAAGAACATTGCTTTCCAATCAAGATATCGCAATGCGGCTACTGATCCAGCATCATCCACATATACAAATCCTTTCCGAGGGGATTCATCGACTTTTCCAGTTAAGTAATCCAGTTGATTGACTCCATCAATGTAGTTTTTGTAGGTTCTGCCTCCCATGGAAACACCTTTCATGATTTTGCTTTTCACATCAGCATCACCAGCGATGGCTGCAAACGTTGGCAACCAATCTTCATGCGATACGATGCCGTTTAGGGTAGTTCCCGCCGGGAATTTTCCAGGCCATTTTATGAAAGCCGGAACACGGTAAGCACCTTCCCAGCTACTGTTCTTCTCGCCATGGAAAGGAGTAGTTCCAGCATCAGGCCAAGTATTATAGTGTGGACCGTTATCGGTAGAATACATTACAACTGTATTATCAGCAATCCCTAGTTCATCCAAAAGTGCAAGAAGTTCTCCTACGTGCATGTCATGCTCCACCATTCCGTCACCATACTCATCTTGACCGCTGATACCACGATGCTCTTCTTTCACGTGTGTTCTGAAGTGCATTCGAGTACCATTCCACCAAGTGAAGAAAGGCTTTCCGGCCGCTACCTGCTTTTTGATAAATTCTTTTGCGGCTGCTACCGACTCATCATCGATAGTTTCCATCCTTTTCTTTGTTAAGGCACCAGTATCTTCAATTTTCTGCCCGCCTTTTCCATCTGCCCAGGAGTGGATCACACCTCGAGGTCCGTAGACATCTTGGAATTTTTTGCCATTCGCAAGGATCAAATCCGTAGGATAATCTTCGTTTTCAGGCTCTTCTTCAGCATTTAAGTGATAGAGATTTCCAAAAAACTCGTCGAAACCATGATTAGTAGGCAAGTGCTCGTCTCGGTCACCTTGGTGGTTTTTACCAAATTGACCAGTTGCATAACCCATGTTTTTTAACACCGTAGCCATTGTGATATCTGTAGTCTGCCAACCTTCTTTGGCTCCAGGCATACCTACTTTGGTCATACCAGTTCTTACAGGTACGTTTCCTCCAATAAATGCCGCACGGCCTGCCGTACAAGATTGCTGTGCGTAATAGTCAGTGAATGCTACTCCCTCTCTCGCAATTCTGTCGATATTCGGGGTACGATAACCCATCATTCCACGGTTATTGTGGCTAATGTTCCATGTTCCTATATCATCGCCCCAAATGACAAGAATATTTGGTTTTTTCTCCTGAGCGTAGCTTGCTACACTTAGATATGCTCCTAAAAGCATTAAAAATAATTTCTTCATAAAATGAATAGAATTAAGATTGAAATTGAATGTTGCAAACTAAAAATAAAAAAAGTCACTCAAAAAGCCAAATAGAGCTGTTTTAGCTTGCTAACAATCGATGAATTGACACATTTGGGACAAATGCTAAGCTATATTCAACTGGTTTTTGTATTGTGAGGGCGTCATTCCTTTATATTTCTTAAAGGAATTAATGAATGAATTTCTATTGTTGAATCCGCATAGATCAGCGATTCCCTCAAAAGTTTTTTGCTCCAAATGCCCATTTTCAATCATCCGAATACTTTCATTCACTCGCTCTTTATTGATCAAATCTGAAAAGGAGCAGTTTAGGTATTTGTTAATGTAGATAGTTAGAAGGTAGCTTGGTATTTCAGTGTCTCTTGCAAGATCAGCTAAGGAATATCCTTTGATTAGAAAGACCTTTTCATCTATTAAAGATTTGTGAACTTTTACCTCAAGCTCTTTGACTTTTTCTAAGCTCATTACATGTTTATCTAAGTTTTCATCTACCTCATTTTGCTCGTTTTTGATGAATTCAAACTCGTCTAATCCATAAAGAATTTTTGGAAAGAAAAGCAAAGCTATTCCGGCAAAAATAGTTACTAGTGCAACGGAAAAATGAATTAAATCGAAAGCAAGCATTGGGTCACCATTCAGTCCAATTATAAAATAAGGGAGGAATGAAAAGAGTAAAAGGAAAAGGTAGAGTGAGATCCATTTAAGCCAAGTTGTACCAAACTGTTTTTTCGTTTTTAAAAATCGTTTTCTGTTTTTATAGATGATTCTAATCGAAAGTGTCCAATAAAAGGCAATTAAAACTGTCCTGAAAATTCCATAAAAGTTTGAAGGAAAAAATCGTGATTGATTGAAGTTGGTGAACTCCGCAGGATTTTCGATTTCACTTAGGATTAGTGCGAGTTTTTCCGAAGAACTTAAAAAGTAAATTGGTAAGAAATCAACAAAAAATATCAGAAACGGAACCAAGTGAATCAAATCTTTCCATGAAAGTGAGTTTTGATAAACTACATTCCGAATATATAAATAGAGAAAAGGTGCAAATAATAATCCTGCTAAGTTTCCAGTCCGATACAACCCCGGGAAATAGACCATCGCTCCGGATGAAATCAAGCTACCTAGAAAAATCCCATGAGTCTTTAAGAAAATAGAGGAAGCCAGGAGTATATTAGTTCTAACTTTTTTGATACCAAAAACAAAAAGGACCAAACTTACTTGAACTCCTATGATGATTGATATGAAATAGCCTAGCTCTTTGAAATTTAAAAGTATATCCATGAATGTATTCTAAATTCTAAGATAAGAATAAAAAAAAACCTGAAGCATTTACTACAGGTCTTATTAATTCGGTCTTTAAAATAATCAAACTTTTATTTTAAAAATGTTTTTAGTATTTCCCGCTTTACAAACACAATTAAAAACCAAGTAAGCCAGCCGGCAATTATTCCTATAACTGCCCCCAGAAGGATATCAAAAGGATAATGAACACCGAGATAGATTCGAGTGTATGAAATGAGAAATGCCCAGAGGTAGAGCCATTTCAAATATGGGATTTTGTCCTTCAGTTTAAGATTTAGAAATGTGGCAATTCCAAAAGTGTTTGCCGCATGAGAAGAAACAAACCCGAATAATCCACCACATCTTCCATAATTATGCATGATTCCTTCCCATCTTTCGTCATGACAAGGTCTCAAGCGTTCGAAAAATGGCTTCATAAACCCTGAAGTAACTTGATCAGAAATAAGTATAGTCAAAGCAGCCCCACCTAGAACCCACCAGATCCCTTTATTTTCAGCACGATAAATCAGATAAATCAGAATCGCATAAAATGGAATCCAAGTGACAGTCTGAGTCAATTGAAATACAATTGGATCCAGCCAATCTGCATGAAAGCTATTTAGCCAAATAAATAATTGCTCGTCCCAGCCTTTTAATCTCTCAATCATTTCTCAAAATTTAGCCAATCGATTCCCTTTTTCAAATTCTTTTGAGTAAAGTCCTCCATGCTGCCTTCAACTACCTCATGCATGTATTCCCAGTTGGCTACGGGAGGCATACTCATGAGAATACTTTCTGTTCTCCCATTTGTATCCAATCCAAATTTTGTTCCTGCATCCCAAACCAAGTTGAATTCTACATATCTTCCCCGCCTCAAACCTTGCCATGAAACCTCATTTTCCCCATAAGGCAAAGAAGAATTTTTTGACATAAAATATCCATAAACCTCAGGGAAGAGTCTTCCAATCGCCAGACTAAAATCAAGTATTTTTTCAAATCCTTCATCATTCTCAGCTTTGAGCCTGTCATAAAAAATGCCTCCTATACCTCGGGTTTCATTTCGATGTTTAATAAAAAAATAGTCATCTGCCCAATTTTTGAATTTTGGGTAATAGTCTTTTTCAAATCTGTCGCAGACTTCTTTTACCTTTTGGTGGAAATAATTTGCGTCTGCAGGATCAATGTAATGGGGGGTAAGATCAATTCCTCCACCAAACCAATACTCCCCATTATCCATTTCAAAATACCGAATATTCATATGAATGATAGGTACCATCGGACTCTTGGGATGAATCACGATAGATACGCCAGTTGCAAAAAAATCTGCTTCGTCTAGACCAAGTTTATCTAAAATCTTTTTTGGGGTAGGGCCATGTACCGCAGAGAAGGCTATTCCCGCTTTCTCAAGAATCGCTCCGTTTCGGAAGATTCGAGTTCTTCCACCTCCTCCTTCAGCACGATTCCATTTGTCCTCTTCAAAATATCCTCTTCCATCTGCTTTGGAGATTCCTTCACAGATGTAGTCTTGCATTTGCTGGTAGATTTCAGCGATTTCTTCTTTTGTTTTTATTGCCATTTCTTCGATATGATGAATTAGAATGGATAACCTATCCCAAAATTAAGAACGGTTTGCCCTTTTACACCAAATGGGTTTCTAAATGATATATTGTCTAGGACCCATCGATCTCCTTCCGGCTGAGCTGGGTCAATTGCCTTTGTAGCCAAATCTAATCGTATAACTAAAAAGTCGAAATCCATTCGTAGACCAATCCCAGAACCAACGGCAATTTCTTTATAAAATCGATTGAAGCGGAAATCAGCACCTGGTCGGGAATTATCTACCCCAATTACCCAGGAATTACCTGCATCTATGAAAAGAGCCATGTCAAAATACCCTATAAGTTTTCGTCGGTATTCAAGCATCGTTTCAAATATCATCTCAGCAGGCTGTTCGACAGGATAATCATAAGGTCCTCTTTCGCCTATTCTTGGAGAGTAACTCCCAGGCCCCAGTCTTCGGGCCTGCCAGGCCCGGATACTGGTTCCTCCTCCTGCAAAGAAATATTTTTCATAAGGAAGAATACCATTACTGATACCGTAGGGTTGTGCAATTCCAAAATTAGCTCTATAAGCTAACGTCTGCTTTTTGTCCAAAGGGTAATACCTTCTAAAGTCTGCCTGGAATTTGAGCCATTGGAAATTAGCAAATTCAATATCCTCACTGTTGTCTTTGACATTCAGGAAGTTCAGGCTAGTGCCACCACTTTCAGCAAAAAGGCGGAGGAGTGAGGCGCTATTGTTTTTGAAATTACCGTATTGATTGAAGTTAATAATCGACTGTCCAGATATTGAACTGATAAATGAGGGTAAGAATGACCAAATCAGGTTATTACCTTGACTCTGTAGATCTGTTAATATTTGAAGAAACTCATCCTGAATCTGAGGTGTTCGAATGTAATTCAGGTCAGCCGCATTGATGGTAAATTGCTGACGATTGTTTTGAGTGGCCCAAGTATAAGATAGTAAACCATTCAAGCCACTCCGTGTATATTCCGGTCTGTTGGTATAGTTGTATCCAATTTGGGTTCTGGTATTTGGGTTAAACTTCCCGAATTTTTGAAGACTCGATTGATAGAATGGGATCAGAAATCTCGGAAATATGACCGAAGCTGATGTGCCTAATTCTCTACTCTGGTAGACTCCCTGATCGGTAGCTGAGGCTACTCCTTCGAGTCCTGCCCGGAAGTTGAATTCCAAAATCTCCCCTGCCCTGAAGAAGTTGCGATTCCTTAGCGAGGCGCTGAAGAAAGGGCCGGGAAGCTGCTCGGTGATGCTTAGACCAAGTTGATTAGTCAGTTGATATTTTTGGTTTGGCTGGGTTACAATCTTAGCTAAGAGTGAGGTGCCTAAAGTATCGAAGGAAATATTGATGAATCGAAAGAGATCGAGATTACTCAGTTGTTTCTGTGTCTCAATAAAATCAGAACGCTTATATCGCTCGCCTTTTTGGAAGAAGATTCTTGAGGATAATATTTTTTCAGAATAACGATCTCTATAGAATTCAAAATCAATATTTCTATAGTTTCGGATTACATTTCTGTCTTCAAAATCTTCAGATGGGGGATTTACGAAAAAATAAATGGAGTCAATTGTATAGACTTCATGATCCTCCGAAAATGTTGGTTTTAGAATTCGCTGCTCCGCGTTTATTGATTTTTTAGCAGTATCATAATAAAGGTTGTAATCTATAAATCCCTTATTAAACATGAAAAACCCATTATTCTTTAAAAGATCTTCAATTCGATTCCGCTCAGATACAAATGCATCTTGATTGTAATATTGTCCAACTTTCAAATAAGATTTGTTTTGACTCTGAGCAAGTAACTTTTTGATAGATTCGTTATCAGAATTGGTATAAATGGAATCTATGGTGTAAGGTTTTTTCTCATCAATCAGATAAGTTACTGTCGCTTTTTTCTTTTTAGTATCTACCCTAAAGTCGACTTCTGAATCTAAAAAACCATGATTGTAGAGGTAATTGTCTATTTCAGTTACAGTAAGTTGAGTTTTACTGCTATCTAGTTTGGTTACCGGATTACCAGTACGCATAAGGAAGTTTCCAAACTCTAATTTTTCCTCATAATCCTTTATTTTGGATTCAAGTTTATCTGCTCTTTTTTGAAGCTTTCTATCTCCTTCGCTTTCCTTTAGTTGGGATTTGGCCTCCTGAAGCTCTATTCTTTTATTTTCAAGCTTATTGGCGACTTTTGCACTATCATAAAAACCTTCTCCAAGGCGATAAATGGTAACGCCTAAAGAGCTATTGGTCAGTGGGATTCGTGTGTTTGGCTCTGAAAGAAAAAGATTGGATATAGCCTCTTCATCAGAATTTTTAATTCCTTCCAGCTTATTTTCATAAAGTGCATATTGACCCTCAGGTAGGTTTTTAGTCAATGAACAACTGCCAATTATCCAAAGAACACTGATAAAAAGTATATATTTGAGGGATTTCAAAATGGAATAATAAGTCCGAATGCTTAGCAAAAATACAGTTAAGTTTATTAAATCCTTACATCAGAAGAAATTCCGGAATCAGGAACAGCGATTCTTTGTGGAAGGTGAGAAAAGCGTTTTAGAAGTACTTAATTCTACTTTTGAGGTAGAGCTTCTACTTGCCACAGAACACTTCATTTCTGTGAATAGAGCTTTAATATCTAAGACCAATACTGAATTGATTCCCGTTACCCAGAAACAACTTGAGGGGCTCGGGCAATACCAGAGCAATGATAGTGCCTTAGCGGTAGTTAAACTTAAATCTAATCAGGAATTCGATTATCCTGCCGGTAAGTTGGTAATTGGTTTGGATGATGTTCGTGATCCTGGAAATCTAGGGACAATCATTCGGATAGCGGATTGGTATGGAATAAAGCACCTGGTTTTTTCTCCTCAGACAGCCGATTTTTATAATCCTAAAGTGATCCAAGCGAGTATGGGGTCCTTTACAAGAGTTGATTTTTTCTACACGGATCTTAAAAGTATTTTTGAGAAATGGAATGTGCCCATTTATGGAGCGTTTCTAAACGGCCAAAATATCCACCGAATGCATCAACCCAATCCGGGAATTATTTTAATGGGGAATGAATCCCAAGGTATCTCTGACGAATTAGAAAAGTTGGTTACTCAAAAAGTGACAATTCCAGGTTTTGGTGCCGCCGAGTCCTTGAATGTGGCAATTGCAACTGCGATTATTTGTGATAATTTCAAGCGACTTCTACCTTGAAAAGTTCGGGAATAGTAGGTCTCCTAAATAAAGTAGGAATAAACGGCTTTTTGCTGGGCTTATTTGCCGCAATATTTCTAGGCTGGATTTTTCCTCAGTTTGGATCAGCAAAGTCTGACATTCCCTGGAAGGAAATTATCAACATAGGTATCGGATTGGTATTTTTCTTTTACGGAGTGAAACTTGATCCTAAGCAACTGAGATCGGGGCTTCAAAACTGGAAGTTACATGTTTTAATTCAGCTCGCTACGTTCCTTATTTTTCCTCTACTGGTTTTAGGAATTCTTAAAATAGTACCATGGATAGAGGATGATTTTAAACTTGGAATCACTTATCTGTCGGTATTGCCTTCTACAGTCAGTGCCTCGGTTGTCATGGTTTCTTTGGCCAGAGGAAATATTCCAGCAGCGATTTTTAATGCGAGTATCTCTAGTTTATTGGGTGTTGTGATTACTCCTGCATGGATGGGTATTCTGGGGAATTCTTCCGGTTTGGAACTGGATTTTACTTCTACTTTAGGTGAATTGACTCTGAAAGTGCTACTTCCTGTTTTTCTAGGAGTATCCCTTCATAAATTAATTTTCCCAAAACTTGAAAAACATCTTTCAAAATTGAAAATGCTTGATCAGACAGTGATCATGATTATTGTTTATACTTCGTTTGCACAGTCATTTTCGCAGGAGGTTTTTTCTCCTTACCAATTGAGTACGCTTTTTAAAATCAGTTTTTCAATGTTGATTTTATTCTTTTTGATTTGGGCTATTATTGAACTGTTTAGTCGTTTTCTGGGATTCAAATTAGAAGATCGAATCACCGCTTTATTTTGCGGGTCAAAAAAATCACTTGTTCAAGGGGTTGTAATTGGGAAGGTAATTTTCCCAGATCCTGCAATTTTGGGTTTGGTATTGCTTCCGGTTATGCTTTACCATATTCAGCAACTGATAGCAGGTTCAATTATAGCAAGCTGGTTTGCTAGAAATAAAAAAGCCTGATTACTCAGGCTTCAGATCTTTTAAAGATGTTTTTTCGATAATTCTTCGACAAGTTCGATATAGGAATTGATTGCTTCTTCTTTGCTTTTCCCCTTATAGTTTAGCCAGCTAATGTATTTGGCTGCTGCCTTGAAATCAAATCCTCCCGGTCTTTCTGTAAGATTGTCACCTTCTGTGGCTTGTTTATATAAGCCATAAAGCTTGAGTAAATCTTCATTGCTTGGTTTTGAAGTGAATTGTTGTGTGAGGTTTTTAGCTTCCTCCAAATTTGTAATAGTCATTTTAAATTGGTTTGGGTGTTTTCAATTTCAAAAATGAGTCAAAAATCACTTGTTTACAATTCTATTTAACAAAAAAAACCAGTCACTTGACTGGTTTTTAATAAAAGGGAAATATCAAATTATCTTCTGTTCATAGAAACATAATCACGCTCATTCGCGCCTGTGTAAACTTGACGAGGACGACCGATTGGCTCATTATTTTCTCTCATTTCTTTCCACTGAGCAATCCAACCTGGAAGTCTTCCCAATGCAAACATAACTGTAAACATATCAGTAGGAATTCCAAGAGCTCTGTAAATAATTCCGGAATAGAAATCGACATTTGGATACAATTGACGATCGATGAAATATTGATCGTTCAATGCAGCGAACTCAAGTTCTTTTGCGATTTCCAAAATTGGATCGTTAACTCCTAGCTTTTCTAGAACATCATCTGCTGCTTTTTTGATGATTTTTGCTCTCGGATCGAAGTTTTTGTAAACACGGTGACCAAAACCCATCAATCGGAATGGATCATTTTTATCTTTTGCTTTGTCTAAGTATTTCTTAGCATCACCACCATCTGCTTTAATAGCTTCAAGCATTTCGATTACTGACTGGTTAGCTCCACCATGGAGTGGTCCCCAAAGTGCATTTATACCGGCAGATATGGAAGCATAAATACTTGCTTGTGATGAACCAACGATTCTTACCGTTGAGGTCGAACAGTTTTGCTCATGATCTGCATGGAGGATTAATAACTTGTCCAATGCAGAAGCTACAACTGGATCTACATCATATTTCTCTGCAGGAAGTGCAAACATCATTTTGAGGAAGTTTGAACAGTAGTCCAAAGAATTGTCAGGGTAATTCACAGGATGTCCCATCTCATTCTTATAAGCCCAAGCTGCGAAAGTTGGCATCTTAGCAATTAATCTGATGATGCTCAAATTTACCTCTTCAATGTTTCTGTTTGGATTCAAAGAATCTGGATAAAATGCTGTCAAAGCACAAATCAAGGAAGATAAAACTCCCATTGGATGGGCGTTGGAAGGGAAACCTTCAAGAATTTTTTTGATGTCCTCATGAACTAGGGTGTGATGAGTGATTTCTTTGGAGAAATTTTCGTACTCAGCTTGAGTTGGCAATTCTCCATAAATAAGAAGGTAAGAGACTTCAAGAAAAGTAGACTTTTCAGCAAGGTCTTCAATTCGATAGCCCCTGTATCGGAGTATGCCTTCTTCTCCGTCCAAAAAAGTAATTGCACTTTTTGTTGCTCCGGTATTTTTGTATCCAGGATCTAGGGTGATTAATCCTGATTCAGAACGTAATTTTGCAATATCAATTGCAGATTCGTTTTCTGTTCCGGTGATTACTGGAAATTCAAATTCTTGTCCTTTAAAGGAAAGTTTAGCTGATTCAGACATAAATAAATTATTAGTATTGCTCAAAGGGTTAAACCTTAAATAGTGGCCTTAAGTTAACAAAAACACTAAGTTTTTTTAAGTTTAATATGTTGATCGGAAAAATAATCTTTCGAAATCACCTTTTTTTCGAAATAAAGTATTCTCAATTTCTTTTCAGTTTTGAAAGACCAAAAGTTATTTCAATAAGTATTTAATATTTCCGATTTTTTTAAATTAAAAAAAGCCCCGAAGGGCAATTTTTAGTCACAGAAATGTTCGAAAACCTCTACCAAGTGGTCACCAATCATTTTAGCATTTCGGCCTTCTATATGATGTCTTTCGATAAAATGAACTAATTCACCATCCTTAAATAGTGCCATTGCCGGGGAGGAGGGAGGATAAGGTAATACAAGCTCTCTAACTTTCTCTACTGCATCGCGATCATTCCCAGCAAAAACAGTCGCTAATGTCGTTGGCTTTACCTTTGAATTTTCTACAGCATATTTAATACCTGGCCTTGCTGCACCGGCAGCACAACCGCAGACAGAGTTTACTACTACCAATGTTGTTCCTTTGTGGTCTGGTCCTAGATGAGTAGCTACTTGCTCTGCTGTTCTGAACTCTTCAAATCCTATGGTCGAAAGTTCCGCTCTCATTGGAGCGATTAATTCCTCTGGATACATATCAATTAAGTTTATTTTGTTTTATAGAAATCCTAATTCAAGTTTTGCTGCTTCTGACATCATATCTTGAGCATATGGTGGGTCAAATGTCAGCTCTAGCTCTACGTTATTTATTCCTTGGATTTGCTGAATTTTATCCTTGATCTCAGAGGGAATAAATTCTGCAGAAGGGCAATTTGGAGAGGTCAATGTCATCAAAACGTAAACATTATTTACAGGGTAAACTGTGATTTCATAAATCAATCCCAGCTCATAGACATCTACAGGAATTTCTGGATCATATACCAATTTAATCGCCTGTATGACTTTTTCTTTTAAGCCTTCAATCTGCCCTACGTTATTTTCTTTTTGCTCAGTTTCCATGTGATTAGACATTTTGATTGCTTTGGATTGCTAAAGCAAATAATTTGATTTGCTTGATCATGGCAGCAAAACCATTAGATCTCTGGCTTCCAATGATTGATCCCATCCCAATTCTATCTACAAAATTAAGTTTTGCATCAAGAATTTCTTCAGGAGTCCGATCATTTAAAACCCGGAGCAAAAGGGATATTAAGCCTTTGGTGATATCCGTATTGGAGTCAGCCATATAGTGAACCTTTCCGTCTTGCTCTTCAGCAATCAACCAGACTTTGGATTGGCAACCTTTAATGATGTTTTCTTCAATTCGGGCTGCTTCAGGAAAGGACTCCATAGCTGAACCCAACTCCATGATGTAGTAGATAGTCGATTCTTTGTCATCCCCTAGGATTTCAAATTCGGAAACTATTTCATCTTGGATCTCAGCAATACTGTTCATCATTTATTTTTTATTCTAGCGATTCGGCTTATACCCTCTGCTAATTTGTCAATTTCAGATTTGGAATTATAAACAGCGAACGAAGCTCTAACAGTTCCTTCAAGTCCTAATCTTTTCATCAATGGCTGAGTACAGTGATGACCTGTTCGTACTGCAATTCCATTTGCGTCCAGCATCATACCTACATCATAAGGATGCATTCCATTGATATTAAATGACAACACGCTAACTTTTTCTGCAGCAGTACCGACTGGGATGAAACCTTTTATTTCACTCATCCGCTCATTGGCGTATGCGAGCAGTTCATCCTCGTGAGTTTTAATATCTTTTTTACCCAACAAATTGATGAAGTCAAGTGCAGATTTGAATGCAATTACATCAGCAATATTAGGAGTACCTGCTTCGAATTTGAATGGGATTTCATTGTAGGTGGTTTTTTCAAAAGTGACTTCTTTGATCATTTCTCCACCACCTTGGAATGGAGGCATAGCTTCCAGAACTTCCCTTTTTCCATACAAAACGCCCAAACCAGTAGGTCCGTAGAGCTTGTGCGCTGAAAAAGCCAAAAAGTCACAATCTAATTTTTGTACGTCAACCTCCAAATGACTGGTGCTTTGGGCACCATCTAAAAGGACTTTTGCACCAACTGCATGTGCAGCATTGATAATTTTTTGAACAGGATTGATCGTTCCCAGAGCATTCGAAGCATGCACTATGCTGACAAATTTTGTCTTTGGAGAAAGTAATTTCTCAAATTCCGCATAAATGATTTCGCCTGATTCAGTAATAGGAATAATCCTTAAAACTGCCTCTTTTTCCTCGCAGAGCATCTGCCAAGGCACGATGTTGGAGTGATGTTCTAAAGTAGAGATGATGATTTCATCTCCTTTTCCTATAAATTTTCTTCCAAAAGTTGCTGCTACCAGATTTATACTTTCCGTAGTGCCTTTAGTGAAAATAATCTCTGCGGCCTCTTTGGCATTAATGAAGTTTTTAACAGTTTCTCTCGTCTCTTCAAAATACCTGGTAGCCCGATCAGCTAGTGCATGTGCTCCTCGATGGATATTTGAATTGTCATGGTTGTAATAGGTAGTCAATGCATCTAGCACAGCCTGAGGCTTTTGTGTGGTTGCTGCATTGTCAAAATAAACCAAGGGCTTCCCATGTACTTCTTGATGAAGTACTGGGAACAAACTCCTGATTTTTTCGATATCAAAACTCATGAATGATTATAGTTTGGCACCAAGGCGATCTTCTACCAATTGTGTGCAGTATGTTTTAAAAGCCTCATGCTTAATATGCTCCAATACTTCACCGGCAAATGCATAAAGCAGTAAGCCTTTGGCCTGCAATTTACCTATGCCTCTGGTCTGAAGGTAGAATAAAGCCTCTTCATCCAACTGTCCAGTGGTGCAACCATGTGAACATTTTACATCATCCGCCCAGATTTCTAGTTGGGGTTTAGTATTAACAACAGCATCTTCTGATAAGAGGATATTGTTGTTTTGCTGGAAAGCATTTGTTTTTTGTGCATCCTGACGGACAAAAATCTTCCCGTTGAATACTCCTCTGGAGTGATCTGCTAAAATTCCTTTATAAAGCTCGTTGGATTCAGCATGAGGAATAGTATGATCGACATTAGTGTGGTTATCCACATGAGTCTTACCATTGAGAAGATACAGTCCATACATATTTCCCTCAGAATTACTTCCAAGTAGATTTAGGCTGAGATTGTTTCTTACCATCTCGCCCGAAAGCGAAATAACAACAGAGCTAAATGTAGAATCCTGTTGAATATCGGTTTCAATGTTACTGACTTCTATTGCGTTTGAACCTTCATTTTGAAGTCTGTAATAATGCAAATGAGTATTAAGCCCGCCTTTGATTTCTACGACTTTGTTTACAAAAAAAGTAACATCCGTCAGATTGATCGTTTGTTCGATAAATGAGGCTTCAGCAAAATCACCAGCCTCTATCCAAATCCGAGGTTGAATTACCTGTCCTGAAGAAATCTTGGTGAAATTCAAGAATAAGATTGTCTTTTCTAATTGAGTCTTTTTCGGGATACTTATAAAAAGACCGTCTGCAAAAGAAGCTTGATTAATGGCGCAAAAGGCGTCTTTCTCAGGCTTCGCAATTTTCCCGATCGAAGTGTCCGATTTTTTTGAAAGTAAAGAGATTTCTATCCCTTCAATTTGAGAAGAAACATTTGACTGAAAATGGCCATTTGCAAAAACGAGAACATCTCCATCAAACCCCTCAAATAGATGTGAATTAACCAACTCAGGAGTAACCTCAAAAGGTTCTGCCATGGTTACATCGGTGAGCTGCTGTTCCAGCTTTTTGGTGATCGCCGTGAATTTATATTCTTCAGTTTTTGCACCGGGTAATCCCTGGATCTCAAAAGCCTCCTTGGCTTGAGAGCGTGCTGATTCAAATCCTTTAGCAGGAAAATCAATCAGGCTCCCAATTTTTGTTTGCTTGGTAAGCGTACTCATAAATTTCTTATTAATTTAAAAATCAGACTGTTGCTTCAGAATCGACGGCTTCTTTAATCCAATCGTATCCTTTTTCTTCCAATTCAAGCGCAAGCTCCTTAGTGCCTGATTTTACGATTCTTCCTTTGTACAATACATGAACATAATCTGGAACTATGTAATCCAATAATCGCTGATAGTGAGTAACTACGATCGTGGCATTGTCTTTTGATTTCAACTGATTTACTCCATTTGACACAATTTTCAAAGCATCAATGTCAAGACCTGAATCAGTTTCATCCAAAATAGAAAGCTTTGGCTCTAACATAGCCATTTGAAAAATTTCGTTTCGCTTCTTTTCTCCTCCGGAAAATCCTTCATTTAAAGATCTGCTGAGAAGTTTCTGATCAATCTCAACGAGCTTCATTTTCTCTTTCATTAGAGTCAAAAACTTAACTGCGTCCAAAGGATCTAGTCCACGATACTCTCTCACTTGGTTCACAGCTGTACGAAGGAAGTTCGTCGAACTTACCCCTGGAATCTCAACTGGGTATTGAAATGCCAAGAAGACACCCTCTCTAGCCCGATCTTCCGGTGAATACTCGAGTAAATCCTTTCCGTTGAAAATTACTTCACCATCTGTTACTTCATATTCTTCCCGACCTGCCAAAACAGATGCAAGAGTTGATTTACCTGAGCCATTTGGACCCATAATGGCGTGAACTTCACCAGCTTTTATTTCAAGATTGATTCCTCTTAAAATAGGCGTTCCTTCGATGGAAGCGTGTAGATTTTTTATACTTAACATTTTTCTAATTTTTCAATTTTTACTGTTCCGATTTTGAATCAGAAAATTATCCAACTGATCCCTCTAGTGTTAATGCGAGAAGTTTTTGTGCTTCTACTGCAAACTCCATCGGTAATTGATTCAACACTTCCTTAGCATAACCATTTACGATCAATGCGACAGCGTCTTCCGTCGCTATTCCTCTTTGATTGCAATAGAAAATTTGATCTTCACCGATTTTAGAAGTCGTAGCTTCATGTTCAACTTTTGCAGTTGGGTTATTTATATCGATGTATGGAAAAGTATGAGCGCCACAACGATCTCCCATTAATAATGAGTCACATTGAGAGAAGTTTCTCGCATTTGTTGCGCGCTTCATTACCTGAACCTGTCCTCGATAGGAATTTTGTGATTTACCTGCTGAGATACCTTTTGAAACAATTCTTGATTTGGTGTTTTTTCCAATATGAATCATTTTGGTTCCGGTGTCTGCCTGCTGATAATTGTTGGTTACCGCTACAGAATAAAATTCACCGATAGAATAATCACCTTTAAGAATGCATGAAGGGTATTTCCAAGTCACAGCAGATCCGGTTTCTACTTGAGTCCAGGATATTTTTGAATGGTCTCCGGCACAGATTCCTCGCTTTGTAACGAAATTGTAAATTCCACCTTTTCCATTTTTGTCTCCTGGAAACCAGTTTTGTACAGTTGAATACTTAACCTCAGCATGAGATCCTGCATAGATTTCTACCACAGCTGCATGAAGTTGGTTTTCATCTCTTTGAGGAGCAGTACATCCTTCAAGATAGCTGCAATACGATTCGTCTTCAGCTACAATTAGTGTTCGCTCAAATTGACCGGTATTTGCAGCGTTAATTCTAAAGTAAGTGGAAAGCTCCATTGGGCAACGAACTCCTTTAGGGATATAGCAGAAGGATCCGTCTGAAAATACTGCAGAATTCAATGCTGCATAGTAATTATCAGTCATTGGTACTACAGAACCCAAGTATTTCTTTATTAAATCAGGATGCTCTTTTACTGCTTCAGAAAATGAACAAAACACAATTCCAAGTTTGCTCAATGTGTCCTTAAAAGTTGTGGCTACTGAAACTGAGTCAAGAACAGCATCGACTGCAATCCCTTGAAGACGCTTTTGCTCGTTCAAATTGATTCCAAGTCTTTTATATATATCCAAAAGCTCTGGATCTACCTCATCCAAATTTTTCGGTTTTTTGGTTTGCTTAGGTGCTGAATAGTACCTAAGTCCCTGAAGGTCGATTTTAGGGTAGTGTACATTTGCCCACTTTGGCTCTTCCATCGTAAGCCAAGTGCGAAATGCCTTTAATCTCCATTCCAAAAGCCATTGTGGCTCTTCCTTTTTAGCAGAAATCCATTGAATGATGCCTTCGTTTAGTCCTATGGGAGCTTCATCAGCTTCATAATTGACTGACCAGCCATGCTCATATTCTTTTGAAGTGAAATCTTCTAAAATCTGATTGTCTTTGCTCATGTTTGCAGAGTTATTTAGACTAATTACAATTTAACTGCAAATGTATAACTTCTAATGAATTTATAATGTTTACAGCTACTTGATTTTTCTATTGCTTATACAATTTCCCTATCTAAACAGTTCCGTTTTGTGTTTAAATGACAGATTTAACGAAAAAAAAAGCATTTATACCTCAATGCTTTTTCTGTCATAAAATTTTAAAATTATTATTTAGATTTAATCCAAATTATTTTATTTCTCTTTGTCAAAAAATTGAATTGGACGATTGATTGACTCCTCTAAAACGATCAAAGTCTCCGTACGATCGATCCCATCTACTTTTTGAATGTTATCAAGGACTGTTCTCAGATGATTAGTATCTCGGCAAATTATTTTAGCAAAAATGGAATAGTTACCTGTTGTGTAATAGGCACTTACTACTTCAGAGATGGTTTTTAGTTTTTCAATAACATTGTCATAGAGCGAACTTTTTTCTAGGTAGATTCCTAAAAAAGCAGAAATGTCATATCCAAGTTTTGCAAAATCAATATTTAAAGTAGCACTTTTCACTATCCCCATATCCTCAAGCTTCTTCATTCGAACATGAACTGTACCCGAACTCACAAATACTTTTTTCGCAATTTCAGTGTAAGGGGTTTTAGCATCTTCATTTAAAAGTGAGATGATCTTTAGGTCTATGTTGTCGATATCTAAAATTTTATCCATTTTTTCGCTGTGGATTTAGATGATTTATAATGAATCCGCTTGTAAATTAGAGATTGTTCAAAATATTGCAAAATATTTTTTTCAATTTGTAATTAAAATCAAAATCACTTTACTTTGTCCCTAGATAAATGTCCAATTGATTATTCTGCTATTGTGATATTTAATCAAATTAAAATTCGCGGCTTATCATTTAGCCAAATTTTAGTTCAAAAAAGGAAAACTTTTAATCTCTAAAGTTATATTTGGGTTTATATTCTGAAAAGAGTCTTGCTACTGGCAAGACTTTTTTGTTTTACAAATTGAGGTATAGAATCATTTTGTGTTGGGGAAATTTGAACTTCCAGAAAAGCCTATTCTTTCACCCTTTTTAATGGCTGTTTTTTTGAATTGACAGTCAAATGTTGACTGGGTATTCAGAGAAGGAAGTTTAAAAGTTTTTAGTGAATGGGATACCTTTTTGTTCTTTTTTTGGTCTACTGACATAAAACCATTGAATTGATTATTAATACTTACGAAAGCAATTTGCCAGTTTCTTCCTCTTTTTTTTTAAGCGGTTGGGGAAAGGGAGACTCCTATATTTATTTTTAGCGTTCTTAAAAATTCTTCTTTAATGAAAAATATTATAGTCTTCTTATTCCTGTTTTTATCTTCAGGTCTTTTATACTCCCAAATAAGATCTTTTCAAAAGGAACATGTTTTCCCTGAAAGCAACCCTAATGCAAAATTTCATACCGTTTCCGGAGAACGTCATGGGAGTTCGTTTTTCAAAAAATTCGAATTCCCTGAAGTAGAATATCAGCCTACTGATCAATTGACCTTCGATAAATACCACACTGTGGATGTAATGTATCATTGGTATATCAAGTGGGCTGAGCAGTTTCCCGAGATAGTTGACTTGTATGAAATTGCTAGATCCTATGAAGGTCGTCCCATCTACCAAATGACTATCACCAATAAAAAAACTGGAAAGGATACTGATAAACCTGCGGCATATTTTGAAGGGGGAAGGCATTCGGGAGAGATTACAGCCAGCGAATCGATTCTCTGGTTGACCAAACATTTATTAGAGAACTATGGTAAAGATCCTGAAATCACTCATTTAATCGATTCAAAGGCGATTTACCTACGTCCTCAGAATAATCCTGATGGATCAAACCTTTACCTTTTTACTGAGCAGCGTAAC
The DNA here is from genome assembly GCF_029254265.1 of Algoriphagus sp. GTDB lineage: Bacteria > Bacteroidota > Bacteroidia > Cytophagales > Cyclobacteriaceae > Algoriphagus. The sequence goes on along the minus strand of NZ_JAQWXX010000122.1, from coordinate 38,279 downwards.
CGTAGCACTGTAAAACCACATGACAACGACCGCGATGGGCTATTGGATGAAGATCCGGAGGAAGACCTTGATGGAGATGGAGTGATCTATCAGATCCGCAAAAAGGCCATTACCAAAGAGGAAAAAGAAAAGGCAAACTTCATCATTGATCCAACTCATCCTTCCGGTAAACTTATGAAGCGGGTTTTTCCTGGCCAAGGTGAATACCTGATGTATACCGAAGGAATCGATAATGATCTTGATGGAAGTTACAATGAAGATGGAATAGGAGGATTGGATCTTCATCGGAATTATCCAGAAAATTGGAGACCAGATATTGGAGGCGATCTTACCGGAAGAGGATATACCCAGTATGGAGCAGGAGAAGCTCCCTTGAGTGAAGTGGAATCAAAAGCTACTGTTCTTTGGATTCTCAGCCATCCCAATATTTCGGTGGTAAACTCGATGGATACGCGAGTGCCGATGCACCTGAGAGCTCCTTCTACCTCCAAATCGGAGGAGCGTATGTATCCTTCGGATCTTGAAATATATAAGGAAATGGATCAATTGGGTCTTTCCTTTACTGCATACCCTTGGGCAGGTGATGTCTATGAGACGTATGCAACACGCTATAAGGTCAACGAAATGACTGGAGATCCTTTAAAACCAACGCCACTTTTTGGTCATGGACCTGACTTTGGGTACTTCTATTTTGGGAGTATTTGGTATGGGGATGAGCTTTGGAATAATGGTGCGATGAAGGATTACAATGGGGATGGGATTTATGATGACTACGATGGCTTGGTTTGGGATGAAACTGAGAATGGTGGCAAAGGATTTAAGTCTTGGACACCATTTACACACCCTTCCTTAGGTGAAGTTGAGATCGGTGGATTTCACCCAAAGTTTTTTGGACAGAATGGACCTCCTTGGCAGCTTGAAAACTGGGCTAAGAAACAAGCTCTTTTTAACCTTGCAATGGCTAAAAAACTGCCAGAGCTTGAAGTTTCTCCTGTGAGAGTTGTCAAAACAGGAAAAGGAGAGTTTGAAGTATCGATTAGTTGGAAAAATGTTGGTGGGCTGCCTGTTGCACTGGAGCAGGCCAAACTTGTGAAGATTGTGCAGGAAGATCGAGTTTCCCTTGATTTTGATAAGGAATTAACGAAAGGATTTGAAGCTGCGAAAGTTAAAATAATCAGTCCAGAGCTCTATGATAAGACTATTTATTCTGGATATACAGACAAGGGCGAAACCAAGTCGGTTTCCTTTAAAGTAACGGTAGAAGGGGATGAACCGGTTACTGGAAAAATAAAACTTTCCTCAACCCGAGGAGGGTATTTCGAACAAGAATTTAAGCTAAATAATTAAACCAATGACGAACAAACTATCAAAAGGAGTTTTTCTCCTACTGATTTTTGCTGCGCAATTCAGCTTTGCGCAGCAAAAGAGACCCTTGACACATGCAGATTATGATGGATGGGAGCGGGTTGCCTCAGAAAAAATCACTAAAAACGGAATGTGGGTCGGCTATCAAGTATCTCCTCAAGATGGAGATGGGAGATTGGAGATTCTATCATTCAAAAAGCCTACAAACAGAATTGTAATTCCCAGAGGTACAGGTTTTGATTTTACAGCGGATGATTCCTATGCTGTCGGCAAAATCACACCACAACAGGATTCTATCCGAGTCCTAAAGCTCAAAAAAACCAAAAAGGACGATATGCCTTCTGATAGCTTATTCATCTATCAGATGAGTAATGGCAATTTGATAAAAATCCCAAAGGTGAAATCATTCGCTATTCCTTCGGAAAAAGGAAGTTGGATAGCGATCAATTATGAAAAGGAAAAAGAGAAAAAGTCTGTGAAATCAGACACCACAGCTACCGATTCCACCAAAAAAGCTGAAAAGCCAAAGAAAACTGATGGGACAAAGCTAGAGGTTAGGAAATTGGATGGTTCTGTGACTTATAGTTTTGATCGGGTGAAGTCTTATAGTTTTTCTTCAAATGGAGATTTTCTTCAATATGTCTTGGCTGAAGAAGACACCTTAGACAATGCTGCGATTTATTTATTGAATTTGGCGAATGGAGAAAGTAAGTTAATCTCTGAGGGGATGACAACTTATTCGGATATGACCTTTTCCCCTAAATCCAAATACTTAGCTTACTTAGCCACAGAGGATTCCGCAAAATCAAAAAAGCCTTACCATTCGCTCTATCTAGTGAATACTAGTACAGGCAGTATGGAGGAAATAGCTTCAAAAAGCTCTTCGGGAATCCTCGAAAATGGTAGAATCAGCCCAGACGGGAATTTGAAATTTTCTGAAAATGAGAATCGTTTGTTTTTTGGAGTTGCTCCTGATTACGTGGATTATGCTTATCAAAACGACACGACTATCCTTGACGAGGAGCGTGTTAGCCTAGATATTTGGGGATGGCAAGATGCCGAAATTCAACCTATGCAATTGGTGCGCAAATCTCGAGATGAGAAGAAGACATACCTTGCAAGCATGGATTTGGGATCTAAAAAGATTACACAATTAGCAACTCCTGAGCTGGAAAATGTTTCATTGGAATCAAAGGTAGAGCGTGACTTTGGCCTGGCTTACACCGATCAACCTTATAGAAGAAGCTACAGCTGGGATATTCAGATCGGAAGAGATTTGTACTTGGTAGATTTCAAAACAGGACAAAAAACACTTGTAGAAGAAAATGCTTCGGGTTTTCCTTCGATTTCGCCAGAAGGAAAATATGTGACTTGGTATGATGCAAGAGATAGTAGTTGGGTAGCTTATGATGTCGCTTCGAAAGCTAAAATCAAATTGTCCGAAAATCTTCCAACCGTTTTCTATGACGAGATTCACGACAGTCCTTCTTTGCCAGGAAGCTATGGTAGTGCAGGCTGGATTGCCGGAGACGCTGCTGTTCTTATTTATGACCGATTTGACATTTGGAGAATCGATCCAAAAAACCCTTCTGCTGCAATTAATATCACGCAGGGCGTGGGGAGAAAGGAAAATATTGTCTTTAGAAGACAAGACCTTGATCGTGAAGAGCGAAGTATAGATCCAAAAGCCATGCTACTCCTAACAGCATTCAATGAGCAAGATAAGGACGCAGGTTTTTATACAGGTTCTATAGATGGGAAAGCTGCTCCAAAACAAATCTTGATGACTGCTCACAGCTATTCAGGATTGACTAAAGCTAAAGAATCGGATGCGATTTTATTGAATCGATCTACTTATGTGGAGAATCCAGATGTTTACTTGGGTGATTTGTCCTTTAAAAACTTGAATAAGGTCTCCAATCTCAATCCTCAGCAAGCTAATGTAAATTGGGGTTCTGTGGAGCTGGTTAACTATTTAGCAAATGATGGGGAGCCACTTCAGGGTTTATTATACAAGCCTGAAAATTTTGACCCGAATAAGAAGTATCCGATGATGGTTTATTTCTATGAGCGAAATAGTGATGGGATTCACCGCTATAGAGCTCCCGCACCGAGTGCTTCGACTATCAATATTCCATATTTCGTAAGTAATGACTACTTGGTTTTGGTGCCGGATATTAAATATGATTTGGGACTTCCAGGGCCTTCAGCTTACAATTGTATTATTCCTGCTGTGCAGTCAATTGTGGCTCGTGGTTTTGTAGATGCTGATAATATGGCAATCCAAGGACAAAGCTGGGGAGGTTATCAAGTGGCCTATTTGATCACTCAGACTAATATGTTCAAAGCTGCGGGTGCTGGTGCACCTGTAGTCAACATGACTTCAGCTTATGGAGGAATTCGATGGGGAACAGGTATGAGCAGAATGTTCCAGTATGAGCAAACTCAGTCTAGAATAGGTGGCACACTTTGGGAAAAGCCTATTTATTATCTGGAGAACTCTCCGCTATTTTATATGGATCGCGTAAAAACTCCAGTATTGATTATGCACAATGATGCAGACGGATCAGTTCCATGGTATCAGGGGATTGAAATGTTTATGTCCTTAAAGCGATTGAATCAGCCAGCTTGGCTTCTACAATACAATGGGGAAGATCATAACCTGGTTCAGCGAAAAAATAGAAAAGACCTTTCGATACGATTAAGTCAATTCTTTGATCATTATTTAAAGGGAGCTCCTGCTCCGCTTTGGATGACAGAAGGTTTACCTGCCGTGGAAAAAGGAAAGACACTCAAATACGAATTGGGTAATTAAAATAGAAGCTCCGAATTTTCTAAATTCGGAGCTTTTTTTATACTGCTACAGCCGCTTTGATATGTGGGTGTGGATCGTAATTCAAAAGCTCAAAATCTTCGTATTTAAAGCCAAAAATATCCTTTACATCAGGGTTTATTTTCATTGTAGGCAATGGTAGAATATCTCTGCTCAATTGCAAATTTGCCTGTTCCAAATGATTGGAATATAAGTGTGCATCACCAAATGTATGTACAAAATCTCCTGGCTTTAAATCACAAACTTGTGCAACCATCATAGTAAAAAGGGCATAAGATGCAATGTTGAAAGGAACACCTAAAAATACATCTGCACTTCGCTGGTATAGTTGACAGCTTAGTTTGCCGTCAGCGACATAAAACTGAAATATCGTGTGGCAAGGAGGCAAAGCCATGTGATCCACATCTGCTACATTCCATGCACTTACAATATGCCTTCGGCTGTCGGGCTTGGTCTTGATCTGATGAATTAGGTTTTTGATTTGATCGATTTCGCCACCTTTTCCGTCAGGCCAATGTCTCCATTGATATCCATAGACAGGCCCTAGATCTCCATTTTCATCAGCCCATTCATCCCAAATAGATACTTTATTTTCCTTTAGGTAGCCAATATTTGACTCTCCGCGGAGAAACCAAAGTAACTCAATAATTATTGATCTGAGGTGCAGTTTTTTGGTCGTCACCACTGGAAAACCTTCGGATAAATCAAACCTCATTTGATGGCCAAAAATACTGAGAGTTCCCGTTCCGGTTCGGTCTTCTTTTTTCACTCCTTCATCAAGGATTTTCTGCATCAAATCGTGATACTGCTTCATATTTTTTATTGCTTTTCTAGGAGGGCCAAGTTAAGGAGTTCGACTAATAAAAGGAACTGAAAACAAACAAAGACTAGCCAAACTTATTATACTTGGAAAGAAATTCGAACTGAATTTAATCTAAAAACACTCATGTTTAAAAAATTCCGGGCTTACTTTTTTCTTGGAATAGCTGGTTTGATTTCAATTTTACTTCTCATTTTCAGGCCAATACCAGTTTTTAACTATGATTTCGAGCAATTTTTCCCGCAGAACGATGATGATTTGGAGTTTTACCAAGAATTCCGACGGCAGTTTGAAAATGACAACGACTATCTGCTTTTAGCTCTTAGCAATCCCAATGGAGCTTTACTTGATTCCACCTTCTTATCAAATTCTCTGGTTCTTCAAAAGAATATTGAAGCGCTGGAAAAAGTAGATACTGTTATTTCAATTTTGAATCTTGAGCGACCGGTAATCGGGGTTTTCGGCCTTCGGAAAGTTAAAGTCTTAGACTGGACAGATACTGTGAATTTAGAGGGTCAAAATGAAAAAATTAATCAATACCGTACTGAACTGATTTCAAAAGATGGAGAAAGTCTTCTTTTGTGGGTCAAAAATGAGCAAAATATCAGTAAAGAAGACGGTGATGAACTGTATGGCCAAATCAACTTGATTTTTGATTCTGCGCCTATTATTGTAAGGGCTGTAGCGGGAAAAATTCAAGCTCAGGGAGATTTTGTAAATCTTATGCAGCGAGAATTTGGTTTGTTTTTCGGTTTCTCTATAATCTTGATGCTGTTGATGTTGGCCTTGATTTTTAGGACTTGGTGGGGAGTAGTAATTCCATTCTTTATTTTAATTATCGGGGTAGCTTGGGCCTTTGGTTTGATTTTGCATTTAGGGAAAGCATTGGATGTGATGTCAATTATGCAACCGACCATTTTTTTGATTGTGGGGTTGAGTTCTTTAATTCATTTTTTCAATCATTTGATTAAAGAGTTGCGAATGAAAATCCCCAAGCATAAGGCAGTTAGAGGAGTTTTTAAGTCTCTTTTTGTACCTGTCTGGTTGACAGTTTTGACTACATCTCTTGGTTTCTTTTCGCTTTATTTCACTTCCATACCTGCGCTGAAAGAATTTGGATTGACCACTGGGCTAGGGATTTTAGTCATGTTTCTTGCCGTAATTTTGATTGCTCCGGGATTGCTTTATTTATTCCCAATCAAGATTCCAGACAAACCAAGAAGCAAAACCAAATTCATAAATCTAACCAGTTTGTTTTTGATTCTTCTTCGAAAAAGGAAAGTGATTGCGGTCATTTTTATTTCAGTCACCATACTTTCTGCTTTTCTTGGCTCACAGCTGAAAATAAATGGGTTTTTACTGGATAACCTTCCTGCAGATCATCCGATCCAAAAATCCTTTACCTATTTTGATACTCAGTTTGGGGGTTCTAATCCTTTGGAAATTAATTTGACGGCTGGGCCCGATGCCAAGAATTTACTCGATTTGGAAGTCTTGGAAGAGCTTGATCAATTGGAGGGAGAAGTAGATCGCTTGTTTTTTGGAGGACAAATTATAAGCCCATTGACAGTGATCAAATCGCTCAATCAGGCCCAAAATCAAGGAAGTGTCCAAGCCTTCTCACTTCCTTCAAAAGGACAGTATCAGCGGATGCAACGATTTTTAGATCAGGCCTTTGAAAAATCTGGGGTAAAAGTTTTGAGTGAAGATCGGAAGACAGGTCGATTGAGCACACGAACGGCTGATCTTGGAACTTTAGAAATGTCTAAAAAGAGACAAGCGCTCAAGGAATTTACAGATCGGGAAATAGATCCGCACTTGCTCCAGATTCGATGGACTGGAACTTCCTTTTTGATAGATAAAGGCCACCAATCAGTCACTTGGCAAATGGCAAAAGGGCTAGGTGTGGCTTTTATTTTAGTGGGGATTATCGCAGGATTTTTATTTCGGTCTTGGCGCATTTCATTTATTTTACTGATTCCTAATCTGATCCCATTAATCTGGATGTTGGGACTTATGTATGTTTTGGGGATGAGTTTAAACTGACCACCGCTATCCTTTTTACAGTAGCGTTTGGAATAGCCGTGGATGATAGTATTCACTTTATGACTAGACTTCGGAAAGAACTTCAAACTGGAAAAAACTTGATTTATGGTTTGAAACGAACATTTATAGAGACTGGTGAAGCTATAATTCAAACGACCATTATCTTGGTAGCAGGTTTTGGCTTATTGATTTTCAGTCAATTTGGAGTAACGCATTTTACAGGTTTGTTGATTGCTGCATCACTTATTTTTGCCCTATTGGCAGATCTTTTTTTACTCCCGATTTTACTATTACCAATGAAAAAAAAGTGGGATGAAAAGTTTCAAAAACGAATTGCTAAAGCTCCAAACCTTCCCAAGTAAAAACTGCTGAGACGGGATAGTGATCAGAATAATCCACTTCACGATGAGTTTTAAATTGAATCGGAGTTAACTCTGGACTGGAAAAAATATGATCAATCCTCAAAAAGAAAAGAATTCGATTATAAGTAAATCCAAATCCACGCCCAGCTATCTCGAATGCATTTTGGAGTGACTCACTTAATTTGAAATAGGTATACGAGTAGGGAATTTCATTGAGGTCTCCCATCAGAATAATTGGATGAGGGCTATTGGTATAGTGATCTACCAAAACCTTAAGTTGTTTGCTTCTTGCGAGACTGCCACGGTGGAGTTTGCCTAAAGTCTGTCGATAATTTTCTCTGACCCCCTCTATATCTTCCAAGCCATCAGAATTGATTTTCATTGATTCTAGATGTGCGTTATAGATCCTTATGGTATCTTCATTTACTTTGATATCTGCAAAAATGGCCCCATTAGTACGGTTATTATCAAAAACTTTTCCCTCATTTACGATTGGATATTTTGAAAAAATTGCCATCCCATACGAACGCTTATTTGGATTGCCTTCGATTATTTGATAGGACACATTGAATCCTACATCAGCTCCTAAAAGTTTTACTGCATTTCGCGAAGCAGTAGTATAATCCTGATAAAATTCCTGAAATACTTTCACATCGGCTGGTTGATCACTCAGCCAATTGAATACATTTGGATCAAATTTCCCCTCCGATCTACTCTTATAATCGAAAAGGTGCGCATTGTAACTCAATACTCGAAGACCTTCAACAGGTTCATTATTGGAACGAATCTGAATCGTAATCAAAAAAAACTTGTAGCCTATAACCATCGTAAGTAAGGGAATTAAGGCTAATTTTCTCCAGGAAAGGGTTAAAATACCAAGCAAAATAATATTTACTACCAAAATGATAGGGATGAAAAATGGTAGCAAACCGACATATTGAAAGTACTCCGGCGAAATGTATACGCTCGAAAAAAGAATAATTGAAGCAATGAAAACGACCCAGGTAATAAATTTCATTTTGCCATGAGGAACAAAGGAATTGAAAAACAACTATTTATCCACGAAAAGAATTTGAAATAGTTTTGCATTATCGGTTTGATGGAATTGAATAACAATAACAAACCAACGTGTAAATGTATGCCATTTGTATTTATTGAAAACTTTTCTTTGACTGACGGAGAATTCAAGGCTCAGACTTTGAAGATTTACTGAATAATTGTTATTTAGACGCTAAATTACCCACTATGAAAACATACCAAACTATTTTGATGACAGGTTTGATTGCAGGAGGAATATTCTCGTGTACTCCTAAGTCCACTGATACTGTTGAATCAGACAATTCAGCAGAAACAGTTCCTGTAGAAACAAAAGATGAAAGACCCAGTCCTGTAGTAATTGAGGAGGGAAAAATTGGCGGAAAAGACATTAAAATTCATTACGGTTCCCCGGCAGTAAAGGGCAGAACCCTCTGGGGCGATTTGGTTCCCTACAATATTGTATGGCGAACCGGTGCAAATGAAGCAACTTATGTAGACTTATCTGAAGACTTTATAGTTGAGGGAAATTCTATTCCTGCAGGAAAATACTCAGTTTTTACTATCCCCAAAGAATCTGGACCTTGGACAGTAATTTTCAATTCTGAATGGAATTTAGAACACGGACATTTTCAATATGATGAAAAAAATGACGTGTTAAGGGTTGAAGTTTTGCCTACTTGGGAGGGAAATTCGGAAGAAAGACTTTCCGTTAAAGTGGAAAGTCCGGGTATTGTTATCCGTTGGGAGAAAATGAAGCTTCCGATATCGATGAAATAAAAGTTTTGAAATAAAGGGCCTTCAAGTGAAAATTTGAAGGTTTTTTTTGATCCTTATCAAAACTTCGGGAATGGTAAACTTTTAATTAATAGAATAAATTAAATTCGCCACATCACCTTTCACACTCATTAATGAAATATATAGGTTTCTTTATTGCATTAGCTATCACTGTTGCATTGGCCATTGCCGTTTCAATGCCTCTTGGACCAGTTCCTCCATTAGCTCCGCTTTTAGATCCAAATCATGGTTTTTGGCAAAACTCATATAGTGAAGATGAACTCGCTAAGGATGAGTTGGAGCTTTCCAATTTGACTTCTCCGGTCACTGTGGTTTATGATGAAAATTTGATTCCCCATATTTTTGCCGAAAATGAGGAAGATCTTTATCGTGCACAGGGATATGTCACTGCAAAACACAGACTTTGGCAGATGGAGTTTCAAACCATGGCTGCTGCTGGAAGAATCTCTGAAATAGTAGGTCCTATAGCTATAGAACTTGACCGGATGACTCGAAGGAAAGGTCTTGGGTATGGTGCGGAATTAGGATTGAAATATCTTCAAGAAAATGATCCTGAAATACTCAAGCTGGCTGAAGCCTATGCTGATGGGGTCAATCAATACATTGATCAGTTATCTCCGGGGCAAGTTCCTGTAGAATATAAGATTTTGAATTATAGACCCGAACATTGGACTACTTATAAATCTATCTTACTACTCAAGTACATGTCTGACATGTTGGTGGGAGACAGGGATCTTGAGTATTCAAATTTGAGGAAAATTTTAGGCCAGGAAATGCTGGATAAGCTTTATCCTGATTTTCCAGTAGATAATGATCCTGTTATTGAGTCAGAACATTTATGGGACTTTACTCCGCTTTCTGTTACAAAGCCTGACAGCATTCCTTTTCCAAATGATCTGCTCGTGATCGATCCACTTCCACAGCCTGAAGAAGGAACAGGCTCTAACAACTGGGCGGTTTCAGGTTCTAAAACAAAAAGTGGTAATCCAATTTTGGCAAATGACCCTCATTTGAGCTTGAATTTGCCTTCCCTTTGGTATAGTATGCAGTTGAGTACTCCAAATCATTCTGTCAAAGGAGCCACCCTGCCAGGAGCTTTGGGTGTGATCTCAGGATTTAATGAAAATATAGCATGGGGGGTGACAAATGCTACCAAAGATGCTCGTGATTGGTATAAAATCACATTTCAAGATAACCAAAGAAAAGCTTATAGATATGGCGATGAGTGGAGGCCTACTACCTTTCGAATTGAAGAAATCAAAGTAAAAGGTGAAAATCCATATTTGGATACCGTGGTCTATACTCATTATGGTCCCGTGGTTTACGATCGTACTTTTAAAAGTGAGCGACAGGATGTCAATTTTGCTTTGAAATGGACTGTTCATGAGGGTTCCAATGAACAAAGAACCTTCATCATGATGAACAAGGGTAAAAACCATGAGGATTATAACAAGGCTCTAGATAATTATTCAGCTCCTGCTCAAAACTTTGTTTTAGCATCAAAATCTGGAGATATCGCCATGCGGATTCAAGGGAAATTCCCGTTGAAATGGAAAGAGCAAGGAAAGTTTTTCATGGATGGAGCTGATCCACGATTTGAATGGCAGGGGTATATTCCAAATGAACAAAATGCCTCGACACTTAATCCTGAAAGGGGATTTGTTTCTTCTGCAAATCAGCACCCTGTTGACCCTTCATATCCTTACTATGTATTTGACAATAGCTATGAGCATTATCGAAATCGAAGATTGAATAATCGACTTCGGGAGCTAAGCGATATTACTACCGATGACATGAAGGCATTGCAGTTTGATGATTATTACTTGCACGCGGCAGAAGCATTGCCTGTAATGATAGGCTTGCTAGGGACAAGCTTTGATTCTTATCCCCAAGCCAAGAAATATTTAGATGAGTTGAAAAGCTGGGATTTTTTCGCTGATCCCAATCAAAAGGCACCAACTCTTTTTTATATCTGGTGGGATAAAGCGTATGATCAAATCTGGAAGAAATGGAGTGAATTTGGTGTGCCGGTAGTTGAACCGAATAATTATCAAACAGTTCGTTTACTTCAAATAACTCCTCAGGACCCCGTGTTTGATGTAGATAAAACAGATGTAATAGAGACAGCTTCTGATCATGTCAAGATTGGTTTCCAAGCTATGGTGAAGGCGATGAAGGAATGGGAGGAAAAAGAGGGGGATTATTCTTGGGCAAATTATAAACGAACCAGTGTTCAGCATTTGGTTCCACAGTTTGCACCATTCTCAGTGACCAATATATATACAGGAGGAGGTAGAGGGATTCTTAATGCCACAAGTGAACGCCATGGTGCCAGTTGGAGAATGGTAGTCGAAATGGGAGATGAAATCAAGGCGTTTGGAGTCTATCCTGGTGGTCAATCCGGAAATCCAGGGAGTAAATTTTATAGCAATTTCATCCCAATTTGGGCCAATGGGGAATATTTGAATTTTAATCTTCGAAGTAAGGAAGATTCTGAAGGAGTCCTGTTTCAAACCATCTTAAAATAATCATCATGAGATTTATACTATTTATTCTTGTTGTAATAGGCATCGTAGTTTTTTTAAATCCCTTTTTTCCTTTCTGGGTGATCATGATAGTAATTGGTTTACTTTCAGCTCTCTTGGGATTAAGTGGAATTCAGGGATTTCTCGCTGGTGGTTTAGGCTATGGATTGGCTTGGCTTGGACAAGCTTTATTTATCAGTGCTTCCACAGGAAGTGACCTTCCAAATCGTATGGGAGAACTAATGGGTCTTGGAAGTGGAATGACTATAGTTGGGCTTACAGCGATTATTGGATTTTTTCTGGGCAGTTTCAGTGGTTTAACGGGTAGCTTGCTTAGAAACTTATTTCGGAAAAAACCGGACAACCTGTATAGAGGGTAATTCAACTTTAATGATTAAAAAAAGATTCTTTTAACACTGAAGAATCTTTTTTTATTTCATGGGTTCATTGAAATGAGTACCTTTGTTACTCACTATTTGAAGTGAATTTTTATGCTTGAATCCTTAATCACCTCGAAAACTCGTTTGAGGTTGCTTGTTAAGTTTTTTGTGAATTCAAAAACACAAAGTCATCTTCGCGGCTTAGCCGATGAATTTGGTGAGTCCACCAATGCAATACGCAAGGAGTTAAACAACTTAACGCAAGCAGGGATTCTCACAAAAAAAACAGATAAAAATAAGATAGAGTACCAGGCGAACGTGGCTCATCCTTTCTTCTCAAACATCCAAGAAATTATCAGAAAATACCTCGGGCTGGATAGACTGCTGGAGCAAATTTTGGAGCGAATGGGAGAGGTCAGTCAGGTTATCCTTGTAGGAGATATTGCAAAGGGCATAGATTCAGGGAAAATAGAGGTGGTAGTTACAGGAGATGAATTAAACGAAAATTATATTCTGGGACTTACTGCTAAAATTGAGCAAATGATAGAGCGAAAAGTCATATTGACTTTGCTTGATCACCGTATGCCATCCCCCGGGCTAACTTTGTTTGACAAGGAAGCAGGGAGCTGATTTTTTGGCCATTTTTTTATTTAGGTAGCTAGGCGCTTTTGTGACTGAAAGGGCGAAGCTTTGAAGTTATAGTTTGAAAACAAATTAAAAGTGAGAAATTAGCCATCCAAACTTCCAAAACTCAATAAAGATTGAAACACATTAATTTGACCATATCGAATAGGTTCAAGTCGAACTTTAGATTGCTTTTTTTATTGCTTTTGGTATTCATTACTATTTCAGTAAATGGCCAAAACTTATCCGATATCCAGAATTTGAAAGTGGATAATCTTTCAGATGCGCAAATTGAGCAATTAATCAAAAAAGCAGAAGCCAGCGGCTTGAGTGCTTCGCAGCTTGAATCCCTCGCACGGGAACGAGGAATGCCAGCCTTTGAAGCGGCAAAGTTAAGACAGCGCATCAATGATTTGCAGAGCAAGGTTAATCCACAAAGCAATTCATTATCAGGAGTAAATCGGGGATTAGATTTAGAAAAAAATTCTGATTTATTTGACTCCGTTCGAAGGGCTGATCCTTATTTTGATTTAACACCAACACAAAAAAAGATTTTTGGTTACAAGCTTTTCCACAACAGGAATCTTGATTTTAATCCAAGTCTTAATTTACCCACTCCACAAAATTATATCGTGGGTTCAGGTGATCAATTACTTATTGATGTGTACGGTGCCTCACAACAATCTTTTGATTTGACAGTAAGCCCTGAAGGAAGGGTTTTGATACCTAATCTCGGTCCAGTTCAGGTAGGTGGTGCTACTATTGAGGCAGCTACTTCAAGATTGAAAGGATCTTTAGGGCGTATTTATTCAGGGTTAAATGGTTCGAATCCGAATACTTTTCTTCAGCTTAGATTGGGTAATATTCGTTCTATCAAAGTTTCCATGGTTGGAGAGCTATCTAAACCAGGAACTTACACTTTACCATCTTTTGCTACAGTTTTTAATGGTTTATTTGCCGCTGGTGGACCAAATGAAAACGGAGCCTTTAGAAACATTCAGGTATATAGAGATAGTAAATTAGTAGCTACTGTAGATATTTATGAGTTTTTATCAAAGGGAGATCAATCGGCTAACATCATGCTTCAGGATAATGATGTAGTGATTGTTCCTCCGGTATCTGCACGTGTGGAAGTTATTGGCCCTGTTCGCAGGGAAGGACTTTTCGAAGTAAAACAAAGTGAGTCACTAAGTGATCTTTACATTTACACAGGTGGGTTTACAAGTCTGGCTTATCAAGATAGAGTGACTATTCGAAGGATTGAAAACAATCAACGAAAAGTAATTGATGTATCATCCGAACAATTTCAGTCATTCTCTCTAAAAGATGGAGACGAAATTCTCATAGGAGAAGCATTGGAACGTTTTTCAAACCGTGTTCAAATCACTGGGTCAGTAAACAGACCAGGTGAATATTCTATTGATAAAAGCGGGTTAACTGTAAAACAACTAATCGATAAATCTCAAGGACTCAAGCCAGAGGCTTTTGTTAATCGTGCTACTCTTTACCGAACTAGTGAGGATCTTACTTTAGCTGCTCAGCCTTTGGATTTAAAAGGAATTCTTGATGGTACAGTACCGGATGTCCCACTCAAAAATGAAGACCTCCTTTTTGTGCCTAGCCGATATGATATTCAGGAGGAGTATTATGTGAAGATTTCAGGGGAGATTAATTTCCCCGGAACTTATCCCTATGCAACTGAAATGACCGTGGGAGACTTGATATTGAGGTCCGGTGGACTTTTGGAATCGGCATCAAATTCTTTTATTGAGATTGCCAGAAGAGTGCGTGATAGTGAATCTGGAAAGCTGGCAGAAATTGAGACATTAAATATCGATCCGGAATTGATTTTGACTTCTGAGGAGGCAAATAAGCCATTGAGGCCTTTTGATCATGTGTTTATTCGAAGAAAACCCGGCTTTGAACGTGAGCAAATAGTTCAGATAAAGGGAGAGGTAATTTATCCTGGTGAATTCGCTATTTCGGGAGCGAACGAACGAATATCGGATGTTATAAAAAGGGCAGGTGGATTAAACCAATTTGCTTATCCTAAAGGTGCAAGTTTAATCAGAAGGACAATTTATTTCAAAGGAGAAACTGATGATCAAATCAGGGAGGATTTGCTTCGAGAAATTAAAGATAATTTAGACCCTCTAAAAAATAGAGAAGGTAATGAAGCTGAAGAATTGTTATTTGAACGAATAGAAAAAAAGCTGGAGTTAGCTGAGCAAGAAAAATTAAGAGCAGAAAGGGAAATCGAGAAAGGAACGCTTTTTACAAACCTCAACTTAAATAGCAACTCTATCGATTCTACAATGAGAATGAATCAGCAAGATTTCGTAGGAATAGACTTGGAAAAGATTCTAAAAAACCCCGGTAGCGCCGAAGATTTAATATTAATGGAAGGTGATATTATTCAAATACCTAAGGAGTTGCAGACTGTAAGAATGGTTGGAGAGGTTTTACTTCCTACCACCACTAGATTTGATTTGAACAGAAACCTAAAGAATTATATTTCAAAGGCTGGTGGATTCACTGAAAAAGCAAGAAGATCAAAAACCTATGTGGTCTATGCCAATGGTGATGCAAAACGTACTCATAGTTTTCTGGGTTTGAAATTTTATCCTGAGCTTGAACCTGGAGCTGAAATAATAGTACCAAGAAAGCCGGAGAAAGAAGGCTTAAGTGCCGCTGGTTGGATAGGACTTGCTTCAAGCTTAGCAACCTTGGGAATACTTGTTAATAATTTAATTCAATAGAAATAATCAACTATTAATTTATGAAAATCGCAGTTGTAGGAACCGGTTATGTAGGCTTGGTGTCTGGAGCATGTTTTGCAGATGTAGGAATCGAAGTCACTTGTGTGGATATCGATCAGAAGAAAATCGACAAACTTAAGAATGGTATAATGCCCATTTATGAGCCTGGTTTGGAAGAGATTGTTATCAGAAATTATAAAAGTGGTAGACTTAAGTTTAGTACTGATCTGGGTGAAGCAATTCAAGGTGCAGAAGTGGCATTTATTGCTGTGGGGACTCCTCCCGGCGAAGACGGATCAGCAGATTTAAAGTACGTGCTTGCAGTGGCGGATGAAATTGGTCGTAAAATGACTGACTATATAGTAGTTGCGACAAAAAGTACAGTTCCCGTTACCACTGGAGAGAAGGTGCGTACAGCCATAGCAAGTGCATTAAAGGATAGAGGTTCGGATTTACCTTTTGCGGTAGCTTCAAATCCAGAGTTTTTGAAAGAAGGTGCAGCAGTGGATGATTTTTTAAAGCCTGATCGAATTGTAATTGGGGTTGATGATGAGCGAGCTGAAAAGATTATGCAGCGATTATACAAGCCTTTTCAATTAAGCGGAGAGCGAATCATCTATATGGATATTCCTTCCGCAGAAATGACTAAGTATGCAGCCAATGCAATGCTTGCTACCAAAATATCTTTTATGAATGATATCGCCAATCTATGTGAGTTGGTAGGAGCTGATGCAAACATGGTGAGAAGGGGTATTGGATCGGATCCGAGGATAGGTAATAAATTTATCTACCCAGGTGTGGGCTATGGAGGATCTTGCTTCCCCAAGGATGTGAAGGCAATTATCAAAACCGCAAAACAATATGGATATGATCTTAAAGTACTTCAGTCTGTTGAAGATGTGAATGATGCTCAGAAATTTGTACTTTCTAAAAAGGTGAAAGCCCATTTTGGAGAAGATTTGAGCGGGATGACTTTTGCGATGTGGGGACTAAGCTTTAAACCAAATACTGATGATATGAGAGAAGCTCCTGCGGGAGTAATCATAGACGAACTTAGAGCTGCAGGAGCCACTGTTAAAGCTTATGATCCTGTTGCGATGGAAGAAGCTAGAGCACATTATATTTTCGATAAAGTAACCTATTGCAAAGATGCTTATGAAGCCTTAGTGGACGCAGATGCATTATTACTTGTTACTGAATGGTCTGAGTTCCGAATCCCAAGTTGGGATGTAGTTGGAAAGCTTCTGAAAAACAAAGTGATTTTTGATGGTCGAAATATTTATGATAAAAAGTATCTGAAGTCCCTTGGCTTTGAGCTTTTCGGAATCGGTTCTAAATAAAAATTCTACCTCCGAATTTAAATTCGGAGGTATTTAGATTTCTTATTGCAACTAAAAAAAAATGATAATTGCAGGAGCTGGAGGTCACAGTTTAGAGGTTCTGGAGGTCTTATTAAAGAATGGATTTTCAAAAAATGAAATCCTGTTTTTTGATCAAGACCCTAAAAAAGATGGTAAGGCTATAGAGGGAATTAGAGTAGTTACGTCTTTAGATGACGTAAAACTTCATTTCACAATTTCAAATTATTTCTGTCTTGGGGTTGGTAATCCTGCCGCAAGACAGAATTTATGCGATTTATTAGAACTTGCAGGAGGCACACTAAAAAGTATAAAAGATGATTCATCTTTTATTAGTCATTCTGCTAAAGGGCAATTTGATGCGCTGCCATTTAGTTTTATAGGGCCTAAAACAAAAATCGGAAAAGGAGTTCTGATCAATACGCGTGCTCACGTTCATCACGAATGTCAAGTTGGTGATTTCAGTGATATTGGTCCAGGAGCAATGATGCTTGGGAACTCTCAAATTGGGGAATACTGTAGAATTGGTGCAGGTGCTGTTATTCTGCCAGGAGTCAAGTTGGGAAATGAAGTAATTGTAGGATCGGGGGCAGTCGTGACAAAGACTTTCTCTACAGGAAGTATTATTAAAGGGATTCCTGCAAGATTATAGGTTAATTCTATACAAATCGTGCCATCGGCAATATCAAAATCTAATTATAAAAACATTGGCTGGTCCTTTTTGGACCGGTTTGGTTCTCAGGGGATAGCTTTTATTTTTAATATATTCCTAACGAGGATTTTGAGCCCTGAGGATTTTGGTTTGATAGGGATGATTGTTGTATTTATAGCACTTGGACAGACATTGGTGGATTCTGGTATGACATCTTCCCTGATTAGAAAAACTAATCCTGATAGTACAGATTTTTCAGTTGTATTTGCTGCAAATCTGTTGTTTAGCTTGACAGTATATCTAATAATTTTTTTTTTAGCTCCTATTGTTGCTGATTTTTATGATCAGCCTGGCTTAGTAAATATTTTAAGGGTCTATTCTTTAGGATTTATTTTTATTGCTTTATCTGCGATCCAGCAAACAGTCTTAATTAAAGATTTGGCTTTTCGGAGGCTCACTAAAATCCGTATTCCTGCTGCATTAATCAGTGGGATTATAGGGGTAGTATTAGCATGGAAGGGATTTGGAGTTTGGAGCTTAGTTTGGATGTATCTTTGCAATCAAGTTCTTTTGAGTTGTTTGTTTTGGATTTTAGGAATATGGAAACCCCAGGTCAAATTCGATTTCTCCCGATTTAAAGAGCATTTTAGCTTTGGTTACAAGTTATCTATTGCTGGGATTTTAAATACAGTATTTGATAATATATATAATGTATTGATAGGTAGATTTTTTCCGGTAAGCACATTAGGATTTTATACCAGAGCAAATATGATGAAGCAGTATCCAGTAGAGACTTTTTCATCGGCACTTCAGAAAGTAACATATCCTTTATTTTCTATTCAAAAAGAAAATATTAGTGAATTAAAAAATAGCTTCGAGGAATTAACTCAGCGAGTTATTTTTATAATTGCTCCATTAATGTTGATAGGTTCGGCATTAGCCGAACCTATTTTCTTGGTATTATTTGGTGAAAAATGGTTGCCGGCAGTACCATATTTTCAAATTTTATGTTTTACTGGCGTTTTGTACCCTATTCATTCTTATAATTTAAATATTCTGAATGTTTTTGGGCGCTCAGACCTGTTTCTTAAATTAGAAATAATCAAAAAGATACAAATTGTTGTTATTATTTTGTTTGCCTTCCAATTTGGAATTTATGGCTTGATATGGGCACAAGTATTTGCTTCTTTTACATCTTTCTACATTAACACATTTTATACTGGAAAATTTATTGATTATGGTTTCCTAGATCAGTTGTATGCAATTTTCCCGATGCTGGGTCTAGCATCTTTATCTGGTTTGTTTTTATTTTTCGTCCAAAAAGCATTTTGGTTTACGGAGTTAAAACCGATTTTTCTTTGTGTAATTTTGATTCCAATAGGAATGGTTTTTTATCTGATTTTAAATTTATTGTTTAGAACTAATCCTTCTATGGACCTTTTAAAATGGTCAAAAATTAAATTTGTGAAATGATACCTGTAACGAAACCTTATTTACCGCCTGCAGAAGAGTACAATAAGTATTTAGAAGGAATTTGGAAGCGACAGTGGCTAACCAATAATGGCCCGCTTGTGAATGAGCTAGAACTGAAAATTGCTGAGTTTCTTGGAATGAAAAATTTCCTTTATCTGAGTAATGGAACAATAGCATTACAGATTGCAATCAAAGCGCTTGGTTTAAAGGGGGAGGTTATTACTACGCCTTTCTCTTATGTCGCAACTACTTCCAGTCTTGTCTGGGAAGGGTGTAAACCAGTATTTGTGGATATAGATCCTAGAACTTGGAATATTGATCGCAAAAAAATTGAAGAAGCGATAACTCCTAATACCTCTGCCATTCTAGCCACTCATGTATTTGGGAATCCTTGCGACGTTATTAAGATTTCGGAAATTGCCAACAAGCATAATCTTCCTGTCATATATGATGGGGCACATGCCTTTGGTGTGAAATTTTTAGGAAAATCTCTCTTTGAATATGGAGATATCTCAACAGTAAGTTTCCATGCTACTAAGCTATTCCACACAATTGAGGGGGGAGGAGTTTTTTCAAACAATAAAGATCTCTTTAAAAAAATGGGATTTATGAGGAATTTTGGTCATGATGGACCAGAAGTCTTTAGAGAAGTGGGTATCAATGGTAAGAATTCTGAGTTTCATGCAGCAATGGGGCTAGCTAATATTAAAAAAGTAGATGAAATTATAGCAAAACGGAAAATATTATCTGAGCTATATGATTTAAAATTGACGGATTTGGGTTTCGAAAAACAAAAAATCAGCAAAGAAACTACTTTTAATTATAGTTATTATCCAATATTACTTGATAATGAAGAAGCTACTTTGTTATGCCTAAGCAGATTGAATAAATCTCAAATTTTCCCCAGAAGATATTTTTACCCAAGCTTGACTCAAATACCTTACTTAGAGTCAGATTCACTACCAATCTCAGAAAATATTTCAAAAAGAGTTTTATGCCTACCAATCTATTATGAATTATCGGTAGAAGAGGTTGATTTAATTTGTAGAATAATCAAATCTTTCCTGACGAATGCCTGAAAGTAAAATTAGAGTGCTGGTTTTTCCTTGCGGTTCAGAGATTGGATTGGAGGTTTTCCGTTCTTTAAAATATTCCAGACATGTAGAATTGGTAGGAGCCAATAGCGTGGATGATCATGGTAAATTTGTCTACACTGAATATTTTGGAAACATTCCATTTGTGGATGCACCGGATTTTGAAGAGGTTTTTCAGAAGTTAATTCTTGAAAAGAACATTGATGCAGTGTATCCAACTATGGATCAGGTTATTTCTACACTTTCTGAGATGGGCGATCGTTTGCACTGCAAAGTTCTTGGATCTCCTAAAAAGACAAATAGATTAGCGCTTTCTAAAAGCAAAACTTACCAGTTTTTTGAGGGGAAAATAAAAACTCCTGAGGTTTACACAAGTCTGGATGATATTCATGCCTTTCCAGTTTTTTCCAAACCAGATATAGGCTACGGATCTAGAGGAACAAGAATTCTTCACTCCCTGGAAGAAGCTAAAAAAAGAAAGCAACAGCATCCCGAACATCTCATCTTAGAATACCTTCCGGGAGAAGAATATACCGTGGACTGTTTTACTGACAGGTTTGGTAAGCTATTGTTTGTTGGACCTCGAAAAAGAGGAAGAATTCAAAAAGGGATCAGTGTTAATACTACTCCGGCGCCTGAATTATTAGATGAGGTCAACAAATTTGCACAGAAGATTAATCAAGAAGTCGAATTGAGAGGTGCCTGGTTTTTTCAAGTGAAAAAAAATCAGAATGGGGAACTTTCACTTTTGGAATTTGCTACTCGGCTGGGTGGAAGTAGTTCCTTATTCCGTGCAAAGGGAATCAACTTTGCACTGATGGCAATCTTCGATGCATTCAATTATCCAGTTGAAGCAAACGAGAATAGCTATGGAATAGAACTGGATAGAGCATTGGATCAACGTTTCAAGTTTGATTTTGATTATCAGAACGTCTATGTTGACTTAGATGACTGCCTGATTCTCGGAGATCAAATCAATTCAGATCTTGTCAGATTTATTTACCAAAGTATTAATAAGTCTAAGAAAATTATTTTGATCACCAAACATGAAAAGGACTTGGTCGATACGCTCAAGAAATTTAGAATTTCCTCTTTGTTTGATGAACTGATTCACCTTAAAAAGACTCAAGAAAAAGCTGATTTCATGCAGTACGACAATGCTATTTTTATTGATGATTCTTTTGCAGAACGAAAAAAAGTAAGTTTAAAACTACGTATTCCTGTATTTGCTCCTGATGCGGTGGCAAGCTTGATTACAGACTAAAAATTATGAGAATTTTACATACCTATTGTCTTAACTACAATATTGGAGATTATGCC
Source organism: Algoriphagus sp. (assembly GCF_029254265.1). GTDB lineage: Bacteria > Bacteroidota > Bacteroidia > Cytophagales > Cyclobacteriaceae > Algoriphagus. Next base: position 16,835 of record NZ_JAQWXX010000122.1, on the reverse strand, counting down.
CTTGGTATCGGGGTGAAAAATTTATTGCGGAAATACTTAGACGTTTCATACATCGGAAATACTAACCTACAAGGTAGGGAATTCACGTCCTATTACATACAAGAAGTAGTCAATAAGCGCTTTGATTTGCTTGTGATTGGAGGCGGAGGTATTATCCATGGAGCTCATTGGCCGAATGGATGGTTTTGGTTGATAGAGAAGGATTTGATCAAAGAAATCAAGATTCCATTTATTGTGTATGGCGTTGGGTATAATTATTGGAAAGAGGAGGGAGGAATCCCGGAGCGTGGCATAGTTCATTTGGAAGAAACCATGAAGCAATCCGCCTATTTTTCTGTTAGAAATGATGGAAGCCAAAACAGACTTGCTGAGCAGTTTGGGAAAACTATCCCAGCAATACCTGATCCAGGTTTTCATGTAGATATTGATACAATTTATGAGCGGAAGGAAAAGTTGCCTTATGTTTTAATTCAACTTGCCAACGATAAGCCTGAAAAGAGATTTGGTTCCCTGAAGAAGAGAGAATCCTTTATCGCTCAGATGAAGGAAGTTACTCAGAAATTAGCGAAACGTTATAAAGTTATTTTCTCACCCCACGTTCCGGAGGATGTTGAGTTGAGTGGGCAGATTGCTCAAGGAATTGCCAATACTGAAGTTTGGGATTTTGGCTATTTTGCATTTGATCATTCGGATGAAGCCGTAGGTTATTACAAGTTCGCAGAGTTTGTGATTGCTATGAGAGGTCATGGACAGATTGTACCTATTGCCTTCAATACCCCAGTGATTTCACTTGAAAATCACCCAAAGCATCGTGGCTTGATGGAGCACTTAGGCTTGATCGATTATAATGTATCCTTGTCAAAAGACGATTACAAAAATGAGATATTGAATAAAATAGCCCTTGTGGAAAGTAACTATTTTGAGATTAAAGAGAAGTATTCTCAAATAAACAAAGACTTAAGAATTCAGACAGAATCTGCCTGGACAGAGATCAAATCCAAGATTACCTTATGAGTGACTTGAGTCCTTTAGTAAGTATTTCTTGTATTACTTTCAATCATGCTTCCTTTATCCGTCAGTGTTTGGATGGGTTTGTGGCTCAGAAAACTGATTTTCCATTCGAGATAGTCATCTATGACGATGCATCAACAGATGAAACAGTTAGTATTATTGAGGAATATGTGGAAAGGTATCCTGGGTTATTTAAGCCTTTTTTCAATTCGGAAAATCAATATTCGAAGGGTATTAGAGGGATGAATGTGAGGTTCAACTTTCCTCGCTGTGAAGGCAGATACATCGCTTTCTGTGAAGGAGATGATTTTTGGACTGATGCTTACAAGCTACAAAAGCAAGTTGATTTCTTGGAGAAAAACCCTAATTATTCAGCATGTGTTCATAGTGCCAAAATATGGAACGAAAATGAAATGAAATTCTCAAAGTCTAATTATGAAGGAATTCAAAGAGATTTTGATCTGAACCTAAATAGGATTTTTAATCATTCTGGAGGTGTCTATCCCACCTGTTCTTTACTTATGTTAAAGGATAAGATCAGATATCCAGATAATCTGATGTATTTTGCTGGAGGAGATTTAATCCTGATCATATTTCTTGCTACACAGGGTAAAATCCGATTTATGAAAGAAATGATGGGCGTTTATAGAATACATTCAGGTGGAGTTTATCAAGGCGTGGAAAAAAACTTAAGTTTTTATCTTGACAATAGAATTAAACTAAAAAAATTTTATAGAGAATTAGGTCCGCATTTGGAATTCAAAAATAGATTTAGACTATCGGTTTTCAGAATTAAAAATTCAATATCAATGATTTATCTAAAGCTGAAAATTGCTTTTTCTTGAAAATTAGCTATGGATTTTAAAGCATTTCAAAAAATCATAATAGAATATAAGGGCTTGCTGATCGGAATAGTATTAGCCTATTTGGTTTTGGGGTTAGCGATTGTTTTTTTAACTCCAAAGACTTTTAAAGCTCAATCTGTTTTGCTTCCCGAAACAAAAGACAGTTCTCTTGGAAATTCTGGAGGTCTAAGCCAATTGGCTTCTTCCATTCCGGGGCTTGGGTCTTTTAATCTACCAGCAGCAGGTTCTGATGCTTTCCGTCCGGAATTTTATCCTTCAATTGTACAAAGCACTCCTTTTATTTTAGAGTTTAAAAATCACAAGTTCTTTCATCCTGATTTCAATGAGAATTTAACAATTGAGTCTTACCTACAAAAGTATGCCCCTTTTAACACATTTAGTTTCATAAAAAAATATACGATTGGTTTACCTGGTTTAATTTTAGGGATAATTAGAGGGACTGATGAAGAAGATTTATCTAAGGCAAATGAGATAGTTTCATCTTCAAATCAGACTTTTTATCGACCCTCAGTTGGCGAATTCAAATTTCTGAAAGATTTAAGGGATATGGTAGCTGTAAGTGTTGATAAAAAAACAGGATTAATTACCATTTCCGTTGAAACTACCAATGCTGTAGTTTCTGCATATTTAGCACAGTTTACGCAAGAGTATCTTGTTGATTTCATGGAAAAATATAGAAATGAAAAGCAGACAAGAATTATTTCGTTTTTGGAAGATAAGAAAATAGAATTAGAGAAACAGTTTAATGAAGATCAATCTAAACTTGCCAATTTTAAAGACAGAAACTTTAATATCTCAAGTGCTTCCCTTATAAATCAGCAGGAAAATCTGACATCTAAATATGAATTGTCAAAAAATTTATTTTTTAACATCAATTCTCAGCTGGAGCAGGCTCGAATTAAACTCAATGAGGAACATCCTCTTTTTGCGACTATTGAGCCTGTTTATATACCTCCTTTAAAAAATAAGCCACAAACTTTCCTGATTTTATTTCTAACAGGTTCATTGGGAATTATTTCAGCAGCAATTTTTATCCTTTTCAAATCACCCATTAAGTTTGGAGACACAGATTGAAAGGAAAATAAAATCTCTAAAGCTAGGAAGTCTATATTTGATTTCCTTTTCTGTTTTATTGAGGTTTGATTTTTTGTTTGGTGGAGCCAATAGGTACATTCCATTTCGTGTCATCATGGCACTTTTATTTTTTTGGTTTGTAATTTCTTTATTCATCAAATCAACAGCTTCTTTTACCCATAAACTTTCATGGTTTTATATCTTGGGGTTTATTGGTTTTTTCATTTTTGCCCATTTTTTTTGGCTCGATAAGCTGGATAACACCAGCGATTTTATAAGGAATCAATTACATTTTATTTATATACTTTCAGGTTTTTTTCTGACCTACTATCTCCAGATGGAGTTATCTAAAACTCAAATTAATCGATTGGTAAAGGCGTGTATTTTAGGAGTAATAGTGGTTGTAGGAATTGAAACTTTTTTTAGATTCTTTTTACCGACTTTAGACCTTAATTCAGAAAGTACAGATTACTTGATTGAGATTTATCAAGGGGCTCAGGGAGGATTATCTTTTGATACTTTTTACTTTTTTAAAATGTCTAGTATCATGTTTTTCGACTCCAATTATGTTGGTGCATTTCTTATCATATTTTTGGGATTGAATATGTTTGTGAACTATGATTCTAAATTCTGGAGATTGGCTTCATTTACAATCATTTATTTTTTAATTTTTTTAACTTTAAGTAGGGCTGCTATTGTCGTGTCTGCCGGGATGGGACTTTATTTTGTCTGGAATAAATGGTCAAGCTATTCTAAATGGTTGACAGTATTACTATCCATCGGTATATCGATTTTGGTTCTTTTTTTTATCCAAGATCAGGTGCAATTCCAAGACGGGAGTTTCTTAACAAAACTCCAAATACTAGAAGGCTTGAACGGTTTCTTTGACCAAGAAATAGCTATCGCTTTAATGGGTTTGGGGTATGAGGTAGGGGGGTATTTATATAGCTACATGTCAGGAGGATATGCGCACATTCATTTTGCAATTTTACTTGGTGAGCTAGGATTATTGGGTTTACTAGTTTATCTAAGTTTTTGGTATGTCATCAGGCTTATTTCTGGGCCTCGTGTTTTATTTTTATTCATACCATTTCTAATAATTGGTTTTAGCTTGGCAGATCCTTGGGAAATAGCATATTTCTGGGCATGCGGGATTATTCACAAAATATAGTCAATTGCTAAACGTACTTTATTGCGCTTTTGAAGAGGGGTTGTTAGAAATTGAAAAGAACATACCCATTCCCAACCCAAATGTTCGATACTTTATTTCTTTGCAAGGTGATATTGAAAAAATCCCTGCTATTCCTATTTCATTGCAAAGTAGATCTGATTTGGAGATAAGTATTCTGGAAGGCAGAGGATTATCAAAAAATCGTAATAATGCTATTAAAATGGCTCTAGAATCTTCATCTAGCCAAGATATTTTTCTTATTGCTGACGAAGATGTAGAGTTTATTGAAGGGTTTGAAACTGTTATTATAACTGCTTTTAATCAAAATATAGACACTCACATTTTAACATTTCAGATAAGTACAGGCTTATCTAATCAGAAATACAAATCATACTGGGAAAAGGAAAGAAAAATTAGAATTACGGAAATTGATACAGTTTCATCAATTGAAATGGCGGGTAGAGCAGATGTTTTTAAAAGAGTCAAATTTGAGGAAAATTTAGGTTTAGGTTCAACTTTTCCTTCTGGAGAGGAGACTGCATTTTTAGCTGATTCTCTTAGGGCTGGTTTTCAAATAAAATATATTCCAAAACCAATTGTGATTCATCCGCTAGAAAGCTCTGGAAAAAACCGAAAAGACCTTTTTACAGAAAATGCATTAAACCTTATTGGAGGTAGAGTGTATAGAATCTACGGTGAGCCAATGGCAAGTTTGTTCTATGTGTTTTCCACTATTAAAAACTTTCAAAAATATCGAAGTCAGATTTCGCCACTGCGCTATTACCAAGCTTTGCAAGATGGTAAAAAGCAGTATAAAAACTTTGTAAATGGCTAAGGTCAGTGTAATTATCCCAAGCTATAAGCGAGCAGAATATCTCAAGATATCCATAGAAAGTGTTTTCACACAAACATTTGATGATTGGGAATTATTAATTATTGATGATAACGGTGAGGGTACTCCTGATCAACTCGCTACTGCCAAAATCCTACAGAGATTTGGAGGAAATCCAAAAATCAACTACATCATTCATGAAAAAAACAAAGGTGGAGCAGCTGCCAGGAATACCGGGATTTCTGCTGCAAAAGGTGATTACATCTGTTTTCTTGATAATGACGATGAGTTTTATCCCGAGAAGTTGGCCTGCCAAATTGAAGCTTTACAGAATGAAAAGTACAGAGCTGTGGTCTGTAGATTTGATTCGTACAAGAATAATAAGAAAGTTAGAGTTTCACCTGTAATTCCTCCTATGGATGAAATGTTGGTACCGTTTGCACAGGGAAAAATCAATCTGGCTTCCGGTTCTACTTTGATGATAGAAAGAACACTTTTAGATGAAATAGGAAGTTTTGACGAAGACTTTAGAAGAAAGCAAGATGTGGAATTGATGATAAGAATTTTGGAAAAAAATCCTGTCAAAACACTCAATGAAGTTTTAGTTCGATTGAACATAGAGGACAGAACGAATATCCCTTCCATTGAAAATTTCAGAAAATTTCAAAAAATGTTTCAAGAGAAATTTGAGAATATTTTCTCTAAACTATCCGCTAGTGAACGAAATGGTATACTCCAATATGATCAAATCGAACTTGCCAAAGTCGCATTATGGAATAAGGATCCTAAAGAATTCCTGAAAGTTTTAGCTAAATCTGACTTGTCGTTTACACAAAAAATGGATTTAATAATTGATTTGAGTAAGAAGTTCATTACCTATTTTGTGAAATGAGATTTTTAAAAATTCTTACTTTGTGTTTTTGGATTTCTTTTGGTCTGCTTCTAAATGCTAGTGGTCAGGATATGACCCAACTCAGAAATAGACTAGTCGACCTCAATGGATTTCAGTCTATCGAGTCAAGAAAAAATGAACAGTTTAGAATTGCAGATTATCTAGATAAAGTAAATGTAAGTACTGGTGCTTTCAATAGAGTGAATGCGAGGCCTACTACAACTGACATCAAGACAGATATACTTCAGCTGGCACTCTATTATCAAGATAAAATCAAGACTGTTGCTCCTGAAAAAGAGCTTGGCGAAATCAAGCTGACACTATATCGCAGCCTTTACTATTGGCTTCACGACAAACCTCAGTTTCGATGGACTGATAGTGCTTTGGACCAGCCAAGATATTTAGCATCGATCTTATTGTCATTATACAAGGATCTCGATAAAGATTTAGCAGATCCAGAGTTCAAAACATTGGTTAGTGGGATTCTTGTTGATGCGGCTCACTATGTTAGATATTCTTGGAATTTTGGAAAAAGTAGTTCTGCTTTTCTTTCATTAGGTGACAATTTGAATGAGGATGTTCAGAGGATGGGAAACGTTGGTTATAGGCTTTATAGCCTTATTTCCATTGCAGCTGCTATTAATAATCCAGGATTAGTAGATACACTTAGTATAATTGCAAAAAATCAGCTGCCAATCAGAATTAATACTGGAAATGAACACCCCATAGCCTTGATGGCTGACTTTTCATTACATCAGCATAACTACGGAGGTAGCCAGATTTATAATCTCGGATATGGATTAGACTGGTATAGTGATTTTGTTGCATATGCCTATTATTCGAAGGGCACTAAATGGGCTTTAAATAATGATGAACTGATAACACTTGTGGATTTTTTGGACCATGGTTTATATCCTTTTTTTTTACCGAATGGACAGGTCGTAGATCAAGTACTGGGAAGACATAACCAGCTTCCTAAATATTATTCCTCCTTCCCTGTGAGCCGCACTAAGATATTACGTAGCTTTTTTGACTCTGGGACTCCTGCAAGAATAAGAATTGATAAAGTTTTGGACGATCCTAATTTTACAAAAGATCTAGGCCATAGAGGATTTTACACCTCTGATTTAATGCTATCCAAAACTAGAAATTATACTGCTTCCGTCCGCTTTATTTCTGATAGAACCTCAGGTCAGGAGTCAGGTGATAGTGGTCAGAAAAATGGAATGGAAAACTTCTTCTTTTCTGACGGTAGTTTTTTATTAAACAAGAATAACAAGGAGAGTGGAAAAGGAGCTTGGGATTGGAGAATGGTTCCGGGAACTACCACTGAACTTATTGATTTTCCACTCCCTATTGTTCCCTATGGTAAGGGCTATTCCAACAAAAAATCATTTGCAGGGATTCTAGAAGCAAAGCATGGCGTTCTTGGTAGTTTCAGCATCGACAGGTCCAGTCCAGAGAGTACAGTAACTGCTGTAAAGAGCTATGCGTTATTGGAAGATTTGTTTTTATTTGAAGGGCACAACATTAATTATTCTGGTAAAGGGAAAGTTGTGACTACTGTGACTCAGGAGCAAGTAACAGGAAAGGTGACGCTTTTAGAAGGTGATTCTGAAAAGGAGATTAAGCTTGGAGAAGAATTTGAGAAAATATCAAATGGGCCTATTGGAGTATGGCATAATAACGTTGGATATTTACTCCTCCCTTCCAAATCAGGTAGCATAAAATGGGGGATGTCATTGCTTGAGAAACAGACACGATGGCAGCAACTCGATAGTCGAAATAAAGGAAACGAATCTCTAGTGAAACTTTTTAGCTTAAACTTAGTGCATGGATTATCCTCAAGGATAGAAATTCCAGATTATTTATACTTAGTTTTACCTGAAATTTCAAATGAGGAATTTAAGGCTTCATATAATAAAGGAGAAGTAGATTTGATTAAGCTTGGTCTTAAAATTGAAAGTCGTTCAAATGAAAATTTGATATTTTACTACAAAGAAGATCCTTATTTCATGAACTTCCGGTCGATTGCCGAAAGCAAAATTCTAATTGATTCGTATCAGCTGAATATTTCCGGATTGATCACTGGTACAATTTGTAGTCATTCTGAACATTTAGGTTTCAAATTTGCTCAGTTGGAGAAGAGAGACAATTTGGGAGTGGACTTTACAATTAAAATATCAGACCTTATACTACCTCAGGAATTGAAAAATGATGAGCTTTCGGATAAACTTAGAATCACCATTATGCCTGATGGTACCAAAATAGAAGGAAATAGTAAACCAAAAAATATGCATTATTTCGGATCGAGTTTTTTAATCAATTTGCCACTTTCAGTGAATTAATTTCCTTTGGATTTTTCAGTTCTTATTTCAGTTTATTTCCGTGAGAATCCCGAATTTCTGCGGTTGGCATTTGAAAGTTTAGTAAATCAGACTAAGCCTGCAAATGAAATAATTCTAGTAAAAGATGGACCGCTTACTCCGGAACTTGATCTACAAATAGATAAGTTCATGGATCTATTGCCATTAAAAATAATTAGCCTAGATGAAAACAAAAGTCTGGGCTATGCTCTAAACGAAGGATTGAAGTTTTGTCAATATGAATGGGTTGCTAGGATGGATACAGATGACATTTGTCATCCAGAGCGATTTGAAAAACAAATAGAGTTTATATCCAAAAACCCTTCATATGATCTAGTTGGGACGAATATTTCAGAATTTATTGAGGTCCCAGGAGATTTGAATAGGCAGAAAAAAGTACCGGAAACACATGAGGAAATCGTCACTTTTGCATATTCCCGATGCCCTTTTAATCACCCTTCTATCTTTTTTAGAAAATCAGCAGTATTGAAGGTTGGGTCCTACCAATCGATGAAATTATTTGAGGATTATTATCTCTGGTTTAAATTAATAAAGGCGGGGTTTCGATTTTATAATATTCAGGAACCTCTATTGTTTTTCCGTTTAGGAAAAGATATGTTAGGTAGGAGACAAGGGTTTGATTATGGGGTTAATGAGGGGCAATTCTTCATCCAAGCTTATAGAGAAAATCTAATCCCCTTTGACTCTTTAGTAAGGTTCTTATTGCGTTTTCCTATCAGATTAATGCCAAAATCATTCACCCTCTTTTTTTATAATACCTTTCTTCGGAAATGAGGTGTGATTTTCTAAAAACAGCCTTGATGATGGTTTTAATGATGTTTACTTTTTGTAAATATTCATTTTCACAAACCTTAAATGCAGGACTATCGGTACTTGAAGAAAATTTAAGGAGAGGTCAATTGTTAGGAGATTTTTCACCTTTATATTCATTTCAAAACCGACCTCTACAAATTTTTGCAGATGACTCCTCCCGAGTTCGAAAAGAACTTCTCCAATATTTTTACGGAACTCACAGATCTGTTGATGAAAAAGTAAGATTTACATTCTTGCCATTAGTTTCTAATAATACAGTTAATACAAAAAGACCATATGGTTGGGGAAATAGAGGGATGATTCCAAACGTTGGCTTTCAAACTTATCTTTCCACAGGATTTTTCGCAAAGTATCATTTTATAGAGCTTCAATTACAACCTGAATTTATCTTTGCTCAAAACAAACCCTTTGAAGGGTTCTCTGATAAATTCTCCACACCGGTAACTCAGGCAAGATTTTTTTATTGGAATAGCGGAGATAATCCTGAGCGATTTGGGAATGATTATTTTTCAAGGTTCTGGTGGGGTCAATCCTCCATTAATATAGTAGCTGGTCCGATTAGTTTAGGTTTATCAACTCAAAATATTTGGTGGGGCCCAGGACAATTCAACGCTCTTATCTTCTCAAATAATGCTGAAGGATTTCCTCATTTATCCTTAAATACCAGACGTCCTCTAAAAACTTTTTTAGGAAATATTGAGGCTCAATTGATCGTAGGTAGATTGGAAAATAGCGGGATTTCTCCAACACAATCTAATGCTTTGAATCAGAAATATTTTGAAGATTTCACAGGTGATTGGAGGTATCTTAATGGTATTTCTATTAATTATAATCCCGTTTTTCTCCCCAACCTTTTTTTAGGTTTTAATAGAACTTTTCAACAATACAATAAACTAAAGGGGAATGGTTTTAGTGATTGGTTTCCTGTATTTGAAGTCTTTCAAAAAGAAAGATTTTTCGATGATGGAAATACGATTGTTTATGATTCTAAAGGTCAGGATCAGCAGGTTTCGGTTTCTTTTCGTTATTTAGTACCATCTGCAAAGTTTGAAATTTACGCTGAGCTAGGGAGAAGAGACCATTCTTTTAACTGGAGAGAGTTTATGCTTAATCCAGAACATGCAAGAGCATATTTGGCTGGTTTTCAAAAATTATTTGCACTTTCCAAACCGAAGACATTTATTCAGATCAGAGGGGAAATGACGCATCAGCAGGAATCCGTGAATAGATATATTCGCTATCCTGGATTGATTGGGAATCAAACTTGGCATACCCACGGCTTGGCAAGAGGATTTGTAAACTATGGACAAGCATTAGGGGTAGGTTCTGGAGTAGGAGTAAATGTTCAAACGCTGGAGATTTCACGAATTGAAGGTCTTAACAAAATTGGGGTTCGTCTTGAGAGATTGGAAAATCATCAAGATTTTTTTTATCGAGCATTTGGACAAAACCCCAATAAAAAGCCTTGGGTTGATTTTAGTCTTGGGGTTCTAGTTGACCATCAATGGGGGAATTTGATTCTGAGTTCTAAAACTCAATTTGTAAGTGCCTATAATTATCAATGGTTAAGTGAAGGAAATTCTACTGTAGATTTCCCGTCTGGAGTAAAGAAATTGTCTTTTTCAGGAGAACTTAATTTGATCTATTTATTTCAAAACAATTGAATTTCGGATTGCTACCATTCTTTGGATAATTTCTTTGCCTAAAGTTTAAAATGAGTAATTTTGGTACTCACTTCAAAAACCCTTAATAATCTTCAAATCAGTTTTTTTTGGAAAGTATGGGATCTAATCAACCAGAATCCGACGATCCCATTGAAAACTTTTGCCAAGTCCTGGGACTGAAAGAGCGAAGCTGTGTAATTTTAAAGTTTAACTAATACTTAATTATTTATGTTTATTCCATTTAATCAAGTTAAAATAGGAATTATAGGTCTTGGTTATGTAGGCCTTCCTTTAGCTGTTGAATTCGCTAAAAAGTTTCCCGTGATAGGGTTCGATATAGATCAAAAAAGAATAGCAGATCTTAAATCTGGAAAAGACCATACTTTGGAGGTGGAGGATGAGCTTCTTCATTCTGTTAATTTATTAAGTTCGCCAAATTTGGGTTCCATAGGATTATATTCTACTGCGGACTCCAATGATTTGGCAGATTGTAATGTCTATATTATAACAGTTCCTACCCCTACAGATAAGCATAATAGACCTGTTCTGACTCCTATGCTGAAGGCCTCGGCAAACATCGCGAAATACTTAAAAAAAGGAGATGTGGTTATTTATGAATCCACGGTTTATCCTGGAGTAACCGAGGAGGAATGTGTGCCTGTGTTGGAAGAAATATCTGGATTGAAATACAATGAAGATTTTTTCGCAGGATATTCACCGGAGCGAATTAACCCTGGAGATAAAGAGCACACAGTAGCAAAAATTTTAAAAGTGACTTCCGGAAGTACACCTGAAGTGGCAGAATTTGTAGATCAATTATATAGACAAGTCATTACCGCAGGTACGCACAAGGCATCTTCAATTAAAGTAGCTGAAGCCGCGAAGGTTATTGAAAACTCACAGCGTGATATCAACATAGCTTTTGTTAATGAACTTTCAAAAATCTTCAATCTTCTTGGAATTGATACAAGTGAAGTGTTGGAAGCAGCAGGGACAAAGTGGAACTTCCTGAAATTCAAGCCTGGGCTTGTCGGAGGTCATTGTATTGGTGTGGATCCATTCTATTTAGCACAAAAAGCACAGGAAGTAGGCTACCATCCAGAGATTATCCTTGCAGGGAGAAGACTAAATGACAGCATGGGAAAACATGTTGCCACAGAGGTGATTAAATTGATGATGCGGAAAGACCTTAAAGTGATAGATTCTAAAGTTTTGATACTTGGTTTTACCTTTAAAGAGGATTGCCCAGATGTTAGAAATACAAGAGTTATAGACATTTATAATGAGTTGAAATCATTTGATATGGAAGTTGATATCTATGATCCTTGGGCGAATCCAGTAGAAGTGAAGCATGAATATAATATTGATATCAGCTCTGGAGATCAGGTGCCAAACCTCGATAAATATTCCGCAGTGATCTTGGCTGTAGCCCATAGAGCTTTTAAAAGTTTCCCTATTCAAAAGTCAGATAATCAAGTTGTATTTGATGTGAAATGCATACTGGATAAGGATAAAGTAGATGCGAGACTTTAATAATTATTCAGAAATTCCGAAAATAAAAAGCAAATTGCACCCTAATTCAAAAATCCAAAAAGATCAAATGAGATGGACTTATAAAATTCTCTTTTTTTCAGTGTTAGTTGCACTAGCCTCTTCCTGCATTTCCAATGAAAGAATAATTTATATGCAAGAGCTTGGCGACCAATCTAACCCTGTAATTTCTTCAAGTGAAAATCTTCCGTACAGTTTTGAGGAGTACTACCTTCAAAAATTCGATATCGTTGACATTAATATCACTACTACTAGTGCAGAAATTAATGAGTTGCTTAACGTTGCTACGATTACCTCTCAAAATAATATGATGATGGGAGGCGGAGGGCAAGCAGGTGGAGATGTGTTCTTCATGAATGGATATACCATTGATGAGTTTGGAAAAGTTGAATTACCATTGATTGGTGAAGTGCTTCTTGACGGATTGACTACCATTGAAGCTAAAAAATTAATTGAAAATGAAGTTAAAAGGTATGTGAACGAAGATGAGTATTTTGTTAGAATTAGATTAGGAGGAATAAGATTTAGTGCATTAGGAGAGTTTAATAATCCTGGAAAAATCACTGTTCTCCAAAATAGAGTCACCATTTTTGAAGCTATTGCTGCAGCTAGTGATTTGAATATTTTAGCAAAAAGAAATGAATTAATAGTTGTTCGTCAATACCCTGAAGGATCTAAAATTCACAAAATCAACTTGAATGACAAAAACTTGCTTACTTCTGATTTTTATTTCGTTAGGCCAAATGATATTTTATACGCCGAACCCCTGAAAGTAAGAGAGATAGGGAATGCGACCAATTTTATACAAACGTTGACACTTTTAACGACTACGATTACAGCTGTCGCTCTGATTCTTACTTTAGCTACAAATTAAATATTTAATATGAATTTTGAACAAACAGAAAATGAATTTCTTCAGCAAGAGGATTCAGCATTTGATTTGCGATTATTTCTAAGTAAAGTAATAAGAAATTGGCCTTGGTTTCTAGCTGCATTGTTCATCTCCTTGTCAATAGGTTTTTTTCTTACCAAAACGACTGAACCACTTTATAGGTCAAGTGCTAAATTTTTCATCAAAGAGAAAGAATCTGCTCTAGCCTTGTTTGAGAAGCCCGCCATTATGGATGTCGGAAGTATGGGGCTTCAGAATGAAATAATTATCCTAAAATCAAAACCAATTGCTTTAAATACTTTAAGAAAGCTGGATTTTGATGTTGAATATTATAAGGAAGGGACATTTACAAATCAAAGGCTTTATAAAAATTCACCCATTTTAATTCAGGTAGACTGGACTTCTGCACAGATAATCAATGGAATGATCTCTTTGGAGTGGACTGATGATAAAAGTTTCAATATTGATTTTGTAGATAAGCAATACACAAAATTTTTACCTGACGGATCATATGTTGAGTTTGTTAATATCCCTTCTAAAACTTCCTATGCATTCGGAGAATGGGTTGAAACAGATCAATTCCGAATTAAGGTAACAAAACTTGATGTTGAGAAGGAAGGGAAAATACTTTATAAAATAAAAGATGTAACCTCTTTAACTTCTTATTATGCAAATAATTTGGATGTTGAAGCTGTAGAAAGGGGGGCCTCAATCATGAATTTAAGTATCACTACTTCTAACGCCTTAATGGGAGAAGCATACTTGAACACCTTGATGCAGACTTACCTTGATTTAGAATTGCAGGATAAAAATGAAGTTTATTCCAATACAATAAAATTCATTGATGGTCAGGTTTCAGGTGTTGCGGATACTTTACGATTTTTTGAAAAAGAATTGGAAAATTATAGATCTGAAAATAAGATCTACAATCTAAGCACTGAAGGAGCTGCTGTTTTTGATCAAATGTCAGAACTGGAGACTCAACTTAATAATGAAGAGTTCAAAAGAAAATATTATCAAAGCCTTAAGGATTACCTTTTAAGAGAAAATTATAAGGAACTGGTAGTTCCTTCCGGTATTGGTATTGATGATCCTATTCTAAACGGATTGATTGAAAACTTACTTTCTCTACAAGTAGACAAATCCCGTCTTTTAGCTACACAGACTGAAATTTCTCCGGCTGTTAAAGAGATTAACAGGAAAATTGAGGATTCAAACAGGTCTATTAGAGAAATACTCAATAATGTGGATCAAAACTCATTAATGCTGATTGAAGATTTAAGGTCAAGAATTAATCAAATGGATGTCTCATTCAGGTCATTGCCAGAGACTGAACAAAATTTAATTCGTATCGAAAGACAATTCACACTAAGTGAAAACCTTTATACGTATTTACAAGAGAAAAGAGCTGAGGCAGCTATCACTAAAGCTTCCAATACAGTCAATAATAAGATAATTGAACCTGCAACCGGAGGGTTTAAAATCACTCCTAAACCATTACAGAATTATACTGTAGCTTTTCTGATTGGAATATTATTCCCTCTAATTCTAATATTCCTGAAAGAAATATTCAGGACGAAAATTGAGGATCTTAAATTCTTAGAGAAGAGACTAAGAATCCCAATTTTATCGACTATTTTATTGAATAGATCTGATAATAATCTAGTTGTATTAAATCAAGGTAAATCGGGTATATCGGAAGGCTTTAGATCTCTTCGGGCCAACCTTAAATATGTTCTCCAAAGAGATGAAAAAATAACTATTATGGTTACTTCAACAATTTCTGGAGAAGGGAAAACTTTTTGTGCCGTGAATTTGGCTTCTGTCTACAGCCTTACAGGCAAAAAAACTGTCTTGCTAGGTTGTGATATGAGAAAGCCTAAAATATTTGGCGATTTTAAAATTGAAAATAAAAAAGGCCTATCCACTTTTTTAAGTGGGGAATCGAATGATTGGAAGGAAGTTATCAGTCCCTCAGGTTATGAAAATCTGGATATTCTGGTTGCTGGACCAACTCCACCAAACCCTGCAGAATTGTTGCTCTCAGTTAGATTTACTGCTTTAGTAGAAGAGTTGAAAAAAGAATATGATGTTATTATCATGGATACTCCTCCAGTGGGTCTAGTAAGTGAAACTTTAGATTTATTGAATCATGTTGATTTGACCCTTTTTGTATTTAGACAAAATTATAGCCAACGCACCTTCATTGATTCACTGAACACCTTGAAGGGCACAAAAAATTTAAAAAGTATTTATGCTGTTTTTAATGGTGTAGATATGACCAAGGTCAACAGTGGGTATGGATATTCTTATGGCTACGGTTATGGCTATTATGAAGATTATAAATAAGATTAATTAAGGTGAAAAATCAAATAAGGTATTTTAGGTTCTTTTATTCGTATTTAGGGCCTAGCCTTTTTTTACTTCTTATTTTAAGTATCCTTGTAGGCTTGATGGATGGATTTGGTTTATCCATGTTTATCCCTTTACTGCAATCTGCAGCTTCGGATGAAGTTAGTTATGAAAAGGCAGCAGAAAATTTAGGGGACTTCAGTTTTTTAATTAACATTTTAGAAAGCACAGGATTACCTTTTAATCTTTCACTTGTATTAGGATTTTTATTAATCCTTTTTGTATTGAAGGGCTTTTTCAAATACCTAGAAATGCTTTATCGGATTATTCTTCAAATCAAATTTGTAAGAAAGTTAAGGTTCAATATGGTTGACGGGCTAGGGGATATATCGTATGAAAAATTTTCCAAAATTAATGGAGGAAGAATTCAAAATACGATGTCCGGGGAGGTCAATAAAATTGTCAGTGCTTTTGGTTTTTATTTTAATACCATGCAGGGAGCTGTACTGCTCTTAGTGTATGTGTTTTTGGCTTTTATTTCCAATTTCAATTTTGCCTTCTTCGTTTCCTTAGGGGGATATTTAACTAGTTTTATATTTAAATATCTCTATAAAAGGACTAGGGAAGCTTCTATAAAAATAACCAGTATAAGTCATGACTATCAATCGCTTTTGGTTCAGTCAATATTATTTTTCAAGTACTTAAAGGGAACAGGTTATTTCTTTGATTTTAAGTTCAAACTTAAAGAGAAGATCGAAGAAGTCGAGAAAGTCCAATTGAAAATTGGGAATTATAATGCAATTCTGATAAGTACCAGAGAACCAATTGTTATAGTTATTGTAGCTGTTGTGATAGGTATTCAAGCAATGTTATTGGGAACCAGCTTGACATCAATTATTTTAAGTATTCTGTTTTTTTACCGGGCTTTAAATTATTTACTAACCGTACAAACAAGCTGGCAAGGCTTTATTGGTCAGATAGGTGCCATAGAAGCAGGTATTGATCTAATTGAAGAGTTTAATGATTCTAAAGAAGAGAAAACTTCAAATAAGAAATCAATCCCAGAACGATACAATTTCAAGTTAGACAATGTGTCTTATTATTATCAAAAGGAAAAATTGATTCTTTCTGATATTAATCTTGATCTTCAGTTAAACAAAACATATGCCTTTGTTGGTGAAAGTGGAAGTGGTAAAACAACTTTAGTAAATTTAATAATCGGGTTGCTGAATCCTACTTCTGGTAATATTTTCATAAATGACACAAATCGTAAAGATTTAGATCTATCTACTTACCGTAAGAGATTTGGGTATATTACTCAAGAACCTGT
>NZ_JAQWXX010000117.1 GCF_029254265.1 Algoriphagus sp. | reverse complement strand
TCAAAACCGTTTATTTTGACCTAATTTAGTACCCGTTAAGATCGCAAGAAAGCGATTGTCACTGGCTGTCACTTCTAACTTATTTGGCTACTGGCATCTTTGCGGATATACATATAATTATATTTATAACATCTTAGTTATACATCATATTCAGACTTAGTCTTTCTGTGGCAATGTTACCGTGATATTAAATTCATACTTTTTACCGATTTCAAAATCTTTGCAATCGTAAGGAGAACAATTGTAAAATTCAAAATCTAATGCTGCATCCCTAGAGTTATCATCCTTCTCTACGGCTAGTGTTATTCCGATTGTATTTATACCTTCGTCTCTTGAGTTTATTGTAAATTCAAAATCACCATCAGAAAATAAATTTACAGTATCTATCCTTATAATTCTATAATCGAGAAACTCAGATTTCCCAGAAATAAATACTAATTTAACACTATCCAAAGAAAGATTATTGGCTTCAATCACTCTTCCTTTAAATCGAGTATGATCCTTAGTGAAATCTATACATCCACCAAAGAATAGAACAATTACAAAAGCTGCCAATATTTTATAAGAAATTGATTTCATATTTGATTTATTTAACAATTAACCGCTCTCTTATTATTTTCTTCCCAGCCTGTATTTGAAGTATGTAAAGTCCAGGCTGAATGCCTCCTATATCATATTCTTCCTTGAAATTACCGCTAGGACGATACCCAGAAGTCAGAATCATCCCGTCGTTCCTATTGCTAGAAGCAGGATATAAGGAAATGTTGAGGTCCGAGGATTCATTTAACTCAAATTGGACATGGAGTCCATGATCCGCTGGGTTGGGCCAAAATCGAATTCTTGATAAGTCTATGTAATCTACATTATCAGAATCATTTGAGGCAGGAGCAGTAGAAGTTTCACTTGGAAGGATTCTTTGGATAGGTCCACCTCCACCTCCGCTGCATTCAGAATGCGTGGAAGGATATACGGTAAGTACCCTGCTGTAGGTGGTGGAAATATTTGAATATGCACCTCCGGAATAGGATCTAATTAATGTGATGGTATAAGATCCAGAGGTTAAATAACCCAAAGTAAGATTTTCTGAAAAAACACTTTGAAAAAATCCATTGGGGCCTGTTATATCCCATCGATGCGTGTATAAGTTTGATAAGGCTGAGGGGTTAGTGATCCAGAAATTTCTTGAATCATTTGGGCACATATACCATGCAGTGGTATTGAATCGTGGTGAAGGAGGAGGTGCCATAATTCCTTCAGTACAGGGTATTAAAGCTGGTCCAAATTCTTCATCTAATAAATCAATCCACTCCGAATTTACCCATCCAGGACTTGCATGAAATGTGTTACCTGACGAACTATAAATAGCATCAAAAGGAGTCCAATTATTTGATTCTAATTGAGATACAGTCCTATTTAAATGGCTTTGATTGCTTCGGGGGGCTGTTGAGGCCGTTGAGCTGAACAAGGGTACAAATGAAAAGTCATCTCTGTCATAATTGGTAACCACATTATAGCCTAATTGAAACAAAATTAGCAACGCATGCTGCCACCATTTTGGTCGGAAGTCAATATCTGCGGAATTTTGTAACCCTCCAGCCGAAATATCATAGTTAAATGCATCGAAGGTATAGGTTCGATCCTTTATAGTAGTTGGCACAGCTCCCACTGTTATCCAAATGGAGGATACTTTTGTAGAAGAACTAATATTATTTGTCCTGTTTTTGATTACGACATTGGCAAATCCATGTAATGAAGTCGCGTTGAACAATAGGTCACCAGGATTAAAATTACCGATTGGGGATTGGGTAATTCCTAGCTCGCTCGCATTGATGATGGAAATGTTTCGAATATTATTCTGGGAAGGAAAACCCATTTGAGTAAACTCATTCTGCAAAGCAGTGAAATCAGGATGAGGATTGGCCCCTTTGTACCTGAGTAGCATTTGTCTAGCCGCCGGACTATTGAGATAGGCTTTTCCGAGGTCAATGTCACTTTGAGC
Organism: Algoriphagus sp.; assembly: GCF_029254265.1. Lineage (GTDB taxonomy): Bacteria > Bacteroidota > Bacteroidia > Cytophagales > Cyclobacteriaceae > Algoriphagus. The sequence goes on along the minus strand of NZ_JAQWXX010000117.1, from coordinate 12,642 downwards.
AATATTAAATAGCTGCCTGATATCAATATCATCGACATCTTCTAGTAATTTTTGGAAACCAACGGGAACATTAGCTCCAAGATGAGGAGAATCAAAGCTGATAAACTTATCCACTCCATGAGTTTGATTTTGAATCTCCATACCTCTCAAGGCATATCTGGCTACCAACCCACCCATGCTCTCTCCAATCACAGTAATGGAATGATTCCCAGTCTTTTTTTGCTTTACATCAATAAGGAGCTGTTTTAAAACGTCTGCGTTACTTTGAATGGAAGCACCTCCGTTATTAAAATTTAAGTAAATTACATCATAGCCCTTGGCTTTGAGAATAGACTCAACCAAATCTTCATAACTGTCCCTGATTTTTTCTATATCGTTTTCATTAGTAGGATCAAAACCCTCCACGATAATCACAGGTTTATCGAATATTCGGTCACAGCCATTGTACAACCAAGCTTGCCCTCCTGATAGAGTTTGCACACGCCCGTTTGGATTTACTACTTGATCCGAAGACAAATTGAAAATAATATCAGGTTTCGTATTGTCATATTCAGTTACTAGAATTTTGGAATAAATCAGATACTCATCCTTGGAATCACTTATTTTGGTAATGATAGCTTTTTCACCAGGCCCAGCATACTTAACTCCAACTTTTTCACCCATAACAATTTCCACAAATCCATTTCCGTCAGAAAAGTCAATAGATACTTTGGTTTCATCCAATTCTTCGACCAGAAATAGACTTTCGGAAATCTCGAAAATAACATCTGTAGAAAAAACTTCAGTGTGTAGAGGTGCAGCAGCGATTACAGGAACTTTTTTGTAGATTTTTTTTGGTTGATAGCCCTTTTTGACGGCATTGATATTCTCATCAATTTCATAGTTTTCCAACCATTCCCCTGAGACCGAAATAATTCCTATTGGCACGGAAGAATTAGATTGGCTTAGAGAATCAAGAGTAGATTCAGAGTTTTTAGAGGATTTTTTATCTCCAACTCCGGATTTTTTTATTCCCATGAAAATCGATTTCCACTCCCAGGAAGATAAAAACAAAATGTTTTCCCTCGGATTCAAAGCCTTCATTTTCTCCATATATTGACCAAAGAAAAATCCTTTATTCAGGAGATATTTCGTTTGTAGGGAGCCGGGGTTGATACTATCCAAACGGTAGTAGGTTTGCATAAGAAGATCCTTATCGACATCTTGGCCTAAACTTATTTGAATAAAAAGAAGACTAAGTAGAAAAGTAAGGATCTTTTTCATAAATCATATTTTTAAAAATAACTATCTTCAATTTAGTGATAATCTATTGTTCTTTTACAGCCTAATCAAAAGATTTTCTGAAATTTAATATTCAGTTAATTTTTGACTAACACGCAAATAATCTAAATAAAAATTTGGTTAGGAAATTGGCTGTCCTAATTAGTTTAAATAGCGTAAATTTTGAAATAGTCCATTTTACCTATTTAACTCATTTGAACATAAGGTATGAGGCTTTGGTGGATTTTGGGACCTATAAATAAAAGTCAATATTATGGAAAAACACAAAAACATACATCCAGGTGAAATTCTGAGTGAGGAGTTTTTGAAACCAATGGGAGTTTCAGCTTATAGATTAGCTAAAGAAACGAACATTCCCCAAACTAGGATTTCTGAAATCATAAAGAGAAGAAGGAGAATTACTGCTGATACTGCCTTAAGGTTCTCAAAATTCTTTGGAACTTCTCCAAAGTTCTGGCTTGGTCTTCAAGATGATTTTGACCTAGAGAAAGAGCAAAATTCAAAACAAACTGAATTAGACTCCATTAAACAGTTTGATTTTAATTAGGTCTGAAAAGGCCTTTTTTTATATTCTATAAGACTTAGGTTCTTTTCTAATTTTGAAATTTTAAATTTTACATTTTTTATTTCCTATGAACAACACCCCACTTGCAGAGCGAATGCGACCAACCCGATTGGAAGAGCTAATCGGTCAGGCCCATTTGTCTTCGCCCAACTCATTTCTTTTCAAAGCCATCAAGTCAGGCAATGTTCCTTCACTGATACTTTGGGGTCCTCCAGGGGTGGGGAAGACTACGATTGCCAATATCATCGCCAATGAGATTAAAGCACCTTTTTATACCCTTTCTGCGATTAGTTCTGGGGTGAAAGATATTCGGGAGGTGATTGAGAAAGCCAAATTTCAAATGGGTGTAGTACTTTTTATTGATGAGATTCATCGCTTCAATAAATCTCAACAGGATGCGCTTTTGGGAGCCGTGGAAAAAGGAGTAATCCGACTGATCGGAGCGACAACTGAGAATCCATCTTTTGAGGTAAATGGGGCTTTGCTTTCCCGATGTCAGGTTTTTACGCTAAATCCGCTTGGGAAATCTGAACTCGAAGCCATGGTTCATCAAGCTTTGGAGAAAGATGTGGATCTGAAAAAGATCAAAGTCGAGTTAAAAGAAACCGATGCCTTACTTCGGATTTCAGGAGGAGACGGGCGGAAGCTTCTGAATCTATTGGAAATTGTCATAGAGGGAATCAATGAGAATCCTTGTGTAATCACAGATGAAATCGTTATGCAAATTGCGCAGCAGAAAGTCGCACTCTATGACAAATCAGGGGAGCAGCATTACGATATCATTTCGGCTTTTATCAAATCGATTCGTGGTTCGGATCCCAACGCAGCGGTGTATTGGCTGGCCCGGATGATCGAAGGGGGAGAGGATGTGAAGTTTATCGCTCGGCGTTTGGTGATTTTGGCCTCTGAGGATATTGGCAATGCCAATCCGAACGCTTTGCTTCTCGCGACAAATTGTTTTGAAGCGGTGAAAATCATTGGTTACCCAGAATCCCGAATTATTCTTTCTCAGTGTGTGACCTATTTGGCAAGTTCACCAAAAAGCAATGCTGCATATTTGGCGATCAATCAAGCTCAGGCTTTGGTCAAAGAAAAGGGAGACTTGTCGGTTCCTTTGGCTTTGCGCAACGCGCCAACAAAACTGATGAAAGATCTGAACTATGGCAAAGCCTATAAATACTCCCATGACTTCCCCGGCAATTTCGTTGCCCAAGAGTTTATGCCCGAAGAAATCAAAGGACTTAAACTTTATGATCCGGGAGATAATGCCCGCGAGAATGAATTGAGGAGGTATTTGAGTGGGAAGTGGAAGGGGAAATATGGGTACTAAAGTCAGAAGTTTGAAATGAGAAATCTGAAAGGCTAGCCAGAATTTTTCTTTGAATTTATTAGCATGGTTGTAAAAATCGCTGTCAATTCATTTGCCTCTTTTAAAGCCGATTTAATTCTATCCTCAAAAAGTAAATTGGATTCGGAAATCAATTCTAACCAAAAAATAGTTTCATCGGCCTCCTCCTGTACGACCGATAATTTAGAGATAAATTCGGCTCTAGACCTTCCTCGTTGTGAAGATCGATAATTTGCTCCTATTGAAGTCCCAGACCTGAGTAGCTGTTTTCCTAATTCAAATCCAACAGTAGTTTTGGGTAACTCCGAAACAAGTTTTATGATTTCAAGTGCAAATTTTTTGGTTCTGTCTTTTAGGTCTCTATCCATAGTAAAATTTTCAAAACTAGGTTTGTTTTAAATACTTAGGGATTGAATTTTTGTTTAGGATTTTAGATTTCTCACTTTAGCTTTCTTACTTATATGGATTTAATTAGTTCTTCAGAGTTCAATCGAAATCTTTCCCCATAAATACCTCCGGGAAGCCCAGGACCACATCCGATGATCATACATATTTCGGAGCCGGAACTAAGATTTAAGAGTTTGTGTACCCGCTTGGAATCATAGCCTTCCATTGGGCAGGTATCATAGCCGACAGCTTTCATCCCAAGCATAAAAGTCATGGAAGCTAGGGCGGCTGACTTGTGAACAGAGATTCGAACTTCAGTTTCACCAACCTCACGAACCATAGGGCGCTTCAAACCCATAAAAAATGCAATTAACTTTTTAAGGAGAGTCCAGCCAGGGTACTTTGAGTAAAGCTTTGGGATCAGATTACTATAATAACTTAACGCTTGTTTCTTCTTTTTCTCGGGTTGGTTTTGAGTGGCTGATTTAATGTATTCGTAATTTGCCGCTGCACGGGATTTCCAAAGATCTCTTCTTGTCACGACCACCACGAGTTCTCGTGCGGTAGTTGCGGCCTTTTGGCGCATGCAAAGTTCGGCCAGCTTGTCTTTGATCGGAGAGGATTCTGGTACTCTGACAAATTGATAGAGCTGGAGATTGCTACTATTAGGAGAAAGAATCGCTGCTTCCAAACATTTTCTCACTAAATCATGATCGAAAGGGGTTTCCTGATCAAATAATCTGACCGATCGACGTTCTTCCACTGTCTTGAAAAATCCTAATTCCTGTACAACTTCCATCATTTATCCTTTTTTTATATTCCTATTTTAAAAATTTTTGCAAGTTTGGTGATATTTTGGGGCTAATTTAGAAAGAATATTCAACAGCAAATTTTATGATTTTTGAATTAATCAAATTACAGTTTCTAAAAAGTTTTAGGTCTACTTCATTCGCAAAAAGCGCCATGGCCAATGTGCTATTGGGTTTTTTGGTGCTGGTTTTACTTTCGTACGTCTTTGGTGCAGGGATTTTCCTACCCCGGATTATTGACACTTTAGCCGAAGGCCAAGACCCAATTGTGGTTTTAAACAGCTATCTGATTTTCTTCTTTTTGGGGGAATTCATGTACCGTTATTTTCTCCAGACCCTTCCCGTGATTGAATTAGAAAGTCTACTTCATTTACCGATAGGGAAAGGAAGAATTATCTCCATGCTGTTGATCCGATCGTTTATTTCAGCATTATCAGTAATTGCCATTTTGCTATTTCTGCCTTCTGCATTTCAAATTATTGCTCCTGAGTATGGGAATAGCGGCGCAGTTTTCTGGATGGGAAGTATTGTCTTGACAAGCTGGACTTTGCATTGGTTTATGCTTTGGTTCAAGCAGCGATTCGAGGATGGTCTGACTGGGATTATTGCAGTGTTTGCTATTTTGGCTCTAGGAGCTGGATCTAGCTATATGGGATGGTTCAATCTTGGAGAATTAACCAAGCCAATCTTTGATTTCGCATTGACTAGTCCAATTCCAATGGCTGTTTTAGCTGTTTTGATGATTGGAACATTTATTCTTTGTCGTAGATTTTACCTTGACAATGCTTACTTGGAAGATTTAGCTGCCGAAGATGAGATTCGATTTGTAGGTCAATCTATAGGGTTTTTCTCCCAATTTGGAATGGCAGGTGAATTGGCAAATCTAGAATGGAAATTGATCATTAGACATAAGAAAAGCAGGACTTACCTGATGTTATCTGCGTTCTTTTTGCTCTATGGATTGATATTTTATACCAACCCTGTTTATGAAAGTGAAGGTGGGGGAATCTCCGCAATCTTCATCTTTGTTGGAGTGTTTATCACGGGAATCTTTATGATCCAGTATGGTCAGCAGTTTCTCAGTTGGAATTCAGGAAATTTTGACTTTTTCCTCAATCGGAAAGATGGGGTGGAGGCATTAGTGAAAGGGAAATACTTACTCTTTATCAGTATCTCGGTGATCTGTTTTTTGGCATCTATTCCGTATGTGTATTTCGGATGGAATATTCTATTGGTTCACATCGCCACGTTCTTGTTTAACATTGGGGTAATGATCCATGTCATTATTTATTTTGCCCTTTGGAAACCTAAGCCAATGGACTTGAATAAAGGGGCTATGTTTAACTATGAAGGGGTGGGAGCAGCTCAGTTCCTGATAATCATCCCTTTGATGGCCGGTCCATATTTGATTTATCTTCCATTTTCATATTTGGTTAATGATTATGTGGGACTGTTAGCCTTAGGAATCATCGGCATCATTGGAATCTTTGCCTTCAAACCTCTTAGTCAAATCAATATCAATCGCATTAATTCAAATCGTTACGAAATTTCATCTTCATTCCGTCAAGAATCATGATTCAAGTCAATCAATTAAAGAAACAATACAAACAAGCTGTTGTCCTAGATGTGGATCAGTTAAGCATCCCAAAATCTGAGTGTTTTGGATTGGTAGGAAATAATGGAGCCGGTAAGACTACATTATTTCGAATCATGCTTGATTTGGTACGGGCTACATCAGGTTCGGTGACAATAGATGGGCAGGATGTCAGTAAGACAGAAAGCTGGAAAGCGACTACGGGAGCTTACCTTGATGAGCATATGTTACTGACCTACTTGACTCCAGATGAGTATTTCCAGACACTACGAAAGATTTACGGAATGTCAGATGCTGATTTGGGCGTTCATTTGGAGAAATTCAGTGAGTTATTCAACGGAGAGATTATTGGCAAAAAGAAATACATCCGAGATCTGTCTAAAGGAAATCTCAAAAAAGTAGGAATAGCTGCTGCAATGATGGGTAAACCTGAAGTGATTTTTCTGGATGAGCCATTCGAAAATTTGGATCCAAGTTCGCAGATCAGGTTGAAGAAATTGATTCTTCAGGAAAAGGAGCAATCGAACCTAACATTTTTGATTTCAAGTCATGACCTGAATCACGTCACCGAGATTTGCGACCGAATTGTATTGCTGGAAAAAGGAAAAATAATCAACGACCTCCGAGATAAATCAGCAATGATGTCGGAGCTTGAAGCTTACTTTACTGGATGATTTTATCGTAAAAAAATATAAAGATTCGTCTCAGATTAATACTTTTCATTTATGACTATAAACAAGAAAAAGCCCTTCCAAATTTTGGAAGGGTTTTTCAATTTATCTCCACTATAAAATGCGGAAATTATCAACCAATTATTAAACCTTTACTCTATTGCCATCCACCACCGAGTGCCCTATAAATATTCACTTTGGCACCCAGCTGGTTCATTTTTGTATCAATCAGTTCAAATTTGGACTCTAAAGCATCTCTCTGAGTCAGCAAAACTTCCATGTAATCAGCTCGAGCGGAGTTAAATAACTCATTCGATATATTTACCGATTCAGATAATGCATCAACTTGTTTTGCTTTTAGGCCATACGTATTACTTAGATTTTCGAGATTATTTAGCTGATTCATCACCTCGACATAGGCATTCAAAATGGTTTGTTCGTAATTATAAATTGCTTGAATCTGCCTGGCATTTGCAGAAAGGTATCTTGCCTTAATCGCATTTCTATTGATTAGCGGAGCTGTAAGGTCACCCGCAATTGAATAGAGAATAGACTCCGGGGTCGAGATGAGATAGGAAGGATTGAAGGCGTTGAACCCTAAGCCTGCAGTGATTCTGAGCGAAGGGTAGAAGTCAGCTTTTGCTACTTTGACATCAATTTTTGCGGCTTCCAACTCCAGCTCAGCCTGCCGGATATCTGGTCGATTTTCCAGAAGTTGGGCAGGCAATCCACTTTTGATTTCAGAGATATTTAGAAGGTTGAACTGCTCCGAATTTCTAGCGATTGTCTGAGGAAACCTTCCTACCAAGAAATTGATTCGGTTTTCAACTTCGAAGATCTGTTGGCGGATGGAAAATTCCATGCTTTGTGTCTGTAGAACTTGGGCCTCAAAACGCTTCACGGCTAATTCTGTAACTCGAGCAGCATCTTTCTGATAGCGAACGATTTCCAGAGCGTTTTTCTGAATGGCTATATTCTGCCTCAAGATTATCAATTGATTATCGAGAGCCAGAAGTTCGTAGTAAGAATTTGCAATTTCTGAAATCAGGTTGGTGACCATGAAATTTTTTCCTTCTACGCTAGCCAAGTATCGCATCATGGCAGATTTCTTCGCGTTTCTCAGTTTTTTCCAGATATCGACTTCCCATGTTGCGAATGCCCCCAAGAGGTAGTCCTGAAGTGGATCAGGAAATTCCACTCCAGGTTTAATATCCGTATTCGCATCATTCGCACCTTGACTTGTGTACCGTCCTACTTTCTCTACGCCAGCTGCGCCAGTGATTCCTACCGAAGGAAGATATTCTCCTTTCCGGATTCGGATTTCATTCTTTGCGATTTCAATTTCCTGAAGGGTAATATTCAGTTCCTGATTGTTTGCCAAGGCAGTTTCAATCAAGTCCTTCAGATTAGGATCATCGAAATAATCTTTCCAAAGTAACTCAGAAGCCACATTTGTAGAGTCTTTCGAGGGGGTAAGATATTCGTTAGGAGTATTTGAATTCACATCCTTTTGAATCAATTCTGGAGTTTTACAAGAAGTCATCGCAAAGGAAAAACTTGCTATGCCCAGACTTATAGAAATTATTCTTTTAAGCATGATTATGGTGAGTTTGTTCGGATAATGGACTTTCGTCTTCATTCTGGATCAAATGACGACCATCAGCCAAAGTGCCAAATATGTAATAAAGGCCTGGGACAATAATTACCCCGAAAAGGGTTCCGAAAAGCATTCCTCCCATGGCTGAAGCTCCAATGGTTCTATTACCTATTGCACCTGCTCCGGTTGCAATGATCAAGGGAACCAAGCCGGCGATAAATGCAAAGGAAGTCATCAAGATAGGTCGGAAACGTACTTTTGCACCTTCAATTGCGGCGTTTAGGATCGACATCCCTTCTTGACGCTTTTGAACCGCAAATTCTACAATTAGCACGGCATTCTTACCTAGAAGACCAACAAGCATGATTAGTCCAATTTGAGCATAAATATCATTGTCAAGCCCCATCATTTTCAGCAAGAAGAAAGAGCCGAATACCCCGACAGGAAGAGAGAATACTACTGCAAGAGGAATAATAAAGCTTTCATATTGCGCTGCTAGAACGAAGTAGACGAATACCAATACGATTAGGAATACGTAAAGGGCTTCATTTCCTCTGTTTGATTCGTCGTATGATAAACCTTCCCAAGCGATGTCATATCCCCTTGGTAGAGTTTCTGCAGCTACTTCCCGAATTGCTTGTATCGCATCTGCAGTTGTAAATCCGGCGGCAGGAAGACCTCGAATCGAAGCAGAGTTATACATGTTAAACCGAGTAACCTCATTGGGGCCCTGAGTTTTTTTCATCGTCATGAAAGCTGAATAAGGAACCATCTCTCCTGCTTCATTTTTGACAAAGAGGTTCATCACATCTGATGGAAGCTTTCTAAACTCCGGATCAGATTGAACATAGACTTTAAAGAATCTGCCAAATCGGATAAATCCTTGCTCATAAGTACTACCTATTAGAATGTTCAGGTTTTCCATTGCTTTACCGATGGAGACACCTTTTTGCATCGCCTTATTATTATCGATTTCTAATTCATACTGAGGGTAATTAGCAGCAAAGAAGGTGAAAAGACCAGTAAGCTCTTTTCTCTTACCCAAGTCATCCATGAACTTTTTGTTGATTTTATCAAATTCCTGATAGTCAGTTGTTGTAGTTTGATCCAATAATCTCATAGAGAAACCACCTGAGGAACCAAAGCCAGGAATTGCTGGTGGTTCGAAGAATTCCACCACGGCACCAAGGCCTTTTGATTCTTCCTCGAGTTCCTCCATAATTTCTTTCACAGAGTGCTTTCGCTCTCCCCATGGTTTTAAGTTGATCAAGCAGGTACCTGCATTCGATCCACGACCTTCAGTCATGATCTCATATTCTGCTAAGGAAGAAACCGATTCAACCCCATCAATCTCTTCGCATATTTTTTGAAGTTTTTGAGAAACTTGATTTGTTCTTTCTAGCGTCGCTCCTGGAGGAGTTTGAATAATTGCGTAAATGGTACCTTGGTCCTCACTTGGGATAAACCCTGCTGGAAGAATTTCATTTTCGAAGAAAATACCTGCTCCAAAAATTAATAAGATGCCAAACGTCAACCATCTTCTGCTTACCATAGACTTAAGTAACCCTACATATTTCCCTGTAAGTTTATCAAAGCCTCTATTGAAGGCGTCCAGCGATCTTGTAAGAATATTTTGTTTTTTCTCGTGTCCATGATGATTCTTTAACAGCATGGCACAAAGCACCGGAGTCAGCGTCAAAGCAATTACAGCCGAAATGACAATGGAACTAGCCATGGTAATGGAAAATTGGCGGTAAAATGTACCCACTGGGCCACTCATGAAAGAGATAGGTAGGAATACAGAAACCATTACCGCTGTTATTGCAATGATAGCTCCACTGATTTCTCCAAGAACTCTTTTCACTGCCTGGTAAGGCGTCAAATGAGGAAACTCTTCCATCTTAGCATGGACAGCTTCCACCACTACGATGGCATCATCGACTACAATACCAATCGCCAATACTAAGGCGAAAAGTGTAACTAAGTTGATCGAGAGACCAAAGAACTGGATCACAAAGAATGCTCCAATCAGTGATACAGGGACAGCTAAGATTGGAATTAAGGTTGACCTCCAATCACCCAAAAAGATGAATACAACCAAGGCGACTAAGATAAATGCATCCCTGAGTGTATGCACTACCTGCTCTATGGATGCATCCAAAAATTGGGAAACATCATAACTGATTTGGTAATCCATTCCGGGAGGGAAAGATTGCTTCATGACCTCCAGTTTCGCTTTGACATCAGCGATTACATCACTGGCATTACTACCATAATTTTGCTTCAATACCATCGCTGCAGATGGGTGCCCATCAAGATTGGAATAGATATCAAAGAATTCACTACCCAATTCTGTCCGGGCTATATCTTTCAATTTGATACTTTCACCATCTGCATTAGCACGAATAATAATGTTGTCGTACTCTTCCGAGGTACTGAAACGTCCTTTATAGGTAAGCACATATTCCAAGGATTGCGCTGATATACCTGAGCTTTGTCCAATTCTACCAGGACGACCTACAATACTTTGCTCTTGCATGGCTTCCATTACTTCTTCGACAGAAACATTGTAAGCACGCATTCGCTCAGGATCCAGCCAAACACGCATTGCATAAGTTCTACTTCCAAGGATTCGAGTTCTTGCCACACCTTTGATTCGGTTGATCTCAGGGATCATGTTCACGTTGGCATAGTTGTATAGGAATTTTTCATCCATACTTTCATTCGTCGAATAGAGGTTGACATACATCAACATACTAGGCTGAATCGGAGTGATAATTACACCTTCACGTTGAACTAGTTCAGGTAAAAGGGGCATTACTTGATCCACCCTAGTCTTGACTCGTATGACTGCTTGGTTCGGATCCGTCCCGGGCTCGAAGATTACGTTAATCGTTGCTTCACCGGCACTAGTTGCATCGGTTGCCATGTATCTCATTCCCTGAACCCCGTTGATGGAGTTCTCTAGGGTAATCAAAGTAGATTTTACCAGTACGTCTGCACTCGAACCTGGATAGGCAATGAAAATACTTACCGTCGTTGGGGCAATTTCCGGGAATTGTGAAATAGGCATCTGCTTCATCGCAAGTGAGCCTACAAAAACAATAATAATGGAAATTACAATCGCTAAAACTGGTCTTTTTATGAATTTGCTAAACATCAATTCTTTGTTTTAGGATTTAAATTATTCGGCGTATAAGTCCAGTTGCGAAATCACAACATCAGGCTTCAAGAAGTCATATTTGATTTCTTCGTTTTCTCTAACTAGACGAAGACCTTCCAAAAGAATTTTGTCATTTGGTTCAAGTCCCCCAACGATTGCGTAAATGTGTGGCAATTCAGCAGCGATAGTGATTTCTCTTGAGTGAACCACATTATCTTCATCAATCACAAAGACATATTTTTTATCCAATACCTCAAAAGTTGATTTTTGTGGAATTAATAAGGTATTCATCAAAGGGACTGTCATTTGGATATTTCCTGTTTCACCATGTCTCAATAGACCGTTGGGATTTGGAAAAGTTGCTCTGAAAGCGATGTTACCGGTTTCATTATTGAAATCAGCTTCGATGGTTTCCACTATTCCTGGAAAATCAAACTGCTTTCGATTTGCCATTTGAAATGTCACCTGAATTTTCTCATCATTATTTGCTTGGGTTTTGTAGTCTAAATATTCTGCCTCTGGGACATTATAATAAACCCACATTTTGCTGTTGTCGGAGAGGTTGGTAAGTAGTTCCCCTTCTTCAAGTAAGCTGCCCTCTCTTACGAGGAATTTATCGATGATTCCATCAAATGGAGCTCGGATGTCGGTAAATTGTAAATGAACCTCTGCCAGACTGAGTTCTGCTTTTGCTTTATCATACTTAGCTTTTGCCATTGCCAATTCGTTGGGTGCAACGATGTTTCTATCGGCCAAAGATTTTGTGTTTTCGTATTCTATTCTTGCAAATTCAGCTTCTGCTTTTGCGCTTTCTAATTCAGCTTGGTAGATGTTCGGCATGATTTTGAAAAGCATGGTTCCTTTTTTAACAAATTGGCCTTCATCTACATAAATTTTCTGGAGATAGCCTCTTTCTAGAGCTCTGATTTCAATGTGTTGGATAGAGTGTACTTGAGACACATATTCTTTAGTAATCAAAGTGTCCATTAGTAATGGACTGGTAACCTGAAAGGTAGTTTCTGACTCTGTTTTATGTTCGCCCTTGGAGTCACAGCTAGACATCCAGACTATAGCACATAGTCCAATGAGCATGAAAATTCTATTTTTCATATATGTATATCCGCAATCTTGCCAGTATGATTAAATCGAAGCAATGATGAGTCTGTCAAAGAGTTTTTGACCGAAGTATCTTCTGTTGAGCTTGTAACAAAACTCGTCCAGGTAATT
>NZ_JAQWXX010000116.1 GCF_029254265.1 Algoriphagus sp. | reverse complement strand
AATTACCTGGACGAGTTTTGTTACAAACTCAACAGAAGATATTTCGGTCAAAAACTCTTTGACAGACTCATTATTGCTTCGATTTAATCATACTGGCAAGATTGCGGATATACATATTTACAAAAAATAACCGGTTAAAAAGCCAAAAATTTTGAAATTCAATCACGCAAAACCGAAGCGAATAGCTTCTGTTCGAGAAGGGGATTTTGAATTGGGTTTTAAGTGGAATTTCAAATTCAACAAATCAATAGGATGCATTTACTATTACACCCTATTGATTATTGTAAATATTTATGGTTTTGGGAAGCTTATGGAAAACCATTTTTTAATGCTGTTGTATTATCGAAAAAGTCCGAATTTCAATCCTGCATAGCCTGTAAAACCTGAAAGATCAGATTGGTCAAAGTTTCGATAATTCATTTGTCCCACAATACGGTATCCAGCTCCTAGATTAAAACGTACATTTTTGTGCAAGTTGATTTCCAATAAAGCAGATGGCTCTATTTGGAAAAAGTTTGCTTCTCCAAGTCCTACATCACCAATTTCATTATCTATTTGCACTTCTCCATAGCCCATGTACAATGGGAATGTGAGGTGAACCAGTTTTTTCGCTAAAAGAGTGTACTCAGCAAAACCACCCACAGACCAATAGTCCATGTAGATATTTGGTAAATTTTCACTTTCTGGTTTGATATCATTAATCGAAGTGTTGAAATAACCCCCAATTGAAACTTTGTCTTTGAAATTTACACCGCCCCTAAGATTGAATATGGAGACATTGCTGCCGTCCATTTGTGTGATTCCGTAAGCAGGAGCAATAAAAAATCCTAGATCATTGGTGTTTAGGACACTTCCATCTCCAAAAAGTGATTCGGTTTTCGAATTGTTTTGGGCAGATAGTTTTCCCTGAAGAAAAACAAAACTAATAATCAAAAGAGAAGAATAGAAATAGCTTTTAACTTTCATAATACGCAGGTATATTATATTGAATCAATCTTTTGTTTATTGAAACTGAAATTCAAGCACATCTCCGCTGTCTTCAAATCTGATCTTATTGTTGTCTTGTGTAAGGAAATACCAATCATCACTTAATTCATAGAGTGCAGAACCGTCAGGGAAATCCATTTGTAACTCTGGGCCATCATCATCCGGAACTATCCGATAAGTGCCACGGATGGTTTGATTTGATGAAACAGCGCTCACGGATCCATCAGAATTGAAAGTGAATAAAAAAGGAGAATACAAGCTGGTTTTATTCTGTCCCTCTTCAATTAATTCTGAGATTCGTAGCCCACTTGCTAAAGTAAGTGAGGAATTAACTCCTTGAGGATCATTTGAAGGAGTGATGTCATCATTGTTTTGGCAAGAGCTTAGTGCAAAAAGAATGCACATTGATAGGATTAGTTTTTTCATTGATTGGAGTTTATTTGGAATTGATCTTAATTACGACAGGTCTTTGGATTGGTTACATAACAAGATTATTTTTTTCAAAAGAATCTACTTGGCTTATCGGAAGTCTCGCTAAAGCGCTTTCGCAGAAGAGGGGATTGTCTATTCTATCAAACTTTTATCAAAAAAAATAACTTCAATTCCCCTTAAAAAATCCAATGGGATTGCGCCTGGTAACTTTCAAAAGGCTCGCTCACCAAATATGCTTATTACACTTAGTGGAGGCCGTTTTTATATTTTATATTGCCGAAAACAAAAGGATTCTCATGAATAGGGGTATAAAAATCGGTTTAATAACCTTCGGGATTTTGGTCTTCTCATTACTTGGAATTGGTCTTGGAGGCTGGTTTTATTTAAAGTCCAAGCTTTTTGATTTTGAGAGTGAGTATTCAGAAAACTCAGAATTTCAGGCGATTTCCTCCGAAGGTTACACCTTTCTGGATCGAAACGGGAATGGAAAGCTTGATGTCTACGAAGACAGCAGAAGAAGTACGAATGAGCGAGTGGAAGATCTATTAGCGCAAATGACAATAGAAGAAAAAATCCATTTGCTGAAAGGATCTGGTATGGGTTCCGCATTGGGAATGACCGAACCGGGAAAGGGGATTCCAGGAGCTGCCGGGGTGATTGTACCAACACCACGATTAGGGATTCCAACTATCTATTTGTCTGATGGACCTGCTGGCTTGAGAATAGAGCCCTCCCGGGAAAACGATCCTAAAAAATATTATGCCACAGCCTTTCCAATTGCAACACTTTTGGCTTCTACCTGGAATACGGATTTGGTCGAATCTGTCGGAGATGCTATGGGCGAAGAGGCATTGGAATATGGTGTAGATGTGATTTTGGGACCAGGAGCCAATATCCAACGCCATCCTTTTAACGGAAGGAATTTTGAATATTTTTCTGAAGATCCTTTGCTTACAGGTTTTATAGGTGCTGCGATAGTCAACGGAATAGAATCCAACGGCGTGGGTACTTCGGTCAAGCATTTTGTGGCAAACAATCAGGAGACCAAAAGGAACAATAATGACGTAATCGTATCAGATCGTGCCATGCGGGAGATTTATTTAAAAGGCTTCGAACTTATTGTAAGAAAGTCTCAACCTTGGACCATCATGTCTTCTTACAATTATGTAAACGGCACTTACACCTCAGAAAGTAAGGAATTGCTGACGGATATTCTCAGAGGTGATTGGGGCTTTCAAGGCGTGGTGATGACAGATTGGTTTGGTGGTGCAGATGCTCCCGCACAAATAAAGGCTGGAAATGACCTCCTCGAACCAGGTACGAAATTTCAATGGGATGCCTTACTTGCTGCTTATGAAAAAGGGGACTTAACTATCGGGGAAATTGATACTGCTGTTCGAAGGATTCTGAAGTTGATCATTGAGTCCAGAAAAATGGAAGGATACAATTTTAGTAATGAGCCTGATCTTACAGCTCATGCGGCTATTACTCAGGAATCAGCTTCAGAGGGGATGGTACTTCTAAAAAACGAGAATACGCTTCCACTCCTGGAAGGGAATAATATCGCTCTTATCGGGGTGACATCCTATGATTTTATTGCTGGTGGAACTGGTTCAGGAGATGTAAATGAAGCCTACACCATTTCTTTGGAGCAAGGCTTGATCAATAGCGGATTTGAAATCAATGCGGAGGCAAAGGCTATTTATGAATCACATAAGAATGCAAATCCAGAAGAATTCATAAAGCCAGAAGGAATGAATGCAATGTTTCAGCCTTATAATCCACCCCAAATTGAGTACACTATCGATCAATTAAACAATGTAGCCAGTGTAGCAGATGCTGCGGTTTTGACTATCGGAAGAAATAGTGGCGAAGGTGGGGATCGAAGGGAGCTGGATGATTTTCTCCTGACCTCAACTGAAAAAGAAATGCTCAAAAATACTGTGGAGGCTTTTCATCAACAGGACAAAAAAGTGATTGTCGTCCTTAATATTGGAGGGGTAATCGAAACCTCATCTTGGAAGGATCAGCCAGATGCGATTTTGCTCGCATGGCAAGGCGGACAAGAAGGAGGGAACTCTGCTGCAAATATTTTAAGCGGAAAAGTAAATCCGAGCGGAAAACTCCCAATGACATTTCCTATTAATGTAAGCGATCATGCTTCGCATAAGAATTTTCCCTTGGGTGGTGGCTCATTATCTCCGACTGATTTTTTAAGTAGCGGGAAAGTAGTGCCCGAAGAAGAAAAGATTCGAAACGAGGATTATACAGTATATGAAGAAGGTATTTACGTTGGATATCGGCATTTTGATAAAACGGATATCCCTGTTTCTTATCCTTTTGGTTTCGGGCTTTCATACACAGATTTTGAATTTGGAGACCTTGATTTGATTATGGAAAACGATACGATTACAATCGCTACCACAGTTAAGAATATAGGCCAAACAACAGGTAAAGAAGTCGTACAAGTCTATGTGTCCAATCTGGGGACGACTATAGATCGACCGGTAAAGGAATTGAAAGGCTTTTCGAAAACTCAAAATCTATCCCCTGATCAAGTAGAGGAAATACTTATTCAAATACCTGTTTCCGAATTACGCTATTGGGATGAAACAAAATCCACTTGGGTTTTGGAAAGCGGAACTTATACCTTCCAAGTAGGTACCTCTTCTCGGGATATTAAGCTAAAGGCTGAATTGGAATTATAATCCGGTTTTAAAGACTGGAGTTAAAGAAGAATCCAAGTGAAAGATTGATCATCTGTGTAAGTGTGGTTTCGGTAGGTGGGACTCAAACCGAGACAGAGATTTAATGTATAAGAAATATTAATCTAGACCTTTTAAATAGTTAGAAAATAATTTATTGATTTTCGATAAAAATTATTGTTTATCAATAAATAAGTATTGATATTTGATGCATCAATAGCTCTAATCAATACTCAAATGAACAAAAACTCTAAAACCAGAACTGAAAAGATTCTAGTGGCCATGAAGGTCCTGATCTGGATCTTTTTCATTGGTAACTGTATCAAAACAGGTGCGCTGGCTTATTCCTTCTTCATAAGCCTATCCATAAATCCAAATGCTGCTTCAGATTTATATATGGGTTTAAATCTTTCTGAAGTTCTTGTAAGAGACAACGGTCATTATAGTTTTATGGTTATCAATCTAATTGTTCTTTCTGCTTTTCGGACCTTCCTTGTTTATTTGGTACTGAAGATTTTCTTGACATTGAATCTCAAAAAACCATTCAGTGTTGAAATGGCAGGATTGATCAAGCGCATTAGTATACTTGCTATTTCCATTGGCTTCGTCAATCTTCTGGTCCGTGCTTATGTAGGTTGGTTGCTAGGGGATAGTCCAAGTGTAGGCTATCTGGCAGAATACCTCTATGGCTCGGCTGAATTTATCTTTTTCGGAATCATCATTTTCATCATCGGGCAGGTCTTCCAATATGGATTGGAATTACAGGCTGAAAGCGAATTAACTGTCTAAGCTATGCCGATAATTGTAAATCTCGATGTGATGATGGCCAAGCGAAAGATGTCTTTGAATGAACTTTCGGAGCGAGTAGGTTTGACTTTGGCGAATCTTTCTATTCTGAAAACTGGAAAGGCCAAAGCGGTTCGATTCACCACCTTGGAAGCTATTTGTGAGGCGTTGGAATGCCAGCCCGGGGATATTTTAGAGTATCAAGCGGAGTGATTCTTTGCAAATCTTGTTTTTGGAAGTCATTCCTGTGGGATTTTTTTGAATAAGTTGAATGAATATAAATTTAAATTCAATTCAAGACGGGTCCCAAAGGATAGCCATAATTACCAATACTAATTAGTTCTTGAAAGAAAATCCAAAATACCTTTTCCGAAAAACCCCATTCCTTTTCTATTTCAGTCGCTATTTCACTTCAGAAAAAGCCAAATTTCATCTTTATCCCTATAGATGATCAGCGCTGGGAAGTATTGGGATATGCTGGGAATGAAAGAATCCAAACTCCGGTTAAGCATCATTTGCCTGTTTCTGGATTATTTTTTAGAAATGACTTTTTGACTGCCTTGGTCTGTATGGCAAGCTTGGTAATTATACTAGCTTGCCGATATGAGTATACGTCTAGGCAAGCTTTTAGGCAGGTGCAATTGAATAAGGCTAATCCCACAGATTTTATTCAATTCTTTGGAAATGTCCATTATCCAAGTCACAAGGAACTCTGTTTTTTATCAGTAAACCCGGTCGAGATTAAAAATAATAATCTCGCTTCTATCCAACCTTTCAAAAGCAGCTTATATCACTTGGAGAGAAACTGGTGGAGATGGTTAATGGGTATTTGAAAGGTTGATTAAAAAAAAGGCTGGTCTTTTTTTATAGCGATACTAAAGGCAGCTTGGGTGCTGATTTGATAAGGGCTGGAACTTCTTCAGCGGGCAGAATTTAGGAAATCAGGCTTTTTAAATTACTCTATAAATTTTTAAAAATTACTTATTGAAATATCGATTAATATTGCTTTAAATTTGTATTGGCATTTGCCTTACTCATATGAATCCACAGCGAATTTCCTTCCTTTTTGGCATTTGTTGGTTCATTGGATTTGTCGCTTTTACTTCGCTGCCTCCAAAGTATGACTCTGGAAATAGACTTCATGGAAATGAAACAGTTCTCAATCAAGAGCTAACAAAGGCGGTTGATATTCGAATTAATTCAGAACTTCCAAAAACTCCACCTTTTAAAGTTGATTGGAGTTTAATCTACCGATTAAATACACCTTGGATAGCGGAGAAAATCAGTTTTAACGAAGCATATCTTGCTCCATCTTTTTTTCAAAAATCCTTCTCCCGTTTTGATGTCAAGGAGACTTTCCTTCATTTTTTCTTCAGTTGGTAGCTTCTAGTTGTTTTTATGATTGCTCTTTACGAGCCAAACAACTATTCTAACCTTCTTACAATTTATCCCATGTTTGACATTGATCCAGTGACATTGAGTTTGTCATTTCTGTTATTTGGTGCCCTATGCACCCCATTTATTTATCATTCCCTAAAAAATTCGAAAAAGAGAAAAGCCTTGGAGGTAAAGTTGCATGAACTTGCCTCTCAAAAAAACGGTCATATCAGCCAGTCTGAATTTTGGCGAAATTTCTATGCTATCGGGCTTGATCAAGAAAACAAATTATTAGCCTACTTAAGGAATAACGCTGAGCCATTGGTCTTTCTGATTGATCTTCAACAAGTGAAATCAGCAAAAATTTATAAAATCGCTCGGGAAGTGAAATCAGACGCATCCAAAAGAATCATTTTGGATTATGTAGGAATTGAGTTGAGCTATTTACAGGAAGGGTCGAAACCCACTGTTCTTGAGTTTTTCGATGCCGAATTATTCACTGACCTGAATGGAGAATCAGTTATCGCCGAATCATGGCTTGAATTGATCCAAAATACCTTGAAGAAAGATTCTGAAGTAAAGCCAAAATCGATTAAAAATGTTGCTAGTGCTACATTATGAGTAATCAAAAAGAATCATGGGGATCAAGAACCGGCTTGATCCTCGCTATGGCAGGAAATGCGGTAGGCTTAGGTAATTTCCTTAGGTTTCCTGTTCAGGCGGTGCAAAATGGAGGAGGAGCATTTATCCTTCCTTATCTGATTTGCTTTGTTCTGATGGGAATTCCACTCTTGTTTGTAGAGTGGTCCATAGGTAGATATGGCGGGATTAGTGGCAATCACAGTACCCCATATATTTTGGATTCGATGTCTAAAAAGAAGATTTGGAAATACATCGGCGTATTTGGGATTTTTACCAATATCGCGGTCGTAGCCTACTATACTTACATCGAGTCTTGGACTTTTATGTATGTGCTTCATACGCTTTTGGGGTCATTCACGGGAATGAGTAAAGAAGAAATCAGTCTCTTTTTTGATAATTATGTCAATCTGAGTGGCTCGGATTTTGGAATTCCGCTACTTCCCCTAGTCGTGTATATTCTGGTTCTGGGGGTCAATGTTTATATCCTTTCAACAGGTTTGGGAGGAATAGAAAAAGTTGCCAAAATCGGTATGCCACTGCTAATTCTGTTTGGAGTTATTCTGGCAGTAAGAGGCTGGACCATGGGGACAGGTTTCGCCTCCGATGAATTTCCGGATGCAAATGCTTGGGATGGAATCAATTTTCTTTGGAGTCCACAATACAGCTCTTTGGCTGATCCTAAAGTTTGGCTGGCAGCTGCGGGTCAGATTTTCTTCACCCTTTCAGTAGGGATGGGATCTATCCAGTGCTATGCTTCCTATATCAAAGAAAACGAAGACATTGCTTTAAATTCAGTTACCGCTGGCTTTACGAATGAATTTGTGGAGGTATTACTCGGAAGCGCCATTGTTATCCCGATAGCAGCTGGATTTTTAGGCATCGACTGGGTTTTAGAAAACGCCGGATTTGGAATGGCATTTCAGACTATGCCTTATCTCTTTCAGCAGTGGGGAGCCACCTTTGGCATTATTGCAGGGGTTTGTTGGTTTGGATTGCTTTTTTTTGCAGGAATCACTTCTTCTCTCGCCATGGGAACGCCCTGGATGGGATTCATGAAAGATGAGTTTGGCTGGGGAAAAGTAAAAGGAGCAGTTTCCTTTGGTATTGTTGCCTTGCTCATGGGAATCCCTACCGTCTTGTTTTATAAATATGGGTATTTTGATGAATATGATTATTGGGCTGGTACGGTCAGCTTAGTTGTATTCGCATTATTGGAGACCATTCTTTTTGCCTGGATATTTGGGATGGATAAAGGATGGGTTGAAATAAATCGGGGTGCAGATATCCGGATTCCAAGCATTTATAAGTGGATTATGAAATTTGTGACGCCGGTTTTATTGCTTTTGGTATTCATCAGTGCCCTCTTTACACCCGAAGGAAATGATTGGGCTGGAGCAATAGCCAGCTTAACAGATGGTCGTCTCTATAGTTTGGATCCAAGTGCTTTAATTTCCAAATTGACCCATAAGGACATTAAGCTTGCCTTATCCTTAAGCCCAGAGCAAGGGGAATATTTAGAGAAAAAGATGTTCTACTCGAGTTTAGCTAGAATCCAATTGTTGCTGTTATTTCTTGGGATCATAGGAATTGTTTGGTATTCAAGTTTAAAACGTAAGAAATCCTCATTATCATGAACACTTCAGCACTTATTCTAGCGCTGGTTACTCAAGGTCTAATCTTGTCAGTGACCCTTTACTGCTTCTATTTGGTATTAAAAAAACCCGAATCAAAATCGGAGGAAAAATAGACTGACTTTTGGTTGATTTGAAACGTTTGAACCCAGATTGAATGAGCTTATCAGCCATAAATGGTATAGCTTGAAAATAAGTAATCCAGCTACTCCAAACCCATAATTTTGAAAAATTTGGGTTTGGAGGATTGGATTGAAATCTAAAATACCGTTGATAAACTTCAGAGGTCAAAGAAGAAATTGTTTTTTAAGGAATGATTATCGCTGAAAGAACACCTAAAGTCCATCTTTCCCAGCTGTAGCAATATCTATTTTCCCGCCTCCTTATTAAGGCGATAATATTGAAATAAGAACATTCAGCTGTTTTTTTAAGTGCTTTCCGGAAAGCATTTTGCCTTCATTTTGAGGAGTTTTTAGCAGAATGATTTTTGGAAAAATGGCTCTCAAATATCTTTTAATATCTATATTCTTTAAGAAAACGAAACATTATTATTATCGCTTATGTGATTTTTATCATTTTATATGCAATACCAATTGACTTACTTCCTTTTTGTTTCAGGTTAAAGTAAAAATGTCATGCTGAAGATAAAAAGTACCATTGCTATTAGTGACTCGGGTTTCGTTTTTGATGCAGGAACAGGAGATTCTTTTTCGCTGAATAACACAGGTTTAGAGATCGTGCGATTGATTAAGGAAGGAAAGGATTTTCCGGAGATTATTCAGAAGGTTTCTGAAAAATACGAAGTGGATGAGGAAAGCTTTGAGCGATACTACTATGATTTTGTAGCTACTCTAAATCAAATGAATCTAATCGAAAAAGATGGAGAAGATTAAAGTCAATGTAGCGCTCTCTGGGTTGAATAATATCGATAATCCAGGCCCGGGAATTCCGGTTATCCGGGGTTTGAAAGAATCCAAAATATTGGATGTCAGGGTGATTGGTTTGTCCTATGAAAACCTGGAGCCAGGTATTTATATGCATGATTTGGTGGATAAGACTTACAAAGTGCCTTATCCATCAGATGGATTTGAGCCTTTTTTAGATAGAATCCGATATATCCATGAGCAGGAAAATATTCAGGTTCTGATCCCCAATTTTGATTCAGAGCTCTTTACTGTGATGAAGTCGGAAAAAATCCTTCAGGATATGGGAATCCGGACTTTTCTTCCTACACTAAAGCAATTTGAGGAAAGGCATAAATCTAATTTGCCTGAATATGGAGAAAAATATTGAGTCAAAGTTCCTTACAGTGAGACTATTACCAGCTTGAGTGACTGGCGACGGATTGAAAGTAAATTTGAGTATCCTGTGGTGGTCAAAGGGAAATTTTATGATGCTCACATCGCATACGATCGTGACCAGGTTTCTATTTTTTTCAATAAAATCGCTGCCAAATGGGGGCTTCCCATAGTGATTCAGGAGTTTGTAAGAGGTACGGAAGTAAATGTAGTCGCTCTTGGAGATGGTAAAGGGAACACAATCGGAGCAGTGCCCATGCGAAAAACCTACATAACAGATAAAGGGAAAGGCTGGGGGGGGATCACACTTCAGGATCAAACCATGATGGATTTGACTCAGAAGATTATTTCACAAACCCAATGGAGAGGGGGTATGGAATTAGAACTGATCCGAACTTCAAAAAATGAGCTTTACATGATCGAAATCAATCCCAGGTTACCTGCTTGGGTTTATTTGGCAGTGGCCGCCGGACAAAATCTACCGGAGGCTTTGGTTTTATTGGCCTTAGGAAAAGAACTTAAACCCTTCTCGGAATATCAGGTGGGGAAGATGTTTATCCGATATTCCTATGATATGATTTGTGATATGAAAGAGTTTGAAGAGTTCTCGACCCGAGGTGAGGTTTAAAAATTTATCCAGAAAACTATGAGTAAGCTAACATTTGAAAGACCGATCATCCAAAGAATCAATGCCGGACTTCCCAGCAAATACGGGATGCCAAGAAGGTTGGATCCTATCAGCCATATAGATGGCACTTCTATTAAATCATTGCTTGATGAATTTGGCTCTCCCTTATTTGTGATATCGGAACAAACTATCCGAAAAACCTACAAAGAAGCTCATCGAGCCTTCAGCTCTAGATACCCTAATGTTCAGTTTTCCTGGTCTTACAAAACCAATTATCTCAATGCTGTCTGTAATGTTTTCCATCAGGAAGGAGCGTGGGCTGAGGTAGTTTCTGGTTTCGAATACCAAAAAGCTATCGAAAATGGAGTGCCTGGGGAATTGATTATTTTCAATGGTCCGGACAAATCTACAGAGGACTTGAGATTGGCAATTGAAAATAATTCACTTATTCATATTGACCATTTTGATGAATTATATGAGCTCATCCATCTGAGTAAAGAAATGGGCGAAAGACCAAAAGTTGCCATTCGAGTCAATATGGATACTGGGTTTTACCCACTTTGGGATCGCTTCGGATTCAATTTTGAAAATGGTGAAGCATGGGATGCCATAAATAGGATAATGACTAGTAAAACGCTTGATCTTTTGGGACTCCACACGCATATAGGAACTTATATTCTTAGCGCGGATGGTTACCGGATCGCTGCGGAAAAGCTGGCAAGTCTGGCTGTGAAGCTGGAGAAAAAGTATGGACATGTCCTGAAATATATAGACATGGGAGGTGGTTTTGCTTCTAAAAACACCCTTCGTGGCGCATACTATCCAGGTACTGATACAGCACCTTCTTTTGATGATTTTGCTGAGGCAATCACTTCGGCTTTGATGAGTTCAGAGATAAAGCCCGATCATCTTCCCATGTTGATTTTGGAAACAGGAAGAGCGATGATTGATGAGGCAGGGTTCCTTGCTGGATCTGTATTGGCCACCAAAAGGCTGGCCGATGGTAGGCGTGCTACTATTATTGATGTGGGTGTCAATATACTTTTCACCTCCTTTTGGTATGACCATGATATAAGGCCAGTTGAAGCAGTTTCTGACCAATCTGAGGACACTACTATTTATGGGCCTTTGTGTATGAATATTGATGTAATCCGGGGAAATATAATGTTTCCACTGCTCAAAAAAGGGGATCACTTTGTCATTAGGAGAGTAGGAGCTTACAATATGACCCAATGGATGCAGTTTATCACGCTTCGGCCAAATGTGATTATGCTGGATTCGAAGGGTAAGCCTCATCTGATCCGGAAAAAAGAGTCTCTTGAGACCATCAATTCTCTGGAGAATACCCCTGAGCATTTGAAAAAATTTGACCTCTAACTCATTTTTACATTGACAAAAAAACTTGCATTGAAGCAATTTGAATGGTTTTGGGAAGCCTTGTTCAATAGCTATGCCCAGGTTTTTTTCTCGGATAATAAATTATTTGGAGTAGCCCTCCTGATAGTTTCTTTTATTGATTTGTATGTAGGCCTGTCGGGTTTACTGGCTGTTTCGACAGCTCTTATTATTGCTAAAATTCTTGGTTATTATGAAGGCAATATCCGACAGGGATTCTATGGATTTAATGCCTTATTGGTAGGAGTAGGTTTAGGGATCTATTTCGAGCCAGGGCTTTTATTATTTTTTTTAATTTTTCTCTCAGGAGTTTTAGCGGTTTTGATTTCCCTGACCTTAGAGGGCGTTTTGGGTAAATATGGTCTTCCTTTTTTGAGTCTTCCCTTTCTCTTAATTTTTTGGATGCTGCGACTGGCCTCAAAGCAATTTGAGGCTTTGGGCCTTAGCGAGCGGGGAGTTTATGTGCTAAATGAGCTTTATACTTTGGGAGGCGGAAACCTCATTCAGTTCTACGAATGGATCAATCAATTGGCAATTCCAAGTTCACTTAGATCTTACTTCTTTTCACTTGGAGCCATTTTTTTCCAACAAACTATCGTGGCGGGGTTGGTAGCTGCTATTGGATTATTGATTTATTCGAGAATTGCTTTTACGCTTTCGCTCTTGGGTTTTTATATCGCCTATTTGTTTTATATGATTTTGGGCGTGCCTTTTTCTGAGTTGACTTTCAGTTATATAGGTTTCAATTTTATTCTTACTGCCATCGCTTTAGGAGGGTTTTTTATTATTCCAAGCAGGAGTAGCTATCTGCAACTTTTGCTGATTGTTCCTTTGGTCGTTTTAATTAGTGTTTCCCTACAGCAGGTTTTTGGATATTTCTATCTTCCGGTTCATTCTTTTCCGTTCAACATAGTTACACTGATTGTTCTCTATGCATTGAAATTCCGAATGGATAATCGAATTGGTTTGAGTACGATTTTTTGGCAGCAAAACTCTCCTGAAAAAAACCTTTACAGCTTCTCTAATTTTATGAATCGCTTTGGAAAAAACAGTCCCATACCTATTTACCTTCCTTTTTTTGGTGAATGGACGGTGACTCAGGGCCATAATGGAGAGTTTACGCATAAAGATAATTGGAAGCACGCATGGGATTTTGAGATCGAAAATGAAGATGGGATCACTTTCAAAAATGAGGGGGATTTCACCTCAGATTATTATTGCTTCGATAAAAATGTTTTGGCTCCCGCCAATGGGGTAGTCGAGCAGGTAGTCAATGACTTGGAAGATAATGTGATTGGAACCAGAAATCTGGACCATAACTGGGGAAATACGGTTGTAATAAAGCATGGCGATTTCTTGTATTCCAAGCTGAGCCATCTCAAAAAAGGGTCTATACCGGTAATGGCCGGGGATGTGGTAGAAAAAGGTCAGGTAATTGGGAAATGCGGGAATTCGGGAAATTCTCCATACCCACATTTACACTTTCAAATCCAATCAACTCCATATATCGGGTCTAGTACTATTGATTATCCCATCTCAGATGTGTGGATTCGGTATCATGGTAAAGAAAGTCTGCAAGCAACTTCCAATCCAAAAAAAGGATCTGTGGTCTCTCAGTTGGTGCCCAAATCGGAAATGAAAAAGGCTTTTGCATTTGTAGTGGGAGATACTATAAAATTTCAGACGGAAGAGGGGTTAGAAGAGATTTGGGAAGTCAAGCGAGATTACTTTTTGAATAAGTATTTGGAATGTCAAAGAACAAAATCCAAAGCCTATTTTAAAGTGGATGATTTAATGCTGCATTTTACCCATTTTGAGGGAAAGAGGATATCACTGATTTACCTGTTTTATCTTTCCGCTTTCAAAGTCAGTTTTGGGTACACACATGGGCTGAAACTTCAAGACAGTTTTCCGATCAACCAGATTTTTCATCCCAAGCGAATCTTTATTCAGGATTTTATTGCGCCATTTTATCAATATCTCAGGGCTGATTATACGCTGAATTATCCAGCTGCTAGCAGGGGTTTTTCTGATAAGCCCTTTACTTTGAATGGGATGATCAAAAAATCTGCATTCAAAAAAACTTTGGAAAGTTCAAAATTCGAATTCGTTATAGATCAGGTAGGACTGAAGTCTTTTTATTTTGTAAGAGGAAACCAAAAAACAAAGGCAATATGTATAAGAGACTGATCCTTTTAGTTTTTGTTGCATTTTCAGCTTTATGGGAAGCCAAAGCTCAGGGTAAGCTTAGTCTGTCCCAGGTTGATGCCAGGACTTATGAATTATTTATTCAAAACGACTGGGAGGGATTGATCCGGGAAGGAACGAATGCGCTCGATCAAGGGATTGATTACTATTATTTGAGAGTGCGCTTGGGAATTGCCTATTTCAAAATGGGTAAATATCACCAAGCTGCCAAGTATTTTGAAGGGGCTCTGGATGTTAATAAGGAGGAATATGTTCAGGAATACCTTTACTATTCTTACCTGTGGTCAGGAAGAGGGTCTCAGGCAAAATTGATGGCTCTAGGATTTTCACCGCAAATGAAAATCAAAACTAAAACTGATCAATCCAAAGTTTTGAAAGGACTTGAACTAGCCTACAACTACACTGCAATTACCGACCAAAAAGTAATTGATGAATTCACTGCGGATGTGGATCCTCTTGCCGAAGGATATCAATTTATCCCCCGCTTTCATCATTATGGCTTTTTGGGATTAGACTTAGATATAAATAGTCGCTTCAATCTGTACCAAGGTTTCAGTGTCTTACAGGCAACCCAGTTCTATTATAGTCAGGATGGAGATATTCCGATTCAAAACACGAGCTACGTTTCTGATTCCTGGCAGTATTATGCTGGAGCCTCATTCTATCTGGGGCAAGGGGTTCATCTTTCAGCTGGCGGGCATTATCTGAATATTTCATACCTCCAGCAGCAGTTGGTCGGAGTAGGAAATGGGCAACAAACCCAGCTAGTGAGCAGTACGCTGAAGGATTCCGACTTTTTGGTTTTCGGGTCGATTTCGAAAAACTTCATGAATCTGGATTTAGGTGCTACTGTCTATTATGGCACGATCAACAACGGCAAACAGATCCAGTCTGACTTGAATCTGACTCTTTTCCCTTTGGGAAACTTGAATTTTTACACCTTCTCCGTTTTCACCTTCCAAAGTCAGGAATTTGCGAATACATCCTCAGTCAACAGGTTTATTTTCAATCAAGAAATAGGTGCAAAAGTAACTGGTTTCCTTTGGCTGGAGGGTTATGGGACTTTCGGGGAAATAGAAAATTATTTTACCAAACAAGGTCTGGTCGTATTTAATCGGCTGGATAAAATTGAAAACCGCTTGGGAATGCGGGCTATCGTCTTACCCCATCCAAACTGGAAACTCACCTTGGATTTTAGCCATTTTTCAAATAGCAGTAGTTTTCAAACTCCTTCTGAACAGACTCAAGAACAAAATCTTAAATCGTATCAACTTCAATCTTTAACTGCAATTCTGTCATGGAAATTTTAACCAAAAACTTCCGAAACCTTTCTGATTTTCCATTTAAGAAATGGGGATTTTCCGGATTGGTTTTTCTTTTGATTTCTATAAGTTCATTTGCTCAGGATAAACTAGTAAACGCATTCAAGGAGAGCTATGCCTTAGAAAATAAGGGTGATTTTAATGGTGCTATTGAAAAAATCAAAGAGGTGTATAAAGTTGATTCGTATGAAATGAACCTCAGGTTAGGTTGGCTGAATTACCAGGGTTCAAAACTCTCAGAATCAGTAGATTTTTACAACAAGGCAATAAGCCTAAAGCCCTATGCAATAGAACCGAAATTTGGACTGGTACTACCTCTTTCTGTGCAAGGAAAGTGGACTGAAGTGGAGGAGGTTTACCTCAGGATTCTGAAAATAGATCCTCAAAATTCGCAGGTAAATTACAGGTTAGGTCTTATTTATTACAATCGAGCAAATTTTGAAAAGGCAGATCCTTATCTGGAAAAGGTAGTAAACCTCTATCCCTTTGATTATGATGGCTTGATATTACTGGCCTGGAATAAGCTCAGTCTTCAAAAAACAAGGGAGGCAACTATACTTTTTCAAAAAGTGCTTTTGCTCAATCCCGGAGATAATTCAGCATTGGAAGGTTTAAAGCTTTTGAATGAATGACTTTTTAGGCTTTCTTTTCAATATTTAAATTTGGAGATATTTGCTCCTCTTGGTTCAGTATAAGTGCCTATTTGCTTTTTGGTTTAACCCAAATATCGAGTTGTTTTTCATCAGGATTTAGGAACTTTCCTTAAAATATGGTTGGCATAGTTATTTAAAAGAAAATTTTATTTCTGAAAAAATACCACCAAGCCATCTTTTCCAGCTACAGCAATATCTATTTTCCCATCGCCATTAAGATCGCCAGTAGAAAAATAAAGTCCTGTTCCTTTGCCAGATTCAAGTGGCCCATAGCTGATCACATTTTTGGTAAATGAGGTACCGTTCCATTGGAAATAATAAAGTCCCGCCTCTTCCTTTCCTCCAGGGTCTTTGCCGTTATGTGCCCGATAGCGCTTTCCTGTGATCAATTCCTTTTTACCATCTCCATTTAGATCAAGCCATTTCATGGTATGGTATTGTGAGTTGAAGGGATCGATTTCATGTTTGGTAAAATTGATTTCATCTCCTGTTTTGCTTTGCTCCAGCCAAAAAAGCCCATAGTCATGACCTTGGCCCACAATCAAATCTGCCAAGCCATCGGCATTGACATCGGTTACAATAATTGGAATGCTTGCATCCTTGATTTGAAAAACGGGATGTTGAATCCATTTTCCATTTGTCAGATCTTTTGGTGCTTCCAGCCAACCATCGGATACGATCAAGTCGCCGCGTCCGTCTCCATTGATATCTCCAAAACCTAATCCATGCCCATGTAAATCTGCCACTGGGAATTTCTGAAATTGATCTGGGCCAGTTATTTTGTAGTAGGCTAGTGCTTTCCGGGGTGTATTTGGCACGATTTCAAGTGTGCCATCTCCATTGATATCCCAAGCAGCGATAGTTTCGATATTCCCTGTTTCAGCGATCAAGTGAATTGGCCATTCAGAGTCTTTGCCGGGGTTTTCCTTCCAGATTAATTTCCCCTCAAACCAACCTCCTGTGATGAAATCCATTCGACCGTCTCCATTGACATCCATCGGAATGGTTGCGAAATCCTCATAGTATTCACCGTATCGCTTGACCTGTCCGATAAAACTTCGGTCTAGAAACTCCGGCCCTTTATACCAATAGCTACCTGATACCAAGTCGGGGATACCGTCATTATCCACATCTATTATTCCCACTGACTCGAAGGATTCAAAAGTGATGATTTTCTTCTCGAAGGAGATAGTTTGTGCTTTTGCAGAAAAAAGAGCGATGAAAAGGAGGGGAGTTAACAGATATTTCATAAAATCAAGATAGGGGAATTGTCGAAGAAATGAATCCTGTGGTAAATCCTTCATTCTCTTGATTCCCCTAATCTTCCAGTTTTTCAATCTTCCAGTTTTTCAATCTTCCAATCACTTCTCCAAAGGATGCATCTTCAGTAATTCTGAAGGATTCCAGAAACCTTCTTTATCCTTTACTTCGTCTCGGATTTTTTTCACCAAGTCAGGAGAAACCGCAGAAGCATTGTTTCCAAATGAATTTCGCACATAGGTTAGGACTGCAGCTACTTCTGTATCATCCAGCATGCCTTCATAAGGTGTCATAGGTACTTGACCGGGATAGACTTTTCCAGCAACTTCCATCTCGCCCATCAATCCTTTCAAAACGACCTTGATCATTCGCTCAGGACTTCCAGTCACCCATGGAGTGCCGCGGAGTGGAGGAAATTGGGAAGCTGAAAGTCCGCCACCATCGGCCTGATGGCAAGTGGAACAGAAGCCGTCACGCGCATAGATTTCTTTGCCAAGAATAAATAATTCCCGATCCGAACCAGTCAGTGAAGACTTGATGTCCTCTTCTTTTTTCTCTGTCACTGAAAGCCCGTTCAAATGAGCAATTGCAGTTTCTAAAGTTCCTTTGATCCATGTTTCATCTTGAGGCTGTTTTGCTGCTTCTTCAAGAATTGGTAGGCCTTTTTCTCTCGGTAGCCAACTTGCAGCTACGATTGCTTCCATTCGGACATGACCATTTGGATCTTTGGCAGCTGCCAATAGTAATTCGTCTTGATCTTTGACTTGGTGTCCCGTATACCTAACTACCCGAGTGGCAGCGGCCCGAACCCGATGATCTGATGATTTTGCCAGCTCACGCAAAAGCTCTTGATCCACTTGATTTGCTCCCCAGGTCACCCACAGTGCCTCTAGACGATTATGCTCATAATTTGGATCGTTTTTATCCAAGGAAGCCACCCACTTTTTCACTTCAGCAGTGACTTCCCCTTTTTCTCTTCCGCGAAGCTCGCGACGGGTTCGATAGCGCGTTCTATACTCAGGAAGTTTAAGGTTTTCCAGTAATTCCGGGATACTTGCTCCGTCTATTTTAGCCGGAGTTACCAGAGGTCTGCTTGGATAAGTTACCCGATAAATCCTCCCATGTACGTGATCTCTGAGTGGATCTCGAGCATTATGCTGCATGTGTCCAATCAGAATATTATGCCAATCTACAATATATAGAGAACCGTCGGGGGCAAACTCCATATCCACTGGGCGGAAATTCCTGTCTGTAGAGTACACTAAATCCTGACGGAATTTAGTGTGAAAACCAACCTTATCTTCCACCATTTGATGTTGTTTGGTGCCTAGAAATCCGATGGTATTATTGATGATCATATCACCCTGTACCTCATCGGGAAAGTGACGGCTGTGAATAAATTCTAAACCAGATGTCGGACGAACCATCTGCGCTTTTTCGATCATATTGGGACCTTTGAAATTCGAATTCCCATAGCGAGGCAAAGTTGATCCCGGAAGCATCCAATTGACATTTGGGCCGGAAGTTTCGGCATAGAAGTTTTGTCCCCAGTCATCAAAAGCTATTCCCCAAGGGTTTGGGATGCTTACCTGATTCACACGCTCCAGCTGATGGCGCTGGGGTTGATATCTGTAAAAACCACCATTTGTCGCACGAACAGGACCATAAGATGTCTCCACATTAGTGTGAAGAAATACTCCTTCCGCCATATAAATAGCTCCTGATTCATCAGTGGTGAAAGCCGAAATAGCATGGTGTGTATCATGGTCGTCAAAACCGCTAAGAAGAATCTCCTTTCGATCAGCTTTGTCATCTTTATTATCGTCGATAAGTAAGATCAGATTGTTTCCCTGAGAAACAAACACCCCTTCCGGAGCTAGTTCAAAGCCAACAGGAATATGCAAATCTTCTGAAAAAGTGGTTTGCTTGTCCGCTTTGCCATCATTGTTGGTGTCTTCGAGAATGATCAGTTTATCCTTAGGTCGTGGATCACCGGGTTTGTAATGCGGATAGCTCGGCATGGTTGCTACCCATAATCTTCCTTTGTTGTCAAAAGAAAGTTGAACAGGATTTGCCAAATCAGGAAATTCTGACTCAGAAGCAAAGAGCTCAATTTTATAACCAGGGGCTGTTTTGATTTCTTGCAGCGCATCTTCACCGTATTTATATTCTAAACTCCCGTTTTGATCAGGGTTGTAATTTGTTTTTACTTCAGGTAAAGAGCGGGTCTTTGCATCGGCAGCCGCTAAATCTTTGACTTCTCCTTTGGTCGCCATCCAAATGGCAGTATCTCGAATAGCTGTCATTTGACGGATTTTTTCCTGTTCGTAAGGATAATTATCCGGGCCAAAAGGATCGTACCGACGCCCGAAGACGTGGACACCATTTGGGATTTTGTAGTCATTGAGCCAGAGCCAATTTTTTTCTGTGACGGCTTCTTCTATTAGCTTTCTATTTGCCTCTGCTTTAATAGGACTCTTGCCAAAAATCTCATCTGCCAACAGTTTGCTTAGCTTTTCATAGCCAGCTTCATTGAGCTGAGAGCCATCGATAGTAAGATCCAAATCCGATTCAGCATACCATTTTAGACTTGGGGTAAAAGCATTTACAAAAAGCACTTTGTTTTGCGCCGCCACTTCAGCCATTCCCTCAGTATAAAGTTCTATTAATTCGTTTTGGGCTTTTCCGTCAGGTACATCGATTTTTTCAGAAAGATCCTCCATTGCAATAGGAGAGACTATAGCTAACTGAGGAATGGTGTCTCCATTGTATTTCTGTCGAAGGGAATGTTTGATCCATGCGTCTAATTCTGCTTTAAAATTCTCTAACCCCGCCTCGCCCTGAAAGGACTCATTGAAGCCAAAAAAACCAATGACCACATCAGCTTTTAATCTGGTGAGCCATTCGTCGGGTTTTCCCAAAAAACCTTCTGAACCCGAAGGGGTGGCATATTCATCCTGATAATCAGCAGCTCCGGGGAATGCCCAAGGATCATTGGTACCAGATCTAGGCCGAAAGCCAGGAGTGTCACCTGGATCTCCCATGTTACGAATAATCAGATCCTTTTCAGGATAACGGAGGTAAAGTTCCGTCTCAAAAGTCCCGTAATTCATCATTCGGGAAGGAAGGTTATTTCCAACTAGGGCTAGGCGGGTATTTTGAGCAAGATCCAGTGTCTTTTTTTCGGTGCATTGGAAACTTATTCCTGCGACCAAAATGATTAAAAACAGGGAGAAATTTATTTTAGATGTCATTTCGGGAATAAAATTAGATTCTAATTATAGCGAAAATGTGGATGGATTTCAATTAAATAATATTTGATAGTTTTTTTTTAAAAGTGTGAACAAGTCTTAATGATCACTTTTTTGTAAGCACACCTATTTATATTATAAATATATAAATCATGGGGAATACCATCCTGTTCTATCCTGTGAATTTTTCATTTATATTTTTTTATAAACCACTGAAATACAGGATTGTGCAGGATAGAATCTGGGTTGTTAATCAGGTACTTGGAGAAAGTAATATTGCTATTAACATAAACCCAATCTTATGAAAAAACATTTTCAAACTACAGTAATTGCCCGGTTGCTTGGGATGTTACTAATAATCCTATTTACCGCCCCTTTAGTATTTGCACAGTCTGCAAATATTACTGGGACGATAAAAGATGAGACAGGAGAGCCTGTACCAGGGGCAACCATTATTATCAAAGGTACTCAAGTAGGTACCGTGACTGATCTTGATGGAGTTTTCAGCATTCAAGCTTCCCCCGGTGACATTTTGGTTGTAAGCTTTATCGGGTATACTGCGAGAGAAGTTATAGTTCAAAATGGCCAGACGAGTTATGATATTTCACTCCAAACATCCATGTCGGATTTATCTGAAGTAGTGGTAGTAGGATACGGTAGCCAGATTAAAAAAGAGGTAACCGGCGCAATCCAGTCTGTAGGTGCAAAAGAACTTGCTGATTTGCCAGTTTCTTCGGTTGCTCAAAAACTTCAAGGTCGTCTTGCTGGTGTTCAGATTAATCAAACTACCGGAAAGCCAGGTCAAGGAATGAATGTTCGAATCCGGGGTCAGCTTTCTGTTTCTGGTGGAAGCGCTCCACTTTACGTGGTGGATGGATTTCCAATCACAGGAGATATCAACGCAATTAACCCTGATGAAATTCAGGAAATTACTGTTCTAAAAGATGCGGCTTCTACTTCGCTTTACGGTTCAAGAGCTGCAAACGGGGTCGTATTGATCACTACCAAAAAAGGTAGTAAAGGTCAAACGAATGTTAATCTGAACGTTTTTACAGGTTGGCAGACAGTTCCTCAAAAAGGAAGATTGGAAATGTTGAACGCAGAGG
The DNA here is from genome assembly GCF_029254265.1 of Algoriphagus sp. Classification (GTDB taxonomy): domain Bacteria; phylum Bacteroidota; class Bacteroidia; order Cytophagales; family Cyclobacteriaceae; genus Algoriphagus. The sequence continues at coordinate 16,845 of NZ_JAQWXX010000116.1, read as the reverse complement.
AATTTGCGCAGTTCAAGAAAGAATATTACACAGACGCAGGTCAAGCAGTTCCTGAGATTTTCCAGAATCCTGCTGATTTTCGAGATCAAGACAATGATTGGTACGGTGCAATGTTAGAAACTGCTCCGATTACTTCTTACAATTTAACGGTCACGTCCAATAAGGAGCGTGTCAATACAGCAATCATCGCAGGATTTTTTGATCAAAAAGGGGTAGTCCGAAATACAGACTACGAACGATTTTCTCTTCGAATGAACACCGATTATGCAGTCTCAGACAAAGTAAATATTGGGGTCAATGTAGCGCCAAGCTACGTAGTAGATAATACTCCGCAAACTGACGGATCACGAGGTACAGGTATTTTATTCAATGCCCTTCATACTTGGCCGGTGATGCCGATTTATGAGGAGAATGGCGAATTGACATCGTTCAATAGATTCCCTGCGAATACTGGAAATATCTTCGCTTATCCAAACTGGTTGAGGTCTGCTGAGGAAATCACGAATGAAACCAAAGTCTTAAATGTTTTGGCGAATACCTATGTGGAATGGAAGCCAATCAAGGGACTTTCTCTCAAGTCGACATTTAATGCGGAATTGAGAAATTCTAATTTCTTTTTCTTCAATCCATCCACAGCCACGAATCGGATTAATGTTGCCCTTCCAACAGTTGCTGTTTCAATACGGGATGAATTTCAGGATTTATCTTGGTTGAATGAAAATATTGCAACATATGGAAAAAGTATAGGAGACCATAATTTTGAAGCGTTGCTCGGTTTTTCTAATCAACGATTCCGCAGTGACCGTACCAGAATTCAGGCAGATACATATGCTGACGATCGACTTCCTACCATTCAGGGAGCTATTAACATCAATCGAAATGGAACACAATCTGCGGTACAAGAATGGTCACTTACCTCTGTATTCTCCAGATTGACATACAATTATAAGAGTAAGTATTTATTTACAGCTTCAATAAGAGGAGATGGTTCATCTCGATTTGGAGCAGATAATCGTTGGGGTATTTTCCCTTCCACTTCTGTGGGATGGGTGCTTTCTGATGAAGGTTTTCTAAACAGTAGCTCAACAGTTTCTTTCACCAAACTTAGAGCTAGCTATGGTGTAACAGGAAATAATAACATTGGAAATTATACCCAATACGCCTTGGTAAACAATACCATCAATGCTGTTTTTGGAAATACGGTAGTGCCGGGAGCTGGAGTGACTTCATTAAATAATTCGAATTTAGGATGGGAAACCACCGCTCAATTTGACTTGGGTTTTGACTTAGGTTTATGGGATGATCGAATCAGTTTTGTGTATGACTTTTATACCAAAAACACCACGAACTTACTTTACGCCGTGCAGATTCCTCAGGAATCCGGATTTACCAATTTCAATGATAATATCGGAGAGATTAAGTTTTGGGGACATGAGTTTTCACTTACTTCTGTGAATACTACGGGATCATTCAGATGGACCACCAATGCAAATATTTCTTTTAACCGAAATGAAGTATTGGAGCTCGCTGACGGAATAGATCGTGTCTATGGAAGTTGGCATATCACTCAAGTAGGTAAGCCATTTGGCCAATTTTATGGATTAAATAAATTAGGCAATTATGCGAATGCAGAAGACCTTGCAAATTCTCCCGTGATCCCTGGAAGATCTACCGTAGGAAGTATCAAGCTACAGGATGTCAATGGGGATGGTAGAATTACGTTTGGTGGAGATAATGATGATCGAACAATCATAGGTAATCCATTTCCGGACTTCACTTACGGAATCATCAATAACTTCGCTTGGAAAAATTGGGATGCAAGTATTACTGCATCAGGGTCTCAGGGTAACGAGCTTTACATGAGGCACTTATTCTCAACTGCAAATTTGGACGGTGTATTCAATATGGTTGCTAGAGTGGCTGATCGTTTTAGATCGCCAGAGAATCCAGGTGCTGGGATTTTTGGAACCACAGTTGGTGGCGGAAACGTCACAGGAATTGAGCGTGACTGGCCAAATAGCAATTTTGTGTGGGATGCATCCTATTTCACGATTCGAAATATTACCGTAGGATATACCTTCAAAAATTTACCGAAGGCAATCAAATCTGCTAGAGTTTATGGTTCAGCTCAGAATGTGTGGGTATTTACTGACTATTGGGGTGGATCAAATCCAGAAGTTAGTATGCAGAATAATGGTGCAGGAGATGGTGGTAACCTAAGTCCAGGGGTAGATTTGGCGGGTTATCCAGTTCCTCGTACAATTACTTTCGGTGTTAACGTAACATTCTAACCTGGGAGGTTTCACCTTATTTATTCACTTACAATTCGAAAAAATATGAAAAAATATATCCTAGCCATTTTAGTGACTGCTTTTGCGCTAAGTGGCTGTGAAGACTTTCTTACGGTAGTACCGGAAACTCAATTGAGTTCGGCTACCTTTTTCAAAAATCAAACTGATTTTGAGCAGGCAGTAAATGCTGCTTATGTTCCATTGCGTACTATTATCAATGATCGTGCTTGGTTGCTTTCAGAAATGCACTCAGATAATACGTATTATGCCCGAAATGTTCTTTTCGGGGCAACTGATAATCAAGAAGATTTGGCAGATTTCTCGGTTCCTGAATCCAATGGTACGACAGCCAATGTTCACGTATTAAATCAATGGAGGCAGGATTACTTGATTATTGCAAGAACCAATCAAATATTATCCTTGATTGATGATGTAGATTTTGATGCGGCAGCCAAAGCCAATGTAAAAGGTCAAGCGTTGTTCCTGAGGGCCTATGCCTATTTTGAGCTAGCTCGATATTTTGGAAGTGTTCCACTTCAATTGACTCCTGTAGCGGCTAGAGAAGAGGCCGCATTGCCTTTAGCTACTGAGGCGGAAGTCTATAATCAAATCATTGCAGACTTGCAGGCAGCAGTTCCTCTTTTGCCAAAAAAAGCACAACAGACTCCCGGTCGAGTGACTGAAGGTGCAGCTAGAACCTTATTGGCAAATGTTTTCATGAATCAGAAGAAGTGGACTGAAGCGGAGCAAATTCTAGCACCCGTGTTGACTCATGGCTATCAAATGATGGCAAGCTATGAAATGGCTTTTCCTGGAAATTCTTCAAATAAGAATAATTCAGAATCGGTATTTGAAGTTCAGTTCTTAGAAGGAGCCGCTGGCTTGCAGGGAAACTTTATCTACCAATTTATGCCAAGACCAATCAGCGCAGCGGAGCTTCAGCCGATCATGGGAACGAATAATCCGCAAAATATCGATGGAGAAGGTAACAACATTCCTACGCCAGATATTATTGCAGCCTATGAGCCAGGAGATTTGAGAAAGGATGCCTCAATTGGGAATGTTTTTCTAGCAGGTAGCTTCAGAGACGATAAGAACTATCCTTACATTAAAAAACATGCGAAATTTCACTCTCAGCATAATAATCACGGGACAAACTGGGTAGTGTACCGCTATGCTGAAGTGTTATTATTTATGGCTGAAGTTTTGAATGAGCAAGGAAAAACTGGAGAAGCCGTTGGTTACTTAAATCAAGTGAGACAACGTGCGGGTTTAGAAAATACCACTGCCGCAGGGCAAGTTGATGTTCGTGAAGCCATCTTTAAGGAGAGACGAGTAGAGCTTGCTTTTGAAAACAAGCGCTGGTTTGATATCCAGCGTACGGATCGAATTCAAGAGATAATCGTTCCTTATGGTCAGCGAGTGATAGCAAACCCATTGGCTTATTATTACCCACCGATCGCAGGTGCCGTGCCTAGAAGCAATGCATTCACAAATATCAAGAAATTCTATGCCTATCCGGCGGTTGAATCTGATTTGAGTCCTTATTTCTAATTTTTTTTCATAAACAGAGTACAGCCCAGCTTTTTTCGGAAGGAATACTTCGAAAAGGTTGGGCTACTTTTTTTAAAGCATGAGATGGCAGGACAGTTTTTAATTTCATAAAAAGTAAATAGCTTCAACGATACATGATTATCATTTAAATTCTGATCAGTAAACCCCTTTTCTGAAATCAAATAACCCAAAAGTATATGACCTTAAACTCTTTCCTAAAAACATTCTTGCTGAGTTTGGTGGTGCTCTCAGTTGCAGTTTCCTGCGCTAAAAAAGAAGAAGCTGCCCCTCTTGATCCGAAAGTAGCGAAACTCAAACTCCCAGAAGGGTTTAAAGCGGAGCACATTTATAGCCCAGGTGATTTAGATCAGGGCTCATGGGTAGCCATGACCTTTGATGATAAAAACCGGCTGATTACAGCAGATCAATATGGTTTTCTTTATCGATTAGAGATTCCTGAGATTGGATCGGATTCTTTGGCTCCCAAAATCGAAAAGCTGATCATCGGGAATGTCGCCGAACCTCAAGTAGGGATGGGCTATGCGCAAGGCTTACTATATGCCTTCAATAGTATCTATGTGATGGTTAATCATAATGGAAATGAAACATTTAAAGAAAGTACAGGGCTCTATCGAATTCAGGATTTGGATGGTGATGACCAGTTTGAAACCGTAACAACAATTAAACTTTTTACGGGTCAGCCTGGAGAGCATGGTCCGCATAGTATCAAGCTTTCCCCTGATGGGAATTCGCTATACATGGTGGCGGGGAATCACGTAGACGTGCCCGAAATGGATGCTTACCGACTTCCTCGAGTTTGGAATGAGGACAATTTATTTCCGGAGATCAAAGATCCTAGAGGACATGCGAATTCTAGAATGGCTCCAGGAGGCTGGGTTGCAAATTTTGCTCCTGATGGATCGTACTTTGAATTGATCTCTGCGGGCTATAGAAATCCATTTGATATTGCATTCAATGAAGCAGGAGATCTTTTCACCTATGATTCGGACATGGAATGGGACTTTGGAATGCCTTGGTATCGACCAACTCGAATCTGTCATGTGACGAGTGGATCAGAATATGGTTGGAGAACTGGTAATCAAAAATGGTCTCCGCTTTATCCAGATAATCTTCCAGCGACACTGAATATTGGACAGGGTTCTCCTACCAATGTGATGTTTGGAACTGGTGCAAATTTCCCAGAGAAATATCAAAAGGCACTCTACGCTTTTGATTGGAGTTTTGGAATCATCTATGCATTTGAACTTACGCCAAAAGGTGCCACTTATGAGGCAAAAGCAGAAGAATTTATTTCAGGTTCTCCACTACCCTTAACAGATGGTATTATTGGTCCAGACGGGGCGATGTATTTTATGACCGGTGGAAGAAGACTGGAATCAGATCTTTACCGAGTTTATTATGATGGTGACCTTGAAAAAGATATCAAGCCACTTCAAGTTGCTGATCTTCCTGCAGAGAATAAGTTGAGAAGAGAACTTGAAGAATTCCATAAAGTGGGAGCTTCTTCAGAAGGTTTGGAAAAAGCCTGGGCAAATTTGGATCATGCAGATCGCTTTGTGCAGTATGCAGCCCGAATTGCCTTGGAGCATCAGCCAATTGATTCTTGGAAAGTCAAAGCGCTAGAGGAGCAGAACCCTGTGAAACTGACTCAAGCTATGATTGCATTGGCAAGACACAGTGAAAAAGGTGCCGGAACGCCAATGATTCAGGTATTAATGGGGATTGATTATTCGAAACTTAACGAAAAAGAAAAACAAGATTTACTCCGGGCTTTTGAATTAATCCTATATCGGCAGGGTGATCCAGCAAAAAATGTAAAGGATCAGTTGGTTGCTTATTTGGATGGAAATTTCCCTGCTAACAATAATAATCTAGACCGTGAGCTGAGCAAATTATTGGTCCATTTGGATGCGCCTGATGCGGTGGAGAAAACTTTGGCATTACTCGAAAACGCAAAGGATGATCCCGATTACCAGAAGACATTTACATCTTCCTCTGATCTGATTATGAGAAATCCTCAATACGGATTAGATATTGCTAATATGCTAGCCAATGTACCGCCTGCTCAACAGACTTATTTGGCGGTAGTTTTGGGAGGAGCAGAGGCTGGCTGGACCCCCAAGTTGCATGATGAATACTTTACTTGGATTCAGAATGCCTTCAAATATAAGGGTGGTCGAAGCTATGTTGGGTTTATTGATAGAGCGAGAAAGATGGCCTTGACCCATGTGGCCAAAGCAGATTTTGATAAATACAATGAGCTTTCGGGAGCGGCTATGCTGACAAGCAGTGGTAATGATTTGGCTGAAACTACTATTCAGCCCGAAGGACCTGGGCGAAGATGGACTGTAGAGGAAGCCTTGCCTTTAGTAGAAAATCTGAGTGGTAGAGATCTGGTAAAGGGAAAGGCAATGTATGTGGCTACCCTTTGTCAATCTTGTCATACGATGAAAGGTGAAGGAGGAATAATTGGTCCAGACCTTAGTCAGTTGGGAACAAGATTCTCTGCAAAGGATATTTTAAATGCTACTATCAATCCAAGTGATGAGATTTCCGAGCAATACGAAGCTACCATATTGGAACTAAAAGCTGGAGGATCTGTAGTAGGCCGATTGACCAATGAAGATGATGCAAATTACTACGTGTCTCAAAACCCTTTTGCGCCGGATGTAATCCGAACTGTAGCGAAAGCGGAAGTGAAAAGCAAGAAAGTTTCGGAGGTTTCAACGATGCTGCCGGGTATTATTAACCGATTGAATGAAGAAGAATTGAAGGATTTGATGGCTTACCTGATCTCAGGTGGAAATGAAAATCATGAAGTCTATCAGAATAAAGCAACTGCAATGAAATGATGGGCAAACTATTCACTAAATATTTGATGCTTGAAGGTGCTTTGCTGCTGATGCTTTTGGGGTATTATGGAATTGATTCAGTTTTTCAGCCGTTTGAAAGTTCACAGGTTGAGCCAATCGAATCTGCTTTTGAACCTATGCAGAATGGGTTTAAATCCATCTTTGATGGTAAAACTTTGAAAGGCTGGACAGGAGATCCAACGTACTGGACAGTAAGCGATGGTGCAATTGTAGGTACTATTACCCCTGAGACATTATTGAAAGCAAATACTTTCCTGATATGGGAAGGAGAGGTTGCTGATTTTGAATTGAAAGCAGAATTTCGAATTTCCGAATCAGGAAATTCTGGTATTAACTATCGAAGCGATCGTGTGGAGGAAGTTCCTTTTGCCCTAAGAGGCTATCAGGCAGATATAGATGGTAAAGTCAACTATACTGGTCAGAACTATGAAGAGCGAAAGCGGGCTACTTTAGCCTATCGAGGACAGAAAACTCGAATTACTTCTCAGCCTGATGACATCACTAATCTCCGCGATTTTGTTGAGCGAAATGCCTGGAAAGGATTGAATTTAGAAAGTGAACTTGGTGATCGAGCCGAATTAGGAGCGAAAATCAAGAAAGAAGATTGGAATGAGATTCACCTCATCGTGAAAGGAAATGTCATGCAGCACTTTGTAAATGGAATTCTGATGAGTGAAGTTCACGATGAAGATGCCAAAAACCGGATGATGTCCGGTCTGCTAGGTGTGCAGGTCCATGTAGGTCCACCCATGAAGGTGGAATACCGCAAACTGATGTTAAAGAAACTCTGATTGGGTTTAACCCGGATTATGCATTAGAATTCGTGGTGAAGATTTAAATCGCAATAAATCAGGAAGTTTCATTTCGAAAGCATAGCACCGCTATGGTGAGAAAGGAAAAGAAGCGGAGCGACTGATTTCAAGTGATTTAAAGCTGTAATAGAATTTCTAATGAATATTTCGGGTTTAAGGATTCATTTTTCGGAATGGATCCTTTTTTTTTGATTAATGGCAGTTTTTCTTGCCTCATTTTTTCTAACTTAAATTCAAATGTCTTGATCTACCTTATAGCGCAGGATAGTGTCTGAGCCGCTTTTTTATAGATTGAATCCCTACAAAAACCCAAAATGAATCCAAAAAATCTAGGCAGCTGGAAACATAAGCTTTCGAATACGCAGCAAATCGGAGGAATTGAAACTTCAATTCTAGACAATGGTCCTGGAAAAGGAACCCGAATCGCTTGGGTAAATACTGGTACAGGGTTGCGCTACAAAGTGGTCTTGGATCGAGGAATGGATATCGTAGATGCGCTTTTCAATGAAAATAGCCTTGCTTGGATTTCACATGCTGGCATCACGGCTCCGCAGCCTTTTTCTAATCAGGGAATTGATTGGCTTCGAACCTTTGCAGGGGGGCTGCTCACTACTTGTGGGCTGTCTTCAATGGGACCTCCAAACGAAGACGAAACTGGTAGTAGAGGTCTTCATGGTCGCTATTCAAATTCCCCAGCTGAGTTGATCTCTATTCGTCAGCCAGATATTTTTTCAGAAGATTTGACTTTTGAAATCGTAGGGAAAATTCGGGAAACTACCACTTTTGGACCTAGCTTAGAACTTACTCGAAGTATTTCTGGAAGCTTAGGCTCGCCGGAGATTCATATCAAAGATGTGGTCGTAAATCGTGGAAATACTCGAACGCCTCATATGCTTTTGTACCATATCAATTGCGGCTGGCCACTGATCGATGAAGGTACACGGATCATCTGGCAAGGAGAAAAACAGGCAAAAGCCACTGATGCAAATAATACCGATTTCAACAAGAAATTTGAATTTACACGCTGCGCAGCTCCTATGGATGAGCATGCAGGATTTGGGGAAGATGTGGCTTTTATTCTTCCAAAAGCTGATGCTAATAACCAAGTGGTTTGCGGCTACGCTAATAATGAATTGGAACTGGCCTTTAAAATTTCATTTTACAAAATGCAATTCCCATGGTTGATCAATTGGCAGCATTGGGGTAAAAACGAATACGTCACTGCTTTGGAACCGGCTACCAATCCACCAATTGGGCAAGTAGCAGCAAAAGAAAATGGTACTTTGATTTATTTAGAACCAGGAGAAAAACGAGAATACGAGTTGAAGTTGGAAGTTCTCACCGGAGAAAAAGCCAAAGAATTTAAAATGTAAAATGAAGAATTTAAAATGGTTACAGAAGCCATTCTACTACTTTCCAAATAATTCACTTCAGTATTAAATCATAAATCTGACATCATAAATCATATATAAAAATGAGTTTAGCAAAAAAAGCCCTTGAACAAGGGGAAGGAATTTTAAGATTAACCCCTACATGGGTGCCAAGATCATTTTGTGTTCCCGGTCGTAGAATCAAACTTCATCCGGATGATTATTATAGTCTCGGTGGCAACCGCGGAGGAATCGACGAACGCTGGTTTTCTTCGACTACTCCAGCTCAAAATGGCCCCCTGACTTCCAAAAATGAGGGCCTTAGCCATATAGCTTTTGAAGAAGGAGGTAAAACTGAGCTTTTCCTACTCAAAGATGCGATAGATGAATTGAGCGCTCAGATTATCGGAGATCGACTTTGGAATGCGCATAAATCCTGGCCGATGTACTCCAAGTTTTTTGACAATATGGGCCCACTTCCACATCACATTCACCCAAGTGATGAATTTGGAAAACTGACCGGGCAAAACGGCAAACCCGAAGCCTATTATTTTCCGCCTCAAGTAAATAATCATGGAGGAGATTTTCCTTACACTTTCTTTGGAATCGCTCCTGGAACGAGCAAGGAAACCATTCTGGAATGCTTGAAAAACTTTAATAAGGGAGACAATAAAATCACGAACTATTCCCAAGCTTTCAAACTTCAGCCGGGAACTGGTTGGGATGTGCCTCCTGGAATGTTGCATGCACCGGGTTCGCTCTGTACCTACGAGCCACAAAAGGCTTCCGATATTTTCGCGATGTATCAATCCCTAGTGAATGAGGCTATTATTTCGGATGAATTGCTTTGGAATGCTACTCCGAAGGACCGCTGGGGTGATCATGATCTCTTAGTGGAAATGATCGATTGGGATTTGAATGTTAATCCGAATCTGATGGACAACCATTACATGGAGCCAAAGCCTGTGGAGGCTGTGGAAAAGATGCATGCTGCAGGCTATCACGATGCTTGGATTTGCTATCGTTCACACGATTATTCGGCTAAGGAATTGACGATTTTCCCAGAACAAACAGTGACCATTACTGATGCTGCTGCCTATGGAATGATCATGATGCAAGGTCATGGCACGATGGGTGTTTGGGATATTGAGACTCCTGCATTGATTCGATTTGGTCAACTTACCCACGATGAGTATTTTGTTTCTGAGTCTGCTGCGAAAGCCGGAGTCAAAATCACGAACCATTCAAAGACTGATCCGATCGTGATGCTGAAGCATTTTGGACCAAAGAACCCTGACTTGAAAGTGGTTTAAGATTTATGAAATACGATATATGAAATACGATATTTTTGGATTTTAAATCATTGATTTAGAAGCATATAGAAAAGTAAGTAGTAAGAATAATTGAAATATCGAATGATGAATAGTGAATAATGAAGTGGTTAGGAACCAACCAAATCAACATGTTAAGAACCGATTAATGAAGTTGGCCTAACCTTCCAACTTTTAAACCTTTAAACTTTACAACTAAAAACCATGAACAATTACCCAAAACTACACAACGCCACTTGGCCGGGATTGGTCGGAAAAGGACCAGATTCTGAGCCTATCATACCATTTGATTCACTGCTTGAGATGACTGCAAAAGCAGAGGTGAATGGAGTGAAATTTGACGGAATCGACGTGGGTTTGCTCGAACCTCACTTTGACTTAAACAATCCTGATGAAGCTAAAAAGCTTGCTGATAAGGTTTCCAAATACAATCTGAATGTTGGTTCGCTGGTAGCTCCGATTTGGGCAGGTTCAGCAATGGGCACTGCAGAACAGCGAAAGACTTTCGTGGAAATGGTTCGGAAGTCTTGTGAATTTGGACAAAAGCTCAAAGATCTTGGAGTTCGTCCTTATGGTGTGGTACGGATTGATTCTGCTGCTGGTGTTTCTGATTGGGCAAAGGATCCTAAAGGAAATACCAAGCTAATTGTGGAGACCTTCCAAGAAGCTTGTGATGTTGCTGCTGGCTTTGGAGAAAAACTTGCTGCTGAAGGGGAGATTTGTTGGGGTGCGATGCATAGTTGGAAGCATATGGTTGAAACCTTAGAAATGGTTGATCGTCCAAATATTGGTTTTCAGGCAGATATGTCCCACACCTTTTTATATACCTTGGGTTACAATGCGCCTGAGCATAGAATCTTAGCAGCCGATGCTGATTTGAATGATCGGGAAGCTGTTAAAGCGGCTTTGAAGACAGTAACGGATGCGCTACGTCCTTGGACGATTGACTTTCATGTAGCCCAGAATGACGGGTCAGTTTTCGGATCAGGTTCTCATGATAAAACAGGTCGTCATTGTCAAGCAACAGATCCTAATGGAGTTTTGGATATTATACACGATGCGGGCTTTTGGCTCCGCGATGAAAATGGAGTTTTGACCAAGGCCATGCAGCATATCTGTTGGGATGGATGCATGTTTCCGAACTCAGTAATGGAAAATCAGCAGACTTGGAATGATATTCTTGCCACAATGATCAAAGTAAGAGAAGCACATGGATGGAAGGGGTGAAGGGGAATGTAAGATTTTTGAAATACGATTTACGAAATTCTTGAATCTAGAAATATCTTTTAAACCTCATGTCTTTTCTACCAACTCTTCAAATGTTGAATGTTGAACTTCGAATGATGAATAAAGAAGTGATTCCAGCATTCAACTCAATTTTCAAATCTTTCAATTTTGAAATTTTAAAATTCAATCAAAATGAGCAATAAGAAAAAAATACGAGTGGGACTTATCGGTACTGGATTGATGGGTCGAATCCATACAAATGGCTACAAGCGTTTAGCTGACTTTTTTCCAGAGTATGAATATCAGCCTGTTCTTCAGGCTTGTTGTTCGCGAAAAGCAGAGCGAGCTGAAGCATTCATGAAGCAATGGGATTATGCATCGTATGAGACAGACTGGAAAAAACTCATCGCTAGAGATGACATTGATGCGGTGGATATCTGTACTCCAAATGATATGCATGCAGAGATCGCAATTGCAGCTGCTGAAGCCGGAAAAATGATTCTATGTGAAAAGCCTTTGGCTAGAACCGTAGCCGAGGCAAAGACAATGCTGGATGCTGTGGAGAAAGCAGGAGTGAAAAATACAGTTTGGTACAACTATCGGAGAGTTCCGGCGGTGACTTTGGCGAAGAATATCGTGGCTTCCGGCAAACTTGGGAAGATTTTCCATTACCGTGCTAATTTCTTGCAAGACTGGACGATCAATCCCGATTTGCCTCAAGGTGGCGATGGTCTCTGGAGACTTGACGTGGAAGCCGCAGGCTCGGGCGTTACAGGTGATTTATTGGCGCATTGCATAGATACTGCGATGTGGCTCAATGGTGGAATCAAAGATGTCTCAGCCATGACTGAGACTTTTGTCAAGGAGCGGGTACACACACACACTGGGGAAAAACAAAAAGTAGGAATTGATGATGCTTGTATTTTCCATTGTCATTTTGATAATGGTTCGCTTGGAGTCTTTGAAGCCACTCGATATGCAAGAGGGCATAAAGCGCTTTATACATTTGAAATCAACGGAGAGCATGCTTCGATTCGATGGGATCTACATGATTTGACTCGCTTGGAATATTTCGATCATAGCGATGAAGGAATTGTCAGAGGCTGGCGCTCCATTCACGTGACAGATGGTGATCACCCTTATATGAATCGCTGGTGGATTCCCGGAACTTCAATCGGGTATGAACATTCATTTATTCATCAGGTGGCTGATTTTTTCCATAGCCTTGAGACAGGGGAGGATTGCCATCCAACTTTCCGGGATGCTTTTGAAACTCAGAAAGTCTGCGAAGCAGTTATCAATTCTGCCAATGACCGAGCTTGGAAGGATACTGAAGTGGACTGGGTAGAAAAATAAGAGCCAAGAATTAATTCAATTGTTTCTTTCAAAGAGACTGGGAAAAGATTTTCCAGTCTCTTTTCATTTCCATTAATGGTGAAACCTTATTTACTTTTATCCCTTATTTTTAAAGGGAAAAATAAAGCGCTATGAAATATTTTAATTTATTGTCTCTGTTAATCTTTATTGGATTGATCTCTTGTGAAAATAAGGATGTCGAGACCTCCGAAATGGTTTCAGATGATTATTTTGAATTTTCAGACCAAGCTGATAAGCAACAAGGAGGAGTTCGGATGATTCCAATTACTACACCAAGTGGCGAATTTAAAGTCTGGACCAAGCGGGTTGGGAATAATCCTAAAATTAAAGTCTTGCTTCTACACGGAGGACCAGGAATGACGCATGAGATCTATACTAGTTTTGACGGCTACCTACCTCAAGAAGGGATCGAATACATCTATTACGATCAGTTGGGGTCATATTATTCAGATCAACCAACTGACAGCACACTTTGGACCATCGATCGTTTTGTGGACGAAGTAGAACAAGTCCGAGTTGCTTTAGGCTTGAACCCAGATAATTTTTACCTTTTTGGCCAATCTTGGGGTGGAATGCTCGCCATGGAATATGCGCTCAAGCATCAGGATAAACTCAAAGGCTTAATCATTTCAAACATGATGGCGAGCTTACCTGAATATGAGAAATATGCCAAAGAAGTGCTTGGCCCACAAATGCCTCCAGAGGTTTTTAAGGAAATAATGGAAATCGAAGAAAATAATGACTTTGATAACCCAAGGTATGCGGAGCTGTTGATGGAGCATCACTATCAATATCATGTTTTGCGAAAGCCATTGGCTGAATGGCCGGAAGCCATGAACAGGACAATGCAGCATGTAAATCCTGATGTTTATGTACGCATGCAAGGTTATAGCTAATTTGGGATTACTCCGGGAGCTACATTGAAAGGTTGGGATCGAAGTCAGGATATCTCCAAAATCACAGTCCCAACGCTTGTGGTCGGAAGTGGTCATGATACTATGGATCCCAAGTATATGGAATGGATGTCAACTGAAATCCCAAATGCACGATACCTTTTCTGTCCAGATGGAAGTCATGTTGTCCAATATGACAATCCTGAAGTGTTCTTTCCGGGCTTAATTCAGTATTTGAAAGATGTGGATGCCGGAAAGATGTAGATAGATTTTAAAAACGGTAAGGGATTTAGAGCAGCATCCATATTGCAAAAAAATGAGAGACTGTTCCCAAAAGAACAAAAACATGCCAAATACTGTGATGGTAAAGTTTATTGCTTTGCACATAAAAATAAACTCCAATCGTATAACTTAATCCTCCAATCAAAATCCAGGTAAGCGTTTCGCCGCTGAGATTTTCCCACATGGCTTTGAGCAGAAATACTGAAATCCATCCCATGGCCAGATAAAGTCCGACAGAAATAAACTTGAATCTACCCGCAAAAAAGAATTTGAAAATAGAGCCGACCAATACAAAACCCCAAAGGATAGAGAGAAACAGAATGGCTTTTTCCCGATCTAATACAGTCAAAATCATAGGAGAATAGGACCCCGCAATCAGAAAATAAATCGAAATATGATCTGCCTTCTGAAAATGGTCTTTTCGATGTCCGGCTTTGGAAAGATGATAAAGTGTCGAACTCGAATAGACCATTAAAATTCCCAGAGCAAAGGCAGCGCAGGCGATCAATAAATCAAAATCACCTAGGTTATTTGCTCTGAAAAGGAAAAAAGGAATTCCAATAAGACCCAAGAAAAACCCTATTCCATGGGACAGGGAATTAAAATATTCCTCTTTTTCAGTTTGTAGTCTCTTCGGCATTCGGGGTTTGTTTTAAAGCAAAATACCCGAATCAGATGATTCAGGTATTTTAATCTTAGATTTCTGAATTCAGATTTTTTAGAATACGCTTTTGAAGCCTTCCATTTTCTGCTCCACTTGAGTATCTACCATGAAGGAAACCATTACGCCTTCCCAAGCCATAGTAACTTTTGCTACTTTATTGTCTTCAGCAGAAATATGGTATTGTAATCTTTCTGTATTTCCACCACGAGTGGTCATTCCTTTTAAGGCAACGGCATCATCTTTTGCTACAGCTTCCTCGTCAATTTTACCATCTTTCATATAAGCGAAAATTGAAGCTGCTTTCCCGTTTAAATGTACCATCCAATCACCTGATTCCATTGGAGTCATGAAGATGGAGTATTTTCCAGCCCTTAGGTTTTTTCCGCCCACGCTTACCGGAGTGCTGAACTCAATAACAGTTTGGTTGTTTGCACCAGCTCTCCAAGTCACACCGTATTTTTCGATTTCTCCGAAGATCTTACGTCCTTTTACTGCAGGAGACGAATAGTCAATATTGATTTTGGTGAATCCTACTACCTGCGAAACAGTAGCTGCCGGGCTTGGAGCTGGAGCTTGGATTTGAGCAAAAGCAGAAAATGTTGCAGCCATAAAGAAGGCTAAGGCAAAGAATAAAGTTTTGGTGTTTTTCATTTGAGTTTAGAATTATTAGTCCGAAAGCTAACTAATTATCCGTAAAGGATGTTTGGAAACTTGGCTTCTAATCGGTCATACTTTTTTTTAAGCCGCTCATTTGCCAAATTTTTGCTTTAAAGATTTTTCTACGGAATAGATCAATAAACTACATGAAACAAGTACCCAAATCATCCCAAGGTACAAATCCCATGGATCGCTTAAAGGGATCATTAGGCTGATCAGTCCAATAAGGATTCCTATTTTCCCAAATCGACTCATTTTTTTCCCTGCTTCTACTTGGGCAAAATCCCAGGATTCCTGATTCTTCATGGATCGGGATGTACGATATCCAGCTAAACCATTAATATCGGGAGGAGGATAGTTCTTCATTAGCCTACCGACAAGAAAAAAGACAATCCCTACGGAGACAGAAATCCAAACAAATTGGTTAGTTAAGTAGAATGAAAAGCTGGCCATTTGTGGTCGATACTTACTTTCTGAGCTAGTGGATTCTTTTGGCAAAAACTTTATTTCAAAATTGACTTAATAAAAGCCACGCTCTGGGGTATTTGCTGAACGGATCTCGAACTCTCATCTTCTATAGTCAGGTAAGCTGTCCCTTGTTTTTGGGCTTCCCTGATTAGTCCGGCAATGTCAATATCACCGGTACCAAGCACCACATTTGCTTCCACATCTCCATGACCGTCTTTTGAGCCAGGAGTGCCTTTTGCCCGGTCTTTAAGGTGCAGCATTGGGAATTTACCGGGGTAGGATTTCATGATTTTCAATGGATCACCACCTCCCATTTTCACCCAAAATACATCCATGTTGAATGCGAAATCCTTGGCGTTTTTCAGCATATAATCCATGGGTACCATTCCTTCATCTTTCACAAATTCATAACCATGTGGATGATAAAGTAAGGTTATCCCTTCCTTTTGGAGTTCAGCCCCGGCTTTGTTAAAAAGGGCTGTGGCTTCTTTGATTTTGGCTAGAGAAATTGGTCCGTCTGGATGGGCTATCCAATAGCAGGTGACGTATTTGGCACCAGTTTTTTTAGCATTGTCGATTATGGGTTGCAAGTCTTTGCTTAATTCATCGTATTCCGCACCTACACCAATGGTTTTTAGGTTGTTATCTGCAAGAATTTTTTGGTATTCGGCATCCGACATACCATAACCTCCGCCTCCTTCCAGATTGGTAATGCCCATTTCAGGGATCATTTTGAGGTATTTTACTGGATCGACTTTCATTTCATTTCGAAGTGAATACATCTGCAGGGCTATCTCTTGAGCGGAGCCAGTAAAAGGGGAAATTAACATGAGGCTGATTATAAGAATTTTAAATTTCATAGTAGGTTGATTTTGGGATGGTCTAATCTAGCTAAAAACATTAAAAAATTATATGTATATCCGCAAAGATGCCAGTAGCCAAATAAGTTAGAAGTGACAGCCAGTGACAATCGCTTTCTTGCGATCTTAACGGGTACTAAATTAGGTCAAAATAAACGGTTTTGA
>NZ_JAQWXX010000114.1 GCF_029254265.1 Algoriphagus sp. | reverse complement strand
GCTGACTTCTCTTGGATGTTCACGACATCCAGAGACCTCCCCAGGTAAGAGCATATTCCTTCCCTCAATATCCACTGGATCTACCATCTAAGCACCTGTTGGTTACCCAACCTTTGGACGTCAGTATGGTGTGTTACCTCATCCGACTTAAATAGCCTCCGTATCCAGATCCTGTTCGTCAGTACCGGATTTTGTAGTCCCGCTTCCTTCACTGCATGCCTCACGGCAAACCAGCTTGCGGCTTACTAACAGGCTTCACCAACTCGCCTGTAAGGGACTTCCACCCTCTGGAATAATTTGGTATCTTCGATACCAGATGCCCATGCTGGGCACACACAGCACCTAAGAAAACATGGGGCAGTCAGTGGAACCCGAAAGGTTTGTTCCCCGAATTAACTTTATCTACGGTGGACAGGAAATTGCTCAGAATTGCCCCACGTTTCTTAGCTGCCGACCGTTGTGCTTCATTATAACCAACCACTAAACAATGATAAAATTCTTTCGGAAAATTCGTCAAAACTTACTTATGGAAAACAACACTGGAAAGTATTTGAAATATGCGATTGGTGAGATTTTTCTTGTGGTTTTTGGGATATTGATCGCCCTACAGATTAATAATTGGAATGAGCAGGTTAAAGGACAACGGGTGGCAAACAGTTACATAAAATCACTGCAAGCAGATTTAGAAAATGACGTGAAAGCACTTGATAATCTGATAGGGGGTTTTGAAATGGAATTAGCTAAGAATTTAGCATTAGCAAAACGGCTTTCATCTCCCACGGCGAACACTGACACCATTAAAAAAATAGCACGGTATGAATTCCTACCCTATTTTAACCCTACTAATGAATTAAATCTGAGCACCTTCAATGCACTTATTGCAACAGGCCATATCGATTTACTGCAACGGGATTTTGCTAAAAAAATTCAGGAACATAACGCCTTTCAATTATTTGTTCTCAAAGGATCTGAATTCAACATTAAGCTAGCTGCTGATGTTGGGAAGGATTATATCCAAAAATACCCCTTGAATAGCCCCCAAAACGCAATCAATGGGCAAATCATGGATTCATTTTGGGATCAAACTGATGATAATCAATTGAAAATTGAATTAAATGCAGTACTCACTTCTAAAATTTTTGTACTTGAAGTAGTAAACGAAGTGAGAAAGGAATTACTAAAACGGACCAAGAAATTAATTTTAGAAATTGAGGATAAATCAAAGGATGATTAGCTTTCAATTGCTAATCACAGCAACAGATAGGCTAAAACAAGCGATACTTATTTCTTAAAACATTTTTAGAAATATAGAAATATGAAATCGAGCATTACCAAAAAGTCACTCACATGGATGATTAAGTGCTGCGAAGATTCCCTATGGCCTTTAAAAATTAAATTATAATCATATGAAAAGAATCCTACTAGTTACACTTGCATTTTTAGCTTGTTCCTCAATTTTTGCACAAAGTCCTGATGAAAAATATGGGAAAGATGTCAAATCGCTGGATGCTATCATAGCGGCATATTATGATGTGATCTCAGGCTCGAGCAATGACCCTTGGCAATTTGAAAGAGACCAATATATTCATTCTAAAAAGGCAGTGATAACTAGGTTAGATGAAAACGGGATCCCTGAATCACATTCTCTGGAAGCAGAATACGTCCCATTGGCCTTATCACCAAAATCGGATTTTTACGAGAAAGAATTAAAAAGAAAAGTAAGTCAGTTTGGAAATCTAGCCCAAGTATGGAGTGCCTTTGAAATCAGAACCGAACCGAATACTCCTTCGGCTATCCGAGGACTAAATAGCATCCAACTACACTTTGAAAATGGCAGATGGTGGATCGACAGTTGGACCTGCGAAATGGAGTCCGAAAAGAGCGCTGTGGTAGCTGATTTTTTAACGAAGGAGTAAAACTTCTGCACAAAAATAAATGCATAGACCCCACTTTGTCAGAAAACAAATTAGAGATTCAAAAAATATTTTTGAAATCTGAATGATGGCTTTCTCGGTCTTCGATCTCCCTTCCAGTAAATAAAAATGGTTAATGGGATACTTCCGTATAACCGAATTAAAACAACTCAGATCCGCATGCAGGAAAAGAGTTCATTAGAATTACCACCTCTATAGGCCTGTTTTCAATCATTTAAGCCTTTCAGATTTTATCACTTTTTCTACTGCTAATAAATAGGAAGGATAGTTGAGTTTTTAATCTCATGGAGTACGAAAGAGCTCTGAATTTTTGAAATATTACTCAAAGCCGCCAGCTTTCCTGATGAGAACAAATGGTAATCATTCAAATCCTTTACAATCAGCTTTAACAGAAAATCATTGGCTCCTCCCATTAGATAGCATTCTAACACCTCGGGAAATTTCAATACTGCATCTCTGAAGGACTCTATGGATTCTAATTTCTGACTTTCCAAAGAGACCGAACAGAATATAACCATGTAGGAAGGAAGCATGGATTGCTCAAGAACTGCCACATACTTTTTAATCATACCACTTTCCTCCAGCCTTCTGACCCGGTCATAGACAGGAGTCTTGGTCAACCCAAGTTTAGAGGCTAGGTCCTTTACACTTACTTTCGAATCCTCCTGCAGTAGCTGGAGAAGATGTCGATCGATATCATCAATTTTCATGTGTTTAATTTTTTTTAGAGGTTATACCGATAACTATCAGGAGAAATTAGGGATAGGTTTTAATTATCTCAGTGTGTGATTTTTTGGCCATGATCGATTTCATGACGTAATCCTTCCTGATTGTATGAGTTGGGTAGCCAAATAAAGTACTTTAAACCTAAATTTTATAAATATACAGGTATATTTCCTGATATGTGAGCTTTCTCAGTTTCAAAAATCGGTCTTTTGTATTTTTGTCAGGACAATAATACCCTACAAATATGAAAAACAGCCTGCAACCCGAAAGTCAAATGATGTCTTTTGGCTATAAGCCAGAACTCTCAGAAGGAGCGATTAAACCACCGATGTTTTTAACCTCGACATTTGTGTTCAAGACCGCTCAGGAAGGAAAATCATTTTTTGAAGTCGCATATGGGCTTCGGGAGAAAAAAGACCAAGAAGATCTAGGATTGATTTACAGTCGAATCAATAATCCCAATCTTCAAATTTTGGAAGAGCGACTTTGCCTCTGGAATAAAGAAGACGATTGCGCGATGTTTGAAAGTGGAATGGCGGCTATCAGCACCGTATTTTTAGAATTTCTAAAGCCCGGCGATTTACTGGTTTACAGTATGCCCACTTATGGTGGCACAAGTCATTTCATCGAAGATTATCTCACCCGCCAAGGAGTACAAAGCATAGCCGTAAGGGCAAATGACTCTTACGAAGAGGTAATCTCTAAAGTGGAATCAAGCGGCCGAAAGGACCGATTAAAACTTATCTATCTGGAAACTCCAGCCAACCCAACCAATGATCTTTTTGATATCAGGCTTTACAAAAAGATTGCGGATCATTTCAGTACGAAAGAAGCCACAGTCTCACTGGCAGTTGATAATACCTACATGGGACCACTTTGGTCAAACCCAATAAACCATGGAGCAGATCTTGTGGTTTATTCCGCTACAAAATTCATTGGTGGACATAGCGATGTGATTGCAGGTGCAGTCCTTGGGAAAGCAGAATTGCTTCACCGCCTAAAAGTTATGCGTACCTTTTTGGGAAATATGGCCAGTCCTCATACCTGTTGGTTGCTGATCAGGAGTCTAGAAACCTTGAAAGTAAGATTGGACCAACAAGCTAGAAATGCCCAGAAGATTGCAGATGCCTTGAAGGATGATCCACGAGTTGAAAAAGTAAGCTTTCTTGGACATTTGACTCCTGGAAGCAAAGCATATGATATTTATGCTCAACAATACTCCTCAGCAGGAACCATGATCTCTTTCGAATTGAAAGGTGGAGAAGAGGAAGCATTCCGATTCTTGAACAGCCTCAAGTTGATCAAGTTGGCAGTAAGTCTAGGTAGCACTGAAAGCTTAGTACAACTACCTGCTGCGATGACACATATAGGAATGAGCAAAGAAGCAAGGGCCCAAATGGGAATCTCAGACAAGCTAATCCGACTCTCTGTTGGAATAGAACATGCTGATGACCTATTATTGGATATATTCAATGGGATCAATCAAAGTTCTAAAGAGATTAAATAAAAACAGAACCTTGAAAGGGTAAAAAATTTTATTGACCACTAGCGGAGTCTAGCAAAGCAATCAAGAGATTGGCAGCTTTGTATGGCTCTGCTCTTTTACTAAAAGAAAGGCCTCGTCTAAAAAGGAAAAATCAAGAGCGCATGCTGACTTACCGTATTAAAATCCCGCCATACCCGATTGAGTTCAGTATGAGTTTTTGCGGCTTCTAATCCAGCAAATGGGTAAAGTTTTGCATTTGATAAGCGACAAGCCTGAGTAAGTTTTCTACTGATCCGACTGGCTTTTTTCAAATCTGATGCAGAGATTTCCCTTTCCTCAATTAGTTGAATCCAGGAACTTTCGACAGCATGGTAAAAGTCACTTCGCAAAGACTGAATTCCTTTCGATTCTTTGGCAAAAACCTTTTGAAAGTATTCAATTTGCCTTTTTTCATAAGATCGGGTTTCATTCCGCTTCCAAAAACTTTTCTCAATCAATTCCTGAAGATGTATGCTGATCCCTAGAATATTCACGGCTAGCGTTGCCTCAGCAAACTGCAAAAATGGATAGCGATAGATCGGGTCAGGAAGTTTTGTTTTTTCAGGAAGAATCTCGAAGTTTCTATAAGTCGGAACCGCTAAGTCTTCACATCGAAAAGCATGACTTCCTGTTGCAATCATTCCCATGTAATTCCAGCTGTCAAGTATTTCCACTTCAGATTTTCGAAGGATAAAAGCCTTAACGACAGGTTTTTGATTGAAATCTAAAATTGCTTTACCATTCTCAAAGAGTTCACAATTCGCCGTAAAGTGACTGGCATGGAAAGCTCCTGAGGCATAAGTCCAATTTCCTGAAATACGGTAAGAATCTCCCATTTTTTCTGCTTTCCCACCTACGAAACCACTTCCAGCGAGACAAAGCCTGGGTTCTTTTGCTAACTCTTCTCGCATTTCCTTTTCCATAAAACCAACAAACCAGCCTGCTCCGGCACAGAGTGTCACAGTCCAGCCTAGACTTGCATCAAGAGAAGCCAACTTTTCCTCTTGTAAAAGCCCTTCTGTCAATTCTAAATCTAGCCCTCCCAATTCTTTTGGGATAAAAAGTTTAAAGTAGTTTTGAAGATGGATTTCTTCTAACCACTCATTTGGGAGTCTACCAATTTGAGCGGCCTTTTTGGCCAATTCATTATTAAAAATTTCGAGATTTTCCATCAAACAAGTTTACGAAGAGATCGAAAAAGAAGGTAAACATTAAATGCAAAAAGCCGGATAATATCCGGCTTTTGAGTTATTTCTTTTTCCGCTGCGCGGCCATCCACTCCATGATCGTCACCGGTCGACCATCAAGCAGGACGGGGCTTCCGTCCAACTCAGTTCGTGCCATATTGGAATGCGAGTAGATCCAAGACCAGTGACCGTTGTAGTGATAGTCATCTCCTCCATAAAACCCCGTAATATCTGTCACGTGATCATAAAATGAGAAGTGAACATTCTTCGCACCAGCTTTCTTCAAGCGATCGAAAAGAGGCACAACAGTATCTGCAGGCTTCGTCGTTTGATCATCCTTAGAATGAACAAACCACATCGGCACATTCTTTATTTTTTGTAGCTGCGCATCTGTAACAAATTGATTATTGTAAGCCAATGCACTGATAAATCCAGCTGCAAAATAATCAGGATGCTCAAGGATTAATTTAAGAGACATATAGCCTCCATTGGAACAGCCACCGACATAGATCCTAGAAGGATCAATTTTCGGGTTTTTAGCGACATAGTCTTGGATTAAGGCAAAAAGGGCCTCATTGTAAATATCATTAGTTTGCCCACGAGTCATCCCTTCAGCTGCTTGCATCCAGAAAGTTGGTGCTTGGGGAACCAGTACATAGGCTCCTCCGAATAACATCTGGATTTCAGGAGAAGCATAATTAAATGCCTTGTTCCCCATAAGTGCTATGGTAGGATCTGATCCTCCTTCTCCTCCTCCATGTAGCCAGATAATAAGCGGAGCTTTTTCGGAACTTGATTTAGGTGTAAAAGCAGCAAAAGTCAATGTGGTATTGTCTTTTGTGAATTTACCGTCCAAAGCAAAATCATCTACAATCGGGCGAGATCTCCCTGATTCTTCATTCCATATATTACCAGTTTTGGTATCCAAAATTGTCATCTGATAGTCAATCCAGAAATTACCACCTCGATTCCCTGTTCGCATGTATTGAATCGGAGAGCCCAAAGGCATTACAGGGCTCACAGCGAGAACTAATGTCGCATATCCCCCCTCTACTACTCTATTACCAAACTCATCCGAAGGATAGCCTAAAATGACAGATCTTTTACCTGCCTTTTGGCCGGCCGGAATCTCTCCGATATCCGAAGACCGATTAACATAGATCTCAAAATCAGATGCATTCACTTCTTTTACAGACTGATTCATTTTTATCACCACTTTATTGGCAGCTGGACCCCAATCAAAGCCTTCAATGATTAGATGATAAGTTTGTGGGGCTTGAAAATCAATAGATTTAGCCTGAGCAAATGATAAAAACGGCAGGTAAAATAGAAGGAATAAGTACTTTTTCATATGATTATAATTTGTTTTTTAATGGCCACATGGAATCTCGCATTTCTGGTAATTATCCTAGTGTGTGAGGTTCTTGTCATGCTCGATTTCATAAGGCAAATTAGGTTTGGTAAAAATGATAAGCGTGATAATAATGATATTAAAAATACAAATCCCCTAGAATTATGTAGGAGGTGAAATCCAAAACTATTTATACTCAAAATCTAACTTGGAAAATCAAAAAAGAATTATAACATGCAAATTTTAAACATTATTGCTTTTAACTTGTTAAATAGTTATGAATTCGTTTTTAAAACCTACCGGAAGAATCACGAGAAGACTTTATCTAGTACTTTTCATGATTTTTTATTTTACAAACATTTTGAGTCTTATGCTGATATGGCAATCCTATCATGGCGAAGCTTGGCCAATATTCTTTTCCTTCATAATTATCCTGATCGCTTCGATTATTTTACTCCTTATCCAAGCAATCAAACGACTGCATGATATAGGAATGGACTGGAAATACGCACTTTATTTATTAATTCCACCACCTGTTAATTTCATTGGTTTTATTTGGCTTGCGTACAAACCAGGGCAAAAAGGACTAAATAAATATGGTCCAGATCCAAGAAAAACAGATATAGTTTAATCGTTTTTTAAGATAGCGTGCCTTTTTTCAACTCCTTCACTGCATAATCTACTGCTCTAGCAGTCAATGCCATGTAAGTAAGTGAAGGATTTTGCACTCCTGTGGAAGTCATTGCTGCTCCATCTGTAACAAAGACATTGGGAAGCTCATGGAATTGATTGAATCCATTTAGCAAAGAAGTTTTTGGATCCTTACCCATTCTTACCCCTCCCATTTCATGAATATCAAGACCTGGATTTTGACCACTATCAGAAATTCTGATGTTTTTGCAGCCTGCTTTCTCGAGCATCTCCTGACCTTGAGCATAAAAATCAGCTAGGACTTTTTCATCATTATCGTCGTAGCTCACATCAATTTTCAGGAGCGGCATTCCCCATTCATCTTTTTGATCCTTACTTAGGGAAACTTGATTCGTCTCTTTAGGAACGGTCTCGGCCTGAACCATCATCCAGACATGCCATGGGCCCACTTCCGTATTTGCTTGCTTCAGTTCAGCACCCAAGGCAGCATCAGACACTCCATTTCCTCGACCTCTTGAGGCACTAAAAAAAGGCATATATCCACCCTGAAAATCCATATCCTGCTTTTTGACATTACGGAAATTAGGCATCATCATCGTTGTAGGCCTTCTGCCAAAGTAATAGCTATCTTCAAACCCTTCGAAATCTGCACTCATAGAACCACGGTAATTGTGAAATGCTACGTATTTACCTAGCAATCCAGAATCATTTCCCAAGCCATTTGGATAGCGCTTGGATGTACTGTTGAGCAAAATCAGATTGGTATTCAAGGTGGCAGCATTCAGAAAGATTACTTTCGCAAAATATTCTGTGGCTTCTTTAGTGACTCTATCGATCACTCGAACACCTGTCACCTTTCCTTTTTCATCATCAAATATCAATGAGTGAACCACAGAATCTGGCCTAAGTGTTAGATTTCCTGTTTTTGCAGCCCAAGGCAAAGTCCCAGAATTGCTACTGAAATATCCACCAAATGGACATCCTCGATAGCATTGATTTCTGGCCATACATTGACCCCGACCTTGCTGGAGATGGATTTCTTTTGGCTTGGTCAAATGAGCGCATCGCCCACCAATCGGATCACGATCTGGATATGCGGCTTTGATTCGTTTCTGCAATTCCTTTTCCACACAATTCAATCCCCAAGCCGGTAAAAACTCTCCATCTGGCAATGTATCCAAGCCGTCATAATTTCCGCTAATCCCCACAAACCGCTCAACATGACTGTACCAAGGCGCGACATCAGCATAACCAATAGGCCATTCAATCGAATAACCATCTCGTCCTGGACGCTCAAACTCATATCTACTCCAACGCTGTGTCTGTCGGGCCCAAATCAGTGACTTTCCGCCAACCTGATAGCCTCGAATCCAGTCAAATGGTTTTTCCTGCACATATGGGTGATCCGAATCCTTCGCAAAAAAATGCTGTGTATCTTCTGTATAGGCATAGCAACGGTTGACTACTGGATCTGCAAGTTTTTGATCACGAGGAATTTGGTTACGATGGGGCATTTCCCATGGTGCAGCAGTCATCGTCGGATAGTCCTTCAAATGTTGAACATCCCTTCCCCGCTCCAGTACAAGGGTTTTTAGGCCTTTTTCACAAAACTCTTTAGCAGCCCATCCTCCTGAGATCCCAGAGCCTACTACAATGGCGTCGTATTCGTGCGTATTCATATTTGAAAAATAAGGGATTGTTTTAAGACTTCTATAAAAAAATCGAATTAGTAAAAAAGCCCGATGATTTTTATCATCGGGCTTCAAATGCTTTAGAAATTTCAAATTTATTCGTATCGCAAGGATTCGATAGGGTCAAGCCTACTGGCTTTGTAAGCAGGGAAATACCCAGAAAGCAATCCTACTACAATACAAATCAAAAAGGCAACAAACATCCATAACCATGGAATCAAAAATCCTCCAGCTCCAATTACCAGCGCAATCAAATTCCCTATTCCTATTCCAAGAATCATCCCAAAAATGCCTCCAAGCACACAAATCATTATCGCTTCAAACAAAAATTGTTGACGGATTTTTAACGGGGTTGCGCCCAATGCTTTTCTAATTCCAATTTCTCGGGTTCGCTCAGTCACAGATACAAGCATGATATTCATCAAACCTATGGATGCTCCTAAAAGCGTGATAAATCCAATTCCGAAACCTCCAATTCTCAAGTAGCCAGCGACCTCTTCTAAACTTTCAGCCACAGATTGACTTTTTGTCAAATCAAAAGAATCTTCCTGAGTGACACGATCCTGACGGATTTTCCGCATCATCCCAATTGCTTGTCCCATTTCATAGTCAACTCGCTCAGGGCCAGAGGCAACACCCGTTACGTTGTAGTTAAAAGTCCCACGCTGATCCAGGCGACTTGCATTCTCTACAGGAATAAGAATCTGACGATCCGCACCGGAATCAGGCCCCACACTACCTTGCTTCTCCAAGACTCCAATAATCGTATATGGTCTCCCAAAAAATGAAATCTTTTCTCCGATAGCTTCTTCATTTGATTCAAATAAAAGCTCCTTCAGCTCTTTTCCGATAATAGCAACGCTATTGCCATATCTGATTTCAAGATTACTAAAGTTTCTTCCCTCCTGAAGATCAATTGCCTTTATACTCATGTAATTTTCGTCCACTCCTCTGATCCTGACATTTGGGTTAGTTTTTTTCGATCCTCTTTTCACTTCGGAAGAACCTGTCACAGACACAAAAACCGTGGAAATCCCAACACTTGTGTAGGCTTGTTTAAAATCCATAACTTCATCGTAGGTAAGCTTTGGATAGATCTTATCAGATTTACCATCAGTCACAGCACGCCCTCCACTGAAACCTTTATTTTTTAATTCGAAAGAGTTTGCTCCCAAACCTGCAAAACTATCCGCTATCTGAGCCTTTATCCCATCAATTGCAGTGAGCATCCCCACCAACGAAGAAATGCCTATCGCAATAATAGCCCCGGTAAGGATAGTCCGAAGGAGGTTTACCTTTATTGAGTTTACTGCTTCTCGAATATTTTCGATCAAATTCATATTGTGTTCGGATTAGAACAGATTAATTTCATTTTTTTAGAAAATGCCTTTAATTATAACCAATTCAGCTTGATTTGGCTATTTAAGACTTTAAATTTTAACATTCCTTATTTCAAAATACTATTTGGCTTCTTTGAAAGGAACATAAACTTTTTCAACGGATATGGATAAAATAGATCATAACTAGAATCAAATGTCTCGAAATGATTCCTACGCAGCGACACTTGGTTAAATCTTACTTCCAAATAGTTTCTTTTGGGAAACCGAAAAAACCAAGACCTCCATCTTTCAATGCATTCGATCTGCTCGTACTCCTATCTCCTCTAGTACTGAAGCTTCGAAAGTAAGCCATTCCTGCCAACGAGCGTTAACTTTCTCTACTTCTTGATAGCTTCTAGCCAACTCAATAAAGGTCACATAATGACCAGCTTCTGAAACCATCAATTCATAATAAAACTTCTTCAGTTCCTCGTCTTGAATATGTTTCGAAAGCAACTTGAATCGCTCACAACTTCTGGCCTCGATCAAGGCATTAAGTAAAAGCTGCTCGGTTAATTGCTGCATCCGATTCCCTCCTTTTTTCACAAAATTAGCGAGCGCGACTACATATTCATCCTTCCTTGGAAAACCAAATTTCAATCCCCGCTTTCGAATTTGTTCCATTACTCTCTCAAAATGCCCCCACTCTTCTGCAACAATCGGAGTCAAAGTATCCACTACCTCATCTAAATCATTAAATCTCAAAATTAAGCTGATACAAGATGACGCAGCCTTTTGTTCGCAATAGGCATGATCGGTCAAGATATCCTCGATTTGCATTTCAGCTATCCCTACCCATCTTGGATCAGTCGGAAGCTTCAAGTGAAGCATTTTTTCTTTGGTAGTTTCCTCCCAGCTCATCTTAATCAAATAAATACCAAGTTATTCCCAAGTCTATAAATGATTTGTATCCTGTATAACCCTGCGTAACAAAATAACCCGGCTCCCTCATCAAGCCACTATTCAAATGATTGTATTTGAATAAAACGCGAGTTCTATTGATTCTGAAATCTAAGAAAAAGTCAGCCACGGGATAGGCATAGACATTAAAATCATTTTGCAAATAATATTGCTGCGTAGCTGTAAAATATGCATTTGCATTGTAGTCCGAATGATAACGAATATCCAGTCCAATCTGTACATACACGTTTTCATCAAACAGCGGACTATCAAAATAGATTTTTGAGTTGGCATAAAGTGAGGGAATCCTAAAGGCATCTGCACCGTCTCCTGTCACCTCTGTAAAAATAAACTCATTATCCCAACGGAATTTCTTCCCGATTTGGAAATTTGCAATCAATCCCGGCTGAAGCATAAATGCCTCTCCAAGGGCCTGGGTAGCTTTTCTACTCTCATCAAAATAGACATAATTATTAATCCTATTTAGGGTCAATGAAGGTCTGATGAGCATTTTTTTGAAATCGAATTTCAAAGTTCCTTTAATTTGATCCACTCCGATATTATCAAACTGATTGGACCAGTTCAAAAAATAGCCTTGATATTCTTGCTGCATGGAAGTGGGTTTGTAAAGAGCCTTTGTGTATTCCGCATCCACCCATGGTGAAGAAAACAAACCATGCATTCGAAAGGCCCCAGGCAACAAGTATTCCCCATCTGCACTTACTGTCCACTTTTCTGAGATTTTACCTATCAATTCTCCTCCGACAAAAAACTCATTGAATGTCTGATCAGAATCAAATCGAGGATTTCTCATTTTTCCTGAACGGAATTTTGCATAGGCATTGTAGTAAAACCCTCCGAAAGTCCCCTTGAAACCAACCTCATTTTTCCACTCGGAAAAGAAATTCTTATTTTGAGCTGTATCTCTTGCACTAAGTCCATCGATAGGATAATAGAGCGTATCCGAAGTAGTCATATCAGTTTCAAAAATCAAATCCTGATTTTTCCGATCGAATACATGATACAATTGCAGACCATCTTTGACTTTGTATTCGTGGTAAAAGTGATAGTCCTGTCTCAAATCACGAGCTTGAGTGTACCTCAGCCAAACTTTGGCATCCTCGTAAGTAAAATATAAGGAAGTGCTGTCTATTTCAGGAGGTATAATACCACCAATCTCATTGACTACGTGCCGCATTCTCGAAAAATTCCCCAAAAACCAATATCTCCCATTTTCTGAGCGGTAATTAGTGTGAAAAGAGTATGAATTCTGCTCGACCATATTATCGTCTCTGGCCACTGGATTCAAAGTTTTTTTAGATCGAATAGTATGGAATTCAAGACCAACGTTCCATCTGGGATTGATATTTCTTGCAAATTCGATATCCAGCATATTACGGTTACCTCCTCCGAAAAATGCTGACATGTTGGTAAATGGGGATTTAGTATCAAAGTATTTCCTATTCTCAGGGGCTCTGTAATACAAGTCGTAAGCGCTGTAACCAGACCTCGTTCCAATTACCTCCGGAATCTGGTAAAATATTGGAGTAGCCGCCGAACCAATATTTCCCAAATCCTGGTATTTCCAACCGCTTTTGGCAACTGGGTCATAATTATGAAAATTATTCAATGCTGTATCCTGCGGAAAAACCTGTAGTCGATTTCTCTTGATATCTTTTTCAAAAAAGTGAAGACTTGTATTCGGACCATAGACCATTTTTGTGGAGTCGTCCAAAAGGGTCCTTCTTCCTTCCAATTCCTGTTCTTCACCTTCTTGAATTTCCCGATTTTGATTTGGGTTTTGATTGGTATTGGTAACAGGTCGTGTGGTTTTGGGTATTGGTCTTTGTGCAAGCGAAAGCTGTGAACTTGCCAAAATCAAAATAAGAAATAAACCAAATACTTTTTTTTTCACTTATGTTGGTCTCTATTAAAGACTTTTTGTTGGATTAGTCTATCCAAAATGGCCTCATCTGTCAAGGACATGGATACCACTATTGGAAGGACAAAAATCGGAATTTCTTGCAGAAAACCTTCGGGAGCATTGGATTTTACTTTTACCGCATCCTTTTCAGTAGTGAGAATCACGGGATGAACAGGTAAAAAGCTTCGAAAAACAGACTTAATTTTTTCAAAATCTGATAAAGAATAATCATAATGATCTGGGTAGCTCAGGGTTGTCAATAGCTGAAATTCTTGGGAAACATATTCCACCAAAGGCCCATCATCTGCTAAACCTGTCAAAAGAATAATTTTTGGTGAAAAAACAGGGTTTCCCCTTAAAGGAAATGGCACTCCATATGAAATGGATGAAAAAATGACAGGAGTTTTCGGTCTAATATACCGATTGATCTTTTGGAGCAGTTCTGATTTATCATGATCACTCAGGATCTCGGGGGATTTGGTGACAATCACTACATCCCCTCGCTTTGCACCTTTTCTACTCTCTCTCAATCGCCCCATTGGAAGCAAAAAATCAGAGCAAAAGGGCTTTTGATAGGTAGTCAAAACGATAATAAAATCACCTAAGATATAACGGTGCTGAAAAGCATCATCAAGTATTAAAACCTCTGGAGTTTCCTCTCTGGAGCTAATCTTTTCTATTGCCGCAAGTCGATCTTCTCCAACAAATACTTCAATTTCATTTTTGAATTTCCTGAAAATCTGAAATGGTTCATCACCTATTTTGCTGGGTGTAGCCTGAGAATTCGCAGTTAAAAAACCTTTAGTTTTCCGACCATATCCCCTACTTAAGACTGCTACTTTAAAGTCTGATTTAAGTTTAGCTATCAGGAATTCCACCATTGGAGTTTTACCTGTTCCTCCTACCGATAGATTTCCAACCACAATACTTGGTATCTTAGATTTCTGACTTTTTTTCCAGCCCAAATCAAAAAAAATATTGCGCAGACTTGTGACTAAATCATAAAGCAAAGCAAAAGGATAAAGAAGAAAATCGTACCAGCGCATTCGTCAGATTTAGTATTTTTGACCAAATAAAAGAAAAATATGGGACACAAGATTAGTCAGGTAATTTCATATCTAGAATCAATAGCTCCACCAGCATATCAGGAATCATATGATAACGCTACATTGATTACCGGAGATCGCAACTGGGAGGTCAATGGCATACTTTGCGCTTTGGATTGTACTGAGGCAGTGGTGGAGGAAGCGATAGCATTAGGCGCAAATATGATAGTGGCTCATCATCCCATTGTATTTAAAGGCTTGAAAAGCTTAACAGGAAAAAACTATGTAGAGCGTACGATAATCAAAGCAATCAAAAACGATATAGCCATTTATGCAATTCACACAAATTTAGATCATGTCGCTCATGGAGTAAATAAACGGATTTGCGATAGACTAGAGCTCTTGAACGCCAAAATATTGAGTCCTAAAAAGCATCTAATTAGCAAGTTAGTATATTTCGTACCTGTGTCAGACGCCCAAAAAACTCTCGACGCAGTCTTCGCCGCTGGAGCCGGTAAAATCGGAGAGTACAAAGATTGCTCTTTTCAAGTATCCGGGAAAGGAACCTTCACCCCTTCAGAAAATGCCAATCCGACCATAGGCCAAAATGGAACTCCCACAGAAGTGGACGAGGTAAGAACAGAAGTTTTAGTGGAATCCCATCTCATGACCCAAGTAGTCCATGCTTTGAAGAAAAATCATCCTTACGAAGAGGTTGCTCACTACATCGAATCATTGGAAAATGAAAATCAGGAAGTTGGGGCTGGGATGATTGGCGAATTAAAAGAAGAGATGAGTGGAGAGGATTTTTTGGATTTTTTGAAGGACAAAATGATACTCTCTATGATCAAACATACGGAGATCCCTAAAAAGAAAATAAAGAGAATAGCTGTATGCGGAGGAGCTGGAATTTTCTTACTTTCTGATGCAAAACGATCAGGAGCAGATGTGTTTGTGACTTCAGATATCAAGTATCATGAATTTTTTGATGCAGAAGGAAAGCTTATTCTGTGTGATATAGGACACTATGAGAGCGAAATTTTCACAAAAGAATTACTCCACGAGTTTTTGTCACAAAATTTTCCTAATATTGCACTCTATTTGACAAAAGTAGTTACAAATCCCACATCCTACCGATAGTACATGGAAAGTACAGTAGCACAGAAACTCGAAGCTATACATAACCTTCAACTTTTAGACTCAAGACTAGACGCCATCTTAAAAGTACGCGGAGCCCTCCCTGAGGAAGTTCAGGACTTAGAAGATGAAATAGCAGGTTACAATACTCGTTTAGAGAAGTTTAAATTTGAAATTGATTCGTTTGATGATGAAGTGAAAGCCTTGAAAGCGAGCATCAAAGATTCTGAAAAACTAATCAAAAAATATCAAGAGCAGCAAATGAATGTTCGTAATAATCGTGAATACGATGCTATTACGAAAGAGCTTGAGTTGCAGGACTTGGAAATTCAGGTAGCGAAAAAGAAAATCGCTGAAGCAGGAGCAAGAATCGAACAGAAAAAAGTAGATCTTGAAGAGCTTACTGCTATCATGAAAGACCGTCAGAAAGATCTTGATCAGAAGAATAATGAGCTTTCTACAATTATTTCTGAAAGTGAATCCGAAGAGGCAAAAATCAATAATGACCGAGTAAAGGCTACCAAAAAGGTAGATGAAAGATTATTGAAGTCATATGAGAAAATACGCGAGAATGCTAAAAATGGCTTAGCTGTAGTGATGGTCAAAAGAGGAGCTTGCGGTGGTTGTTTCAACACCGTACCACCTCAAAGACAGGCTGACATTCGTGAGAAGAAAAAATTGATTGTTTGTGAGCATTGCGGAAGAATCCTCGCAGGTGTTGAAGACGAAATCACTCCAGAGGCTCCAGTAAAGAAAAAAAGAACTACTAAGGCTTAATTAAAGCACCCTAAATATGAAACCCTCGAATTAACTTTCGAGGGTTTTTCTTTTTTATACCATTTCATATTTGCTATAAACACTTTAAAAAGGCTATATTAGACTCTATGAAAAGTGTAGCAACCCTTTTAGTCACCCTAATCTGCTCCCTTTCGGTTTTTGCTAATGAGAATGAAACCAAAACATTTTTGGTAATATTCAAATCCAAGGAATTAAAATCGCACAAGGTATCTCTCAAAGAGATAGAGTCGCAATTTTCTTCTGTTTACAAAACAAAAAGTTACGAGGGGAATTCAGAACCTTCTGTAATGATTGATATCCCCGCATGCGATTTTGACGAATGTTTCCTTGGAGATTACTTGATTTCATTAGGAAAAGGCGAAGAAATTAAACTTCAAGAAATAGCTTTCCGGGTAATTGACATGACCGAAAGTAGAAAAGCACTTGAGCAGAATTTATTACTCCTTAGCGAAACTCATAAAAAAGTCTCGAAAACAGAGAAGGTCAACCCAAGACCTTAAGATGTTCCTGAGAATTATTTTTTCGGACCACAAAAGTTCCGTCTTCTAATTGCTCTAGCAGATACAAGCAAAGATTATGATGTTCGAAGTTATCCATATGTCGAAGGTCAAAATTTAAGAGAACGCTAAGGAAGATTCTCATAGCCCTTCCATGCATACACACTAGTATGTTTTCACCAGGACCCTCCAAAATGGTTTTAATGCCTGATCTCATACGCTTTGCCACCATATTTGGGCTTTCCCCTCCAGCAATAGCATAGTCTAGATTTCCTTGCCTCCATTGATTTAGCATGTGTTTGTAATATTCCCCTTCCTCAGGAGTCATTGGCGTCCCTTCGTAGCTTCCCCAAGATATTTCATTGAGATCAATCAAAGCAGTTGAAGGGATTCCAAGGTCTATGAAATTTTGAATGGACTGTTTAGTCCGAATCAGTCCTGTATGATAAATCTGATCAAAAGGGACCTTCTCATATACTTTAAAAAATGCATTTGCCTGAGCAATACCCGTCTCATTTATAGGAGCGTCTATTCCACTCCCTTGAACTACACCTTTTAAATTAAAATCTGTTTGTCCGTGCCTTACGAGGTAAATTTTTTTTCGATTCAAGTTTCTCTATTTTTGTTCTGAGCTCAAATAAACCTCATTTAGCCCAAATTTTAATGGTATTTCTTTCAAAGCCTAGTTTAGACCACTTGAATAACATTGGAAAAGAAACAATGGTTAGTCATTTGGGAATTATTTTCACTGGTATTGGGGATGATTACCTTGAAGCAAGCATGCCAGTAGATTCCAGAACCAAACAGCCTATGGGCTTGTTACACGGAGGAGCAAATGTAGTTTTGGCAGAGACAATAGGGAGTTTAGCTGCCTCTCTTACTATTGTACCAGAAAAACAATTTGTAGTGGGTCTGGAAATCAATGCTAATCATCTTAAGTCAGTGAGAGAAGGCAAAGTAATAGGTACTGCCAAGCCAATACATTTAGGTAAAACAACCCAAGTCTGGGAAATAAAAATTAAAAATACAGCGGGTCAATTGTGCTGCATCAGTAGACTTACAATGGCTATTTTGGATATAAAATAAATGATTAACTCTCAGGTTGCAACAAAATATACACTTAGCGAATTATTGGATTTAATCCTCCTTCATGGTTTTCAGTCTGGTGGTTCTTTTGCCATTTGGCGAAAACCAAAGTCGAATAATCTGGAACTAACTCTTAATGAAAGTCCTAAGCCTGAAAGGACTTCAATAAATCTGGAGGAGTTGAAACCTGGGTTTATCGTACATCCTTTTGCGGACCAAGAGGATCAAAAAGCATTCTTTATCTCAGCTTCCAAATACTGGAGTTTCAAAATTGGTGCTACTATTCCTGATGAAGAACTCCCCTCTTGGCTGGTACAGCCAACTGAAGAAAATACTTCAAAAAAAACAATCTTTCGTTATAGTTTTTTCTCTGAAAACAATACTAATAGAGCTAAGGATGCCCGGGAATTTGGTGATGAAAAAGAACATTTCATTAAACTAGTAAAAAAAGGAATCCTTGCAATCAAGGAAGGAACCCTGGAAAAAGTTGTTCCTGCCCGGACTAAATACGTTCCTCTTGAAGAAAGTTTTGACTTAGCGAAAAGCCTTTTCAGTATGCTTGAAGCATACCCAAATTCATTTGTGAATTTCTTTCACATTCCTACGGTTGGCACTTGGATAGGAGCTTCTCCAGAAATCCTAATAGAGACAAAAGGGAATTATTTTCATACCATGTCTTTAGCAGGAACTCAGCCTGCGATCGGAGAAAACCCGTTGAAAACCGCAGCTTGGACGCAAAAAGAAATTGAAGAGCAAGCCTTAGTGAGCAGGTATATAGTCGATTGCTTTAAAAAAATTCGGCTTAGGGAGTATGAGGAACACGGTCCAAAAACAGTATTAGCTGGCACCTTACTCCACCTCAGATCAGACTTCAAAGTTGACATGAAGGCCACTAATTTTCCTCAGCTAGGTTCAGTTATGCTTCAACTTTTGCATCCTACTTCTGCCGTTTGTGGAATGCCAAGAAAACCAGCACATGCCTTCCTTAAAGACTTTGAGGACTTAGATCGATCTTTCTTTGCTGGATTCATCGGTCCGGTAAATATCGAAAATGAAACCTCTATTTATGTAAATCTTCGCACAGCTTCCCTTCTGAATGGATATTCCATTCTTTATGCAGGTGCAGGTGTCACGGAGGAATCAGATCCGGAAAAAGAATGGGAAGAAACGGAATTGAAGTGTCAAATCATTGGTAAATTCCTACAAAATCACAAACCTTGATTCTCGAACCTATTATAGATTTAGTGGCAGTTTGCCATAAAAAAGGAATTGAAAATGCAATTCTTTCTCCAGGATCAAGATGTGCTCCTCTAACTATTGCATTTGCAAGACATAAAGGAATTCATACAAGAACAATCTCTGATGAGCGCTCCGCTGGCTTTATTGCACTAGGGATGGCTCAGCAGCTAGAAAAACCTGTTGCATTAGTATGTACCTCAGGTTCTGCTGCTATGAATTATTTCCCTGCAGTAGCGGAGGCATTTTTTCAAGAAATCCCTCTTTTGATATTAACAGCGGATCGACCACCAGAATGGATAGATCAATATGATGGACAAACCGTTTACCAGCATGAATTGTATGGAAAGCATGTCAAAAAAAGCTTTCAATTTCCCGATTCTTTTTCTTCGGAAGATCAAGTCTGGCATGCAAATCGAATTATTAACGAAGCTATAAACTTGGCTCAACAATGTCCAGCAGGGCCAGTGCATATCAATATTCCATTACGAGAGCCTTTTTACCCGTTAGAAAATGAGGAGATCTCATTTCCTGAAAACCCTAGGATTTTCAATAATCCAACTGGAAGTATCAATCTTTCAGATGAATACTTGAAAAAGTTGAAAAATAGGCTTTCCTCCTTCGGGAAAATATTAATTGTACCAGGACAACAACGTCCCAATTCTGAAATTCAAACCATCTTAGACGAATTAGCAAAGGAACGAAAAGTCGTAGTGGTAACTGATGTCATATCTAATCTCCAGTCTGATCATACAATTAATCTACATGACCATTGGCTCGGGAATGATCAATCAGTGGAAGATTTAAAACCTGAACTGATTATAACTTTTGGAAAATCAATTATATCCAAGTCACTAAAAATCTTTCTTCGAAATTCAGAAGCTTCGCGCTGGCATATTCAATCTACGGGTTTAGGGAAGGATACTTTTCAGCGGCTGACACTAATACTTAGCACTTCACCAATTTCATTTTTGAATTGGTTGAAGGAAAATATCCCAGCTCAGGATGAACAATTCTTTTTGAATTGGACAGTGTTGGAACAAAAAACTCAAAAATCACTTCCAGAAGTGTTTAAGTCAGTAGATTTTGGAGAATATCCAGCACTTGAATTTATACTTCAAAAAATACCCTCGTCTTCTAAGATCCATCTTGCAAATAGCATGACGGTTCGATACGCAAATTTCTTAGGGAAGAGAACTCAGGAGATCATTTGCAATAGAGGGACGAGCGGAATTGACGGGTCTAATTCTACGGCAGTTGGCTGCACATTTACCACCAAAGAAACTGTCTCTTTGATCACTGGTGACATGGCTTTTTTCTATGATAGAAATGCTTTTTGGCATAATTACACCATGCCAAACCTTAGAATTATTTTATTGAATAATCACGCTGGAGGAATATTCAGATTGATAGATGGACCGTCAAAACAACCCGAACTTCAAGAGTTCTTCGAAACCAAACAAAACCTATCAGCACAATTCTTAGCTCAAGAGTATGGCTTCCACTATGTAAAAGTTGTTGATAACGAAGAATTAGAATCTGCTATGACCGATTTTTATTCTCCAAGTATTCATCCTAAAATCTTGGAAGTCGAAACTTCAAGCGAAAAGAATGCTTCAATTTTGAGGTTTATCAAATCTAAAATCAAAGAAAATATTGCTTCATAATCTTAATTTTCTTGGAAAACCCTCACGTAATCCACTTTCATTTCTTGAGGGAATGATGTGTTACCATCAGGATTTCCAGGCCATCTACCTCCTACAGCTACATTAAAAATAAAGAAGAAAGGCTTGTGAAACTCTTCCAACCCACTAGGAGTGATGTCAATGACATGATATTCCACATTGTCAAGTAGCCAAACAATTTTTTGCTTATCCCAGATAATAGAAAACACATGATATTCGTCATTGAAGATTCCTGTGCTCAACTTTGTTTTTCCGCCATAGTTTGCATAGTTACCTGAATTATCCCAATGAACAGTACCGTGAACAGTTCGGTCACGATCTTCT
The DNA here is from genome assembly GCF_029254265.1 of Algoriphagus sp. Taxonomy (GTDB): domain Bacteria; phylum Bacteroidota; class Bacteroidia; order Cytophagales; family Cyclobacteriaceae; genus Algoriphagus. Next base: position 27,472 of record NZ_JAQWXX010000114.1, on the reverse strand, counting down.
ACTGAACCTCCAACCATTTCCATAATATCGATCTCACCACACTTAGGCCAACCGACATCGGAGAAATTTTCTCCCAGCATCCAAAGAGCTGGCCACATTCCTTGTCCTTTAGGAAGTATAGCTCTAATATCAATTCGGCCATAGGTAAAGAACTTTTTGCCTTTGGTAATCAATCTAGTAGAAGTATAACTTTTTCCTCCAATTGATTCTCGTTTAGCGGTTATAGTGAGTTTTCCATCAGAAATTGAAGTGTTTTCTTTTTTGTAATACTGAAGTTCATCATTTCCCCAACCACAGTTGGCAGGACAACCATCTCCAATCTCGAAAGTCCAGTCATCAGCTAAAGTCGATGAATTAAATTCATCCGCCCAGACTAATTTATATCCATCGTAATTCTCTGGGCTTTTGAAACCTGCATCAGGATCCAATCCCAATGCAGCGGCATTCATATTAATGGTCTTAGAATCTACCACAAAAAGCTGCTCATCTGCATGAGCTTGAAGAGTAATAGTGTAATCACCCTTTACTTTGTATGTATAGGAAGCGGAATTACCATCGACCCTTTGAGTTGTTTCGCCTGGAGTTCCAAAGTTGATTTTAAAAAAAGTAGCATTATCTGCTGTGAAGTTGGCTCTGACTACTCCATTACCCAAAGATTCAACTTCTAAAACGAGGTTACTAGGAAGTTTTATCTGCTCCTCCGAAACATTTTCAGAACAAGAAGAAATTAAAATTGTGCAAATTACTAGGCAATAATAAAATGTTGATTTTAACATGGTTAAGGAAATTTTTAGAAAAATACTTTATTTTTTTTTGAGGATGAAAAATCTAAGAACTTATTCTATTAGAAAACTTCCAATTTTTCAATAATCATAAATTAATTCAAATATTAATTCAGGCCGCATTTATCAAACAACCTATCAGTCGTCTCAATAAACAAACAATCTCTTATTTTGAGGCTTCTAAGTTTAAGCTTCAAAATAAGAGATTGCTGAATTGAGTGTGATAACGAAAGAGTTTTTGGGTTTTCGAGATTATTTTTTCTGGAAAACCCGAATATAATCTACTTTCATTTCCTGAGGGAAAATAGAAGTGTCATCTGGATTGCCAGGTTCTCTACCACCTACACCTAAATTTATAATGAAATGGAATGGCTTTTGAAACTCATCTCTTACAGGAGAAGTGATATCCAGAACATGATATTGGACGTCGTCTAATAGCCAAACAATTTTTTGAGCATCCCAAACGATAGAGAAAACATGATATTCATCATTAAAAATCCCGAATGGTAGTTTAGTTTTTTCCCTACTAAACTCAATTGCATCTGCATTATCCCAATAGGTTGTTCCAAAAACCGTAGCGTCCCCATCCCCGGAACTACCTCCAACCATTTCCATAATGTGAATGGCACCAGTTTTAGGCCATTCAACCTCGCTAACACTATTTCCTAACATCCAAAAGCTTGGCCAAAAGCCCTTTCCTTTAGGAAGTTTTGCTCTGATATCTACTCTTCCAAAAGTAAACGACTGTTTCCCCTGTGTATTAATCCTTGAAGAAGTATAATTACTTGTACCTACACTCTCTTTTTTGGCAGTAATTACAAGTTTCCCATCCGCCAAAGTGGTGTTTTCTTTTTTATAATATTGTAACTCGTTACTACCCCAACCACAAATATTTGGACAGCCATCACCCAATTCAAATTTCCAATCATCCGAAAGTTCCGGACCTGAAAATTCATCTGCCCAAACCAAATTATATTCATCATAACTAGTTGCACTAGTATAACCTGTATCGGGATCAAGACCTAGAGCAGCCGCGTTCATCCTGATCATTTTGGTATCAGAAATAAAATCTTTCTCGGTTGTATGAGCTTGAACCTGAAGTGTAAAATCGCCTTTCAAGGTAAAAGTTTTTGTTGCTGTATTTCCATTTACTCTCTGTAACGATTCACCAGGCGTGCCGAAACTGACTTTATAAAAAATAGCTTTTTCGGCAGTGAAATTGGCTTTAACTACACCATCCCCGAGATATTCTACTTGAATACTTAGGTTATTAGGAAGAACTATTGGCTCTTCAGATTTTTTTTCAAAACAAGAAGAAACCAAAAATGAGATTAAAAACAGGTAAATAAAAGATGTTGATTTCATTAGTTAACTGATTTTTTTTTGAAAAATAGAACTTTTTCTTGATTGAAAAAATCATTGTCACAAACCTGTTTTTACTGTATTTCATTAACATAAATCAATATTTGAAATCCTCTGATTTTCAAAAAACATATTTTTTAAAAACCTTCAGAAAAAAATCTGCTACGTAAAGTCAGGGGAATTTCTTCCCCCGATTTTTTGAATTAAATAGATCATCAAACCAATCTGAACAATTTCACCTAAAGTCCAGGGTATCAGTGCTAGAAATACACCTATTCCAGTAAACATCAAAGCGCCCGCGACTATCAACAAAGCACCCATAATCGTGGCGATGGAGGAAAACTGCTTTTTATATCCTAAATATCCAAGACCAAGAAAAGCATAGATGAATCCAAAAGAGCTCACTTTGACCATATAGTAATCACCCAATGTAAAGACATCTGTAAACAACGCGATCAAATCTACTGTATACCAAATCACATTTGCTCCGATCATGATCCAAAGGGCAATCTTCAGAATACCATTTGGGAAAGTGTCAGTCAATTTTAACCAGCCCAAAAGGAAGATTACATAAAAGAGGTAGGAGCCTGTTTTGATCCAAGCAAAAGAACCTGCTGAAATGGAGGATTCACCTGCGATAAACTCAGTTTCCAATCCAATCTCAAACATGGAAAGGAAAAAGTAGAGAACAGCAGCCCCCACTGCTCCATACAAAATCGGTGATGGCTTAGCTTTTATTTCCGGTTCATCATTCATTTGGTTTTCCCAGTGATACCCCAAAGCCTCAAACAAAGCCTTGACCGTATAACTTCTAGGAGTTACTTCACCAGCTTCTATTCGCTGCACCGTTCGCACATTCAGGTTGCACTTTTCTACAAGTTCCTCCTGAGTCATTCCTTTTGCTTTTCTAAGCTCAGAGATTTTTTTGCCTAATTCTGGTTGTTTCATAAGTGTTGTGAGATTTTGATTAACCATGGCAATTTCTCAGATAAGTTTTGGACATTGGACGAAAGTAGCTCGGATTTAACCCGACATTCACCCGACAAATAAATCTATTGGCTAAAATAGCCCATTTTAGAAATTTCTTAAGTAAGATGAATGAGGGAACTCTTATAAGGAAATCAAATCAATTCCAGAACCTGAGCAAGTACAGGATTTCGATTGCTCGTTTTCCAAATAATGGCTAACTCTGTAAACTGTGAAATTTTAGGAATTTCCATAAACCGAACATTCGTTTCGTAACCTTCCTGAATAGAAGTAGGGACGATAGCCACTCCCAACCCATTTTCTACCAGCCTAAAAATGGTCAAGGCATGCACTGACTTATGCTGAATCTTTGGGGAAAAACCAGCGTCACGGCAAATCCCAATAATCTGCTCATAGTAGTAATTGCTATAATCACTTGAAAAAAGCACGAAAGAATCATCCTTAAATTGATCCATAGAAACAAAATCCGATGTTTGAATCGGATGATTTTTAGGTACAACCAAAGAAAAACTGTCTCTGGAGACTTTTCTCATCTCCAATCCTTCCGGAACTGAAGCAAGGCGGACAAAACCTAAGTCGAGTTTATCATTTTGCACCATCTCCACTTGAATAGAATTACTTAATTCTTCCAAGTTGACACTTATCAAGGGCTGATGCGTATTTAATCGGGATACTAATCGAGGTATAAGTTGATTTGAGGCAGATCCTAAAAAACCAATTCGAAGCTCCCCTATTTTCCCCGCATGAATTTGACTCAATTGGCCCTTTATGGTATCCAAGTGATTCAGCACGAAATCAACCTCTTCCTTGAGATAGCTACCAGCCTTGGTGAGACTGACACTTTTCTGGTCCCGATCAAAAAGTCTCACTTGGAGTTCCTCCTCTAGTTGCCGAATCTGCCGACTAAGCCCGGGTTGGGATATAAATAATCGATCTGCTGCTTTTCGGAAATTTAATTCTTCCGCTACCGCTTTGAAGTAAGTTAAATGTCGAATTTCCATGATGCTTTAAAAGTATCAATTATTGATAAATATAGTATCATAAGGTATCATCCAAAGGGGTTAAATTTGACAATGAACGATTTGGAGAAATCCTCATTCGATTTAGGATTAAACAAATCCCGCACAAAATGATAAAATTCCATTACGGTCGAGATCATTTGACTAGTTCAATAGCCCTGAAGATTGCTCAAAAAAAGATTGCAGGCATTTTTCATCCCGAAACTCATGAAAAAGTGACTGCTTCTGCAAAAACAGTAGCGAAAATCTCAAAAGGTGAGCAGGCAGTTTATGGGATAAACACTGGTTTTGGGCCACTTTGCACTACAAGGATTTCGGAATCAGATACGCGAACGCTTCAAGAAAACCTCTTGAAAAGCCATGCGGTCGGATTAGGGGAGCCTATTCCTATTGAGATTTCTAAGTTGATGCTAATCTTAAAAATCCATGCCTTGGCTCAAGGATTTTCGGGAATACAGTGGGAAACCTTGGAACGCTTGTCCTGGATGCTCGATAATGACATCACCCCAGTCATTCCCATGCAAGGCTCAGTTGGGGCTTCGGGCGATTTGGCTCCACTTTCTCATTTGGCTTTGCCACTTATCGGTTTGGGGAAGGTTCATTTTGGGGGCGACATCATCAGTGCCGACAAAGCATTGCATCATTTCAATTTGAAACCATTGGCATTGGGACCAAAAGAAGGTCTTGCTTTGATCAATGGAACCCAGTTTATGGCAGCTTTTGGTGTCAAAGTAGTGGATCGGCTAAGCAACGTGCTAAAAAATGCGGATATCACCGGAGCAATGATGATCGAAGGGCTAATGGGTTCCATCAAGCCTTTTTCACCTGAACTACATAACCTCAGACCTTATACGGGAAATAAACATGTCGCCCAAACGATACTCAATCTTTTGAAAGATTCTGAGATTGTAAATTCCCACTTGGATTGTGCACGAGTTCAGGATCCCTATTCACTTAGATGCATGCCTCAGGTGCATGGCGCCTCTCGAAATGCCTGGCTTCATCTGAAAGAAATCATTGAAATCGAAATCAATTCGGTAACTGACAATCCTATCGTTTTATCCGAAGACCATACTATCTCAGGAGGCAATTTCCATGGACAGCCCATTGCTTTACCATTGGATTATGCCTGCTTGGCTGCCTCTGAAATCGGAAATATCTCTGATCGGAGAATCTACCTTTCAATTGAAGGAGATACTCCAGGTGTCCCAAAATTACTTTTGAAAGAAACTGGGCTCAACTCTGGCCTGATGATTCCCCAATACACCACGGCTGCATTGGCATCAGAAAACAAAGGACTTTGTTTCCCCGCTTCGGCAGACAGCATTCCAACTTCCCTAGGTCAGGAAGACCATGTCAGTATGGGAAGTATCGGTGCGAGAAAGGCACTTCAAGTCATCGGAAACGTAGAAAAAATAATTGGAATAGAATTATTCTACGCTGCTCAAGCGATGGATTATCATGCTCCCCTGAAATCAGGAAAAATCATGGCCGCCATCTACGAGCGAGTGAGAAGTCTAATCAAACCTGTCACCGTAGACCGGGTGATGACCGATGACATTGAGGCCTCGATTTCCATGATAGAAAGCGGAGAACTTATAGATTTAGCTCAAGCTGTTGCGGAAAAGGAGAATCTGGATTTTGACACCCAATGGAGTCCAATGTTTGAATATTAAACTAAGCATATGAAAACGCTAAAACTAATCGGGCCGCTCAAACAATTGCTTACGCTTGCTGGACTTCCTTTGAAAGGAGCTTTAAACGATCAACAACTTGAGATAATCGAAAATGCAGGAATTCTAATTCTGAATGATAAGATTGTTGAAGTTGGTGATTACAAAACGCTCTTGAGGACACATCGAGATAGGAGAATAAAGAAAATTGAAGTGAAAGGGGCTATGGTAGCTCTTCCCTCTTGGATTGATTGCCATACCCACATTTGTTTCGCAGGAAGCCGGGCAAAGGATTTTGCCATGCGAAATGCCGGGAAATCTTATCTGGAAATCGCAAAAGCTGGTGGTGGAATCTGGGATACCGTACAAGCTACTCGAGCAGCAAGTATAGCCCAACTCAAAAAGCTTACTAATTCCAGAATCGAAAGACATCTGAGATCAGGAGTCACGACTATTGAGATAAAAAGCGGCTACGGATTAATGCCCAGCCAAGAACTGAAGATGCTGAGTGCAATACAAATGCTCAAAACTCCAGCTGATCTGATCCCCACCTGCCTGGCAGCGCATATGAAACCGAAGGATTTTGTAGGCACCAAAGAGGCCTATTTATCCGATATTCAACACAAACTTTTTCCAATGCTCAAAACCCACCACTTGAGTAATCGAGTGGATGCTTTTGTAGAACAAAGCGCGTTTACACCTGAAGAAATCACCCCTTACCTGCTTGGTGCAAAAGCTCAGGGTTTTGACATTACCATTCATGCTGACCAGTTTACCACCGGTGGCTCAGCACTTGCGATAAAACTTGGAGCCAAATCGGCGGATCACCTCGAAGTTTCCGGTGAAGAGGAAATTCAGGCCTTGGCAAAATCAGATGTAGTGTCTGTGGCTTTACCGGGAGCGTCTTTGGGAATTGGATGCGCTTTTACTCCTGCTAGGAAAATCTTAGATGCTGGTGGTGCACTTGCCATTGCCAGCGATTGGAATCCAGGCTCCGCTCCAATGGGCAATTTGATTGCCCAAGCATCCGTGCTGGCCGCCTTCGAAAAACTCAGTACCGCAGAGGTATTCGCTGGACTTACCTTCCGAGCTGCAGCAGCTTTGGGTCTTTCTGATCGCGGGATTTTAGCTCCTGGAATGCTTGCAGACTTCAACTTGTATGCAATTGAGGGTTATCAGGAAATCCTTTATCACCAAGGACAACTTGCTCCCGCTCAGGTATGGAAAAAAGGAAAATTGGTCAAATTTAAAGATGCTTAAATCATTGACTATGGATTTTAAAAATCAAATTTCCCAAGGCATTCCCACTTCCCTTCCTGCTCCAAAAGAGCGAGACCCATCTTTAAGCCATGCTCCAAAGCGAAAAGATCTATTATCGAATACCGAAAAACAATTAGCCTTGAGCAATGCACTTCGGTACTTCCCCAAAGAATGGCATCGAACATTAGCATCAGAATTTTTGAAGGAATTACAGGATTTTGGGAGAATCTACATGTATCGGTTTCAGCCTGAATATGCGATGCATGCCAGAGCGATTCAAGATTACCCAGCAAAATCAACTCAGGCGGCAGCGATCATGCTGATGATCCAAAACAATCTTGATCCTGCGGTTGCCCAGCATCCGCAAGAATTAATTACCTATGGTGGAAATGGAGCCGTATTTCAAAACTGGGCACAATACCTGATTACTATGAAGTATCTGTCAGAGATGACGGATACTCAGACTTTGCATCTTTATTCAGGCCATCCGATGGGGCTGTTCCCATCTTCTCCAGCGGCACCAAGAGTGGTGGTCACTAACGGCATGATGATTCCAAATTATTCCAAGCCTGATGATTGGGAGAAATTCAATGCATTGGGAGTGACTCAATATGGTCAAATGACTGCAGGCTCCTTTATGTATATCGGACCTCAAGGGATCGTTCATGGTACCACAATCACCGTGATGAATGCTTTCCGGAAAAAGTTGAAAAAAGGAGAAAGTCCAAATGGAAAAATTTTCTTGACCGCAGGCCTTGGTGGTATGAGTGGAGCACAACCCAAAGCTGGTAATATTGCCGGCTGCATCACCATCTGCGCAGAAGTAAACTCTACTGCTGCTAAGAAGCGATATGCTCAAGGCTGGGTGGATGAGCTGATTGATAACTTGGATGAGTTGGTAGCTCGGACTCGAGTTGCAAAAGCAAATCAGGAAATAGTTTCACTCGCCTTTATTGGCAATATCGTCGAGGTTTGGGAGCGATTTGATCTAGAAAATATCTTCATCGAACTAGGATCAGATCAAACTTCACTTCATAATCCATGGGCAGGCGGATATTACCCCGTTGGACTCTCATTTGAGGAATCAAATGACCTTATGGCTTCTAATCCAGCTCTTTTCAAAGAAAAAGTTCAGGAAAGCCTAAGAAGACAAGTTGCTTCGATTAATAATCACGTGGCAAAAGGGACCTACTTTTTTGATTACGGAAATGCTTTTTTACTGGAAGCTTCCCGAGCCGGAGCAAATGTGATGGCAGTAAATGGCATTGATTTCAGATATCCTTCCTACGTGCAGGACATCTTAGGACCGATGTGTTTTGATTATGGTTTTGGGCCATTTCGCTGGGTTTGCACTTCTGGAAAAGCTGAGGACCTCCGGAAATCAGATCAATTGGCAGCAAAAGTTCTGAAAGAAATCATGAAGGATGCGCCTGAGTCCATCCAGCAGCAATTGCAGGACAACATCACATGGATTGAAGAAGCCGAGCAAAATAAGTTAGTGGTGGGTTCACAGGCTAGAATCCTGTATGCAGATGCAGAAGGTCGAACAAAGATCGCAGAGGCTTTTAACCAAGCCATCAAATCTGGTGCAATCTCGGCACCCATCGTCTTAGGCAGAGATCATCATGACGTAAGCGGAACTGACTCGCCTTACCGAGAAACCAGCAACATCTACGATGGTAGTAAATTTACCGCGGACATGGCGATCCAAAATGTAATCGGTGACAGCTTCCGAGGCGCCACCTGGGTCTCCATTCATAATGGCGGGGGAGTTGGCTGGGGAGAAGTAATCAACGGAGGATTCGGGATGGTCTTGGATGGCTCAGTAGAAGCTTCTGAAAAGTTAAAAAATATGCTTTTCTACGATGTGAACAATGGAATTGCGAGGAGAGCTTGGGCAAGGAATTCAGGTTCTCTGGAAGCAATTCAGCGAGAAATGGACCGAACACCGGAATTGAAAGTCATGATTCCAAATTTGGTTGACGAGGAATTATTAAAAAACCTTATTTAATTCCCAAATGATACCACTTCACGAAAATCCTACTCCCTCATTATGGACAGGTCGCTCAGCCGAAACCATCGAATATTGGCATCAGGCAATAATTACGGTAAATGAATTGGCTTTTAATGAAGACTTGAATCAACGAAAAGTTGGGATTTTGGGCTATGCCGGAGACGAAGGTGTGCGAAGAAATGGAGGAAGAATCGGAGCCGCTTCAGCACCCGATGCTATCCGAAAGGTGATGGGAAGTACAGCCTTTCATCTGAAACCGGGGACACTTCTCTTTGATTACGGGACAATCAAAACTGAGCAAAACGATATGGAGGCAAGTCATGCACTTATTTCCAAAAGTGTAAAAAAACTCCTTCAGACGAAACATTTTCCGATACTTTTTGGAGGAGGACATGATTTGGCTTATGCCCATGCAAGCGGAATTTTTGAGTATTTAAAGCAAAAGGATGAAAAATTAGGGATCATCAATTTAGATGCTCATTTCGATCTAAGACCGATGCAGAATCAGCGGGGACATTCAGGATCGCCATTTTTTCAGCTTTCGCAGGAACATGCTCATCAATTTAATTATCTCTGCCTAGGCATTCAGCGTGCAGCAAATCCACAATCACTTTTCAAAACTGCCGACCAAACAAATACAAAGTGGATGGCGATGGAAGATTTCCGAATGAACAATTGGGAAGTGATCCAAGAAAAAATTCTCTGGTTTTTGGACTCCGTGAATAAGGTCTATTTGAGTATCGATATGGATGGATTCTCATCGGCTTTTGCTCCTGGAGTATCCGCTCCTTCGCCTATAGGTTTCAATCCAGATATTGCTTTCAAAGTATTTGAATTAATCTCTTCCAGTAAAAAACTCATCTCTTTGGATGTGGTGGAGTTGAATCCAACATTCGATCAGGATCAGGCCACGGCCAGGCTAGCAGCAAGATGCACTGAATATATCTTAAGAAAGGTCTTTGGGTAATTAAATCCCTAAGCCTCGGTTTGTGTCTCCACAAACCTAAACCCCTCAGAAACCTGCTCTTCGGGATTACAAATCCCGAAGCAAGATCAAAGGATTTGAAACCCTGGAAACAGCAGCTTCAATCTTCGGGAAAGAAATAGAAACCTTCGAGGAGATTTCTCGGTCGTACCTCCCTCGAAATGACACCTCAAAATTTTAGAGCATCCCAAAGTATCTCCACAGGATGCATGGCTTTTCTCCCTGTCCCATCCGCAATCTGATGACGGCAAGAAGTCCCGGGTGCAGCAATCAATGTTGTCGATTCAGCATTTCTTACAGCAGGAAACAACACCAACTCTCCGATTTGCTGCGAAACTTCAAAATGCTCCACCTCATAGCCAAAACTTCCGGCCATGCCACAGCACCCACTAGGGATGGTTTCAACGGAATAATTTTCCGGTAAGGAAAGGATCTTTTGTGTCCAATTCATGGAAGAAAGGGCCTTCTGATGACAATGTCCGTGAAGCTTGATTTTCTTGGCTTCTTGAGTAAACGAACTTGCTTTGATGTTCCCAGAAGCTAACTCTTGCCCCAAAAACTCATCAATCAACTTCACATGGAATTTTAATTTCTTTGCCTCGGGTACCAATTCAGAACTTACGATTTTAGGATACTCATCCCGGAAACTCAAAATCGCCGAAGGCTCCAAACCAATCAAAGGAGTATTTCCATCAATCAATTCGCCAAAGATGCGCACATTCCCCTCTGCATGCTTTTTAGCTTTGAGCAAAAGTCCTTTGGAAAGGGCCGACCGACCACTCTCTTCATGCTCGACGATTTTTACTTCGTAGCCCAGCTTTTTCAAAAGTGAAATCGCTTTGATTCCAATTGCAGTATCGTTGTGATTGGTAAATTCATCGATAAAGAAATAGACCGATTTTATGATTTTATCAGCTCCCGGAATTTTAGCATAATTTTTTTTGTACCAAGTGCGAAGACTGACTTTGCTGATTTCAGGAAGATTCCGCTCTGGTGCCACACCAAGGATTGCCTTCAAAATACCTCCGGTTAGCCCATTTTTGAGGAAGAAATTAGCAATACTTGGAACTTTCGAACCCAATTCATTCAACTCATTGATATAGGCAAAAGCTTTGGAGCGCAACGGCACCCCATGCGTTTTCTGGTATTGATGGAGAAATTCCGCCTTCATGCTAGCCATATCCACATTGGATGGGCACTCCGAAGTACAACCTTTACAACTCAGGCAGAGATCAAGCGCTTCCTTGATCTCCGGGTGATCAAAGGCGTTTTCTTTTTTATCTAAAGTCAAAAATTCCCGTAGCGTATTCGCACGACCTCGAGTGGTATCTTTTTCATTTCGAGTGGCCATGTAGCTTGGGCACATGGTTCCTCCGGATTCAGGCAGTTTTCGGCAATCCCCTGTTCCATTGCATTTCTCCGCCAAGCGAAGGATTCCTCCAGCAGCAGAAAAATCTAAAACAGTTTCATGTTCGGGAGTCTTCATTTCTGGCTCGTAGCGCAAAAACTGATTCATTGGCGCTGCATCCACGATTTTGCCCGGATTGAAGATGTTTTCAGGATCCCAAGTAGACTTGATCCTACGGAAAAGTTCATAGTTCTTCTCTCCCACCATCATGGGAATAAAGGCCGCGCGAACTCGCCCGTCTCCATGTTCTCCAGAGAGCGAACCCTGATATTTCTTCACCAACTCAGCAGAGGCTTTGGAGATTTGATAAAAATCTTCTACATCCTTGGATTTTTTCAAATCTAAGATCGGTCTCAAATGGATTTCTCCTGCACCAGCGTGTGCATAATGCACCGGCTTTTGATTAAAGCCATCCATCATCGCATCTACTTCATCTATGTAATCAGCCAGGTCTGCAATATCTACTGCGGTATCCTCAATACAGGCAACCGCTTTTGGATCCCCGGGAATATTTCCCAATAATCCCAAACCTGCTGCACGAAGTGACCAAGCTGAAGAAACCATGGCAGGCTCAATGATGGGATAGGCATAGCCATAGCCTCCAGACTTCAAATCGGCAATCAAGGCTTCCCCTTTCGCCATGGCTTCTTCGAGTGTTTTTCCCCGAAACTCAATCATCAACAAGGCTTCAGGATCACCTTCGACAAAGTATCGGTTTTTAGAATACTCTATGCTTTCCTTGGTGCAATCCAAGATGATCTTATCCATAAGTTCCACTGCAGTAGCAGGGTGTTTCATGGCCACCTGAGCAGACTTCATACTTTGGTGGATACTTGAAAAGTGAGCCGCCACTACAATCTCAACCGGCTCCGGAAGTGGATCCAAGCTGATTTTGATTTCAGTAGTAAAGGCAAGAGTTCCTTCTGAGCCAGCCAAAAGCTTACAAAAATTGAATTTTTCTTTCCCTTCAAAAAGCTCTGATTTCAACAATTCATCTACTGCATAGCCTGTATTTCGACGGTGAATAGATTTTTTGGGAAATTGAGAATGAATCTCAGCTCTGGCAGCGGGATCATTCAATTCATCAAAAAGATGTCTATACACTTTCCCTTCCAAAGTCTTTAAGGCACACTTTCTATCAAAATCATCTTGAGAAATATCACCGAAAACCACTTCGTTTCCATCACTCAAAATCGTTTTCAAGGAAATCACCTTATCACGGGTCACGCCATAAACGATCGAAGTCGTCCCAGAAGAGTTATTCCCTACCATTCCCCCAATCATCGCGCGATTGGCCGTGGAAGTGATCGGACTGAAAAACAATCCATGTGGTTTTAGAAAGCGATTGAGTTCGTCTCGAACTACTCCCGGCTGTACCCGCACCCAGCGTTCTTCTTTATTGAATTCCAGAATTTTCGTGAAATGCTTGGACACATCAACCACAATCCCATTGCCCACACATTGTCCGGCAAGGGAGGTTCCAGCTGTTCGGGGAATCAGTGAAGTGCCATTTTCAGTCGCAAAGTGAATCAATTTCTGGATATCTGAGGCAGTTTTGGGAAAAGCTACCGCCAAAGGCATCTCTCGATAGACGGAAGCATCAGTGGCATAGAGCGTTTTTGTTATCGAATCAAATTGCAATTCGCCTTCCAACTGAGTAGTAAGTTCTTGAAGTAAAGGCAATAGGTCAGGCTGTTTTGAAGGCATAGTCAAAAATAAACCATGCTATTGGAATTAAAGAAAATAAGAAGAAAAGAATTTGAGAATATTAATCCTCAAGGTTTGAAATATCGAAGCTTGATCAGAAGATTTGTATTCTTTAGGGAACGAAGGGAAAGCTTAGAAATCAGGTACTACATATTAAAGAACCAAGGTTCTGGATTGCTACCGATTCCCATAGGGGCCTGAACAGCAAGGATTTGAAAATTGATCATTTCCCTCCTTTCTTTGCGATGCATATTCACCCAAACCATGTTCTTCTACCTATCACAATTTCTAAGTTTTTTAGCCATGCCGCTGACAATCATCTGTATTTTGATTGTGATTGGGGCGATTTATTTCAAGAAAAAATGGGGGAAACGAAGTCTCTGGACTGGAATAATCCTACTCTGGTTTTTTTCCAACCCCTTTATTGCCAATCAAGCGATGTTGGCCTGGGAACCGGAGTTCAAAGATTTTGATGAAATCGAAAATCATGAAATCGGCATCGTCCTCACCGGAGTCACCAATCTCAGCAAGACAGCCACTGATCGTACCTTCTTCAATAAAGGTGCAGACCGCATCACCCATGCACTCCAACTATATCGCCAAGGTAAAATCAAAAAAATCCTGATCACCGGAGGTCAAGGTCTGAATCCCGTGAATCCTCAGTCCGAAGCCGAAGTATTGCAGCGATTCCTCCTGATGACCGGTATGCCTGAGGCTGATATTTTGATCGAAGATCAAGCCAAGAATACTGCAGAAAATGCCCGTTTCACAAAAGCTTTTTTAGAGGAAAAGGGGATTTCAACTAATCAGGAATTTATCCTAATCACATCCGCCTTTCACATGTATCGAGCTAAAGGCTGCTTCGACAAAGTCGGCTTTAAAACTGAAACTTTCCCTACCGACTACTATAGCAACGATACCAAATACGATCTTCCCACGCTCCTTTATCCTGATCCCTACTCGATTTTTATGTGGCATAAACTGGTAAAGGAATGGATTGGAATTACTGTCTATAAGCTTGTTGGATATATTTAAATCTGGTTTGTAGTTTTCAAGTGATTTTAAAAATCAAACCAAAATGTTCATCTTAATTCCATTCTGAAGCACTGGCTCCACTCCCACTTCCTCCGCAAATTCGACCCATCTACCAACAGCTGACCTCACTTGAGCAATCTTTTCTTCTGGCTTTTTGATATTCATCTGCCGGGCCACTTCGAGGAAATCAGCCTCTCCGATATTCTCCCGCTTTCCATTGACCATCAGCGACTGGGAACTCACCCAGATACTTCCCGGTCTATAGGCATAGCAGATATCATAGGCAGGAGAAAGTGACCATTTGCCATCTTGATCCATGAGAAAAGCAAAGTTCTTCGTATGATCATCGCAGTTTCTCGCCAAGACATTAAACACCATTCGGACAAAAAGCTCCTCTGCTTCCGGATAGGGAAGTCGCAGCATTCGCATCGTCTCAAACACCTGCTCATAACTGTAAAACCCTACCTGATTAAAATCGAAATGTCGGATCCCACATAGACTCTGCATATGGATTTTTTGTCCATTATCCATTCGGTCAAAGCGCTTGGTCATAAAGTGAGCCCTTCCATTTTCTTCCAATAGCCGACATTCACTCATCCGAATTCCAGCAGCTTTTGCCATCAGATAATAGGCCATTTCTACTCGGCCATACCCCATTGTAGCACCAAACTGCGAATCATGAATCCCGTCAAATTTGATAATCCAATAGGAAAACCCCTTGGGAGCCTTTACCTGACCACTTTTCACCTCACCTGTTTTGGGATTGAAAGCAATCACCGCTTTGGCTCGAGCTCCACCAGCGGAAGTCCCGATCTTCAAAATATCCGATAAGGCTGATTGCTCCTCTCCTGTCAAATTAGCCTGAAAGCCTTCCCTCGAATTAAGAATCTTGTTGGCAATGCCCACCAAACTATCGATCTCCAATGTACTTGCTTTGGCTGTTTCCTCCCGCAAAGTAGGCCTGATTTCCAAAGCTCCCACACCCCGCTTCCCGATAAAACAAAGTTGCTCCACCGGATTCAAACTGTCAGCAGGTCGTCCATTCTGAACCAGCCATGCATTGATTAATTGATTTCCGTATTTATCCGGAAGCATATCTGCCAGCAGTCCCGGTAAACCTTTGAATGTGTCAAATGCCGCTCCTCTAGTTGATCGTAATTCAGGAAATGAATAAATCTGATTCCCTCCACCCAAAGGCATCTTGATGGGAGAAATATCCAATCCAGAGCGCAGAAATTTTTGGTCGAACTCAAAACTCCCCAGTTGCTTACTTTCATCCCAAAGAATCGCACCACACAACTGATCCCAAATCCAGATCTCAGCGGCAACTACCATTCGGAAGGAGGATTATCGGCAGCAATGTCTGAATTACGGATACGCTGACGCTCATGCTTTTTTTGGAGCTTAATGTACTCGATGGGACTGATGGTCTTTTGAACCTCAAACTCAGCTAGCCAAGCTAACTGATCCAATACCCGAAGCACCTGAATCAAAGTAATCAAATTGACCTTTTCACCACGCTCCAGCAAACTCAGTGTAGATCGACTAATACCCGCAGCGGTGGATAATTGCTCTTGTGACTTTTGCTGATTCATGCGATGATGCTTTACAAAAGCGCCAATTTGTTGCAAAATCGCGATATCCGATAATTGATTGTAATCCATGACTTAAAAATCATTCATTAAGTCCAAATATAGTACTTAATGAATGAAATATCATACTAAAAATCAATATTTATTTTGAGTGATAATTCATTCATTATCGTATAAAAATGTGTTTAATGAATGACTTATCGTTCATTAATTGCAAATAAATTATTCCAATCACTACCTCAATCCCCTCAGGGTCCAAAAAAGACCCCAACGGCAACTTCAGAATTTTAGCTTTCTCACTTTAGCCTTCTGACTTCAAAAACTCCTCGCGGCTCCACTTCCATTCCCAATTCCAACCCTTGGCTTCCAGCAAAATCGGATGATAAGCCATAGCTGCTTTTGCCGAAGGAGAATTAAAAAAACGTTGATCGTCCGTTAAAACAGCAATAGGATATTCAGAACCAGTTTTCAACAAATCCATCACCGCAGAAGGCACCTGCTTACTGTAGCATGAATCAGATTTTACCAGTTGATTTTTGAGACTCCAATCCATCTCATAACCTTTAGAATCTATTTCAATTACTTCAAAATATGGATTCTTAGCTTGTTTTCTCACATATTCTAAAAACTCACGAAGTAATATCAATCCAGGATTTTTGAGTTGACCGGGACGGAAATCTTCCGGCTCGATGCTGCTAATCACATGCATGACTTTTCGGGCTCGGGTGATTGCCACATTCAATCGATTTTCAGCACCTGACTTTCCCAACAACCCAAAATTTGTCACAAGTTTCCCTTCTCGATTGGGCGCATAGCCCAATGACAAAATCACTCGGTCGAATTCATCGCCTTGGACATTTTCGATGTTCCGAACTTTAATCTCCGCCTGCTGAATTCCTGTTTTCCAAAGCCGCTCCCGAATCAATTCCATCTGAAAGTAATTTCCCGTCACGATCCCAATTGAATCATCAGGAAAAAGAGATTGAATCTCCATCACCTTTTCCACCACCGCATTTGCTTCCGACTTATTCATTTGATTTTCCCAAATCCCCTCTATTTTTTCCCAAGTAAAAGAAGATTTCCCCGCCATCATCGTTTTCAAATCAGGCAAAGCAGCCAACTTCCCTCCGTAAAAGTTTCGGTTCGAAAAATCAATCAAACCAGGGTGCGCGGAGCGGTAATGCCCTGAAAGCAACGTTTTTTCAAAGAAATTTCCTGTCAACTCCAAAAGCGATTCGGATTCAAATTCCAGCCCTTCTTCTTCCGATTCCCACTTGACTTGATAAAAATCCGATGGCTTTAATTGTTGCGAATCCCCAGCCACTACCACTTGCTTTCCCCGAAGCATCGCTGGCAATCCCCGCTCCACAGGACACTGAGAAGCCTCATCAAAAATAACCAGATCAAAATTCTGCCTCATAGGAAACAAGGCAGAAACCGTCTCCGGACTGGCGAGCCAGCAAGGAATCAACCGAAAAATCTCAGATTCAAATTCCTCAACCAATTTCCGAACAGGCCATTTTTGACGTTTTTTACTTACCTGATGGAGCAGATCTCGATAAGTCAGTCGATTTCCAAGTCGATTGAATTCCAGTGATTCAGTCATCTGCTCGCGGAGGCGAAGCAGCGTCATGAATTTTGAAATTTTCCGCTTTTCTAGAATCGCATCTTTCAACTCCCCCATTTCTTGCTGCATCTTCAAGCTGCCAGCTTCCGCCAAGACCGGAACCCTTCGCTCTAACTCCCCTATCCAAGTCAAATTCCATGCATTCCAAAATAGCATGCTTGGATCAGGAGAATCAGGAAGACCTGAAAAAGATCTGATTTTCTCGGCAAGTTTCAATTTATCCAAAGTCCATTTTTCCAAAAATCGATCAAAAGCTACCAACTCTGAAAAAGTCTGTAAAAGATTGGAATCGAAAACTTTTGTTTGTTCAAAAAGAAGCTGAGAAATCTGATTAGAGCTCAAATAAATCTTCCAGCGAGTAAGCTTTCTTTCAAATCCTTCACAATACCGAACTAAACTCCCCAATTCAAAAATTAAATGTCCAGGGTTTTCGATTTGAGTTTCTCCCTCAAAAAGCGAATTCAGGTACGGGATATCTACCCAATTCCCAGCCCAAAATTTTGCTTCCTTGATTTCTTGATCAATACTAGCTAATCGGGATAAAGACAAATCCAATCCTGTAATAATTGGAAGCTGGCGCATCTCAGATTCCAATTCTTGGATTTGATTAAATGTAGTTTGAGCCGATTCAATATCCTGAGAATTCCATTTACAATCTCCCAAAACCAACCAGGAAAGTAACCGTGGAAATCGCTTCTTTTGGAAGTTAAGCGTCAGTTTACCCCACCAAGATTCCTGAAGCATGGAAATCTCATTCAGTTCAGATTCCAGTTGATCAATATTTTCCGGAATTGGCAAGTCCAAACTTTGGAGTTTTGAAACCGCATTTTGAATCCAATCCAGAACCAACTCAATATGCTTCCTTTTTTTTGAGAAACGTACTAATCCAAGGGCTAAACGAGGATTCAAAATCTTTTCAAAATCTGATTTCAAATGTTCAATACCTTGAGTAGTCAATTCCCCTTGAACGATTTCTTTAGATATTTTTTGAATCAATTCATCATTCGATCTTTTGCCTTGTTTCGATTGAAAGCCTTCCAACTCCTCTAAAACTTCTTGAATTTTTGAAAATTGATCTGTTTCGATATGGGCAAAGGAATTTCGATTTTCCCAAAAAGTCCCTTTAAATCGATTCTGATAACTTAAAAATCTGATCAACTCCTTTTCAAATCCCTTGGCTTGCTCCTGGTTTAAACCCAAAAGCGTGGACTTGGAATCCAAGTCAAGACCTTTATTTTCACCAGCATTAAGATACATCGCTTTGATCGGGATTCCCACTGACTTGGATTCAAAAAGTGCCTCCCGAAAATTTTCGAATTTTTCAGAAAGCCGCGTAATTGTCTTAGAATGGACGGAAATCTCTCGTTCCAAGTGCATAGAATCCAGGCCACGGTTTTCCTCCAGGTAATTTTCTATCGCGCCTATCTGATCTTTCAGCTTCTTGAAAAGGAGTTTTTGATCAGCTCGAAAATCATGAACTAGCCCCAAAAACTCCCCAAATCCTGCTTTTGCCATTCGCTCAAAAACGACGTCCAAAGCAGCACGCTTTTGGGAAACAACCAGGACTTTTTTGCCCCGAGCGATGTAATCCGAAACCAAATTTGCGATCAACTGTGATTTACCAGTCCCCGGAGGCCCTTCGACAACCAAGCTTTTGCCTTGACGGACTTTTACCAATACATTTTCTTGGGAAGCATCCAGCGGAAAAACTGGAAAGAGCTGATCCTCTCTTGGGATGGAAACTTTTTCTTTTGATTGAAAATGGGCCTCAAACAAGTTCTCTAAGGATTCCGGAGCATTTCCACTTAATAATTCTTCATAATCGCTGAAAATAAAATTACCCTTTTGGGTAAATTGACCTAGGAGGCCATAGGTCTTTAGTGTCAACTTACCCTCCTGAAAAGTCCCTCGATCTACCGAAATCTGCGAATTTGGAAAAGCCGGAATCCGATCTTCAAAAAGCTTTGAACTCAATTGAATTGCAAAATAAGATTCCAATAACTTCACTAATGCCGTCCGGAATTCTACAGGATCGCTGGGCAATTCATCGAGAGCTGCGTCAAGTCCATCCGAATCAATTTTAGCACCTTGTCCATGAGCATAGGCCAGCAAAAATGCAGTATTCCACTTCCAAGAATCCTGAGGATGAAGCAGCCAATTTCCATCCACTTTTTCCAATCGGCAAGGCATCAGAATGAGAGGGGCACGAAGCATTTGACCATTCATGAGCTTACCTTCAACAAATGGCCAAGCCAAAAAAAGACTTTGATCACCAGTCTCCTCTTGGGTCAATTGATCTCTAAAAGCAATTTTTGAAAGGGATTTTGAAAGTTGATTGACGTCTCCCAATCGAGGATCAACTTCAGGAATCAGTGGTATTTTTTTCTTGCCAAGAATCGCTTTTCTTAAAATCTCAAAAGCAGATTCTCCATTCAAAAAATCTAATTCCTGCAAATCGACAACCCCATTTCCCGTTGTTTTTGGAAGGTAAAGCGATTTGTTCCTAGAAGAAAGGTCTGTAAGTTTATTGAGATAATGCTGAAAAATAGATCCGGCCATTTATTTCAAAGGCGAATCAGGTTCTTTAGCCATCTCTTTATAAACGAGACCATCCATGATAGATGGAATCCATTTGTTTAGAAAAACAGCAAGTTTTCCTTGTGTAGTTAGGACCAAATCCCGCTTTCTTTTCAAGGTTGCTAATAAAATCGCCTCGGCTACTTCCTCTGAGCTCATCATTTTAGATTCATCACGAGGAGATTCTCCTTGGGATTTTCCTTCTGCAGTTAGTGCTCCATTTCTAATATTCGAAGCAGTGAAGCCGGGACTGGCCACCAAAATATGTACACCTTGGTTCATTACTTCTGTACGCAAGGACTCAAAGAAACCATTCATGGCATATTTGCTGGCTGTATAGGCAGTACGGGCTGGCGTCCCTCGATAGCCATTGATGGAAGAAATCCCAATAATCGAACCTTTGCTTTTCAAGATTTCCGGCAGGCAATATTTAGTTGCGTAGACCGTCCCATAAAAATTGGTATCCATTACCTGCTTAAACACCTTCAAGTCCAACTCTTGAAAAAGCGCACGCATCGAAATCCCTGCATTATTGATCAGGATATCTATTCGTCCAAATCTGGCTAAGGTGAGTTCAGGGATCTTTTGGTTATCCGATTCAGAATCTGCATTTGCCAAAATGGCAAGTACTTCAATATTATCAGCAGCCAGCTTTTTACGACTGATCTCCAGTTTATCAGAATTTCTGCCAGTGATTACGATTTTAGCTCCTGCCCTCCCAAAAACTTGAGCGCAAGCTTCGCCAATACCTGAAGTAGCTCCTGTGATGATGACAACTTTATCTTTTAAATCCTGCTTTTTCATTGAGAGTTCAAAGATAAGGAAATGATAAAAAACTGAAGATTAAAATATGTTTGAACAAATCTCAAAAAACGATTATGGCATTTTTCCCTATTTTTGCGGCCATGTCGCGAAAAATGAAAAATAAGCTCATCACCAATCTTCGAATTGAAAAGATTGCATCAGAGGGGAAATGCTTGGGTTACCATGATGAAAAGGTGGTTTTTGTCACCGGAGTAGCTCCGGGAGATGTAGTAGATGTACGAATCACAAAAGGCAAAAGCTCCTTTATGGAGGGCGAGCCTGTGAAATTTCACGAATACTCTGCCGAACGTATCGAACCTTTTTGCGCACATTTTGGAACTTGCGGTGGATGTAAATGGCAACATATCAATTATGACCTTCAGAAAAACTACAAGCGACAGCAGGTATTGGATCAGTTTCAGCGAATTGCCAAAGTGCCTATTCCAGAAGTAATGCCAACACTCGGTTCAGAAAAAACCAAGTACTATCGTAATAAACTCGACTTCACTTTTTCTAATAAGAAATGGCTAACCATTGACCAAATCAGGTCTGGAGAGGAATTCGATCGAAATGCACTTGGCTTTCATATACCTAAAATGTTTGATAAAATCATTGATATCGAGCATTGCTATCTGCAAGGGAATATTTCTAATGAAGTTAGAAATAAACTGAGAGCATTTGCCCTTGAAAACCAGATTACTTTTTACGATATCCGAAGTCAAGTTGGCTTGTTGCGAAACCTCATCATCCGGACTACCAGCACGGGTGAAAGTATGGTGATTGTTCAGTTTGGAGAAAATGACCCAGAGTCAATCAAGGTTATAATGGAGTTTTTGAATCAGAAATTCCCTGAAATCACTTCATTAATTTATGTTATCAATCTAAAGGGGAATGAGACGTTTCATGATTTGGAGTTGGTGACCTTTGCTGGAAAAGACTTCATCGAAGAAGAAATGGAGGGTTTGAAATTCAGAATCAGCCCAAAATCTTTCTACCAAACCAATTCAGAACAAGCTTACGAATTATACAAAGTAGCTCGTGAATTCGCCGATTTAAAAGGAGACGAAGTGGTCTATGACTTGTATACCGGAACTGGGACGATTGCAAATTTTGTGGCTAAAAAAGCAAAACAAGTCATCGGAATCGAATATGTGGAAGCGGCAATTGAAGACGCCAAACTAAATTCGAAATTGAATGGAATAGAGAACACCTTGTTTTATGCAGGGGATATGAAGGATATACTCAATGAAGAGTTTATCGCAAACCATGCTAAGCCAGATCTCATTATTACAGATCCACCGCGTGCAGGAATGGATGAGAAAGTTGTCGAGATGCTACTTCGTCTCGAAGCCCCAAGGATTGTTTATGTTTCCTGTAATCCTGCAACTCAAGCAAGGGACGTGGCTTTATTGGCTGAGAAGTACGATGTAGTAAAAATCCAACCGGTCGATATGTTTCCGCAGACTTACCATGTGGAAAATGTGATTCTTTTGAGTAGAAAAGCTCATTAAAATCTTCATCAGAGAAATGGTCAGGGCTTATTTAAACTTAAGTTTTTGAAAAAACGCTCATCACTTTTCTTTAAATAAAAAATAAAGTCTGCTTATCAATACACTTTCTGACTTATTCCTTCCAGAGAAGAATTGTGCTATTTTGTCTGATGTATCCAAGATATCACGTTTAAGTTTATCAGTAAAAAGAGCTTCGTTTTCATTAAAGAAGTCACAAAAAACAGTGTAAGCTTCCTCTGATTTTGGCTTTTCATTAAACAATCTTTTTAAAGTTGAAAAAATAATATCCTTGCCATTTAGATGATCAAAATCAATGCTCCAATACTGTTCTACAAGATCCTTTATTCTCTTCTTTTCTTCAACTTCTATCCGCTTATCAACTACTGTTACTGCATAGTAAAGATGAGCTAAACAGAAATAAAATTCATCTTTTTTAAGAATTTTCTCCATTAGAAAACATTTGATTTTCAAAAGTATAAACCCAGCGACGAACTTATTTTCACGTAGCTATTCACATTTTAAATTTTCATTTAGTATTTAGAATCAAAAATGGGACTTTAGCCAGGTTTGTTCTTTTTTCAATACTATTTGACTGGAAAATATGATCCAAGCTATTCTTTCTTTTATTAACAAGAGTCAGTAAATCTATCTCATTTTCTCCTATAAATTCGTTTAGACCTTCATCCAAATCCTTGTTAAGCTTCAATAAGAACCGATGATTCAGTCCATGAAAATATCTGTCTAATTTTTTCGCCTCTGCTGTTTCACTCGGATTAAATGATGGGATTTCACTCATGTGCACAACATGGATATGTGAATTAAATGCAGTTGCAATATTTAGCAGTATTTCAAAAGCATTCTTAGAGGCGGTTTCTTTATAGTCACCAGCCAACCCAATATTTTTGAAATGTCTCTTTGTATCTGCTCCTTCAGGAACAGCTAAAACAGGACACTTGACATTTTTGGTAATCGAAAAGGTATTAATTCCTATTAAAATCCCTTTTAATCTATTTGAAGCTTTCGTTCCCATTACAATTAGATCAATAGTCTGCCTGTTGGTCATGGAAATAATTCCCTCTTGAGCAATAGCATGAAGAACTACAAAAGTATGCTCCACTTCATGAAGTAAATTCATTGATTTTTTCAAAAGTTCAAATTCATCATACGCATTTTTTTCTGCTTTTTTAATCAGATCCTCTGAATCCGTAGAAGTACTAGAATTAGGCAATGTCCCTTGAGTCTGAAGTGCATGCATAATAAAAATTCTAGCATTAATCTTTTGGGCCAGCATAGCCGCAAGCTCTAACCCCTTTAAGGAAGGTTTTTCAAAATCTATTGGTACTAGGATTGTTTTAGTTGTCATATGTTAATAATTAAACCGGCATATAATTATTTGTGATGAAAGTATGAATGCATTTTAATTTGATATTCTACCACATTGTGATTATCCAATGCTCCGTTGATTTTAAGTAGATGACATGCTAGAGACGATAATTTCCAATCTTGATAGATCTGATGATTTTGATCTCTAAAAATGATCCTCATGTGATTTTTTACTGGAATTTTCGCACTATTCAAAATTGTGAAAGCCTTTTGAAGGGCTTCTTGAAAATCCAAAAAACTAGTAAACCCAAACTCCAAAAAGATATCTGAGGCGTAATAATTAAGGGCCGCTTCATTTTCAATATTATCAAACATGTCTTCTCGTTTGAAAATATTTTCCAGACCATAAACAATCAATGAGTTCTGCATTTAGATTAGGTTTCGACCAATTTAAGTAGAATCTAATTCGTCAGAAATGAGGCCCCTCATCTTCCTAAATGACAATCATCACCTTCATTTAATTATTAGATAGAGAAATTGAGTTTAATAAAGCAAAAGTTTCATCGGAATCACTTCCATTTGTACTGAAAGTTTATTGCTTACCGGAGCTCTTTTGTAATTGAATCTTGATTTAAAAAATCAAACCACGAATTCAACCAGCTATTCTTCCAAATCTAATTCTAAGTTATTCTCACCCATACAACTAATGAGTTTTTATTATTGGATTACAAAATCTTTAATTTTAACTTTTAATTTTCTTCTTGAAAATTAAGAATCCTCTTAAATCGTTCTACTTTAATTAGAGTCAATAGACATGTGGGAACACTTTGACCTTTGGAAATTTTTAGCTGGCCTTGGGCTATTCCTATTTGGAATGTCTCAGTTGGAGAATGGCGTCAAAGAATTAGCCGGGCGAGGGTTCAAAGTATTTCTTAAAAAACACACGAAGAACAAGCTAAAAGCCATTCTGGGAGGAACTTTGATCACTGCGCTCTTACAAAGTAGCTCTGTGGTTTCATTAATGCTTCTGGCATTTGTGGGCGCTGGGGTGATTAGTATGAAAAGCGCTTTGGGCATCATTCTAGGTTCCAACCTTGGAACTACCTTCACCGGTTGGCTCGTGGCTACACTTGGTTTTAAGTTAAATATTGAGGGTTTCGTCATGCCATTTATCGCCATTGGTGGCTTGTTGGTAGTACTTTTTCCAAAACGCCAGCAACTATTCAATATTGGCCTATTGACCTTAGGTCTGGCTTTCCTGTTTCTAGGGCTTTCATTTATGAAAGACAGCATTACTTACTTATCTGAGAACTTTGATCTAAGTCTTTTTGAGGATTATGGATCTTTTGTATTCCTTTTAGTAGGATTTTTCTTTACGGCTCTCGTTCAATCCAGCTCAGCAACAATGGTGATCACCTTGAGTGCATTGAATGTTGGTATTATCGATTTTAATGCAGCTGCTGCTTTGGTCATTGGTGCTAATTTAGGAACCACAATCACTGTATTATTGGGAGCGCTCCAAGGTACAGTTTCCAAAAAAAGGGTTGCACTTGGCCATTTCTTATTTAATCTTGTCACAAGCGTAGTTTCATTTTTATTGATACATCCTATAATCTTATTTATTACAGACATATTAAATATTAAGGATCAACTCATAGGCTTAGCAATATTTCACAGTGCATTCAACCTTTTAGGGATTATTTTATTCTACCCCTTCCTTGGCCGATTTGCGGATTTTCTAAATAACAGATTCACAAGTTCAAACGACAGAGTGGGATTATTTATACATGAAACAACTGTGGAAGTCCCGGAAACAGCACTTGAAGCACTTAACAATGAAACCAACCACCTTCTTTCAAAAGTTTTAAAATTATGGAGAACTGCTTTTCTCCAAAATAACGATGAACTAATTCCCCGTAGAAATGGGCGGTTTTTCGGGCCGAGAGAAAACTTCTTTGACGATTATTACGAAATAAAAAAGCTTCATGGTGAAATGATTAATTTCTATGGAGACCTCCAAAAACAGTCATTGACTGAGGATGAATCTTCAAGACTTTCGAAAATAATCACTGCCACAGGAAATGCTTTATATGCAGCAAAGGATATTAAGGACATTGAATTAGATCTTTCCAACTTTCGTAAATCCGGTAAAAAAACCATAAACTCTCTTTACGAATTCTTTAATGATTCTAATCGTGTAATGACTACCCGATTTAAACAAATGCTTGACTCTGAATCTAACGAAACATTTTTTGAAGAACTAAGCAAACTCATGATAGACATTCAAAAAAACCATGATAAATTATTGGAAATGGTTTATGATCATTCAAACCGACAGCATTTAGAGGAAGAAGAAATAGCCACGGTCTTAAATGTCAACAGAGAGCTATATTCTTCCAATAAAGCAATCATTTTTGCACTAAAAGATTATAAGCTCAGTCCGGCGCAAGCAGCTCAATTTGAAAATTTACCTCCATTTAGATAGGATTGCCGCGGTTTAGTATTTTTTCCCAATCAGGAGTGGCTTTTTTAAAAGCAATGAATTCCAAAATATTTTCCAGGTTTATCATTCCTATTATTTCTCCATTCTCTGAAACGGGCACCAAGTTATTTTTATCCAATGCTTTATCAGCAATAAGATCTTTTAGAAGAGTATGAGATGGAACCGAATTGGAAATTGGATTCATGATTTTATATAGTGGTGTTTTAAGATCATTTGTTTTAAGTGAATCAATTAAAATCTCTCTCGACACTGTACCAATCACCTTCCTTTGTGAAGAAACTATTCCAAAGCTAGTGGATTGACCATCTAAGATTTCTTTTGAGGCATCCGAAATCGTTACGTTTTCGTCCAACAAGACCACCTTGCGCATAACCAATTCTCCAGCCGTATGCCCTTCTAATAAAGCCGAGATATTGACGACTGAAGATTCATTCGAAGCAGAAAAAATAATAAACAAGCCAATCAAGACTAGGAAAGGATTAAAAAATATACCTAGAAGTATAAATCCAATTGCAAAAACTGTCCCGACGGCAGAGGCAATTTCAGTAGCCTTAATCTTAGATATAAATAAAGAAAGAAGGGCCCGGAAAACTCTGCCTCCATCCATAGGAAAGGCTGGGACTAAATTGAAAATGCCTAGGAGCAGATTTACCTCAAACAGTAGGAAAAGAAAATTGGCCCTATTCAATTCAGTAAGGTCTAAAGACGGGAAATTCGACAAGCTAAAGGGTGAAATCATATATAAAAGAATTGCGATCACCAAGTTTACCAATGGACCAGATATGCTTATCAAAAACTCTTCTTTGGGACTGTCTGGTAATTTCTCGAAACGAGATATTCCCCCAATTGGTAAAATTATTATATCCTTTGTTTTATATCCCAGCTTTTGACCTGTGATCACATGACCAAATTCATGCAAAATAATGCACAAGAATACCGAAAGAATAAAAAGAATATGCCATCCAATAGCTGAAGCTTGCTGCCCCAATGAGATGCCTAAAAATAAAATATAGATTATTAGAATAAAAAAGGTCCAATGCACAAAAACCTTAACCTTAGCGTATTTACCTAAATATATAGAACCTTTCATTTTTTTTTAATAAGTAATAAAAAGAGTTAAAAATAAAGTCACTTGAAATGATACAAGTCATTAATTAAAGTGATTTAAATAATAGTAATAAAAATTTAATATGTATATCCGCAAAGATGCCAGTAGCCAAATAAGTTAGAAGTGACAGCCAGTGACAATCGCTTTCTTGCGATCTTAACGGGTACTAAATTAGGTCAAAATAAACGGTTTTGA
>NZ_JAQWXX010000102.1 GCF_029254265.1 Algoriphagus sp. | reverse complement strand
CGAGCCCCTTGGAAGTTTACCCAAGAGAAGAACCTCTGGCTCATAATTGCCCGATGGAATTAAATAAATGTTGAACCAAACGGTCAACGCTATTTAGGGAAGTACACCAATCCCTTTTCCCCAATCTCTATTCTTTAATCCCCTATTCTCTCATTCTCCAATCTCTTTATCACAATCACTAATCAAACCACCAAGGTGGAGTCACGGTCGTGCTGTTTTTGAATTCACTGCAACGAAGACATGTTGCGGGGTAGTCGTCCAATCTGCGTGTAGGGGAATAAGTACAAACTTCTTCAATGAAATAAGGAACATCGGCACGAGTGGTATAGATTCGAGTCACGTTCACATTAGCCACCTCGAAGTAACCCAGAACAACCTCATCGGCGACGTTAACATTTCTAAGATTTCCTTTAATCGGAGCGGGTGGCGTGTCAAATACAGAACCGGTATTATTGACCAATTCCCGCACTTTTCTCCAATAATCGTAAGAAGCCTTAGAAGTACTCGTCTGTCGAATATTAAAATAATGTCTACTAAGGAAAGATTGATCTACGATACGCCCTGCCACGATTTGAGTAGAAATACCACCCGGCCGATTTAGCAAATCACCATTTAAAAGGGTTATTCGCTCTGGGTCTGGAAAATCAAAAACGTAACAATCACCGGGACCTCGATTGAAAGGATTAGGAAAAAAAGTCAAATCCCAATAGTATGCCTCATCTACATCCCACCTCAGGTAATAATCCCCAACCTGTTCGGGTAAGGTAACCGCTGTCTGGATAGTTATAAAAGCTGTCTCGGGTTGATTCTGAAAAACTCCCCGATCAAAAGTATAGCTTAAGTTGTCTGTTCCAATCACCTCGGTGAACACTTCAGGTTCTGATCGGCAAGACCTTCCCTCAACTGCTATTTCAATATGATAAGCGACTCCAGATTCCAATCCCCCGAAATTTGATAACTCGTATTTCCCTGGCTCAATCATTCGATAGGTCCAGCTTTCTCTCTGATCACTTTTGAGCGAAATCAATGCTCCTGAAACTGGACGTGGAAGATCATTCAGCACAAAATAATTCCCAGAAAGCAATGGCTCCCGATCTGCAGAAGTAGTCTCCGAAAGGTAGACGTACTGAGGTTCATCCAGATTATTGATTTGACCCGATACAATCAATTTCTCGACTCCTCGATTTAGCGGGAAATCAATTTTCTCCACACAAGAGCCCAGCAAAACAACTACCAAAAGCAGGAGATTGCTTAGCCTTTTTCTAATACAAACTTTCGCCACTACCTGCAAACTGCTATCTGCAAACTGCCAACTGCTACCACTGCCTTCTGCCAACTGCCAGCTGTGAACTGCCCACTGCCAACTGCTCCCGATAGCTATCGGGACTGTCTTCTGCTTACTCATCTTTACCTCCTCCAAATTCTATACTGTAAGTAATAGACGGGAATATCGCTCCCAAAATAGCCAATCGATAAGGCCTCAACTGCTGGGAATCTCCGTCTTTTTGCCAAAAAATCGAATAAGCATTTCGCCTTCCCAACAAGTTATAAATACTGAAATTCAGGCTATCCCCTTTTTTAGAAAACACTTTTTCTACCGTATAAGAGATATCCACCCGGAAATAATCTGGGATTCTATACTCGTTTCTCCCACTATACTCCGGTACAATCAATCCACCCAAGACATAACTGCTATTCACCGCATTGATAGGTCTTCCTGTCGCATAATTCACACTGAAATTGAATAAGCCTCTTGGATACATCTTTTTACTCAAAATAAAATTCACCTCATGCGGCTTGTCGTAATTGGATGGGAACCACGCTCCACCATTAATCTGCTCTACCGAGAAAGGACTTTGAGTTCGGAAAAAAGAACGGGAATAGGTATAAGCTAACCATCCGGTGAGTACTCCCAGATTTTTCTTGATCAGAAATTCCCCTCCATAGGCCTTTCCTTCTCCGAAAACTAATTCGGTCTCAATGTGCGGATTCAAAAATATCTGCGCAAAATCCCGATATTCTACCTGATTGGCAGTCACTCGGTAAAAGCCATCCACCGAAAACTCCCATGTGTTGTCTTTTGAGTTTCTAAAATACCCCAAGGAAAAGCTATCCGATCGCTGGGGTTGGATGTAAGTCGTACTCAGCTGCCAAAGATCAATAGGGGTCGGTCCGAAAGTATTGGAAACCGATTGGATATACTGGAAGAGTCGGGAATAGCTCAGCTTGATGGAGGACTGCGGACTGATATTGTGTCGCAGCGAAAATCGAGGCTCAAAACCTGAATAACTTGCGATGCTCCCACTACCAACCGGTGTAAAACCCGTCTGAGTCTCCAAGCTAATCGGGCTGTTTTCTTGGTATTGGTATACCGTATCGGGACCCAATTGATTATAAGTAGAATATCTAAAACCAGCAACGATTCCTGTATTTTCAGAGAGTTCCCACTCCAGTGAGGCAAAAGCAGAAGCTTCTATCCCTCTTTCTTTTCCGATCTGTTCTCTTTGTATGGAAGACTCCGAATTGTAAGGTGAACGAACTTCATTTTTCCCTTTGTAGTAAATAGCTTCCAATCCACCTGTCACCGCTAATTGATCATTAGCCCAAGTCGCGGAAAATTTACCCTGTTGGTAGCGCATTCCATTGTCGACCTGTGCCGCATCCAACCCTTCAGGATCGAAAAATGAATTATCAAAATTTCCGTCAGCCACAAGAGCGGAAATGGAAAGATTTTCGCCTAAAATCCCTCGATAAGTAGCAGAACTGACTCTGTTATTCCAATCATAGCCAAACTCATCCGAAAACTTAAAATAATCACTTGTGATGAGCGTATTCACATTAAGATTATGACCCGGAGCGATCTCCCAAGCCAGACCTGCATAGCCATCATAAAAATTCAACTTGCTATTTTGAATATCAAAGTCCCGGGCTTGATTCAGTAACCAATTGGTATTCGAGATTCTACCTCCGATAATGAGACTGATTTTATCTTTTTGAATCGGTCCTTCAAGAAGGATACGCCCATTGGAAGTACCCAAACCTACCTGACCGCCCCAGTTTTTCTTGTCTCCTTCTTTCATCTTGATATCAAGCGCAGAGCCTGCACGGCCTCCGTAATTGGCAGGAAGATTTCCTTTGTAAAGCGTAAAAGTTTCAGTCACATCGGTATTGAAAGCACTTAAAAATCCCAAGGCATGATTGGAACTGAGTACTAAGGCCTCATTCATCAAGAGGAGATTTTGATCTGTTTTAGCACCACGGACATTGATTCCTGAAGTGCCTTCACCGACCGAACTCACGCCGGGCAGGAGTTGTAGGCCTTTGAAGATATCAGCCTCTCCGAGGAAAGCCGGAATGGCTTGGAGTTCCCGAGTGGTCAGTTTGGTGACACCGGTGATCGGGTTTCGCACATTGCGATCCGGTTCGTCAGACATCACCACGACGCCATCGAGTTCATAGCTTTTATCCTCCATGGTAA
Source organism: Algoriphagus sp. (assembly GCF_029254265.1). Lineage (GTDB taxonomy): Bacteria > Bacteroidota > Bacteroidia > Cytophagales > Cyclobacteriaceae > Algoriphagus. Next base: position 27,607 of record NZ_JAQWXX010000102.1, on the reverse strand, counting down.
GATTGAGAACGGCATTTTCGTAGATCGTCACTTGCGTGAAAACAGGGATTTTAGAAAGATGCCGAAAGGCAATTCGATGAGTTCCTGGACTAAGTGTAACCAGATAGGTTCCAAATCGATCCGTACTGATACCAGTATAGGTGCCATCCACATGGATCCCTACCCCTTCAATCGCTACTTTGGAAGATTCCTCCGATATTTTACCCGTCAAAATATAGGTTGCGGGATTAGATCCGCTATTTTTCCCAAAAGTGAAGGTCAGCGAATCTGTCTGCGCCAAGGCAAACTCTCCGATAAAAGCAAAAAACATAAGTAATACTAACCTTCTCATCACGTCTAAACTAAAAGAAAAATATATCAATCCCCAATGAGATGGATAAGCGGGGAAATCCCGTATGGAAAACGGTTGCTATTTCGGATTTGCAAAAAAATGAAATTCGATTTTAACCACTAAAGGAAACGGATTCGAACACACAAGAGGAATTACAGCAACTTAGTCAATTGAGAAATTCAAGATTTAAATCATCAATATACCCGAAGTATTTCGTTTTTTTCCTATACCCTTTTGGAAATAAACTAAACTCTATTTATTTTGATTGAAATTTAAGGATGGCCCCAAAGTTAGCCGGACTTTTAAAAGGAAAATAAAGATGCCAAAAGGTGCATATACTTGACCAAATTGGGATGATAGATGCACAAAAGGTATAGCAACAAGGAAGTTAGCGTGCATTAAAAAACGAAACTAAATGGCCAGAACCGTAAACTCAGCATTTACTGAAATTAATCGTGATTATGTTAATCTCGATAGTGGGAAAACCGCAACCGCTAGAAGTAGCAGAGATTGGCTATATGGTCAGTTAAATAGTTTCCCTGACAACTATGACTCATTTCCATTGAAATTTGAAGAACGACATGTGAAATTCGGATCCTTTGCTCGAAACACAAAGATTAGAGAGCTTGATGATATTGACCTTATCTATTGTCTTCATGCAAATGATGCGTATTACTCTCAAAGTACATTCTATCATAATCGGTATTATTTACATACTGAAAATGCAGGTCAAAGACTTAAAGATTTATCAAATGAAGACCAGTTAAATTCAATTAAAGTCGTTAACAAGTTCGTTTCTTGTCTATCGAATATCGGCCAATATAAATCTGCGGCAATTCACCGTAGACAGGAAGCAGCTACCCTTAATCTTACCTCTTATGATTGGAGTTTTGATATAGTTCCAGCATTTTATACTAAAACCGGATTTTACTTGATTCCAGATGGAAATGGTAATTGGAAAGCAACTAACCCACCTTTGGATCAACAGTACATGACAAGCATGAATCAAAAACATAATTTTTCAGTTCAACAGCTTGTAAGAACCTTAAAATATTGGAATCGAAGAGCTCAAATGCCAACTATGAGTTCATACTTGTTCGAAAACTTTGTATTGAATTTTGCTGAAAGTAGATCTGAGCTGTCTGAATATATTGATGTCAATTTGATAAACTTTTGGAACTATTTAGGAACTGCAATCTATAATAATGTTAGTGACCCAAAGGGTATAGATTCAAATTTGAACGACCTATCGTATGATGACAAAACAAAAATATCTGCCAAAGCAAATGACGCCTATAGCAAAGGATATGAAGCGTATCGGTTAGAGACTGAAGATAAAAACCAATCTTCGGCAATAAACAAATGGAGAGAACTATTTGGTAATGACTTCCCCCTATACTATTAAGAAAAATGGCTAGAAACGTTCCTTTTGATTCTAAATATGACCTCATTAGAAAGTTTGAAAAAGCAGCATCTTATTTCCTATTTGTTTCTGCAATTCTAATTCTAGGAAATTGGATACTTGGCAAGTTCTTCAACCCTACAATCAATAAGGAGTATGAGTATTTAAAAGACCTGGCAAAGGCTGTAAGCTATGTCTCAATGATTGGTTATTTGATTATCAAATTAGTTGCTAAAATTCTGTTTTACAATGTCGAGAACCTAAAAAGAAACGATTTAATTGATAATGCCTTCGGGACAAATTACTCTGATGAAAACACTACCGAATACTACAATAATGACGAAACCGAGTATGGAATAAAAAAGCTAGCATTAAATTCTTATGAGAGTTCATTTCACACAGAAAACACATTGAAGTTGATGCTATACAGAAACTTGATAACCCTCGTGATTTTCAGTATCCCCTTTTTCCTTTCAATTTTCTCAAAAGGTGGAAGTGATATAGTAAGAATGCTTTTTGAGATTAGTATTCCTTTAACTCTTATTTCTGAGTTCGTGGTTCTATTTGTTTACTTCTTGAATGTAACGAGCATTAATGAAAGATTTAAAATAGAGTTTACCAATCTAGAAAACGAGAAGATTTCAGAAACTGATATCCCAAAACTTTTAATTCCCGTTATGGGGTATTACAGTATCAAATCATGGGCAAACACGAACTTAGATTCGAAAATATTCCTTGCCAATAATGAAATAATATCCAAGAAATGGAGTGAACGAAAAGAAAAATTAAAAAAATAACGACACGCCAACAAAGTATAAAAGCAATGGCGAAGATTCTGCTAAGCCTAAAGGCAATGTTTCTAAAAAAAGCAACTCTAAACCAGAAAAGTAAAAGTATTTAACCGCTACTGCGCTTTTACAAGACCGTTATCAATAATCTCCTTATTAACAGACTTACAGCATTTAATTAACTTATAGAATATTTTTTGATGAAACTTTAAAGGAAATTAAACCTACGCTCACCTAGATTTTGAAGAAGAAAAATGGATAATATGTACAAGATTGGCGATTTGATTTATGATGCTACCATTTATGATGGGATGAATACCAGCCTAGCTGACTTAGAATTTTACCTACGTTGGCTTCCCAAAAATAAGAATGCCCGAATCCTTGAGCTTTGCTGCGGCACAGGTAGACTTACGCTTCCCATTGCAGCAGCTGTATCAAAATGAGGAATTGTTTCAAGCATTCACTGCCCTTAAAAAACACCTAAAATCAGAAAGTTTATTTTCCCAAGGTGTAAGTCAGGACTCTTATCTAGGCATCGAGAACTCATCTCTTTTTTTATTCGGAATTCCTCTGCTATTATATCACACCTTATAAGTTATAACTCCTACATCCCCTTCAGCAATTCCTGAATAATCCTTGACATAATCGGTTCGGCAATTTTAGCAGCGTCAATAACCTCCTTGAGGGTGATTCGCTTGATCTTGCCTTCCACTCCCAGATCGGTAATGGCAGAGATTCCAAAAACTTCAATCCCCATTTGTCTTGCTACCAAAACCTCAGGGACCGTACTCATGCCTACCGCATCTGCCCCGATGGATCTCAAGTATTTATATTCCGCAGGGGTCTCCAGATTGGGACCGGCCACGCCGGCATATACTCCCCGATGGAGATGGATTTTATTTTGTTTGGCAAAACCCAAGGCCCGGCTGATTAACTCAGAGGAATACGCATCACTCATATCTGGAAAGCGTGGACCAAAAGATTCCTCGTGTTTGCCTCGAAGAGGGTTATCAGGAAAAAGATCTATATGATCGGTAATCATCATGACCTCGCCGACCTCCTGTGCGGGATTAAGTCCCCCGCAGGCATTGGAAACCATCAGCGTTTTAATACCCAATCGCTTCATTACCCTGACTGGAAAGGTAACCTCTCGCATAGAGTACCCTTCATAATAATGGAATCTGCCTAGCATAGCCATCACAGACTTACCCTCCAGCGTCCCAAACAGCAATTTCCCAGAATGACTTTCCACTGTAGAAAGAGGAAAATGAGGAATATCAGCATACCGGAGCTCAAGCGAGACATTAATCTGATCCGCGAGACTTCCAAGGCCTGTTCCTAGGATAATCCCAACTTGAGGCTCGATAGAGAGTTGTTTTTGAATGAATTGAGTGGCTTCGGAGATTTGGTCTAGATAGTTCATAGCAAGGATTGGAAAACTTAAAGATATCAAATCTGTAAAATCTTCGAACTTTTACAGTGCTTCACTTGTATAGCTTTCAACAAAAAAATAGAAATGATCAAGATTGTAGTAGGTACTAACCGAAAAAACTCCGTATCCAGACAGATTGCACAGCAGATGCAAAGTATACTTTTAGAAAAAGGAGCGGAATCAGAAATATTAGAATTAGAGCAACTTCCGGCAGATTTTATTGAAACTGCACTATATGAAAACTCAGGGAAAAATGAAGCTTACAACGCCTTTCATGATAAGATGGTCGAGGGGAAAAAGTATATTTTTATCGTTCCAGAGTACAATGGTTCTTTCCCAGGAATCTTAAAAACCTTTATCGACGGGATGACCTATCCGAATACTTTTCGGAATAAAAAAGCGGCGATAGTTGGGATTTCATCTGGAGTAGGCGGGGGTGGCATCGCTTTGAGCCACCTTACCGACATCTTCCATTATTTGGGTATGCATGTTCTTGCTCTCAAGCCGAAGCTCGCCAAAATAGAGCAAAACATGTCAGATAACCTGCTCACCAACAAGTTGTATTTGGAATTGCTGCATACCCAAGCAGACATGCTGCTTGAATTTTAGGACTTAGTCCACATTATCATGCAGGAATCTGTTATTACCTAGAATCTCATTCTCATCACTCAAGTTATACTTGCTGATAGATGGTTCTGAGCTATGCTGCGGCTCATTGAGCACCACATTCTTACGCTGATATGCAGGCACTTCCAATTTCTCCTTTAGCTCCTCTGGAGTAGGATTAAGAGATCTATTGCCCTTTAACTTTTCAAATCGCTCATGCGCACGCTGAATCGCCTTTTGCTTCATCTGTTCGTAGTAATCATTGGCAAAGAGAGGGGCGGGGGCTTCTTCTTTTTTCATAGAAGGTTGCTCTTTTTCCGAATCTGAGAAAAGATTATGTACTATTTTCTCAGACGCTTCTGGCTGCTTTTTTTCTACAATTTTAGCTTCACCCTTTCCCATTGGAGCCTCTGCCGCTTTAGCTGACCTAGTAGCAAATGCAGTCGGGAAAGAGAAGGTGAAGCTGGAACCTTCTTCAACCGCATCTTCTTTTACTTTTTCACTCTTTCCAGAGTTAAGATCGATTAAAGTTTTTTCTTCCACTGGCTCTTCTTCTATCACGATGGACTTTGGAGTTATAGGAGCAGCTACAGGAGTCGTTTCTTTTGCTGTAGAAGTTGATGATTTGTATGAACCACCCCCCAAACGATCCATTTCGAATCCGGTAGCAATGACAGTCACTCTGATCGCTTTTCCCAATTCTGGATCAATTCCCTGACCAAAAATTAGTTCGGCATTTTCTCCTGCTTTTTCCTGAATATATTCTGTAATTTCGCTCAATTCATCCATAGAAAGCTCTTCCTCCTCTCCTGACATGATCGAAAGGAGAATTTTCTCAGCACCTTTAATATTCACATTGTTTAACAAAGGAGAGGAGATTGCTGAATCAGCTGCTCGAATAGCTCTACCTTCGCCTTCCTCAGTAGAAGAACCCATTACTGCTGCTCCGGCATTTTTCATGACCGCCTTTACATCTTCAAAATCGACGTTCACATCTTGATGAACTGTGATAATCTCTGCAATAGATCTAGCCGCAGTAGAAAGAATACCGTCAGCTTTGCTAAATGCTGTACGAATAGAAAGGTTTCCATAGATTTCCCGCAGTTTATCATTTAAAATAACTAAAACGGTATCGCAATTTTCTCGAAGAGCTTCGATTCCTTGCTGTGCGACGTTCATCTTTTTCTTGCCTTCAAACATGAAAGGCGCCGTTACAATACCCACTGTTAGGATATCGAGTTCCTTAGCGATTCTAGCTACCACAGGAGCTGCTCCGGTACCAGTACCTCCTCCCATTCCTGCGGTGATAAATACCATTTTCGTGTTGTCTGCCAAGAGTTCGCGGATTTCATCCTCTGATTCTAAGGCAGCATTTCTTCCCTGCTCAGGATTAGCCCCTGCTCCGAGACCTTCGGTCAGGTTGGCTCCTAATTGTAATCTAAGCGGTACCGGGCTTGACTTAAGCGCTTGTGCATCGGTGTTGACCACAACAAACTCAACGTCTTTAATCCCAAGGCTAAACATGTGGTTCACGGCATTGGAACCGCCACCGCCTACGCCTATCACTTTGATAATGGACTTTGAGTTTTTCGGAAGATCAAATCTGTAATCTTTCATGTTATCTGACATATTTATTGGTTTGGTGAAATGAATTCTAGTTTATTTTTAAGCTTTGAGAATTAAAGGGAAATCAACAGCATGGCGATTGACCTCCCTGATCATAAGCCCTAGTATTGTTCGTCTCCGATATCATCACTGATGATACCTTTAAGTTTTTCTTTGATGCTGGTGAAAATATCCTTAGTGAAGACTTCACGAGGCTCTTTTCGTCTTGGTGCAGTTTGACCGTTTGCAATTCTCTTTTTGTATAATTCGTCACGGTCATCCAGATCTTTGAAGCCTGCCAGTACCAATCCCACAGAAGTGGCGTACATCGGGCTCTTTACTTCCTCCAGAACTGACTTACCAAGGTGCTCATTTGGATATCCTATGCGCGTATCCAATCCGGTCATATATTCAAAAAGCTGACTAATAAACTGCAGCTGGGAACCTCCGCCTGTTAAAACTATTCCCCCAGCAAGCTTCTTATAATGGCCGCTTTGCATGATTTCGTTTTGAACAATTTCAATGATTTCCTCCATTCTAGCTTGGATGATAGAAGCCAGATTACGGATAGAAATCTCCTTTGGAGCCCGATTTCGCAGACCTGGAATGGACACAATCTCATTTGGATTGGCTTCCTCGGTAATCGCTTTTCCGAATTTCGTTTTGAGAAGTTCTGCTTGGTTTTGCATAACCATACATCCTTCTTTGATGTCTTTGGTAATAATATTTCCTCCAAGAGGGATTACTGCAGTATGTCGGATGATATTTTCATAAAAAATAGCAATATCTGTAGTCCCTCCGCCGATATCAACCAGGCAAACGCCTGCTTCCTTCTCCTCATCACTGAGAACAGAAAGTGAACTTGCCAAAGGCTCGAGAATCAGTTGCTTGGAAACTAAATCTGCTCTTCGAACACATCTGTTAATATTGTTGATGGCGGTAGTCTGGGCTGTAATGATATGGAAATCCGCTTCCAGACGAGCGCCTGACATCCCCACAGGATCTTTGATTCCACCTTCGTAATCGACGGTATAATCCTGGGGCATGACATGAATAATGGTGTTTCCTGGAGGCACAAGTATATTTTCCATTTCACCTGAAAGTCTTTTCACATCCTCGATTGTAATCTCGTCGTCCGATGGCTGTCGCATAATGCTGCCGCTCTGGATTTTACTTTGGATATGCTGTCCAGCTATCCCCACGATGACATCGACAATATCAACGTCAGCCATTTCAGATGCTTCCTCGACAGCTTTTTCGATCGCATGGACAGTCTTGTCAATGTTCGTTACCACTCCGCGGTCCACACCGTCTGAAACGGCTTTACCCATGCCAAGCACTTCAAGCTTGCCATATTCGTTTTTGCGACCTACGATGACACAGATTTTTGTGGTACCGATATCTAGTCCTACTATTAGTTCTCTGTTTTCCATATCCAAGCTTTTATTCACAGACGATTTGATCTTTGAATTTCACACTCACCCTAGAATAGGTATTCCATCCTTTTTTGGGTAAAATTTCTTTATAGAAGACCGAGATTCGGTCAAATTTATCTTCGATGTTCGATGCATCACCGAATTCAATGATTTGCTTTCCCACTTGCTGGTAGAGCTGAATATCATTTCTTGAATTCAGGACCACTTCAGTAATCTGAGCATTCCAAAATTCGTCTTCATTGATAAAAGTGATCAGGTCCATCAACTCTGGCATTTCACCTATCACTTCACCTTTATCCATGAGTTCCTCGGCATATTTCCCTTCCAAAATCAACACTCGACTCGTGTAAGAAGGGGAAGTAGGAATCACTTTCCCCTCAGTGGTGATGTAACCATCTGCACCGTAGGGCTGCGCGATACGAGCAATCGGCTGATGCTGCTGGATATGAATATTTAAAATTCCTTTCTGGCCTAGCATTACCTCCACTGACTTGACAAATGGATGTCTTCCAAGACGCTGTTCAATCGCTTTCATCGGAACTTCTTCGAGTCTAATCCCAGTTTTCAATTCCGGAAAGGCCTGAGTTAAAATCCTTGATATTTCTGCTTCCTCTACAAAATAGACACCGCTCACGCCTTCAATGGAAATTTCATTCCCCTGATAAGTCTTGTAAAGCGTTTGTTTTTCGACAAAGCCAATGAAGCCAACCAGCACTAAGCTGAGGACTACAAAAGCAATTGTTTTTTTAAGATTTGCCTTTTTCATAGTGCCAATCTTTTTGTTCGTTCATTAATCAAGCTCGCGATTGAAGGAACCAATCGATCGATATCTCCTGCACCGAGCGTTACTATCACCTCAGTACTAAGATTTTCCAGATAGCTGATCAAATCAGCCTTTGCCACCAAGGTCTTTTTCCTTGCTTGAATCCCATCTAACAGCATTTCTGAATTCACACCAGGAATCGGAAGCTCCCTTGCAGGGTAGATTTCCAACAAAATCACCTCATCCGCCAAAGAAAGACTCTCTGAGAATCCTTCAGCAAAATCGCGGGTGCGGCTGAAAAGATGTGGCTGGAAAATCACAGTTAGTTTTTTCATCGGAAACATCGCCCGAACTGAGCTTAGACAAGCCCTGATCTCTTCCGGATGATGCGCATAATCATCGATATAAACTTGATTGGAGGTATTCACATGAATCTCAAATCTTCGTTTTACACCTTTAAATGAGCTCAAACCTTTTCTTATCTGTTCTTCCGATAGCTGATGATCCAAGCCGATCGCAATCGCTACGAGTGCATTTTCCACATTGTGAAAACCGGGAATAAAAAGCTCCAGTCCTTTGATTGTCCGCTTACCATCTGAATAGTCAAAAACAAAAGAACCTGACCTCGCCTGAATATTCTCAGCTCTGATTCCCGATGATCTCAAACCATATTCCTGGGTTTTAATCGCCGGCATTTTGGACTCTTCAAGCTTCAAAGCAGCCTTTTGCTGTATATAGAGTTTTCCTTTTTTGTCTATCAAATGGATAAAATCTCGGAATCCTTCGATAATCGTACTCTCATCACCATAGATGTCCAAGTGATCCGGATCGGCGCTGGTCACTACTGCTTCATTAGGATGAAGCCGTAAAAAAGAACGGTCAAATTCATCCGCCTCTACCACGACCAAGGTCTTCTCTTTTGAGTTTTTCTCTCCCAAAATCAAATTACTCTGATAGTTTTGAGTGATACCTCCAAGAAAAGCAGCCACTGGTTTGCCTGCATCTTTCAACAAATGCGCAATCAAGGATGATGTTGTAGTCTTCCCATGTGTGCCTGCCACAGCAATCGTATAAAATGCACTGGTGACCATTCCCAAAACTTCAGAACGCTTCTTTAATTGAAATCCCTTTTCAAGGAAGAAATTAAGTTGCGCGCTGTCTTTTGGCATAGCTGGAGTCCAGATGATCAGGGAAGTCGCCGGATCATCCAAAATCGCCTGAGGAATAGTTGCTATCGAATCTTCGAAAGTCAAAGTCATTCCCTCTTTGATCAATTCGTCAGTCAAAGGCGAAGGAGTCCGATCATACCCAGACACTGCAAACCCTTCATGTCGGAACCATCGAGCCAAAGCACTCATGCCGATCCCGCCGATTCCAAGGAAATGAACGCTATGTATGGTTTCGAAGCTCATCCGATTAGTTTTTCTATTTCTTCTACGATTGCTACAGCCGCATTTGGCTTCGCAAGACTCTTAATATTCAGTCCTAATTCTGCTCCTGTTAGAGGATCAGATAGGATTTCATCTATCTTATTTTTCAATTGACCGACTGCCTCGGAATCCTTCAATAGCCAAGCAGCATCATGATTCACATAAGCCATGGCATTTTTGGTTTGATGGTCTTCAGCTACATTGGGGGAAGGAATAAAAATCACCGGTTTACACACTAGTGAAAGTTCGGAAACCGATAAAGCTCCTGCTCGAGAGACGATCACATCTGCCGCTGCATAGGCCAAATCCATCTCCCGGATAAATTCTCTCAAATGGATATTTTCCAAATCAGCTTTTTCTGTCGCGGCAAGCATTTCTTTGAAATAGAATTTGCCACACTGCCAAATCACCTGATACCCTGATTGGTCAAGTCTCTCCATATCCTCAAGCATCGCTTGGTTCAAGGTTCTTGCCCCTAGGGATCCTCCAAGAATCAGGATCGTTTTTTTATCTTCTTTCAGGTTAAAATGAGCAATTCCTTTCTCACGTTTTCCATCTAGGTTAAGAATGTCTTTCCTTACCGGATTTCCGGTATAGGCTATTTTTTCTCCCGGGAAAAAGCGATCCATATCGGGATAGGCCACACAGATCTTGTTGGCTTTTTTAGCCAAAATTTTATTAGTCAGTCCAGCGTAAGAGTTTTGCTCCTGTACCAAAGTTGGAATGCCCTTTCTTTGCGCAGCATACAGCACGGGTCCGCTGGCATAGCCTCCAACACCCACGACTGCATCAGGCTTGAAATCACTCACAATCTTGGATGCTTGTCTGAGGCTTTTCAGCAGCTTTACCGGGAATTTCAAATTATCAAGCGTCAGGCTTCGCTGAAGACCGGCTACCGGAAGACCTTTGATCTCATAGCCCGCCTCGGGCACCTTTTGCATTTCCATCTTACCTAAAGCACCCACGAAAAGCATATCACTGTCCGGATGTTTTTCAACCCATGCATTAGCAATAGCGATAGCCGGATAGATATGCCCTCCGGTACCTCCACCACTGATCAAAATGCGATATGTTGGTTGCTTAGTGATAATTAGGCTGTTTTAAGTCTTGATTTCTTAGCAAAAGCAGGACTTTCCTGCATTTCTTCTGAGTGATCGCCACGGCTTACGGAAAGGATTATCCCAAGAGAGATTCCAGTAAATACCAAGGAAGATCCTCCCATACTTAAGAGCGGCAAAGGCAATCCAGTAATCGGACCTAATCCCACTGCCACACCCATATTGACTAATGCTTGAATAACTAAAGCAAAGCTTAGTCCTGCAGAGAGCAGGCCTCCAAAGGCCTTGTTTGAATTTGCTACTATTCGCATTCCGCGATAAAGCAGCGCGAGGTACAGAAATAGCACTCCAAAACCTCCAATCAATCCATACTCCTCAATGATGATTGCATAGATAAAATCCGAATAGGGATGAGGCAGGGAATTTCGCTGCTCACTGTTTCCTGGTCCTTTGCCCGAAACACCTCCGGTTGCAATGGCTATAAATGATTGCTCTGCCTGAAAAGGAATCTCTTTTTCATTGAAAAAAGCCTCGACTCTTGATATCAAAGTAGCTCCCCGCTGTCCGGTAAAACCTGCAATCGTCAATCCCAACACCCCAACCAGTAAAACCATCGCGAGATATTTGACAGGTACACGACCGATAAACATGATGATCAGGCAAGTCAGGAGCAATAGAATCGCAGTGGAAAAATTAGCCATAGCGATCAGCCCACAGATCAATCCAATCGCACAAATAATTGGTACGAAGGTGCTTTTAAAATCCTTGATATTATTCTGTCTTCGCGCAAGCATTGCTGCGATTGCTGCGATCAAAGCTAATTTGGCTAAATCGGATGGCTGAAAAGCCTGATTGATCACCGGAATTGTCAACCAACGATTTGCCTCATTAATGTTTGATCCAAAAAGGTAGGTGAAAACTAACAGCGGAATAGAAATAATCACTCCCACCCGAGCATAGCGCGCATATTTTCTATAAGGAAGACGATGAGCCATCCACATAACTCCAAGTGATATGAAGATCAACAAAGAATGCTTGAAAAGATAGAGTTCTGTATTTCCTCCAGCATTTTTATAGGCTAAGGATCCAGTAGCTGAATACACCACCAAAATACTGAACAAGGAAAGTAAGATCACGATACCCCAAATGATCGGGTCACCTTTAAAATGGGCATCTATCCATGATTTAATTTGGTTCATGCGATGGCTCGTTTAAGGTTCATGACAGCGGAACGAAATTGATTCCCGCGGTCCTCGTAATTTTTGAATAAGTCGAAACTGGCACATGCCGGAGAAAGTAAAACCACATCTCCAGACTCAGCAAGTGACTTGCCTAAGCTGACAGCTTCATTGATGTCCTGTGTTTCCCTGATATCAGGAATCAAACCAGCAAATGCTGACTTTAACTTTGAATTATCTTTACCCAGACAAATCAAGGTTTTGATAGCAGAAGTATAGGAATCAAGAATCGAATAATCATTCCCCTTATCCACTCCGCCGGCAATCCAGATGATTGGGTTTTGAAAGCTTCCCAGTGCAAAAGCAGTTGCTTCTACATTCGTCCCTTTGCTGTCATTGACAAAAGAGACCCCATCGATTTCTAGGACTTTCTCCATTCGATGTGGGGCATTCTCAAAAGTTTTCAACCCAGAAATCAAGTCAGATTCAGTTACTCCAGCAAGAGTTGCTGCCATAACCGCGCAAAGCGCATTCATCACATTGTGCTCCCCTGGAATTGGAATTGCGGAAACAGGAATAACGGCACTCTTATCACCCATCTGAATGAGCAGCTGATCGCTCATAAAGTTTCCGTTAACATTCTTCGCAGAATTCAAGGAAAACCAATATTTGTTAGCTAGGATTTTGTGTCCTTCTGTACCTTTTACAGATAATCGATCATCTGCATTTAAAATGACACAGTTATTGGAAGCCATATTCTTAAAAAGCCGAAACTTCGAATTCACATAATTCTCCATTTTGTACTCATAGCGATCCAAGTGATCAGGGGTAATATTGGTAAGGATAGCGATAGATGGTTTAAAGCTAAAGAAGCCATCAATCTGAAAGCTGCTACACTCGATCACCCACCATTCGTGATCAATATCCACTAATTGAGCAGCCCAGCTTTTACCGACATTTCCAGCCAATCCTACATCCAAACCTGCGGATTTCAAAAGATGGTAAGTGAGGAGTGTCGTGGTAGTTTTTCCGTTCGTTCCCGTGATTGCAATTACCCTTCCTGCACTGAATCGCTGTGCAAACTCCAACTCATCGATAACTGCGATTCCTTCTTCAAATGCTTTTTGTACAATTGATACTTTAGGAGAAATCCCGGGACTCTTGATAATTAAATCTGCATTTAGGATGATTTCGTCAGTATGTTTCCCTTCTTCAAATTCAATTCCCGCAACATTTAGAGTTGCTTTATTGGCTTCGGAGATCTTCCCAAACTCAGAAACGAAAACGGCATAGCCTTTCACCTTGGCAAGCATTGCTGCTCCCATTCCGCTTTCTCCGGCTCCAAGGATGGCTATTAGTTTCATGTATTATCCTATCTAAGTTTCAAAGTGGCTAGTGTGATGACTGCGAGCAAAATGCCGACAATCCAAAATCTCGTGACGATTTTCGCCTCGGGAATATTTTTCTTTTGATAATGGTGATGGATCGGAGACATTAAGAATACTCTTCTGCCCTCTCCGTATTTTCTCTTAGTGTATTTGAAATAGCTCACCTGAATCATTACGCTGGTAGTTTCCAAAAGGAAGATGCCACACATCAATGGAAGCAAAAGCTCTTTGCGAAGTGTCAATGCCAATACTGCTATCACTCCCCCCAGCATCAAACTTCCGGTATCGCCCATAAAAACCTGAGCGGGATAGGCATTGTACCAAAGGAATCCCACGCAAGCGCCAATAAATGCTGATGCAAAAATCACAAGCTCCCCGGAGTTGGGGATATACATGACGTTCAGGTATTGGGAGAAAATGGCGTTACCAGAGATATAGGCAAAAATCGCAATCGTAAGACCGATAATAGCAGAAGTCCCAGCGGCTAATCCATCAATTCCATCTGTGATATTAGCTCCATTGGAAACAGCGGTAATGATGAATGTCACCACAAAAACATAAAGCAATGGGGTCATCGCTTCACCAAGGAATCCAAGCAATGTCTCGTAGTTCAGCTCATTGTTTTTGGTGAAAGGGATTGTGGTTTTTGCCACTTTCACATCTTGAAATGCGGGGGTTTCTACGACTCCTTCATCAATGGAGACAGGATTTGTAAATTCTCTGATCACCACATCCTCGTGGAAATAAAGGGTAGTTCCTACAATGATTCCGATTCCAATCTGACCCACGATTTTGAATCTTCCTTTTAGGCCTTCCTTATCTTTTTTGAATACTTTGATGTAATCATCTACAAAGCCTATTCCTCCTAACCAAACCGTAGTGATCAGCAAAAGGATGATGTAGATATTATTGAGATTGGCAAAAAGCAGTGTGGGAATTAGAATAGCGGCTATGATCATTATTCCACCCATAGTAGGTGTACCCTTCTTCTGCGCTTGCCCTTCCAATCCTAAGTCCCGGACCGTTTCACCTATTTGCTTATTCCGAATCCAATTAATGATGTGGTGTCCAAAAGTGATTGTAATCAGCAATGAAAAAACCGCCGCCATTCCAGCTCGAAAAGAAATATACCGAAACACACCCGTTCCCGGGATGTCAAGCACTTGGTCTAAATAATCAAAAATTGGATAAAGCATTTCAGTTCTTGGTCAGTTGTTGTAAGAATTCTGTCACTACTTCAGCATCATCAAAATGATGCTTCACTCCTTTTATCTCTTGGTAATCCTCATGGCCTTTTCCGGCGATAAGAATGATATCTCCTTTTTGCGAAAGCATGCATGCTGTCTTTATTGCTTCACGACGGTCCTCGATGGTTAGGCATTTTCTGATTTCAGAAGGACCTACCCCAGCTTGCATTTCTTTTAGAATTTCATTTGGATCCTCAAATCGCGGATTATCAGAAGTGAGAATGACTTTGTTGCTTTCCTGAACAGCAATCTTTGCCATTACAGGTCGCTTTGTCTTATCTCTGTTTCCACCACAGCCTACCACAGTAATCAATTGCTCCACTCCGGTTCGCACTCCATTGATAGTTTTGAGGACATTATCCAAAGCATCAGGGGTATGTGCATAATCCACGATGGCGATAATGCCTCCGATTGCTATCCGGTCAAAACGCCCTTTTGCTCCTCGAATAGCTGATAGTTCTAATAAGATTTCATCCTCATCCTCACCAAGAAGTTCAGCGACACCAAGTACCACGAGAAGATTGTAAGCGTTGAAGGCCCCGATCATTCGGAACCATGTCAATTTTCCATTGATATCGAGCTCTAACCCTTCCAGCGTATTGGAAATGATTTTTGCCTTGAAGTCTGCTTGCGATTTCAAAGCGAAAGTTTGGTGTGTTCCACGACAGTTTTGAAGCATAACCGCACCTCTCTTATCATCCCCATTTACTAAAGCAAAGGCATCCTTAGGAAGGTCGTCGAATAGTTTTTTCTTGGCTTTGATGTATTCATCGAAGCTGCCATGATAATCTAGGTGATCATGGGATATATTAGTAAACGCCGCTCCAGTTAATTTCAAACCGGCGATTCGCTCCTGTACAATCGCGTGAGAGCTTGCCTCCATAAAACAATGACTGCAACCTGCATCTACCATTTTGCGAAGCAAAGCCTGAACACTGATTGCATCAGGAGTAGTATGCGTAGCTGGAATTACCGTTTCTTTGATCTTATTTTCCACTGTGGAAAGCAGGCCTGTGCTGTAACCCATTCGCATGAATAGCTGATAAAGCAAGGTCACTGTAGTTGTTTTCCCATTAGTACCGGTAATCGCAACTACTTTGATTTTCTCGGATGGGTTATCAAAGAAATTACTTGCCATGATGCCAAGTGCTTTGGCCGAATTAACAACCTCCACATAAGTCACACCCTCTTTTAGAGTATTCGGAAGCTTTTGGCAAACAATAACTTTAGCACCTGATTCAAGGGCTTTATCAATAAAATCATGACCATCCACTTGGGTACCAGGAACTGCGACAAAAGCTGTCCCCGTACCAACCTGCCGGCTATCAAAGGCAAGGTCTTTCACCATAACTTCCATATCTCCGGTAGTAGAAGTGAGGGATACCTTATACAATATGTCCTTTAACACTTTCATTAGCCTAAGACAAGATTTATGGTTACGTTTCCTACTAATTGAGTTCCTGGAGCAATGGATTGGGCTTTTACTCTTCCTTTTCCGGAATAATTCACTTGAAGGCCTTTATTCTCTAAAATGAATAGCGCATCCCTGAGCGAAAGCCCGGATACGTCTGGAATAATTGGCTTGTCAGTATCATTAATCTGCATCTGAACATTGCTGCCGTTGGAGACTGTTTTCACCCACTCCTCTTCGTTCATTGCTGAGGCCTTCAGACCTAGTTCGGTAAAAATCTCCTGTAATTCCTCCGCCTTTCCTGCTTGTACATAAGGCGATCCTAGTTCTTCCAGTTGTGCCAAACGCTCCTTACTTCCAGGATTCAAGTCTAGGTCAAGTGCATAAATTCGATCAGCGATTTCTTTAAACACTGGCGCGGAAACATCCCCTCCGTAAGCAGCAAAGCCCTCTGGACTATCGATTACTACGATCATGCTGTACTTCGGGCTGTCTGCCGGAAAGTACCCGGCAAAGCTGGTATAGTACTTTTTTGTGTATTGTCCGTTGATCAATTTCTGGGCAGTACCGGTTTTTCCAGCGATTTTATAATCCGCGTTTGAGATGTTCTTTGCAGTTCCTCGACTTACCACTCCTTCCAAAAGCTCTTGAAGCTGCTTGATGGTTTTTTCAGAGGCAATCTGCTTTCGCATTACCTCCGGCCCATAGCTTTCCTGAATTGTATTTCCTTTCGATACGGCCTTGACGATGTAAGGCTTCATCATCTTCCCACCATTTGCGACAGCATTATATAGTGCCAAAGTGTGAAGCGGATTTAACTTGGATTCATAGCCGATAGAAATCCAAGGAAGGGACGTACCGTACCAATCCTTAGCACCGGGCTTTTTGAAAAATGGCTTTCCTTCTCCAGCAAGCTGGAAACCTAGGGGCTGATTCAAGCCAGCCTTTTCGATATACGCCATGAACTTAGAAGGGCTCGATCCAAAGTACTGATCTACTAGTTTGGAAATAGCCACATTTGAGGATTTCTCAAATCCTTCTCTTACAGTCAGGGTCCCGTATCCGCCATTTTTGGCATCACGCATAGCTCGGTTATAAAATAGGTGTACCCCATTCCCCGTCTCGACTTTATCATCCAGACTGATTTTATTTTCTTCCAATAGCGCCAACATCGAAAGCAACTTGAAAGTGGACCCCGGCTCAGTATTCCCTTGATCTCCAATAGCGAAATTGTAGTTTTCTCCATAGCCATTTCCGCTTTTGTTTCGCTGAAGATTCGAGATAGCTTTAATCTGACCAGTCTTAACTTCCATTACGATCACTGAGCCAAAGGCTGCATTCCGGTCAATCAATTGACGTAAAAGTGCCGTCTCAGCCACATCCTGAATATTGACATCCAAGGTGGTAATCACATCATAGCCATCCTCTGGCTTGACATCCTCAGCATCAAAAACAGGCTTCCAACTCCCTCCGGCCAATCGTTGAAACAAGGCTTTTCCGTCAGTGCCTTTCAAATAGGAATTAAAACTGTATTCAATTCCTGCTCCGTATTCGTCCTCATTCAAAAATCCAACTGTACGGCTGGCAAGTGAATTAAAAGGACGGTAGCGCTTTTCTACTTTTTCAAAAATAACTCCACCACCCAATCGACCTTCTCTAAAAATTGGCCATTTAGACATCAACTGCATACCCTGATAGCCGACCTGTTTTCTGTTCAAAACCAAATAACGCTTGTTGTCCAAGCGGGCATCTTTGATCATTCGCTTGTATGCAGCAGCTGACTTATCTTTATAAAAAGCCGAAAGTTTATTAGCCAATGAATCGATCCCAGAATTAAAAAGATCATTTTTTGCAATAGTGGGATCAATCGCTATTCGGTAAAACGGCAAGCTAGTCGCCAAAAGGCTCCCGTCTCCGGCATAGATATTTCCTCTAGTGGCCGGCACCTCACGGTATTGAAAATTGATAGTCTCTGCTTTTTCTCTCCATACGTCTCCATCCTTCAACTGCAACTTGGTAATCCGATAAGGGATTGCCGCTGCTGTCAAAGCGATTAGGATGAATACCACCCGCACTCGGATCAATATGGATTGTTTTACATTCACTTCTCTACCTCGATTTTTATAGGAGGATGATTCAATTCTTCTATTCCTTGGTTAGCAACTCGTTTGGCCACTTCAGACTGCATACTCGAAAGCATGACTTCAGCCTCAAGAGTGGTCACATCTGCTCTCAGATCTTCTACTTCCTGCTGCGCTTTTTCGATTTTGCGGACCATGTTTTCAGCCCGGTGATTTCCCCAGATATAGATCAATGCCAATAAGGCCACAAATCCAATTGGAGGGACAAATTGTACCGGAACACCTTCTCCAAGAATCCCAGTGACATCCAGCTTCTCTTCGATCCAAGTGAAAATAGATTTTCCAGGACTGCTACTTTTGGTAGCATTGCCTTTCTTCAATTTCTTCCTGAATGTGTTCTGACTCATTTTCCGGTTCGTTTTGCGATTCTGAGTTTAGCACTTCTTGCTCTTGGATTAGCAGCTACTTCTTCCTCATCTGCCACTATTGCTCCTCTTGTCAAAGGTTCAAGTGGACGTATCAGATTCCCGTAAAAATCCTTTTCTACCTCACCTTGAAATTTGCCTTTGATCATCAGGTTTTTCACCAAGCGGTCTTCCAGAGAATGATAGCTCATCACTACCAACCTTCCTCCGGGCTTTAAAACTTCCAAGGCATTCATCAGCAAGTCTTCCAAAGCACCTATTTCATCGTTCACTTCGATACGCAAAGCCTGAAATACCTGAGCGTAGTACTTAAAATCTTTCCCTCTTGGTGCGTACTTTTTCAAAAATGCGGTAAAGCCTTCCGTAGTCTCAAATGGTGAAGATGCCCGCTCAGAGACGATAGCTTGCGCCAAAGTTTTAGCATTTTTGATCTCACCGTAGATCCCTAGAATCTTATGAAGCCTACCTTCATCGTAAGTATTCAAAACTTCTTTTGCCGAAATCTCAGCAGCTTGATTCATTCGCATATCCAGATCTCCACTGAATCGTGTTGAGAATCCTCTCGAAGGCTCATCGATCTGATGTGAAGAAATCCCTAGATCAGCCAAAATCCCGTCTACCTTGGATACTCCATAGAGACGAAGGTATTTTTTCAGATCTCTGAAATTTGCCGCCACAAAAGTGAAGTTGTCGCTGGCAGGAATATTTGCTTCAGCATCTGCATCTTGATCGAATCCATATAAATGGCCTTTATCCAAATGCCTCAAAATCTCTCGCGAATGTCCGCCGCCACCAAAAGTCACATCGACATAAATCCCGTTGGGATCAATAGCCAATCCTTCAGTGCATTGGGCGAGCATGACTGGAATATGATAAACAGACGTTGCCATGGCTTATGAGAGATATTTTTCCATTAAACTTGACAAGTCCGCAGGATCAGAAATAATATGCTGCAGGTAGGTATCAGGATTCCAGATTTCGATTCGAGATCCCATACCAACTACTACCAGTTCCTTTTCAAGACTAGCATAATTCTGAAATACCTTTGGAATCAGCAATCTTCCTGCGCTGTCAAGCTCTACCTCCACGCTGCTGATGAAAAATGACCGCTGGAGCATTCGCTGCTCTGCATTGTTGATGGAGAGCGATTTGATTTGATTTTCCAGCTTTTTGTATTCCACTATCGGATACAGTGCCAAACATTTGTCCTCTGCCATCCGAAGCATAAGCGCAGAACCATTGGCCTCTGGAATCGCCGCCTTGATCTTGGCTGGCAATACCAAACGTCCTTTCGGGTCTAGCTTACAATCGTATTGACTATTGAACATTTGCTTTGGTACTTATGATTGATATAAGTGGTAAAGACAAAAGTAATAAAATGCATTACACATTCTACCACTTTCCCCCACTTTTTCCCACTTTAATTTAAAAGTAGCCAAAACTTTCATTCAACCCAATAAAATCATGAAAATTTCAATTTTTTTTCGTGGGGTATATTCTTGATTAAAAAGGATTTAAGAGGCAAAGCAAAACGCTATTTTTGGCATAATTAGGCTTAAATACGGGTACTAAGCTCCTTAACCAACCTATTCGGTAAAGTTGATTTCTCAAAAAGTGGAGCAAAATCCCATAAAAATTATTTTACCTCTTAAAAGTGGAGCAAAATCCCAATTCGGCTTTTCCACAAAAAGAATTCACATCAATACTGATCTCCAATTACTTGAATTAAGTTGGATCTTTGGAGTTAGCCTGCATTTATCAATCGCGTAGAAAGCACCCGATAAGCGAAAAATAAGCTGATGACTGTCAAAAAAGAAGCAAGGTAAAACGATGCTCCTGGAAGGTAAATCGGAGCTTGATCCGAAGAAAAATAGGCAAAAATACTATTCATCATAACAGGCCCAACGATGGCAGTCAAACTCACCAGACTAGTTAATGCGCCCTGTAATTCTCCTTGCTCGTTGGATGGAACTTGACTCGAAATAATTCCCTGCAATGCCGGTCCGGAAATCCCTCCTACGCAATAGGGCACCAAGAAAACAAACATCATCCAACCTGCTGAGGCCATTCCAAAAAAGAGTAAGCCAACTGCATTAAGCCCAATCCCAATGTAAACTGCCAGTGACGGACCTAGTTTGGGAATTGCAATTCGAATCAGACCTCCCTGCACTAATGCGACCAGAAGTCCCACTGCCCCAAGTGAATAGCCTACCATAGCTTCATCCCATTCAAACTTAAACATGGTATAATAGGCCCAGTTACTCTGAACTGCATGTCCGGCCAAATAAATTAGGACCAGAGAAACCACCAAGCCTGAGACTACTGGATACTTTTTCAATTGCTTTAATGAACCAATTGGATTCGCTCGTTTCCAATTAAAGGCACGTCTTTTGTCCTCTGGAAGTGACTCCGGAAGCACAAATACTCCATACAAAACATTCACTAAAGAAAGTCCTGCTGCAACCAGAAATGGTGCTCTGGGGCCAAATTCCGCTCCAGCCAAACCGCCAATGACTGGACCAATTATAAATCCCAGTCCAAAAGCAGCCCCAATCAAACCGAAGTTTTGGGCACGCTTTTCCGGAGTACTGATATCTGCGATATATGCGGTGGCTGTGGTGAAACTCGCTCCAAACATCCCGGCGATCAGGCGGCCAACAAACAACCAGAATAAAGTCGGAGCAAATGCATGGAAAATGTAATCAACACCCAACCCAAATAAGGAAAAGAGCAAAACAGGTCTTCGACCAAATCGATCCGAAAGCCCTCCCATAATTGGCGAAAAAAGGAATTGCATCGCTGCAAATGAAAAAATCAACCAACCTCCGTACCGTG
Source organism: Algoriphagus sp. (assembly GCF_029254265.1). Taxonomy (GTDB): domain Bacteria; phylum Bacteroidota; class Bacteroidia; order Cytophagales; family Cyclobacteriaceae; genus Algoriphagus. The sequence goes on along the minus strand of NZ_JAQWXX010000102.1, from coordinate 6,191 downwards.
AAGCTTCGCTAAGCCCTTCGCCAGTCAAGTCCTCAATTAATTTTGGAACGACTGGAATGATTACTCCCAATCCAATCACATCGACCAGGATCGTAATAAAGATAAAGAGCAGTGCGCGATTGGATTTGTCAGCCATGAGTTTTCAAACAACCCGCTATATTAATTGGAGGTTTTGAAATATCATCATTTTCATTGACTCATTTCAAAATAAATACCTGATCTCGGATTAAGTCTTCCATTCGATAAATACCCGACTTCTTCAGTGGTGTAATTAGAAGTCCCGATTCTCTTTGATGTTTATCCGCTTTTACACCAGTAAGCTAATTATGTTGATTGGTAGATAGGGAGGTCAAAATTTGGTAGTCTTAGATCCGAAAAATCAAAATAATTCATAACTCACGGTATAGCCAGGGGTAAAATGACAACAAAATAAGGAGCCCTGAAGGGACGAATCGCTGAAGTTTCGCCCCTTTAGGGCTTAATGGAAGGGAATTCTATGGATACCCTGCACTTCGTACAGGGTCATGAATGGTTTGGCTCCTTCGGAGCAAATTAGGAAGTCGATTTGAAATTTTGCTTAACCATTGTCTTCAAAATTCTTATCCTGCTTTCATCTTTTTATTGGCATCATTGCAGACAATTCTATTATCTTTTTCTATTATTCAAGCTTTCCGCGCTTGGAAAAATAATGGGCAAGAAAAATGACTAATAAACAGGGTGTGAAAACCATTTTTTTAATCCAAAAAACAAATAACTTGTCGTAGGTGTAAACTAAGTCTATTGTGACTCGTATTTTCTTTTTATATTCTACTTATGATTTAATGGTGTGATTTTTTTCAAGATGAGAGTTTTTTTGGCAGTTCTTTTTTGGTGCTTCACCTTGACGCTAAAGAGTCAAACAATAACCGGTATTGTGGTGGAAAAAGGCTCTGGCCTTCCGCTTCCTTTTGCCAATGTCTTTGTCAATAATACCACGCGGGGAATCGCGACCGATGAAGCCGGAAAGTTTAGCTTATCCGGTGATTTCCCTGCTCAGATCGAACTGGTCGCTTCATTTGTGGGCTATGTGACGGAGGTCAAAACGGTTTCTTTTGAGGGAAAAAGCAAAGTGGAAGTGATTTTTGAGCTTTCATTTAACGAGTCAAATCTTTCTGAAATTGAGCTAAAAGCCAAGCGGGATAAGTCTTGGGAAAGAGACCTTAAGAAGTTTGAGGATATATTTTTGGCAGTTTCCGATGATCCCTATAAATCAAAGATTGAAATTCTGAACCCCTGGGTCATAGATTTTGAAAAAATCAAAGTAAAAAAGGGACTTAATTATCTTCAGGCTTCAGCACAGGAGCCATTGATAATCAACAATCATGCACTCGGCTACGAAATTGAATATTACCTTCAAGATTTTCGAATGATGCGAAGTGGTTCAAGTTTCTACGGTCAGGTATTTTACAAACCCTTGATTCAATCCGGTTCAGAAAAAAACTCAAGTTGGGCAAATGCAAGACAATCCAATTATCTAGGTTCTTTAGTTCATCTCAACCAATCCATTCTGCTCAATTCACCCGACTCAAGTTACTTTGCGATGTTTGAAGTGGCCTCTGGTGGATTGGATCGGAGGATAACGGACAATTTTATTGAAGAGCTTAATAAAACTATTTTGCCAGTTAAAAATACTTCCATCCTAAGGAGGCCGATAGGAGACGGGAATTATAGGATTTTTCTACCAAACAGGATGGAAATCCATCACTTGGACAAGAAATGGTCAAATGATTACTATAAGAATATTTACCATCCCATCAGTTGGATAAAAGCTCCAGATGGGTTTTATGATATTGATCGAAAAGGTAATCTAATTAATCCCACTCAGCTTGTTGTTTTTGGCTATTTTGGGAGAAAAGGGGTGGCAAGGACTTTACCTCATGACTTTACGCTTGGGGCTGATTTTGTGGCTGTTGAGCCACAAGCAGAAATGTCGGTTTTCAAATCCGAACTCAAAGTCAACCGCCTTCGTGAAAAAGTCTGGATTGCGATGAACAAGCCGTACTATTATCCCGGTGAAACAGCTTGGATCGGTGGGCGTATGCTTTATAAAGAGGCATTTCTGGCTGATTCGCTAAGCCGATTGGTACATGTGGATATTCTACAGGAAAATTCCGAGGTCATTCAATCGGCCGATTTCGCAATCCAAAAAGGTAAAATCTCTGGTGGGATGGTCTTACCTAAGAATATGAAACCTGGGGATTACATGATCCGAGCGTATACTCATTGGAATCACAATTTTCCTGAAGGCGATCAGTTTGTCTTTCCTCTTATAGTAATGGAGCAGGGATTTAGACCAGAATTGGAAACTGATGAATCTATATTTCCCCAAGGCACTATCGATGTAAATTCTGACATAACTCTTACTGATTCCTTGAACTATCAAGTGATGGATTTGAAATTGGAGTTCCTTGACGAGTTCGAGAATCCAATTGAGGCTGAGTTTATATTTTCCATTTCGGATCCTGTCCAAGTGATACAGATGAATCAAGAAATTCGACTTGATCAAGCTATTGAGTCATTCGCCGAGGACTTACCTGACACCTTACAGAGTAGCTTCAACTACCCTGTAGAGTATGGAGTATCCATTCAGGGAAAATTTAAGACGGACAATAAGCGTCAACCGCTGATCAGTCCCATCACCGTAGTGCAAGGAGACTTGGAAGACTTTGGTCAAGTATTGCCAGACTCCCTGGGTAATTTTTGGGTAACGGGTTTGACTTTTCAAGATACTGCCCAAATAGCAATTGCCGCTGTTAATAAAGCGCTTAAGCCCTTTGGGACTGTGGAGATTTTTGAAATAGAAAAGCCTGAATTCAATTCCAAATTTTATACACTAAACTATCAGAAAACCCCTATTCCTTCTGATGAGTACTTCTTGGATGTATCTGGGGATTTTATTCTTATGGAAGAGTTTGTCAAAGAGGAAACTCGGGAGAGAGAGACCATGGCAGAGCGAAATTACGGATACGGTATCCCAGATCGGGAAGTAAATGAGAAGGAATTGGCGACAATGACTCCAGAAGCTATAAATCAACGGCTTAATATTCGGGGAGAAAGAATTGGAAATTATAATTCTGGGCAAAAAACTGGGCCACCTTTATTAATTGTTGACGGAGCTCAAGTTCCATTTGAGATTTTAGAAACGTATTTTCCGACAGAATTAAAGTCTATAAAAGTGTATACATTTAATTCTACCATATTCGGAATGGCCGGTTATGCTGGTGTGATCATGGTAGAAACCATAAAGGGATCTAGGACAAAGCCTCAAGAGCAGACCAAATTCAATTCCGAAGGCTTTCAGTTTTTCACTATTCCGGGTTTTACCGCTTTTCCTGAGTTCCAAAAGTCACCTTCACCAGATCGATACCTAATTAAAAAGCCAACTATTTATTGGGATCCGCTGGCGGAAACTCAGGACGGAGTTTATCAAGTGCAAGTCAAAGTTCCTTATGGGATTAACCGATTCCGAATCCAGGTTGAAGGCAGGACTTTGGATGGGGAGGTGATTTATAAGGTTATTCACATCGAAAAATAGTTGTCAAATTCGCTAATTATTAAAACCTGTAGATTTTTACTTTTGTACTTAAATAACTAAATCAACCTTGATAAAGTCTTTCCCTTACTACAAGCAGCCCGACTCCAAAGACTGTGGCCCCACCTGTCTTCGGATAATAGCCAAGCACTATGGTAAGCTGATATCCATTAAAGAAATTCGGGAAATCTCTGAGACTTGAGTAAAGGATTAAGAAATTTAGTAAATAAGAATTAGGTATATAGTTGATTATTAAATACCCCAAAATGTCCCACGCTTTTTAAACGTGTCCATTTTTTGCTGTTTTTTAACCACGTTTTGTAGACGTGAGTAAAGTTTACCCACGTTCTCATAATCCTTTTTTTAGCGATTTATAAAGCTTGATGTTCACGTAAATCACTTCTTTTCCTTTGATCTCTGCTGCCAAAACCCCTAACTCTTCAAGGTTTTTTAAATAACTTCCAGCGGTTTTTCTATTCAGTTTTAGATTTTCCACTAAAAACTCAATTTTGCAGTACGGATGGATAAAAAGCTGTTCTATCAAATCTTTCGAATAGATTCTAGGTAATTTCTCCTGCACCAATTTTTGTGTTTCGTTGAAAAGTAGATTGATTTGGTTGATTTGCTTAATGGTGCTTTGAGCTGTCTGTTCTATGCCTTTGAGCATATAAAGAATCCAATCTTCCCAGTTATTTTTAGTCCGAACCTCCTGTAATAATCGGTAATAATCTCCTTTGTTTTGGATAATATAAGAACTCAGATACAAAACAGGTTCGTTTAACATTCCTTTTAAAATCAAATACAAAACATTGATAATCCTACCAGTTCTACCGTTTCCATCATAAAAAGGGTGGATGCTTTCAAATTGATAATGTTGAATGGCTAACTTGATTAATGGTGAAATATCATCTGCATCTTTATTCAGATATTCTTCCAAATTTTTCATCAAATCATTGATCGTATCAAAATTATCAGGAGGAGTATAAATTATTTCATTTGTCAAGTCGTTGATTAATGCCGTTCCTGGGAGTTTTCTTAGACCTGCATTATTTTCTTCCAATTCTTTCTGTTGGTAATTATTCCGTTCGTATTCAGAAAACCCTTTTCTTTGATTAAGAGAGTGCCCATGATAAGTGCTTCCCTGTATCGTAAAGCCTCTTTGGTTGCTACGTCAGGCTTAGCAGATTTGGCGTATAAAGCTTGGTAAAGTTTGTCTTGAGTTGTGATTACATTTTCAATTCCAGAACTAGCTTGTGCTTCTTTTAAAATAACCGCATTGATAAGAATATTTGGATTGGGTAAAGTGTTTGTAAGACCCTTTAATTCTGCCAAAGCAACTGCTGATTTACTTTCCTGTTTTAAAATAGCAATTGTTTCCACCAGAGATTGTTTTGGAGGAAGAATAGGTAGATTATTAAATGCTTTATTTGATTTTGTAGCCATAGTTTAAATTTAGATAGCATATTCAGCGATTCCATTTGGCAATTTTTCATCAAACCAATGCCAAATTTCAAAACGGTAAGTCCCTAACTGTTCAAACTTTTCTATCAATCCATACTTACCTCTTAAAAAATGGATGCAAATATTTGTGTCTAAAAGGTACTTCATTCGAAACCAGCATTTTCTGCTTTTTCTATTCTAGATTCTCTGATCTCTTTAATGATTTCATCGGAATCTTTATCATCATTCCACGCTCCAAAAAGTGCTCGAAAATCAACCTTCTCTTCTTTTACATCGAGAGATTCAGTCAATTTAATGATCAGTTTTTTCTTGGAAAGATTATCCAAACCTTTCAATAAACCGAAATACTTTTCCAATGATTTGTTGTTTAAAGTGAGGTTTGCTATGGTTTTTTTCTTGAATTTACGGAATTAATGGTTAGCTCGTCAAGAGATTTAGATAATTAAGCTCCTCTGGGAGTAGTAGGATAATGGATTGGACTAGATGTAGTCCAACGCAATGATTTGACTACGCCCAGAGGGGGTTCGATACGATATGATACATATTGATACGTTGATGATACTTTAATGGCTTGTAACGTAAAGAGTTTTCAACACAATCCACGCAAAAAGAAGAGCCTTCGGAAAAGAGGCTTCCCGGACTGCGGTTAATCGTTTATTTTCGCCATAAAAAATTGCCCTAATCTTCTCCTTTTTGGTGGCTAAGTGCCATAAAGATTTATCTTTTATGACGACTATTTTTCTCTAGGCCATTGAACCCGAAATATGCATTAGAATTCCTATTACGAGCCCAAACCGCTTCAAAATCAATCGCTTTGCTGCATTTAGCTCAATCACCGTAGCGGTGCTATGCCTCATTCGCTAAATACTTGATTTTCTTGCGGTTTGAGCTCTCATTACAGATTCTAATGCATAATCCGGGTTGAAAGGTGATTTGACTATGCCAAAGCATGGTGAATAGAATCTAAAAAAAGACCAACTCATTGAGCTGGTCTTTTTTAGAATTCAACACACAATAAATCTTTATAGGTTATTAATTTTTTGATAGAGGTGTCCGCTTAACATCATATCATATTTGAGATATACATTTTATCTGCTTTTACCATTCTGATGATTAGATTATTGAAGATGGTGTCTTTGTTCTGGGAGCGATTAATTCG